>NZ_NGLI01000001.1:512174-918292 GCF_002141285.1 Enterococcus sp. 3G1_DIV0629 | reverse complement strand
CTTTCACTGCTCGTGTTTTCTGTGCTGCTTTCACTGCTCGTGTTTTCTGTACTGCTTTCACTACTTGTGCTATCCGTACTGCTTGGCGGTCCAACAACTGTCCAACTGTTTGGTTTCAAATTCTCCGTAATCGTCATCTGTTCATCATAAAAAACAATCAAATCAACTTTATCTTTACTCTTGATCTCATCAATCGATAGTTCTGCAGAAATCATTATTGTATACTCAATACCAGCGGTCCATTGTACGTCTTTTAAATAAACTTCCCCAATAACCTTTTCTGAACTTCCATTACCATCCCAACCATATGTTAGAACAGCATGTACATCACTAGCATTCACGCTTTTGTTTGGTTTAACCGGAATAGTAATGACTTGTTGTGTCATGTCATAAACGATCCGATCAGTTTTCACAGTAAATGAAAGATTCTCATTTGCTCGTTCATTTGCAGAAGTACTGATTCCAATCATTGCTGCAATTATACTTAGCCCAAGAATAACAAATAATACGGTCGCTGTTTTCTTCATTTCTATCACTCTCCATATAATTACCTTCTATTTGATAAAGGAATTATATAAAATGAAAATGATGAGAACACGACAGTCAGTTGTGAATATCTAACAAAAAATGTCGTGTATTCGCTTGAATTTGTTTACTTTTTAGTTTAATCAATGACAGACTTAAAAAAGCAAGACCGATATCAGCCTTGCTTTCTTCATCTTTTATTGATAAACAGCAGTGTATTTCTTCATCCGCTTTGTTTTATATGCATAGAGTAACAAACCAACAATCAAGACTAACAAGAATAATGTAGTCGATATAGACGCTTCAGCTCCAAAGTTTCCCCCAGTAATTATTGTGTTTTGCGATTGAACCAGAGTGGAGAAAAAACCTTGTTCTTGCGTTCCGCTGACTGGTATACCCAAAATAGCTCCTTGTGTCCAATTCCAAGTAATGTGAGCACCGATGGCCGTAAATAAACTTTCTGTACTGTAGATAAGTGCACTGAAAAAGCAACCTGCTAAAAAGATATTGAAAACTGCCAGAAATGTCATGTTAGGATTCAATCCGTGCAAAAGAGCAAATAATGCAGCAGATCCAATCATTGCTATTAACGGACCAAATCTAAGCAGCTGGTGCTGAAAAAAGCCACGGAATAAAAGCTCTTCGGATGCCCCCACTGCAATAAATAAAATAAAACTCGTGATCAGCGGCACAATGTTTGCGTTTCCTGAATCTAACCGATACGCCCCTATCAAATATAATGGACTAGTAATAAGCAGAAACACTCCAATTCCAACAACGAGACCTCCCGCTAAATATCCCCAGTCTTTTCCTCGTCCAGAAATACCATAATCTTCCACTTTTTTCCCTTCTATCTTACTAGCAAGAAATAAAGCTAGTAAAAAAACAACTAAATGTCCAACCGTACCAGCAATTGCTCCAATCCATTCACTGTCTCCGATAAACATATCCGCAAGTGCATTATTGACAAGAATTCCTAAAACAAAACCAACTAAGACTATTAAAACAGATCCAATCAACCGAATAATCCTGATCATCTTTCATCCCTCCTTTATATTAAGTGTAACAACCCTTTTCTTTCTTGTCTCGTGAAAACTATCTAAATGTTCTCCATCATAGAGAGAATAGATTTTTACGAACTAAGAATACCTACAGCAACCTTACGAAAATGAAAGACTGTCTGCCTGGTTCTTCTGTTAGACTGTCTTTAATAAGGAAAGGATGGGAAATTTTTTGAAAAAACAACTACTGATTATGTGCCTTTCAGCATTTGCTATTTTGCTATTCTCAGGTTGTCGCAAGTCCAATGAAACAATTGCAACGTTTAAAGGTGGAACACTTACAGTTCAGGATTTTTATGATAACCCAAAAGTTAAATCAAACAATCAAACACTATTAAAAAAAATGATCGTCTTCAAAGCATTTGATGATGTATACGGAAAAAAGATTTCTTCAAAGGAAGTAACAAAAGAATATAATGAACAAATCAAAAAACTTGGTCCAAACTACAAGGAACAATTAAAAGCAGTTGGCCAAACGGAAGAGACATATAAGAAACTTTTGAAACAGATGCTGGCTTTCCAGTACGGTTTGAAAGCCAATGTAAAATTAACAGATAAAGAGCTAGACACTGCTTGGAAAGAATTCCATCCAGAAGTTAGTACACAGATCATCCCATTTTCGACTAAAGAAGAAGCAGATAAAGCAAAAAAAGAAGCAAACGAAGGGGAAAATTTCTCCAAGCTTGTTCAAGCTTATGGAAAAAATAAAACACTAAAGGAAACTGATGGAAAAATGAATTTTGATTCAACCAATCCAGGGATTCCTACTGAAGTAAAAAAAGCAGCATTTCAATTAAACAACGGGGAAGTTTCTGATATCATTCCTGTAACAGATCCAACGACTTATCAGCAAAGCTATTATCTAGTAAAAATGGTAAAAAAACAGGATAAAGGTTCTAATAAAGATAAATACAAATCAGAGCTAGAAAAAATCGCCACGGAAACAAAAACTCTTGATACGGAATTCATGGATAAAACAATCCATAAAGTGATGAAAAAAGACAATGTAACTATTAAGGATCCTTATGTAAAAAATATATTCAACTAAACAAGTTTGACCCAATTGGGGATGTGGCAAAAGTGATGGCACATCCCCTTATTTAAATAAATAGTATTCAAAAACAATAAAATTTAAGTAGCTATTTTTCTGTTTTGCTTCTCTAATATTAAGAACAGAACACTGTTTTCACAGCCTCTGTCGTCTGTTTTATTATTATTCTAGGTACGGCGTACGGAAAGAATCATTGATTTTTTTTATTTCCTTCAAGTCACATTTTGGTTGTCGATCATAGGTCAACAAGCCATTGATCTCTTGTTCTACATCTGTCAATTGCGTATAACAAAATCCCCAAAGTCCCTTTGATCTATATACAGCATTTATGATCCGCCGGTAGTTTTTGATAAAATCAACCTCATTTTTCACAGAGGTATATCCCCAGCCTTTTTGCCCAGAAAAATCAAAACCAATGCCGCCGAATTCTGTCAACAAAATGGGCTGACCTTGATATATAAACCCGTTAGCAAATATTGGCCACGGAGTAGACGGTCGATTAAGCAAATCTTCTCTTGTACTTAAGGTTGTGACGAAATCTTGATACTTATCTTCCTCTTTTTCCTCTCCATGTCCATAATGATGGATGGCACAAATATCTGTCTCCGTCATTGCCCAGCCATCGTTTGAAATAACAAGACGAGTCGCATCCAGACTATGCAGATAATGGTACAGCGATTGAGAAAAATGCTGTTGCTGGCGGTCAAACGAAATTTTAGGTACTCCCCAGCTTTCATTGATCGGTACCCATGTAACAATACACGGATGATTATAATCGCGATCAACGATTTCTGTCCATTCCTGCATCAAACGTTTGCTGGAATCATGTGTAAACACAGCAGGTGCCGCACATTCTCCCCAAACAAGGTAGCCAAGTTTATCCGCCCAATAGAGGAATCTGGGATCTTCCGTCTTTTGGTGTTTGCGGCAGCCGTTAAACCCCATTTCTTTTGCGACTTGGATATCTTTTGCTAATGCATCATCAGTCGGGGCAGTCATTAAACCAGTTGGCCAATATCCTTGATCCAATATTAGCTTCTGATAGTACGGTTTATTGTTAAGATAAATCATTCCGTTTTCTTGATGTATCTTTCTCAGACCAAAATAGCTGGAAACAACATCTTTTATGTTTTCTTTTTGCTTCAATACAAATTCTACATCAAATAAATTGGGTGTCTCTGGTGTCCAAGACCAACCTTCATGATGGAAATTGGTTCGAAAAATAAACATCTTCCACCACTTCCAGCCAGACAGTTTGCCATATACCCGTTGAATTGGTGTACCAGATTCCCTCAGGTTTTTCTTGCCAAAATTGCTTTCCGCGCGGAATACTCTCATCTTTATGAGGATCTTCTGCTCTTACTGATAGTTGCTGATGCTTTTCATTTGTCAAATAATCGGTTATATCAAACGAAAAAGAGGTATGTCCACCGCTATGTCGTCCGACATGATGTCCGTTCACAAATATATCCGCATAATAATCTACAGCGCCAAAATGAAGGATTGCTCTCTGACCATCCTGTTTGTTTATGTCAAATTCACGGTAGTACCAAACAATATCATGAGGCGTTTGATCATTTATCCCACTTTCCAGGCATTGATATACAAAAGGAACAAGGATTTTCTGATCATAATATTTCGGATGGCTCCCCCATTTTTCTTTCATTCCAACACATTGATCATCAAACGCAAAAAGCCATTCTCCATTCAGATTCTGCCATTTTTTTCTAACAAATTGTGGTCTTGGATACTCGGTTTTATTCATCAAAACGTACCTTCCTTTACTTGATCCCGCTTTGTAGGGACATTGATTTCATAAAGCTTTTCTGTGCGACTAAATAAAGTGCGAATGTAGGAACAAGCGCCAACAACGCGCCTGCAGCACCTATCCCTGGGTAGGTCAGATATTGACCTTGCAGCAGCTGTAATCCTGGAGTAATTGGCAATTTATCTATATCATTGATAACGATAGAAGGCCAAAGAAAATCATTCCATGAACTGGTAAAACTGAATAAAGCAACGACTGTCAATACGGGTTTGATCAAAGGCAGGATGATATAATAAAAGATTTGAAATTCATTTGCTCCATCAACAACTGCCGATTCGTCTAGCTCTTTTGGGATTCCAAGAATAAATTGCCTCACTAGAAAAATATTGTAGACACCTGCTGCACCAGGAACGATGACAGCCATAAACGTATTCGTCCAACCAAGCATATCAATGATCTTAAAATTAGGGATAAGATTCATTACTGTTGGAAACATCATCGTGCCTAAAAGAAGAGAAAAGATCACCTCTCGACCTTTAAAAGTTAGACGAGTATAGCCGTATGCAGACATAGATACGATAAAAAGTACTAATAGCATATGCGAAAGTGAAATAATCAGCGAATTGACAAACCATCGAAAAACGGGAGACGATTCATTACCCATCAGCTGCAAATAGTTTGCTAAAGTCCATTGCTGTGGTAACAAACTGAAACCTGTTGCTTGGATCTCCATTTCTGGTTTGAAGGAAGTGAAGACAGCCCAGATCAAAGGGAACAACCAAATGATACAAACAGCTAGAAGCAAGAAAAAAGCGATTTTTTTACCTAGTTTATTTTCTTTCATTTTCTGTCCTCTACTTTTCTAGTTTTTTCATGCTTACAAACTGGAATATAGATACGATCATGATAGCTAACCCTAAAAGAACAGCCATCGCGGAGGACATTCCCGCTACTGATGTACTGCTTCCAAAAGCATTTTCCTGAATATACATCATCAAGACGCGTGTTGAATTATTTGGGCCACCCCCTGTCAGCATCAAAGGCTGCCCATAAATATTAAACTGAGCAATCGTCGTCATAACTGTCGTAAACAACAATTGATTTTTGATAGACGGGAGAGAAATCTTGAAAAATTTAGTGACGTTGTTTGCACCATCCAACTCTGCTGCTTCTAGCAATTCTCGGGAAACATTGCTAAGCGCTGCAGTATAGATGATGAGATTACCTCCTGCTGTCCACCAAATCGTTACAGCTACTATCGCTAACCAAGCCCATGGTTGCGTACCTGTTAAATGAACATCAAATCCAAAGAGCTCTTTGATAGGTCCAAAAGAAAGACTAAGTAAAAACCCCCAGATGATCATTACAGCTGAAATAGCGAATAATGTAGGCAAGTAAAGAATGGATTGAAAAAAACGGGCAAGTCTTGGTTTAGCTGATAACGCTGCGGCTAAACCTAATGGAATCACGATACATAGCGGAACTGACAATAAAGCAAAAAGCATCGTGTTTTTGAATCCATTGATGAATTGAGTATGATAAATAGAATCTGTATCCCATAGCAACGTCCGAAAGTTATCTAATCCAACAAATACAGGCTGACTGTATAGATCCCATTCTGTCATTGATACGTAAATACCAATCATTGTTGGAATAAGAAAAAATAGGACAAATAAAAGCATATGCGGACCAATAAATAAAGCAGGCCACACACTTATTTTCCCTTTGTTCTTCAATATTTGTGCACTCCTCTCACTTCAGATTCGTTCGATTTCTTTCGGTTACTTCATTTTTTCATCCACTACTTTTTGGATTTCTTCAAAAGTTTCTTTAATATCCGCCATTCCGGTAATCATATCCCAAGAACGATTATCATACTCAGCAAATACATAAGAAAGACCATCTTGATCGTTTACCGATAAAGCTTCCTGACCCTTTTCAGTCGCCAATAAAAATGATTGAGGCATATCCGTATACGATTCATTCTCTAACATAGCTAATGAAGTAGGGTTTGCTCCTGATTTGATCCATTCCAATTGATTGCTTTGCAACCAAGTCAAAAATTCGACCATACCAGCTTTTTTATCGTCCGAACGTTCCTCTCTCGTTTTGAACATTGCGAATTGATCAACACCTGTTCCTTGAACAAGATTTTCTGCATCCCATTGTGGTGTGAAGGTCGCTCCCCATTGAAAATCACTAATTTTTTCCATTTGTCCCAACATCCACGTTCCTTCTGGTAAGAAGAGGAGTCTTTGATTCAAAAATAATTTATTTGCATCCTCACCTTCTGGAACCATCAACTTATTATCATGAAGCTTTTTGAATTCTTCTACTGTTCGATACGAATGTTCATTGTTTATATCGATGTTATTCCCGCTATCTAGCCATTCTCCTCCCATCTGCTGATAAAGGTTCGAATAGTTCTGCATCCCCCAAGTATACCCATAACTATATATCCCATCTTCTTTTGCTTTTTGTCCGGCTTCTTCTATCTCTTGGTAGGTGATGATCTCATCATCTAACGCTTGAGGATGGTATTTTTCTACTAGATCCTTATTGTAATACATGATCCACGAGCCCATCGTTGCTGGGATACCATATTGATCCTCTTCTAATTTTCCTACTTCCCAAGCAATTTCTACATAATTCTCTTTTTTTAATTCTGTATCCGCTATCATTTCATTCCAAGTTTCAAGCATGTCCTGATTCTTATAAGTAGGAAGGGCTTCGGATGCAACAAGCGCAATATCTGGGACTCCTCTTCCTGATTTTCCAGCAGTAGTGAGCCGAGAAGTAAATGTATCAGCAGCCATTGAAACAAATTTTACAGGGAAATCGGGGTTTGTTCGATTATATTCGTCGATATTCTTTTTTATCTTCTCCCCATCTGGTCCCGTAGCAGAAGACCATAAAAGAATCTCATTTTTGTTTCCTGAAGAAGTATTTCCCTCACCGCAAGCAGCTAAACCGGTTATTGCAAGTGTTGCTACAGATAATGCCATCCATTGTTTTCTTAAATTCATTTTCCTCTCTCCTT
Source organism: Enterococcus sp. 3G1_DIV0629 (assembly GCF_002141285.1). Lineage (NCBI taxonomy): Bacteria > Bacillati > Bacillota > Bacilli > Lactobacillales > Enterococcaceae > Enterococcus > Enterococcus sp. 3G1_DIV0629. Next base: position 910,847 of record NZ_NGLI01000001.1, on the reverse strand, counting down.
TTTAGTCAACTCTTTCGTTTACTTTTTATTAAACAACTTGTTTATTAAATCATAAAACACGAAAGAAAACGCTGTCAAAAGGATATTAAGAGGATTAAAAACAGTAAACTAAATGGTTTATATTTACATTTGGTTTGTACAAAAGTTCTATATATAGTAAACTTGAAACGAAATAAAAAGAAAGGAGATCCGCCATGGAACTCTCCCTTGATCTAGATTCACTTCTTGTTTACAAGGCACTATCAGCAGAAACTCGATTAATCATATTGGATAAACTAGCACAAAAACCGCAGACTTCTAGTGAACTAGCACAACAAATGAATTTAAGCAAAGCCATCATCTCTCGTCACTTGAAAGTTCTTGAAGAAGCTTCACTTATTTCTCTTTTGGAACTTAGCGAAGTGGAGGAAGACAATCGAAAGAAGATTTATTCTTTATCTGTGGACAAAATAGAAATCCACTTCCCTCAACAAATCTATCTCCCTTATAAAAAAAAGAGCCACGAGATTGCTTTGGGTTATTTTTCGGATTTTTCTGTGCGGCCTTCTTGCGGATTAGCTAGTCCTGAAAAAGTGATTGGAAAAATGGATGACTTGCGTTCATTCGTATCAAACGAACGAGTCGATGCTTCCCTTTTGTGGTTTTCAGATGGGTATGTAGAATATATTTTTCCTAATCCTTTAGAAGCTTCTGATCAACCGGAACTATTGGATATTTCTCTAGAGCTTTCTTCTGAATTCCCAGTTTCCAACAACAACTGGCCAAGCGACATTTCCTTTTATATCAATGATGTAAAAGTTGGCACTTGGACCGCCAAAGGCAATTACTCCGACGTCCGCGGAAGATTGACGCCTGACTGGTGGGACAGTCGCTTCAGCCAATACGGTATGTTAAAGCACTTGCGCATCAATACAAAAGACACCGGGATAGATGGAGAGCAGCTATCAATAATCAATCTCTCTGATTTAAAATTGCAGCACTCCCCTTTTATCAAATTCAGAATCAGTGTCGACAAAGAGGCTAAGAACAAAGGCGGATTGACGATTTTTGGGCGCCATTTCGGTAACCACCCTCAAAATATTGTAGTTGATCTTTATTATTCACAAAAAGAAAAACATTGATTTCTCGATAAATGGTATTCATTCCATTAAAATATCCGCTTCTTTAAAAGAAACGGACATAATTAATTATTCTATTTTTATAAATCACTAGGATTGATTTCATCCGTTTCTACGATTGGAACGGATGATTTTTTTAACACTTCAAATCGTTTAACGTCATTCACACCATACACTTGATACTCGATTCCAGATTTATTTAGTTTATTGATTGTTTCTTCTGTAGCAGCATCATTAGATACTGAGAGCAACGCTTTTTTATAACTTTTTACTTGTTCAATCTCATCTTCAAGTTTATTTTTTTGGTCATATAACCAAGATACTGTGCAGTCAGGATGATTCTTTACGACTTCGTCTCGGATCTTTTTATCCGTCAGTACAAAAAATGAACGTTCATACACATTATTTTGTTTTAGCGTGTTTACGATGTCATTCACAAAATGTTCATCCTGCCAGTTTCCTTTTGAACCATCCACATTGACAATCAAGTTATTTTTTTTGATTTCCTTTACGGCTTCTTCAAAAGTAGGTATCTTAACTTTTTTATTTACGTATTCTGGATAGTTTTTCGTATCTAAATTAAACTTCTTTAGTTGTTTAATCGTGTATGTCTCTGGTTTCCCCGTTCCATCTGTTGTTCGATCCAATGTGTCATCATGCATCAAAAAATTCACGCCGTCTCTACTTGTCCGAACATCAATTTCGACTGCTTGGTAGCCTAATATTTTTGCTTGATGGATACTCTCCACCGTATTCTCAGGCGCAATAACGTGTGCACCACGATGAGCCACTAAGTAAGTTCCTTCATGTTCCAACCAATTATTCGCTAATGAAACACATCCTGTTAATAAAACAGTGAATAATATTACTATTCCAATCTTTTTTTTCACTTGCCAAATCACCTCAAAAACAAGTATAGCAAACTTAAACCTGATTAAAAAGTTATTTTAAAATGAGCTAAAAATATCCCTTATGGACTTTTTCTTCTTATTCTGTTATACTAAAGAAACACGAAAGATATTTTTATGCGACACTTTTCATTTGTTTTTATGAAATTTATTCAAAACTGGCGTAACTTCAGAGTTACAAGGATGTATTAGAGGTTAGGGAATACATCGTTTAAATGAGAAATAAGTAATAGTTAGTAATAGTCACCGAAACTTTAAATTAATGAATATTGAATCGTCAGATAGCCTTCTCGAGTTTTCGAGAAGGCTATCGTTTATTTTATGGATAAGTGAGTCCGCAAGTCATTCCTCATCGGAGCTCATCAAGTATTTCTGACTGTCAATGTTGAAAATCAGTCGTTTTGTAAGTCGATTTCTTTTTTGATTGAAGGCATTATCTGCGATACTTTTACTTATTTTTCCTCTTTTTGCATCATTTGCTAAAATTACTGAGCGTTATATAAGCAATGTTTCTCTTTTTGATATATAATTATTTTATCATTTAAGAAAGGAGAATTCTAATGAAAACTTTAGATGCTATTGCATTAACTTTATTGATTGTGGGAGGGCTGAACTGGCTATTGGTAGGCTTGTTCGAACTTGATTTAGTAGCTATGATTGCTGGTGGTTCAACAACTATTTTTGCGAAGATCATTTATATCGTCGTAGGTATTTGTGCGATCTACTGCTTGAAATTTTTCCCTATGATTACTAGAAAAGTTGATGAAAGATATTAGAAAGCTATAATTATTAAAAAAGCTATTATCTTCATGAACCTTCCCATTAGTGGGAAGGTTTTTTCATTTGAAGTCATCTGATTCCACACGGGAAGTGGTATACTGAATTAAGATAATCTATTTTAGGAGGTACCATCATGAATAAAGGGCTTTACATAGGATTGTTGGGGGTTGCACTACTTTTTTCAGCCTGTGGAAATGCTACAAAGAATTCTCTCAATGAATCTTCACTAATCAATTCAACAACTGAGGTCGGTTCGACTAATACTAGTAATGTAGATTCTCAATATAGCCAATCAAGCATTCAGTCGTCTCCCATTTCTTCAACATCTGAAATGCAAGAAAGAACTGAACCTTCTCTTCCATTGGAAAACTCTGATGAAGCACTTCTATTTCTTATTGCCCATCGTTCCGAATTACAAAGTGAAGATATCGTTACTAGCTTTTATCAAAAAATCGATAAAGATTATTTGTTCACGACTTCTAGCAAGCAGACTCGTGCCCAAGGAGGATCAGGAAGTGTCGGTTTCTATCGAGTGTCCCCAGATGGAGTGATTTCGATTACTGATGCGTACGGCACACCGCTTTGATGATATAGAAAGTTTCACATTTCTGTCTGTCCATTGTGTGTTTTAACGCTATTTTATTTTGAAAAAACGCGAACGAGTATCTCAATCGTTCGCGTTTTCTATTTCAAAATTCTCTGGTACGTCCCATTTATTCGCCACCATTTTTTTGTCAGATGCAGTCATACGATATAAGTGACCATTTGCGTCAACTACATAGTTTGCTACAGCTACTTCTTCCATAAAAATATCTACTTCTACTTCTCTAACTTGATTGATACGAACGTCAAACCAACAATAGTTAGCGCTTACAATAGTTGGATCTTCTAACTTCAAATGATAGTATGCCCACTTTTCTACTTGCTCTCTTGTTAAATTTGTGGTATCCACTTCGCTTTTGGTCAGTTGTGTAATAAAATTAGTCGCCGAATGGTTTTCTAAATCCAATTTTTCTATATTTGGGTAAAAGAATTTGCTTATTATAAAAAATGACACGATGATGATTCCTGCTATACAACATGTGTAATAGACGATTTTTCTTCTACGGGTTTTACGTATCGTTTTTATTTGGTAATTTCGCGCTTCTCGATCTCGCCATTTTCGTTGCTGCAAAGCTGTTTTTTCTTTTTCTAAAAGATAGCCGAGTTCACGTTTCTTTTGTGGATTGCTTGTCCTAGCGATTTCTAATTCTAAATGATAGATTCTGCTTTCTTCTCGCCAATAGGGATTTTTGGTTTTTGCCATATTTTCTCCTCTCCAAATTATTTTCTTACTATTATTCTAGCAAACCCTTTCTCAAATTAGAAAGATAACCTTTGTAATTCACTAGATGAAACTTTCACAAAGGCAACCGTTATACTTGCATTTTTTTCAAAATAGAGTTATTACGTAAATAGGGATAAATAAAAAAATACTCTATTGAAAGGATGATCAAAAATGGCAAATGTACCTAGCATTCGCGACATGTTCCCTGATTTCAATGATGTGTTTAGTCCAGCGTTCAATGATTTTTTAGGTGTTTCAAGTTATCCAAAAGTAGATTTAGTTGAAAATGAAAAAGAATACAAACTAACAGCTGATATGCCTGGCTGTGACAAAGAAGACACAACAGTTGAATATTCAGACAACACTTTGACGATCTCCGCCAATCACGAGTCCCATACGGAAGATAAAGAAGATGGCAACTACGTACGGAAAGAAAGACACTCGGTCTCTTACAAACGTTCATTCTATCTTCCTGATGTTGATGAAGAAAAAATCACCGGAACCTTTAAAAATGGTGTGCTGAAATTAGCATTACCTAAAACGGCGCATCATCCAAAAGAAACGAAAAAAATCGAGTTAAACTAGGAACTTTCGCCTCTCCATGAATGAGAGGCGATATTTTTGATAAGAACAAAGTGATTTCTAATTGAATTTTATAGTTATTCAGAACCAATTCCATGATCCTAATTAAAATTTCAAAAGGCACAAAAAAATATTTTGTTTTAGCGATAAAGATGGTATGATCTCTCTTGGTAAAAAATATGGGAGTTGATCATTTGATTGTCTTAAGTAAACTTTTATTTTGGATACCATTCATCATAATGACCAGTGTTTTCTTTTACTTATTCAAAAAGCCCAACAAATACTTACTTTTAGCTGCTTGTCCGATGATTTATTTTATCCATAAAATCAGAGGATTTTATTATTATGACTCTGGTATTTCATTGTTTTACTACGAAATCGGTTTATTAGCTTCGGCCATCTTTTTCATTTGTGTGTTAGGATATTTCAGAAAAAAATAAGCTTCCAGTCAATTTTGGCTGGAAGCTTTTTATTTGGCGTAGATCTTTTCATCATACAAATTGAATAAAAAGATAAATGTCTAAACAAGTTAAATTTTTTTTTGGTACATGGTGTATTGATATATAAATTATTTTTCGATATAAAGTTTACATAATTTAATTATAGTTATAATCTGTTATTCTCTACTACTCTCTGATATTCCAATCTCTGATATTCCAAAGATGATTTCTATTTTACTTTGATTTTTGTAGCGATTCACATGACAAAAATGTTCGACTTTTCGATTGTGTTTCTGACTTCAATTCATTAATAATGTGATTGTCACTTGTTTCATTTATTTAATCATTAGGAGGGAAAAATTTGAATACTGTTCGTTTGAAAAGAGGACTTTCTACCTTTGACTTGAAAATTTTAGGGATTACATTGATGTTTATCGATCACATTCATCAAATGTTTTATCCGTTTGGTGCCCCCGACTGGCTGGATTGGTTTGGTAGGCCAGTTGCTACTTTGTTCTTTTTTATAAGCGTTGTAGGCTTCTCACATACACATGATAAAAAGAAATATATGCAGCGACTTTATCTCTCAATGGTTCTTATGGCCTTCTTTACTTATTTTTTAGGTAATATCGTCCATTATGATGAAGTGGTATTGATGAATAACATTTTCAGAGATCTGTTTATTGGTACGGTCATGATGTATGCAATCGATCTTTTCACTGAGGGAAAAAATACAGGAAGTTGGAAAAAGATTGTTACAAGTATTCTCTTATTCATTTTACCAATCTTGCTCTCATTATTTATCCCGTTGTTATTTTCTAGTCCTGTTATCCTTCAAAACAAAGTTGTTTTTATGCTGATTACATCATTTTTACCTGCACTGCTTTTAGCAGAAAATAATTTTATGGTTCTTTTGATTCCTTTGCTTTATTTAGCAAGAAATCACCGTAACATTCAATGTGTCATCATCTCATTTGTTGCTGGAATATTCTTCTTTTTAGGTATGACCCAGTGGATAATGATCTTTTCAATCATCCCAATCTTGCTATATAACGGACAAAAAGGAAAAGGCATGAAATATTTCTTTTATATCTTTTATCCGGCACATATTGCCCTATTATATTTGCTGTCTGCCTTTTTATATAAATACTAGACTGATTATTATTAACGGAAGAAAAACTTGTCATGAACACTTAAAGAATCCCCTGAAACTTATACAGGAGAATTCACCATTTCGATTTAGTTCCTATCTTTAGTCTTTTTTATCCATTCCATGTTACAATCGCTTTGCAATCGATCTCAAAAAAGGAATCAGGAGGGAAAAAGATGAAGCAAATATTACCGTTTTTGACGTATAATGGTCAAGCAGAAGAAGCAATCAATTGGTATCACAAAGCTTTTCCTAACTCCCAAATCACCAAGTTGAATCGGTATGGAGATGCCAGTAAAGAGGAATCGGATCTTATCCTTGAAGGCGAACTTAAATTAGGCAATCAAGTAATTGGATTTTTGGATATGTCAAAAGATTTCCCTGCACCTATCTCCACCTGGGCATCTACCATTTTGATTGAAGTAGATAATCAGGAAGAATTTGATCAAGCATTTCATACATTAAAAGATAGCGGAACCGTAATGATGCATGAAAAAAATTACGAGAAGTATACAGAAGTTTGCTGGGTGACTGACAAGTTTGGCTTTACTTGGCAACTGTTATTCTAGCCATGACATAAAACAAAAAAGCGATAGTTGGCTTTCCATATTTAGCGGATGTCAACTATCGCTTTTTCTCTCGAGTAGCATTACTTTTCTAATTTGAATAATTCGTCTAATGCATTGGAGAATGTTGTTATTTCAAAATCTGGAAATTTCTTTTTAAATTTATCAGAATTAAACTTGTTGTTATAATGGTATCGAGGTAGTAACTCTTTTAGCTCTTGCATATTTTTATTGAATATAGAACCCAGATCAAACATCCATTGTTTGATCACTTTATATTTTACCGGTTTGCGCAGCTTTTCTTCCATCAACTTTATCATCTCTTCATATGTTCGACTTACATCACAAGGTAGATGCCAGGTTTGGTTATAAGTGTCAGGCTGATTTGCTAAAAGCGCCATGGCTTTACTAGCATCAGGTGTCCAAATCAAGGTCCTTAAAGTTTGATCAGAAATTGGTACCAAAGCAGTCTTATCGTCTTTCACTCGGTTAAACAATAAACTGTTTGTAATACTTTGCGTCTTATTAGGTCCATAAAATTCAGGAGCGCGACAAATCATCACATCGATGTCAGGATTCTCCATTTCAGTCACTAGCCGATCTGCCATTTTAGCTCGAACAGTGGATTTGATACCATCATAAATAAATTTGCTATCCTCAAATTGTTCCGTGTCATTTTTTTCGTACATATAAGTGTTATCGAAAAAAACTAATTTCGCCTTTGTTTCTTTACAAGCCTGTATGACATTTTCTAACATGATTTCAAATTTTGTTTTCCACTGTTCGGAGTCCATCGGTAATCCTGCAGCAAAATAAACAATCTCACTTCCTGCTACAGCACGAATAGTTGCCTCACGATCTAAAATATCCGCTGAGATCAGTTCGTCTGTATCGTTGATTGATTTCGGATTTCGACTAACTAAGCGCAGCTGTTTCCCGTACGTTTGATTGAGCTCTTTTGCTAATTCGTATCCAATTTGGCCATTACTGCCAATAACTGTTTGCATTTAGATAACCTCCTTGATGAATGTTCGTGCTAGTTCTCTTGTTGAATACGGGTTTTGTCCAGTTATCAGATGTCCATCCTTTACCACATGACTCTTAAAGAAACGCTTCTTGATAAAATGTCCTTTTCTCCTTACAGTCATCTCTTCATTATCAAAAGGAACTATTTTGCTTTTCATCGCTAATCGTTCCTCCATTTTAGTAAAACCAGTCAATTTTTTATTTGCTATTAAATAGTCATTATTAGCAAGTCTGATATTCAATAAACCTGCTATACCGTGGCACACAGATAATACATATCCATTTGATTCATAAATATCACTAGCTATTTTTTGTAATGCGTTATTCTCTGGAAAATCCCACATGACACCATGTCCTCCGGTAAAGTAAATAGCAATATAATTTTCACTCTTTATGTTTGCAGGAGACAATGTATTCTTCAAACCTTTTTCAATAAATGTTTTATTAGAATAAATGTCCATAACATCAGAATCTAGATTTTTCATACTTCGAGGATCAATCGGCACATAGCCACCTAACGGACTAACAAAATCAGCTTCAAACTGATATTTATAGATTTCTGCTAAAAATTCTACTGTTTCTCCTAGCCAAAGCCCAGTAGCTTTATTTGTTCCTTTGTATTGATTGACATTTGTTTCAACGATCAGGATTTTCTTCACTGTTTTTTAGCTCCTCCATTTCATCTATTACATCATTCAAAAAATCTCTTAATTTGTATATATTTTTATTTTCGTGTTTTAAATAGTAAAAATTTTTAGTTCCTTCTTCTCTGACCTCCAATAAATCGGCGTCTTTTAAAATTTTCAAGTGGTGCGATACTGCTGGTCTTGATAAACCTGTATCGTCAGTTAGTTCTCCTACTTGCAAACCATGACAGCTTTTTTCATTTAATAATCTAATCAAGATCAATTGTCTTTTTGTGTCTCCTAAAGCTGCTAAAAAACCACTCAATGATTCTAGTTCTGTTTTTAAGCGATCATGTCTAATCATTGTAGCTCACTCCTTTGGTTTATAAGTTTAAACCATTAAACCATCTTTGATAAAATATGTAAATTCCTTTGCTCAAAAAAGTAGCTTCTTTATGATTTGACGGTTTCAGATAAAAACTGAGTGACAGAAATAAACAAACTAAAGCAAACAATAGTGTTAAACTTAATCAATGAACGAAAACAATCCCTCACCTAATATTACAGTGAGGGATTGTTTCTACCAACATAAACAAAAAAACCACCTCATATGAGGCGGTTAACGTTCAACATTATTTTACGATATTTACTGCTTGAAGACCACGTTGACCTTCTTCAATATCATAAGTAACTGCTTGGCCTTCATCTAAAGACTTAAAGCCTTCTCCTTGGATTGCTGAGAAATGAGCAAATACGTCATTTCCATCTTCACCAGTGATGAAACCAAAACCTTTATCTGAGTTAAACCATTTTACTGTACCGTTATTCATATATATTTCCTCCTGATACGTATATAATACGTGTTTTATTGCAATTAATATTACTTGGTAAAAGGAGTTTTTATAGTGTGAATATATCGCTCAGATTACGTTTCAAATTAGATTACTTATTTACTATAACACGGATATAATACTAACACAAGGATAATCACTCGATATAAGACTTAAAGATGTAAAATTTCAGAAAGAACACAACAATTGGTTAATGAACGAGCGAGATCTCCGATTAATAATCTCATATCTATCTACTTTCTTTTTGTTCTTCGTTAACTACTTGGATTTTCAACCCGAATGATGGCCGGAAATACAATTGCTCGCAACTTTATACGCTGCTTCTTTAGGAACACCGTATTTTTTAAACTTTGCTTTTATTGCAGTTAGTTCTGGTTTTCTGAATTTTTCATTCTGGTGTGCTTGTAGTCCATTCGAAAGAAACTATTATCCTTAATATTTGGTTATTAATTGATAAAATGCTATTATCCTAATTGACATAAAACTATATAGGAGATGATACGGTGGTCACATTTAGCATGCTTTTATTTTGGATTCCAGTTTGTATTGGTATCAGCTCTTTCTTTTACTTCACTAAACGTTCTAGAAAAACAGTTATATTAATACTTTCTTTTTTTCCAACAGCAATTTTTATAATAAAAATAGTGCAATATACATTTTATCAATCGCTTTCAGCATTATTTTTTTACGTAGTTGGGTTGTTTTTATCACTTATTCTTTTCATCGTTGTTTTACGTTATCTTTATAAGAATGATTAATTTTTATACTTTTATAACTACAAATTTTCTCACTTATTGTTTTTGTCTTTATACTAGTACTATTAATAGACATCTATCTGTTTCATCTTGATTCTTCTTATTTCTGCCGACATTTTTATTAAGGTATTGACTACAAATTGAATAAGAGATACTCTTTTCTAAAAGTGATTGGAGATAGAAACATGACACCTATCAATAAACTTAACACTAATATATTTTTATACATCGGAATGATTCTTGTTATTCTTAATGCTATTTTTTTAGATTTCAATTTTTTTGTAAATATTTTAGGTCTTGCTCTTATCTTATTTTCTAGCAATATTATAAAATTAATTGGTAACTTTCTAAAAGACGATCACTAGTTGATTGTCTTTTTTTCTGAATGTCTATGTAATTAAAAAATAAAAAAGAAGCGGTTTATCTTTTCGCCTAGCGATAGTCGCTAAACTTTCCTTGCCCTATTTTCTCTTTTTTACTCATTTAAATAAATTTCTGATTTATCTTGTGTAGATTAAATTAGCTCCCTCCTAATTCTTCTCCTGCATAATGACCATAATCTTCTCTTCAGCAAAAAAATGGATAGAAACAAAAGTATCATGTATAATTAAATTAAAATTAAAATAATTAGAGAAGGTGAAATTATGGATGAATTCCAAATGATAAAAAGTACTCTTATGTCTATAAAAGAATATGTATCGATGCTAAGTAGCTTTCCTAATGAAAGTGATAGAAACAGTGTAATAAGACAGTTTAATATTCAGTTCATAGGAAAAGAACGTAAAAAAGTTATTTCTATAGAGATTGCTAATTATTTAAAATTAGAAAATAGTATATTTAACAAATATATTCAAGAAGTTGCCAAAGAACTCCACATCAAATTAGAAGGACTCCATAAGGTAAATTCTGCTACTTCGGAAGCTGATGCGTATTATATCTATCTTTGACAATAAGTAATTGATGTATTTTAAATAAACGTAACTTCGATGTTTATAAATTAATAGACAGCAACGGAAATAGTAAGAACAAGGATGTGAATTTCAACTCTTCCTAATTGTTCTTACTATTTTTCAACCGTTGCTGTTTATCGCATTTCATCATTCTTTCAATCCGAATTAATTAGGGTACTTTATCGGCATATCTAGTATTAAACCGTCTATACCATAACTACTAGCGTAACATCCGTCTTTTATTTTCATTCCGCTCCCTCCCATTGACGAGCATCATCTTATATAGAAATCCAAGCTTACGAATAGCCTCACTTGCAATAGCAACACCCTGACTTGCCGCTTTATATACTTCTTCTGTAGAAACTCCGTATTCTTTTTCAAATGTTTCCTTCAGTACATTCGATTCTTGTTTACTCAATTTATTCATTGCTGTTTCTCCAATTCTCATCAATCAATAACATTTTAAGTCGATTTTCTGAACTTATGTATCAATGATCATATAGCTTGAAATCGTTCTTATTATACTGTAGTAATCTACGTATCTAAGCAACCATTCATTTTTGTATAAGTCTTTTATTACCGACTCCCCCCTTCAATCTCATTTATTTCTCATAATCAATAAATAATGATAAGATAAATATATTGCGAAAGAGAAAAAATAAAGGGGATATAACTTTGTTATTTATTAGTAAAATTTTATTCTGGGTTACTTGTGCATATAAAATTATTGTTCTACACTGTTTAAAAATATGGCGTAAAAAAGATTGTTTACTGATCGTCTCATCCCTCCCATTTATCTATTTCATGATTCAGATTTGGGATGATTCAGATGCTGATCCCCTTTTTTTATCCAATTATTTAGTTGGGTTAGTAGTTTCGATAGTATTTTTTATTTGCATACTAATTTATCTGAATACAAAAAATTAAGTTTTCCAGCTCTTACGGCTGGCTTCTTTTGTTTCTAGTCTATTTTTTTCTAAAAAGTTACTTGAATAAATACACTTTTTGAGAGATTATAGCCAAACTATTTTTTAAAACAGCTAGGAATTTTGCGCTAATTTAAACGACATCACTCAGTTTATACATGGATTCTTTTGATTAATCCAAAGTTGTTTCCGACTAATCCTCTGATTTCAAGGCATCCAAAACATGATTAGATGGACAGTTATTCTCATGTTACAAATAACATGAGAATTGAAATAGTAGATATCATGGAGAATTTTACCAACAAAAAAGCCACCGGTGACATTCCGGTGGCAAACCCATGTAAATATGGTATATTTTTTTTAGTGATGTTAAACAGACCACTTGCTACTTCTTACTTTCTTCCTCATCCATTTTCAGAACGGCCATGAAGGCTTCTTGCGGAACTTCGACGGAGCCGATTTGTTTCATCCGCTTCTTCCCTTCTTTTTGTTTCTCTAAGAGTTTACGTTTACGAGAAACATCTCCACCATAACATTTAGCCAAGACGTTTTTACGCAAGGCCTTGATGTCTGAACGGGCAACGATTTTTTGTCCAATAGCTGCTTGGATTGGCACCTCAAATTGTTGGCGTGGGATTAGTTTTTTCAGTTTTTCAACGATTGCTTTTCCACGTTCATAGGCAAAGTCTCGGTGAACGATAAAGCTTAATGCATCGACTTTTTCTCCATTCAGCAAGATGTCCATCTTCACTAACTTGCTTTTTTGATAACCAGACATTTCATAATCCAATGAGGCATAGCCTTTCGTGCTTGATTTCAATTTGTCAAAAAAGTCAAATACGATTTCAGAAAGCGGAATATTATAGACGACATTTACTCGGTAATCGTCTAAATAATCCATCGTAATGAATTCTCCACGTTTTCGTTGAGAAAGTTCCATGACTGCACCGACAAAATCATTGGGCACCATAATCTGTGCTTTGACAAATGGTTCTTCTACATCTTGGATCGTTACAGGTTCAGGGAAATCTGCCGGATTATCTACTGTAGCAGTCGTACCATCTGTTTTATTAACATGGTAAATAACGGATGGTGCAGTCGTGATCAATTCTAGATTGAATTCCCGTTCCAAACGTTCTTGGACGACATCCATATGAAGAAGTCCTAAGAATCCGCAGCGGAACCCAAATCCTAATGCTTGAGAAGTTTCTGGTTCGAATTGTAAAGCAGCATCATTCAATTGCAGTTTTTCTAAAGCTTCCCGCAAATCGTTGTAACGAGAAGTATCAATTGGATAAAGACCACAATAAACCATCGGATTCATTTTTCGGTAACCTGGTAAAGCTTCAGCGGCAGGATTGTCTGCTAACGTTACTGTATCCCCTACTCGAGTATCTTGGACAGTTTTGATACTTGCTGTGATATAACCGACATCACCGACCATCAAAAAGTCTCTAGCAACTGCTTTTGGCGAGAAGACCCCGACCTCTGTAACATCAAATGTTTTGCCATTACTCATCAGTTTGATTTTATCTCCGGGTTTGACCATACCGTCCGTGATCCGGACATTTAGAACAACACCGCGGTAACTATCATAAATAGAATCAAAGATCAAAGCTTTTAGCGGTGCATCTAAGTCTCCACTTGGTGCTGGAACATATTCCACGATCTGCTCGAGAATATCTTCAATCCCAATCCCTGATTTGGCACTGGCTAATACAGCTTCACTAGCATCGATTCCGATTACGTCTTCGATTTCTTGACGGACACGTTCGGGATCTGCTGCGGGTAGGTCGATTTTATTGATGACTGGCAGGATCTCCAAATCATTGTCTAACGCTAAATAAACATTGGCCAATGTTTGGGCTTCGATTCCTTGGGCTGCATCGACCACTAAAACGGCGCCTTCACAGGCAGCAAGGCTTCGAGAGACTTCATAGGTGAAGTCGACGTGCCCTGGAGTGTCGATCAAGTGAAAGATATATGTTTCTCCGTTTTTCGCTGTGTAATTGAGTTCTACAGCATTTAATTTAATCGTGATTCCACGTTCACGTTCCAAATCCATCGAGTCTAACAGCTGATCTTGCATTTCGCGAGACGTCACAGTGTGCGTCATTTCTAAAATACGATCGGCCAATGTAGATTTTCCATGGTCGATATGAGCAATGATCGAAAAATTACGAATCTGCTCTTGGCGTTCTTTCATTTTCTTTATATCCATAGCGTCTCCTCTTTTCATATAATCAGCACTTTCCATTATACCAACGAAAAGTAGTAATTTAAAGACTTTTTAATTAGTCAGCTTTAGAAGTTTTTTTGGTAGAATTTTGCTATACTGTTATCAAGCTAATAAATGGAGATGAAAAAATGGATCAAAAAGATTTTAGAGAAAATCTTGAATTAAAACCAGTCACTCAAGAACATATCGATCAATTCAACGAATTACTTTCCTATGTGTTCCAAGTGACTGAAGCAGATATCGAGGAAAGCGGGTTTGAGAATAAACGAGCTTTTATCCGTTCCAAAAGACCGATTTTAGAAGTATCGAAAGTGTTCGGGTGGTTCCATGAAAACAAACTGATCTCTCAAATCGCTATCTATCCTTGTGAAGTCAATATTCACGGTGCACGTTATAAAATGGGGGGTGTGACTGGAGTTGGAACTTATCCAGAATATGCGAACCACGGATTGATGCAAGATCTAATCATCGTTGCATTGGATAATATGCGCAAGAACAAGCAATGGATCTCTTATTTGTATCCTTACAGTATCCCCTATTATCGGCGCAAAGGATGGGAGATTATGTCTGATAAACTTTCCTTTAAAATCAGAGATACTCAACTACCTAAACAAGTCCCAGTAAGTGGTATGGTTGAGCGATTACCAGTTGATCATCCAGACGTATTTGCCGTTTATAACAAATTTGCCCAACGAAACCATGGTGCTTTATTCCGCAGTGATTTTCATTGGGAAGAATATTGGCGTTTCGAAAATGAAGATGAGCGCACAGCCGCTGTCTACTACGATAGCAATCATGAACCAAGAGGTGTTCTATTCTACTGGGTAGCTGAAGAAATATTTCACGTAAAAGAAATGTTCTATCTTGATCAAGAAGCTCGAAATGGCTTATGGAACTTTATTTCCGCTCATTTTTCCATGATTTACTGGGTACATGGAGATATTTACAAAAATGAGCCCTTAGCTTTTTTGATTGAAGACAGTCAGATCAAAGAGCAGATCGAACCATATTTTATGGCTCGGATCGTTGATGTAAAAGAATTCCTTCAACGGTTTCCGTTTGTTGGAACAGCTGATGCTTTTCATTTCATCATTGAAGATCCTGTCGCTCCTTGGAATAATGGCGTCTTTGCTTTAACATGGGATGAACAAGGAAAAGTCCGTGTCTTGAACGAACCTATAGGAAACCCTGTTCGATTGAATATCCAAACATTGACTTGCTTGATGATGAATTATCGACGTGCTTCTTATTTGGCAAGAATCGAACGGTTAGAAACAGATAAAGAAACACTGAAGTCACTAGAGCGTATCATTCCAAACATGGAAGCTTACTTTAGCGATTATTTTTAATAAAAAGGATGATGTTTAGATGAAAATTTATTTTGCCGCACCAATGTTTGCTAAAAGTGATTTGTTATATAACGAGCAGATAGTTAAAGAAGTCAGAGCGCTCTCTCCTGAACTTTCAATTTATCTTCCTCAAGAAAATGAAGCAATCAATGACAAAACTGCTTATGCAGACAGTCGGATGATTGCTCTTGCAGACACAGAAAAAGTGTTGGAAAGCGATTTGATGATTGCTTTATTAGATGGATTGACGATTGATGCTGGCGTAGCATCGGAAATCGGTGTGGCTTATGCGAAAGGTATCCCAGTGATTGGCTTGTATACTGATACTCGGCAGCAAGGCGGAAACCACCCGAAAAAAATCGCTGCGCTACAAGAAACAGCTGAAAATCAATTTCACTATCTGAACTTATATACAGTAGGCCTGATCAAATTGAACGGAAAAGTGGTTTCTTCAGAGTCTGAGTTGCTTTCAGAAGTAAAAAGATTTTTAGATGGAGGGACTTTCAGTGATTAAAGAAATCAAAAAGGTTCAAATAGCTTTACTTGCTTTTGGTGTATTCGTTGTCTGCTATAATTTTTATGAATTTATCACCCAAAAGTATTCGACTTCTCAAGGAATCACATTTATCGTGGAATCTTTATTAGGGATTGCATTGATTTTCATGCCACAAGTCATTTTGACAGTTTTCAAACTTAAAATTCCAGCAGCAATCGTTTTGTTTTACTGGTTCTTCTTATTCATCTCTGTCTTTTTAGGTACAGGGATGCATTTGATCAGTATCATCTCTTTTTGGGACAAAATCTTACATGCGGTGAGTCCAATGGTCCTGACAGCTCTTGGCTATGGATTGATTGGTTACTTGATGAAAGATGCGGAGATATCAAAAACCAGTCCTTGGTTGTTCCTCTTATTCGGCTTTGCGTTTGCTGGACTTTGCGGCGTGTTTTGGGAGTTCTGGGAATTCTTATGCGACCAGTTCTTAGGCATGAATCTTCAACGTTTTGCTGCTTCTGATGGCACACTGTTTGTCGGACGAGCAGCATTGATGGATACGATGGGCGACTTGCTGACAAATACGATAGGTGCTGCCTTGATGGGATTGTTTGCATGGTCTCAAAGTAAAAAAGATGAGCGTTACTTTGAAAGTTATAAATTAGAAAAAGTGAAAAATACCTAATAAAAGAGGTTGTGACAGAAGCGGGCAGCTTCAAGAAATTTCGGCTTATTTTTCGAAGAAGCTACTTCTGGAACACTGTTTATTTGAAAAAAAGGAGGTCTGACACTAGTTGTGTCAGACCCCTTTTTTCTTTTATAGTCTCAATGGAAGATTAGACGATTTCTTCTAGCTCTTCTGTTTTGAAATGAAGTTGTCCATCAAGTAAAGTAATCGTTACTTTTGATTTAGGCATAACATGTCCTGCAACGATTTCTTTAGCCAGTGGTGTTTCTACTTCCTTAGTGATAAATCGTTTCAATGGTCTTGCACCATATGCTGGTTCATAAGCATTTTCAGCAATCCACGTTTTGGCTTCATCACTGATTGTCAACAGGATTTCTTGATGTTCCAGACGTTGTGCCAATTGCGCCACCATTTTGTCAACGATTCCTTTCACGTTGTCTAGGCTCAATGGTGTAAATAAAATCGTGTCGTCGATTCGGTTCAAGAATTCTGGTTTGAAGTTTCCACGTAATAGCGTGTTGACTTGTTCAGCCACTGCTTCTGGAATCGTTCCATCAGCAGTCACACCTTCCAACAGTAACTGTGAACCGATATTGCTAGTCATGATCAGAACCGTATTTTTGAAATCAACTACTCGCCCTTTTGAATCGGTTAGGCGTCCGTCATCTAGGACTTGTAACAAGATATTGAAGACATCGGGATGCGCTTTTTCGATTTCATCCAACAAGACGATTGTATAAGGATTTCGTCTGACAGCTTCCGTTAATTGACCGCCTTCTTCGTAACCTACATAGCCTGGAGGAGCTCCGACTAGACGAGACACAGCATGTTTTTCCATATATTCACTCATATCGATCCGTACCATATGATCTTCTGAGTCAAATAAGTTCTCAGCTAAAGCTTTCGCTAATTCAGTTTTTCCGACACCAGTTGGTCCTAGGAAAAGGAAAGAACCTAAAGGACGATTTGGGTCTTGCAATCCAGCCCGTGAACGAATCACCGCGTCACTGACCGCATCAACTGCTTCATCTTGACCAATCACTCGTTTGTGAAGTGTTTCGTTCAATTTAATCAGTTTTTCTCGTTCGCCTTCTACAAGTTTCGTTACGGGGATACCCGTTAATCTGCCAACGACTTGAGCAATCTCATTTTCGGTAACGGACTCTTGAACCATCTTGATCTCGCTGTCTTTTGCTTTGGCTTCTAGTTCCTTCAATTCTTTTTCTAATTGAGGTATCGTACCATGACGCAATACAGCAGCGCGTTCTAAATCATAGTTATTTTCTGCATCTTCTAATTCGTGTTTTGCTTTATCGATTTCAGCACGTTTTGCTGAAACAGAATTGACCTCTTCTTTTTCTGTTTCCCACTGCATCTTCATTGCATTTGCTTCTTCACGAAGTTCAGCTAATTCTTCTTGCAAATTTTTCAGTCGTTTTTTACTTGCATCATCTGATTCTTTTTTCAGTGCAGCTTCTTCGATTTCCAACTGCATCAAACGTCTGGTAACTTGATCTAATTCCGTTGGCATAGAGTTCATTTCTACCCGAATCGTTGCACTGGCTTCATCGATCAAATCGATTGCTTTGTCCGGTAAGAACCGATCAGTAATATAACGGTCAGATAAAGTAGCTGCTGCTACTAATGCGTTGTCATGGATGTTAACACCATGGTGGATCTCAAAACGTTCTTTTAATCCACGCAGAATACTGATCGTATCTTCCACTGTTGGTTCTTTGACTAATACCTTTTGAAAGCGACGTTCCAACGCTTTGTCTTTTTCCATATATTGACGGTACTCATCTAAAGTTGTGGCACCGATCAAATGTAATTCACCGCGAGCAAGCATTGGTTTCAACAGATTTCCGGCATCCATACTTCCTTCTGTTTTTCCTGCTCCTACGATATTGTGGATTTCGTCAATGAACAAGAGGATACGCCCATCACTTTTTTTGACTTCTTTCAAGACCGCTTTTAGTCTTTCTTCAAATTCACCGCGGAATTTTGCTCCAGCGATCAATGCACCCATATCTAATGAAAAAATCGTTTTATCTTTTAAATTTTCAGGCACATCTTTGCGTACGATACGTTGAGCAAGTCCTTCAACGATCGCCGTTTTCCCTACACCGGGTTCTCCTATCAGAACAGGATTATTTTTTGTTTTTCGCGAAAGAATACGGATGACATCACGGATTTCTTCATCACGACCGATGATTGGATCCATTTTTCCACTTTTGACTTGCTGTACTAAATCAACGCCGTATTTTTCTAATGCTTTGTATTGTTCTTCTTGGTTTTGCGAGGTCACCCTTTCTCCTCCTCTCATCTCTTCGATGTTTTTACGCAATTCTTTTTCAGATAATCCGTTTTTATTCAAATAAACAGTTAACGGATAATTTTTTAATTTCATCAACGCTAAAATAACGACTTCCGTTGAAAGAAACTCGTCGCCGAAGCTTTCACGTATTTGGTCTGCTTCATTCAATAATCGAAAGAAATTCTGGCTGAGGTTTTGTCCATATTGGACGTTTCCACCAGAAACAACTGGATACTCATCCAGTAGACGATCGATTTCATGTTCAAAAGATTCGACATCCAATCCGGCATCCGTATAGAAATTTCGACCAAAATGATTAGGTTGTAAGAAGATTTTCCATACATGGGCAATGTCGATATCTTGGTGTTTTCGAGTGACCGCAATCTGTTGAGCTTCAGCAATCGCTTCTTGAAGCGTCGTGGTCATTTTCTCAATATTCATACAGATATACCTCCTAATTAAAGGTAAGATCACTTATTTCTTTGATCTTTACAAAAACTATTATATCTCTTTGGTCAATTTTGGTCAAAATATACACATAGATTTTTGACTTTTTTTCTCGTCTTATATAAATCTTAAAAAAACAAATTTGATTGTATGTATACAAAAAAAGAGCCAAACAAACGTAAAATCATCTTACCCAATATGGATATTGGGCAAGCATTCTTTTTCAATAGAAGAATAATATTTTAGCTGTTTGGCTCTTTTTTCATTGATTATTTACGTTAAATACTTGCTTTTAATAACTATATTTTTCACCACTGTGTTTCTTCCATACGATCTTCTAATTCTCGAATCGTGTGAGACAGTTCTTCTATTTCTTCTTTTATTTCGTCCAATGTCATGCCACTAGCACTGTATCCTTTATAGTAGGCAGTCATGTAGTCTGTATCTTCTAGTCTCTGTAGCCGATTTCTTAGATTTCCTAAAAGTTCTAGATCAAATTCATCATATAGTCCATTCGTGTTCATTTCTGTCCCTCCTTGTTAAGCTAATGCATTCGGACTTGGAAGCTGAGGCCCTTTTCCTTCACGAGCTAATACCCAATCGTCATTGTCCCACATTTCCGTTTGTCGGCGTCCGTGAAAATAATCCCACCTTGAGTCGATTTCCATCTCAATGAGTTTGCCGTTGGCTCCTAATGTAACCCAGTTGTAGCTTCCATTTCGATGAGCAAATTTGATCCATTGAACAGGAAATGTTTGTTCCACGCTGTTTTCATCTATAAAGCTACGTTTTTGTTGCTCTATGCGCATAAATGTCAACCCTTTCGCATAGGTTGGATTGAACTTATGAAATATCTTTTCAGCTAAAGCTTTGGCACGTTCGATTGATAACAATTTTCCTTCAGGTATTTCGGTCAGATTCTTAAAACTGACTAAAAGCTTTCCTTCCATGACTTCAATGATTCTTGGTCCATTATGAAGATAGATTCCTTGATTTTGATAACGGATGATGTTGACTTTCTTTTTGTTTCTTTGTTCTATTAATTCATTGACTAATTCGTAATGATTAGGAATTTCTACTAGTCCCTTTAGTACATTGGATGTATTTTCCATGAGGATCACCCTTCTATTCTTCTTGTGCCAACTTTCCTAACAGATACTCAAATGTTCCTTGCTCATCAGCTGTCAATTTTGACAGAAAATTCTTCTGAGCATTTTCTACAGATTCTACTACTTGAGCGTGAAGTTCTTGTCCTTTTTCAGTTAATTCTAAAAGAAAACTTCTTCGATCTTGTGTATTTTTTTCTTTTGTCACTAACCCCATCTTCGTCAACTTCTGTATTGTTCTGGTGACATTGCTTCCATCCAATCCGGTCAATTTGATTAATTCTTCTTGTTTCAATTGGTGATAATCATGGATTTTCACAATAAAGTAATAATTCGTTGAATTTAATTTGAGCGGAGCTAGTGCTTGGTCTAATTCTTTTTGATAAATTCGGGTCAATTTGGCTAACCACTTCAAATTGCTTTCGCCTTTGTTTTCCATTCTTCTCCTCCTTTTAGTTGACAAACTATTCTCGCAAGGCATATAATTGCGTGCGCAAGCATATTCTAAAACAAATAATTGAACTTGTCAATTTGTAGGATGCTTAAAAAGATTTTTAGGAGGAAAAAAGATGAGTCAAACAAAAAAAAGATGGATATTACTAGCAATCTATCTTGCTACATTTATGACTGCAGTCGAATCCACGATCGTCATCACAGCTGCTAATGCTATTGCTAATAGTTTTGGTCGTGAAATCCCGATTGCCTTACTGTTTTCTAGTTACTTATTTTCCAGTGCATTGTCAACACCTGTATTCAGCCGTCTGGCGGATCAGTATGGAAAGAAACCGATTTTTATCATTGGATTGCTCTTGTTTATGACAGGTACTTTTCTTTGCGGTATTTCCCAATCATTTTTTATTCTGGTATTTTTTAGGATGGTTCAAGGAATAGGTGCGGGAGGAATCATGCCCATTACTTTCTCTCTGATTGGTGATTTATTTGATTATGAATCTCGCGGAAGAATAATGGGATTGAATAATTCGGCATGGGGGATTGCTTCGTTAGCTGCTCCTCTTTTAGGAGGGCTATTGGTCGAAAACTTTAGTTGGCACTGGGTGTTTTTTATAAACATTCCTGTTGGCTTAATAACGATTTTGATCTTACTTTTATTCTATAATGAAAAAAAACGTCCGTCTGTCTCTTTTTCTTATCAAGAACTGGGACAATATCTCTTTCTGATTACAGTTTTATTTCTTTTACTAGTTGGTATACAGATAATACCAGATCATTTTATACTTGGTGGTGGCGTGTTCCTTTTTGGCATCCTTGTTTCTTTCATTTTGCTTTCCTATGAAAATAAAGTAAAGGAACCAGTCTTACCTGTCGAAACATTGAGATCATCTGACTTTCTTTTGTTCAACCTCGTTACTTTTCTCATGAATGGAGCAATGATGGGGTTTCAAGTATATCTTCCGTTATGGATTCAGACGCAACTTTCTTTATCTCCTAGCCTTGGTGGTTTAGCGCTTTTACCTTCCTCTGTCTTTTTTATTACTGGATCGATGATTGCTGTGCCATTAGGAAAATATTTTGGAACGAAACGTTTGTTAACCTTTTGTATGGGGGTGAATGGTTTAGTTTTTCTTATTTTAGGATTTCTACCGCAAATGACGCCTTATTTCGTTCTCCTTATCTTAGCCTCTTTTTCAGGTTTTGGTACTGGCACAACGGTTACTACAAGTGTCTTGTCTGCACAAGCTTTAGCTACAGATAAAAATATCAGTACGGTATCTGGTTTCATCACCCTTTGCAGAAATCTAGGTCAAAGCTTCATGATCACTTTTTTTGGTATCGTATTCCAATTGTTTGGTAAAAGTACTTTTTCAATTGATGGTTATCAGGGAGTATTTTTTTCTGCTTTGTTTGTTGTTCTATTAAGTATCTTAATGGTTCTTTTAAAAAAAGACAGTCAAGAATAAATGCATTGGTAGAGTTGCTTCAAGAAAAAATGTTTTACATGTTCAAGTGACATAGCTTCCTAATGTTTTTCTTTTATAAAAAAAAAGGGTAGATCTTATAAAAGACCTACCCTTGATTTTCTTTATTCTCTTTTTTTACTTCTATTATTTCTTCTTTGATCACTCTTCGCCGTTCAGCAATCACATACACAAATCCATAGAGAAATGGCAAGATAAAGGAACTGAAACGATACAACAAAAGCGAAGAAACTGCGTCAACTGTTCCGACAACTGGTCTAAACAATAACAAGTAGACAAATTCAAAGGATCCAATACCAGCTGGCGTAGGAATAACTCCTGAAAGCACTACTGCAAAGCTGATAAACGAAATGGTCAGTAGGAAATCTATTTTAGGATGGTTTTCAATCAGAATCAAATAGGGAAGTACATACCAAAATACAAGTTTCAACATATTCCATAGATAAATCCGCAATAGCGCAGTCCTGTCTTGGATAATGGTTTGGACCGTTTCCCTTAAAGAGTAGATCTGCTGATTACATGTATCCACCCATTTTCGCAAACGCTCACTCTTAAATAACTTATTCGATAAGCTGACAAAAAATATTTGGACATTCAGACTGATGGACATTACCAATAAAAAGGCAACAATCACGATCGTCAAAAGAATGCCAGCAATAATAAACCAGATCATTGACGGACTATTAGAATAAAAAAGAGAGAATTGGATGAGCAAGCCAGCTAACGCATAGGTAATCACTGCAAGTTTGTACATGATCATATGGAGTGCTGTCACCCCTGCTCCCTGAGACAGTTTCATTCCTTTTTTATTATAAAAATAAATTTCCGAGATCAATGTTCCTGTACCAAATGAAACGATTCGATAAAATGCAATATAGCTAGAGGTCAGAAACCCATCTTTCGTTGTAAAATTCGGCGCGAAAGGTTCCGCAATCTCTTTGATCGAGCGCCCTTCAGCGATTTGGTAAACTGTCCCTAATACAACAGTGGCTGCCAAAACGACAACACTGGTAGACAGTAATTCGGCAAAGATATCTGCAAATGATTGATTGATTAAATAATAAATAATAGCAAAAATCGCAATCAGCAAAAGCAGATTCAGAATGATTTTAATTTTCGTTCCTTTAGATGACATCTCCTGCTCCTTAATGGAAAAAATAAATGAGAATCAAATCAACAAGCACACCCGCAATGAATCCTACGGTAAACTTCTTTTTCCTTGTTTTATGATGAAAAACTTTCCGAGAAATCAATCCTCCCAAACCACCGCCTAACAGACTAACAAATATCAAATTATTTTCAGGTACACGCCAGCCGCCAGTTCGAGCCTGATGTTTATCATATCCCATCAGACAAAATAAATAAAAATTTACAATGAATAGATAAAACCACAAAGGATTGTGTAACAATACATCCATTATTCTTCTTCCAACTTTCTATTAACTACTATTTCTGATCTTTTTCTTCTTTTTTTGGTGAATAAACTGCTAATCCTTTTGATACAACAGATAATTCAACTGGAAGATCATCTGTCGTGTCTCCATCTGTCCGAGTGCCAACAGATCTTTCCTGTGCTTTGATTTTCATGCGTTTGGCTGTGAAATAAGTGATGCCAGGTATCGTATAGAATTTTCCTCTCATGATTCTAGGCAAATAAAAAATAAATCGGAAAATATCTAAGGAAGGTACGATCGTTACATGGAATTTTCCATCATCTGGGGTCGCTGAGTCGTCGAAATTTGTAAAGCCGCCCACGGAGTTAGACATCGTGACTGTCAATAACTGGGATTTTCCTTTCCAATGCTCCTCGTCTGTTTCTAAATCCAAATGATATTTTTTCTTCTTCAGCAATAACTTAAAGAATTTCTTGATAAAAATCCACGAGCCATAACGCTGTTTTTCTTCTTGACTGATCCAAACTGCTGTATCGGCTAAGATACCGATTGTCAGTGTAGAGATAATGACTGCATCATTGACTTGGCCATAGTCTATTTTTCGGACATTTCCTTCTAGAATCACATCAGCAGCCTCTTCTTTCTTCAAGGGGATTTCAAGGACACGTGCGAGATTATTGACTGTTCCACCTGGAAGTAATCCGATATGATACTGAGATAACGTTTGCTGGAACGCTTGAACGATATGATGGATCGTGCCGTCCCCTCCTATGATCACTAGAGTATCGGCTCCTATAGCTTCTGCTTTCTTGACTAAATCCGCATGGTCAATCGACGGGCCAGTTTCAGCTAAATCTACAAATAATTCTGGTTGCTTTTCTTTTACATAATCTTGAAACCAGCGTGCTAATTTCTCACCCTCATCTTTCCCTGAACTTTTGTTATAAAAAACTAGCAGCTTTTCCATTCTTTACCTCCTATTTACTCTTCAAAAAAGAGGGCGGGACAATCCATTCCATTGTCCTGCCCTTTAGCCTTAGACAGATGACATTCCATCATCGGACGAACGCCTTGTCATAAGCTGTTCTTTTTCGATTTTAACTCTTTGTGTTCAATTCTGCAATTTTAACAATCACATCTGTTGCTTTTTCCATTACTTGTAAAGAAACAAATTCGAATCGACCGTGCATATTTTCTCCTCCGGCAAATAGATTTGGCGTCGGAATACCCATGTAAGAGATTTTTGAACCATCTGTTCCTCCGCGAACTGGTTCGATCACTGGAGAGATCCCAAGCTCGATCATTGCTTGTTTCGCTAATTCCACGATGCTCATATCTTTTTCGATGATTTCTTTCATGTTGTAATATTGATCATACATATCTACTTTGATTCGTTCTTGATCAAATCGTTGATTCAATTCTTCTTGGATATGTGTGATTTGTGCTTTGCGCGCTTCGAATTTTTCACGATCATGATCGCGAATGATATAACTCATAGAAGCTTCTTCAGGATTTCCATTCAATGCCATCAAATGGAAGAAACCTTCGTATCCTTCTGTTTTTTCTGGAACTTCATCGGCTGGAAGCTGATTATGAAAATCAATCGCCAGCTGTAAAGCATTGATCATCGTATCTTTTGCCGTCCCCGGATGTACATTTTTCCCTTGGATCGTGATATTTGCTTGAGCAGCACTGAATGTTTCATACTGCAATTCACCTAAAGGACCGCCGTCTACTGTATAAGCAAAATCCACATTGAATTGCTCAACATCGAATTTATCCGCTCCGACACCGATTTCTTCATCAGGTCCAAAAGCTACTTTGATGGTACCATGAGGGATAGAAGGATTATTGATCAAGATCTCCATTGCAGTCATGATTTCCGCAATCCCTGATTTGTCATCTGCTCCCAGTAAAGTACTGCCATCTGTAGTAATCAACGTGTGACCTTCATAATTTTTCAAATTTGGAAAATCTTTTGTATTCAACGTGTAACGTTCTTCCCCATCTAGTACGATCGTAGACTCTCCATCATAGTTTTCAATGATTTGTGGATTGACTCCTACTGCATTAAAGTCTGCTGTATCCATGTGGGAAATAAATCCAATAGAACGCACTTCATGATCGACATTGCTTGGTAATGTTCCCATAACGAACCCATTGTCTTCATTATAGAAAACATCAGATAAACCTAACTCTTCCAATTCTTTTTTCAATTCTTGCGCAAAAGCAACTTGTGTCTGAGTCGATGGGGTCGTTTTGCTTGTTGCATCGGAGCGTGTTTCTGTTTTGACATACCGTAAAAAACGTGGCAAAAGATTTTCGTACATAGTATTCTCTCCTTTAATTAAATTGAAATGGGTTTGTATTCGTTTCAGAGACGAAAAAGTCAATAGCCCAATTTTCTTCTTGTTTCCAAGTCTCAAATTTCTCGATGAACCGTTCCTTACATAACGATTCAATATAATGTCCGGGATCAATTGCGATCAATCCGGCGCTTTGCATATCATGAGCCGTATGATAATAGATGTCTCCGGTGATATAGACGTCTGCTCTTTGAGCGATTGCTTGCGGATAAAATTTTTCGCCGCTTCCACCGCAAATCGCAATACGCTTGATGGATGATTTTGTTTTTTGAGGCTGAACGATTCTCAGTCCCTCTAATTGGAAAACTTTTTTTACTTGTTCCACAAATATTTCTAAGGGGATTTCTTGCGGTAATTCACCTATTCGACCTAGCCCAAACTTTTCGACTGGTGCATCAATTGCGAAAAGATCGTACGCAGGTTCTTCATAAGGATGAACTGATTGCATGGCATCAATCACTTGTTTTTCGATTGTTTCGGGCAAAATAACCTCGACTTTTGCTTCTTGAACTTGTTCTGTCTTCCCTACTTTCCCAATCGCTGGTTGTGCACCAACATTCGGAGTAAATCGACCGTGTCCAATCGAGGTAAAACTTGTACCGGTATAATCGCCTTGCATACCAGCACCAGCTGCAGCTAATGCTTCACGCATTTTCTGTGCATGATCCACAGGTACATAAACCGCCAGTTTTTTATAATGGATTTCATGAGTCTTCACTAAATAACTCTCCACTTCAATACCAAGAAGTTCGCAAAACCAGTCATTCAGTCCGTCCCAAATAATATCCATATTCGTGTGTGCCGCATAAACGGCAATATCATGTTTCAACAGATCTGCATACATTTTTTCTTGCGGCTGATCAGTAGTCAGCCGCTTTACAGGACGAAAGATTGGGGGATGTTTAGCAATCAGCAGATCGATTTTTTTCTCGATTGCTTCTTCGACCACTTCTGGGCGAACATCCAATGTCATCATTACCCGTTGAATCGGTTTATCTAATGTTCCAATATGCAGTCCGACTGGGTCTCCTTCTTCAGCTAGCCATTGAGGACAATAGCTTTCAAACTTTTGGATGAAGGTACGTCCGCTGATTGTCATGACTCTAAAACCTCCTCAATTATTTGGATTTCCTGCTCGATTTGTTTTTGACGTGCCTCTTGATTAGCTGCTTGTTTGAGCTGTTCACGGATAGCTTTTCTTTGTTGAAGCTCTCTTGTCCATTTTGATTTGAAGATCTCACTTTTCTCTTCAAGCAGAAATGGCCCGAACATCAGCTCCATTTCACTGTAAGTAACTGGTTTTTGTCCTTTTTCGGCTACAATGATTTCATATATTTTTTTGTTTTCTTCAAGTATTTTTTCTGATTGGATTTTGTATTGGTTTTCTTGCAGCCATGATCGTAACGTACGCTCTCCGATATTTGGCTGAAGGATCAAACGTTCTTGTCCACTTAGGCGTTGATTCAACTTGCCAGCTTCTAGGATATCTCGGATCAGCGAACCTCCCATACCCGCGATTGTGACAGCCGTTATAGCATCTTGCGGTTGGATCGCATCTAGACCATTTGCAAGACGTACAGTGATACGATCTTCCAATCCATCTTTTTGGACTTGCTTACGTGCTGATTCATAAGGACCTTGAACGACTTCACCTGCAACTGCATATTCGATTTTTCCTTTTAGCATCAATGCAACAGGTAAGTATGCGTGATCTGATCCAATGTCTGCTAAACGAGCAGATTCAGGGACAAAGTCACCAACTGCCTCTAAGCGCTGAGATAAATCTAAATGGTTCATAGCTTCACTCCTTCTAGGTAATTATAGCATTTTCCATATAAAATAAGGAGACTAGGAATAAAAAAATTCCCAGATCTCCTTAAAAAATATACCTTTTTGTTCTATAAAACAACATATTCTTTCTTTGAATAAAGTGTTTCTGATTATTTGTTCAACGAAACGTCAATGATCGAATCTCCAGGCACTTGTGGTGGGATAGACATCGTCATGATCGGCATCTCAACTAATGTAAATTGGACTTTGTCACCGATTTTCAGTTCATTTATGTCCACGCTTATTTTTTCAGCAGTAGCGTTCAAAATCACTCCGTCATTGCTGAATGATGTCCCCATATTCGCTGGATCTTCCTTTGCCATGACATCGACGAGTTTCAGCTGAATCGTTTCTTCTTCCGCTTCTACTTGAGTGATGCTTTCAATCGTTCCTACAAATATGCTTTGTCCCTCCGTTTTCGTACTGCTTGTTTTTACTGTTTGACCCGCATCAATCGAATCAACAGAACCTGTGTTGCTATCTGCACTACCGCATCCTGCTAAAATAAAAAATAGACCAACTACAGATATACTAGAAAAAATAGCCCTCATAAAAAATCCTCCGTTTAAGTTTTTGCATTACTTGTTGCGGTGATTGTCTCCGGTCATTTCTGTCCATGTAAAGATTCGCTGACCTGCTTTTACTCCTTGGTCAAATATCAGTTGGACTTATCAACTGTTCAACCATTGCGGCGGTTGCGACCAGTCATTTCGATTTCTTTTGTCAAATAACGTATGCGTTCCATTATGCGTTTTGCTTTCAGCGGCTCTTCATCTCCACGTTGAGTGACGGACAAATGCTGTTCCAATTCATCCATTGTGAAATTTGATGAAAAGAATGTCGGTAGCTGTTCCTGCATCCGATATTGAAGGATGACGCCGAATACTTCATCCCGTATCCAACTGCTCATCGCGTCTGCACCAATATCGTCAATCATTAAAATGGGGGAACGCTTCACTGCATCTAGCTTTTCTGCCACTTGATCTTTTCCGATTGCCTGTTTCATCTCAACGGCAAACGTCGGAAAGTGGACTAATGTCGTGGTGAAACCAGCAATCGCTAGTTCTCTCGCTGTTGCTCCTAATAAGTATGTTTTTCCAATACCAAAACTCCCTACCAAATAAAGACCTTTATGATACCCTTTTGGATCTGCAGTATATTTCTCTACAAAATCTAGGGCTTCCAAGCTCGCATATCCTCGTCCATCTGTACGCTCAAAGTTTTCAAAAGATGCTGATTGAATATCTTTTGGCATATCCATTGCTTTTACTCGGCTTCTGATTTCTTCTTGTCTTTGCCGAGCTAACAATGCTTCTGTTGGTACATAAGTGACATCCACATAATGAAAATTCAACGTCAACTTCGGCTCGTAGCCTGGAGCGATCATCGTTGGATCGTTTTTTTGATATTTACGCTTTTCCTGCACGAACTCATACAATTTGGCGTAGCTTTTTTCAATATCCGCTTGTGTCAGTTCTTCTTGGTGTGCACTTAGAAAAGCTTGAACATCCGCATCATTTAGGACGTCAGCAATCATTTCAGCATATTTTTCTTGATAATTACGTTTGCTGATGATCCTCTTCAATTCTTTGCCTACGTCTTCCATTAGATGTCACCCTCCTTTTTCGCCAGGTATTCTTTAAAACGGCGGTCAATCTCTGCTTTTTTCTCACTACTGATCTGTTTTTCATCTTTTGGCTGGTTGACCCAATCAGGAAGCTTTTCCCGCCGAACATTTCGCTTGCCGTTTGGATAATTTGTTTGCTTCTTTTGTTTTGATTGTTTTGCTTGATTGCTTATTTGCCGAATATGCTGAATTGCTTCTTCTGCTGTGGCGATTTTCTTTTGTGCCCATTCATTTGCCACTGTATTCACATAACTAGCATTTAAGCTAGCATTATTTTTGATCACCAATACATAATTCAACAAAACATTGATCACACTGCTGGAAAGACCTGATTGAGAAACAAGGTCTTGCAGTAACCAATTTTCTTGTTTAGAAACATATCCGCCTTTTTCTGACTTGATTGCTTCCAGATATTTCATCGGTGGAATGCTCTGTGCTTCTTTTATCAACTGAAGCGCTGCATTTGTCAAATGTTCATTCGTCGGAGATTCATTGCTGTTTTCAGCAACAGCGACTGTTTCCTTTATTTGCTTTACTGGTCGTCTCTGCATTGCCAAAACAGCTTTTTGCAGCTCCTTCATGGATACTTTTTGTTCACTAAAATCATAAGATTGACTGATGAGTTCACCAAGAGTTAGTTCATCGAATCCATAAAGCTGATGATACATGTCGACTTGTTTGATGATTGAATCATCAAGAACAGTCATATGTTTTTTTGCCAGCCAATCATTCAAAAATTGCCAATCGAATGTCGAATCTGTTTCAAGTAATGCTGATGGCTCAGATTCTTCAAAAGATTTATTCAGTGATTCGATGTTTTCTTGATTAGCAGCGTATACTGCTTCATTGAAGCGATAAACATCTAAAAATTTTTTTGTGATTTTTTGATATCCCTGTGTTGTATGCCTTTTAGGTTCAAACAACTGGGTAAGCTTCTGGAATCGTCGTTCACCAACTTTTTCCAAAAGAAGAAATGCCAGAACAGAATCTTTGAAAAATGCTTTAGGAACGAGTGGCTCTAACAACTCATAAATAAAACGAGGCCCCAGATCGCTATCTTCTTTAAAATAAACATCCAGTAAGCCGATTCCTTCCAGCTTTTTTCTTGCATCATAAAATTGAGGGATCCCGCAGCCTAGACTACTGAGTAAATCTGCATGCATCCCTTCAGGACCTTCACCAGATTCTTGCGAGATCTCTGATAATAGAGTGAAATAGATACTCAAGGCTTCTCCGCCGATCAGTGGCTGATAAAGATACAGCAAGGCGTTCTTGCTGTCTTCCCTCAGCGGAGCTTCTTTTCTTCCTTGGTAAATATTTTTTGGTTGAAGCTCTTTCCAAGCATTTTCCAAGGAAATGCCTCCTTTTTGTTTCTTAATTGTTTTCTTTATTATTCTCTTTTGCTTTATCCACGATATCTTGCAACTCTTTTAAGAAAACAGACATATCTTTGAACTGGCGATAAACACTGGCAAAACGGATATACGCGATTTCGTCTAAATCGACTAAATCCTCCATCACATATTCACCAATCAGATTCGTTGATACTTCGTTTTCCCCAAGACTGCGTACGCGGTTTTCGACATGGTTGACGATTTGTTCCATTTGCTCCATAGCTACAGGTCTTTTTTCTGCTGAGCGGATGAGTCCTCTTAAAATTTTATCGCGATTGAATTCTTCGCGTTCCCCGTTTTTCTTGATGACTAATAACGGAGCAGCTTCAATTCGTTCAAACGTAGTGAATCGGAACGAACAATTCTCACATTCGCGACGGCGACGGATCGCACGTCCATCATCTGCTTGACGGCTGTCGATTACTCGTGAATTATTATGTTGACATCTGGGACATCTCATTTTGTCTCACCTCTTGCATCGCATTTTTATATAAAGGATGTGTCTTTCTTTACAACTAGTTGTATTATAACACGAAACAAATCACAAACGCGACTGTCCTACCCAAAAAAACACGGATATAAGAACAATTTTTTCTATTTTCATGCGTAATTATGTCCCCTGTTCTAATCCAATTTCAATTTTCCAGTACTGATGACCTTGATTGCTGAGAAATGACTCGCCCAAAAGCTGATTTAGTCGACTAGCGCAAAAAACTTGAAGCAGATGAACATCTTATCATCTGCTTCAAGTCACGTCTCTATTTCTTACTATTTTATAACTTCTCTTCGATTCCTGTATAGTGTTTCAGTCGTTGTTCCTCGATCTTTTGTTCATCAGGAATGTGTTCACTTTCTGGGAGCGGTGTCTTACTACGATCAGGTGCCGGATTTTTTCGTTCTTGAGTCAAATCTTGCTGTTTCGCTTCTTTTTCTGCCTGCTGGTCTTCTATTTCATCGATTCTTGCTTGGTACTGCTTTTCTTTCTCTTCTGCTGTTTCTGATTGCGTACGACCTTCATCGATTAGATTTTCTTTATTGAGTATTTCGCCGATTTTTTCTTTTGCGTTACCTACGACTTTATCCTTTTGGTTTTTAAATGATCCCATCGCTATCCCTCGCTTTCTATATACTCAGGATAGCAAACTTGACACAGATACTCAAAGAAAGCGATTAGCTAAAAGCCAATTTTCGATTTGTTCCACAAGTTCCTCTTTCGTTCCGTTGTTGTCAAACAAAATATCCGCACGCTGCTTTTTTTCTTCGATTGGAAGTTGACTGCGAATTCTCTGCTGCGCTTGTTCTAGTGTTAGTTGATTACGTTTCATCAAGCGTCTGAGTTGAATATCTGGCGTAGTATAAACGACAGCTACTGCATCCATATAGTGGTCATAATGACCTTCGTAGAGCAATGGGATATCTACAATTACTAAAGGATGATTGGAACTTAGAGAGGCGATTTGATCTTTTATCGCTTTTCGGATAAACGGATCTAATAGCTGATCAAGTTTTTGCCGTTTCTCCTTTGATGGAAAAACAATCATCCCAAGTTTCCCTCGATCTAGCTGACCATTAGACTGCAATATCTCTTGGCCAAACACAGACACAACCTTCCTCAGAGCAAGCGTTCCAGGCTCAACAGTTTCTCTGGCAATCACGTCGCCATCGATCAAAGGAAATCCATGAGACTGAAAGACTTTGGCTGCCGTACTTTTGCCAGTAGCTATTCCGCCCGTCAAACCTAAAACAAAGCCTACTTTTCGATTTTCAGCCTTTGACAATTCGGACAATAGTGAGTCCCCCTTTGTGCCACTTTTGTTTTCACGATCGGTGTCCCACAACGTATACATGGTTTGCCAGTTTGCTGATAGACATGCAGTGCTACTTGGAATCCGCCTGATTCTCCTAATGCATTCAAATAGCTGCGAATCGTGGTACCTCCGGCTTCTATTGCACGATTCAAAACATCAATAATCGATAGACGTAATTGTTCTATCTCTTTTGGACGTAATGTATTCGCCGGTTGTTCTGGATGGATCTTCGCTTCCCATAGTGCTTCGTCTACATAAATATTACCTAGTCCCGTTACTAAACGTTGATCTAGCAGTAAAGGCTTGATTGCTTTGTGCGATTTTTTCAGTCCAGCTGCAAAATCTGCTAATAAAAAGCTGTCAGGCAATGGCTCAGGTCCTAATTTCATGATTCCTCGGTAAGTTGCACTTGCTCCTTTTTCGACGATTGTCATACGACCAAATTTTCGTACATCGTTGTAGCGAAGTTGGCTCCCGTCCTCAAAAAAGAAAAGTACATGCGTATGTTTATCGATTGGTGTATTTTCTTTCGTGAATTGATATTTTCCTTCCATTCGCAAGTGTGAGATCAGTTCATAATGATCGAGATGAAAAATCAAAAACTTCCCTCTACGTCCAATGGATTGGATGGTTTCGCCAACAAGAGAAGCCTCAAAGATGGGTGTCTCTGGTTGCTCGATGATTTTGGGCCACAAGACTTGCACTTTCTGAATCGTTTTTCCTACTACTAACCGTTCCAATCCTTTACGAACGGTTTCTACTTCTGGTAATTCTGGCATTTTTTCTTTTCACCTTCATTATATTGCTCTGTCTTAAACAATGTTTATTTTGCTTCGTACCACGTTTTTCCCCAACTGCTGTCAGTGATCAGTGGTACATGGAGAGAAACAGCTTGTTCCATAACTTCCTTCACCAATTTATCTAATGATTCAAGTTCTTTTTCAGGTACCTCGAAGACAAGTTCATCATGAACTTGTAACAGCATCGTAGCTTGAAGACCTGTTTCTTTCAATCGTTTATCCAATTCGATCATCGCGATTTTCAAAATATCAGCAGCACTTCCTTGAATTGGTGTATTGATAGCTGTTCGTTCCGCAAAAGAACGGATATTGTAATTTCTTGAATTGATGTCTGGCAAATATCGACGGCGGTGATACAGCGTTTCGACGTAGCCTTGGTCTTTTGCTTCGCGTACGATTCTTTCCATATATTCTTTGACACCTGGGTATTTTTCAAAGTACGTATCGATGTATTGCTGTGCTGCTTTTCGGCTGATGCCTAAATTTTGTGAAAGTCCGTAATCAGAGATGCCATACACGATACCAAAATTCACTGCTTTTGCTTGCCGACGCATATTTGGTGTGACATCCTCTGCCTTTTCGATTCCAAATACGCGCATCGCTGTGCTGGCATGGATATCTTGACCTTCTAGGAAGGCAGCTTTCAAATGTTCATCATTTGAGATATGCGCAAGTACGCGTAACTCGATTTGTGAATAGTCAGAAGAATAAATCAACCAGTCTTTTTCTCTAGGAACAAATGCCTGACGTATCTTTCT
Source organism: Enterococcus sp. 3G1_DIV0629 (assembly GCF_002141285.1). Lineage (NCBI taxonomy): Bacteria > Bacillati > Bacillota > Bacilli > Lactobacillales > Enterococcaceae > Enterococcus > Enterococcus sp. 3G1_DIV0629. Next base: position 876,289 of record NZ_NGLI01000001.1, on the reverse strand, counting down.
CCCTTCATCTAATCGAATCGGGATGTTCTGCAAATTAGGATCAACAGAGCTTAATCGTCCTGTTTGGGTCAATGTCTGGACATAACGGGTATGCACTTTTCCATCTGATTGGATCACTTTCAGCAGTCCTTCGACATAGGTAGATTGAATTTTTGCGATTTGACGATAGGTTAGGATATCCTCTACGATTGGTGCTTGTTCACGAAGCTGTTCCAGTACATCTACGGCTGTAGAGTACCCAGTTTTTGTTTTTTTGATAACGGGTAATCCCATTTTTTCAAATAAGATCACTCCTAATTGCTTTGGTGAATTCAAATTGAATTCTTCGCCGGCTTCTTCGTAGATTTTTTGTTCGATCTCTCTTAAGCGAGCAGAAAACTCGCCCTTCATTTCTTGTAAGCGAGTCGCATCTACTTTGATCCCGCTTATTTCCATCTCTGCCAAAATGATAGACAAGGGCAGTTCCATTTTTCGGAAAAGATCTTCTTGGTTCTTATCTGCCAGTTCTTGGCTCAATTTTGGTGACAACGCATTGATTGCAGCTACTTTTCGCGCCAAATGAGCAAAAAAGAGTTCCTCTTCTTCTGGTAAACCTTTTTTCGCCCCTTTGCCGTATACAGTTTCATCTGATTGAATATCGTTGTATCCGTAATGTGCGGCTATTCCTTCGATATCTGTGCTTTTTTCATTCGTATCGAGAAGGTATGCACCTAGCAAGACATCAAAATCGATTCCTTTCGTTTTTCCAGTATAGCGATTTAAAGCAACATAAGTTCGTTTCGCATCATATACTTTTTTCAATCGGGTCGGATCAGTGATCCAAGAATGGAACGCTTGGTTTTCGAATACAGACAGATCATTCGTGACATAGATTTTCTTTTCTGTCCCCCACGCTACACCGACGATTTCCTCTGTATGATAATTGTCTCCCATCATTTCCACATACAGTGCCATATCCGTAGTAAACATTTCCTCTTTAAATTCATGCACGACTTCAAATAAAATATCATCCATTTTTACTTCTTCTTCAACGATATTCAGTTTAGAAAGGAACTGATTGAAATCCATTTCTTTATAAAACGGAACGAGTTTATCGAGATTTTTCCCTTCATACTTCAGTGAGTCGATAGAGACCTCCACAGGCGCTGAGGTATTGATGGTTGCCAATTTTTTCGATAAGAACGCTTGCTCTTTATCATTTATCAGATTTTCTTTCATTTTGCTTTGCTTCATTTCATCAATATGCTCATAGATTCCTTCGACTGAGCCATATTGTTTCAATAGCTTGATAGCTGTTTTTTCACCGATTTTAGTCACACCTGGGATATTGTCAGAGGCATCTCCGGCTAGCCCCTTTATGTCAATAATCTGTTTTGGTCTCAATCCATCATATTTTTCCGCCACATGTTCTGGTGTATAACTTTCGATATCGCTGACACCTTTTACAGTGATATCCACTTTGACTTCTTTACTAGCTAATTGAGTCAAATCCCGATCACCGGAAAGTACGACGACATCAAATTGATCTTTGTCTACTTTTTCTGCCAAAGTACCGATAATATCATCCGCTTCATAATTGGGCAATTCATAATACTGTACACCTAATCCCGTCAACAAATCACGGATATAGGGCATTTGTTCTTTGAATTCACCTGGTGTTTTAGATCTTCCGCCTTTGTACTCCGCATACATTTCTGTCCGAAAGGTCGTTTTTCCTGCATCGAACGCAACCAGAACATGCGTCGGTTGCTCTTTTTGCATAACATTTTCAAACATCGTATTGAATGCATAGATTGCATTTGTATGAAGACCGTTTCTGTTTTTGAAACGTTCAAGGGAATTGTGCAGCGCAAAGAATGCGCGAAAAGCCACACTGTTCCCATCAACGAGTAATAATTTATTTTTTGTCATCTTCTTAACTCCTTACTGTAAAGTTCTTATTCATTCTAACAAAGAATCATGCGGAATGCGAAAAGAAAAAGCGGGACCATACCAAATATTTCGGTATAGCCCCAACTGATCAATTTTTTCTTTTTTAGTTGTTCCGTCCAAAGATTCTTAGAAACGCCAAGAACAAGTTGATAAAGTCCAAATACAGCTTCAATGCCATGAATACAGCAATGCCACTATGTGCTGTTCCATTTGTCTGGACATAGATATTACGAATGCTTTGGTTATCATAAGCTGTGATCCCTGCAAAGATGACGACTAAAAGCAGTGAGATAAACAGCTCAACTGCGCTACTTCTCAAAATGAAGATGTTCAAGACTAGTGCAATGATCACTCCGATCAAAGCAGCCTGTCCTGCTCTTCCAACCCCGCTAAGATCTCGTTTTGTTGTTACTCCGACAACAGACATCCCCATGAACATCAAGGTAGCTGTCAAGAAAGCTTGCGTTACTGTTCCAATATCGTAGTATGCAAGAGTAACTGCTAATGTTATGCCATTCAAAAGAGAGTAGGCAATAAATCCACCGATTGCTAAGCTCGGATTCTTTTGTGCTTTTACGCCTAGAACCATTACTAAAATCAGTTCAACGATCCACAGACCCATAAAGCCTAATGGAAAGTTATTGATAAAAGTTGCTAGTTGCAAAGGAAATACCCAAAGAGCCAAGTAAGAAGTGACTGCACTAAGGGCAAGTCCCATACCTAAAAAACCATAAACTTTTGCATAAAAACGATTGATACCTGACATTGATGTACTTGGATTATTCATTTAATTCACCTTCACTTTCGATTGCTATTTCCAATTCAGGAACTTGTGGCGGTTGGACCATAACAACAGCATCCAACACACGATCTTCGTTCGTGTTTTCCGCTTCTACAGAAATCGTCACCACATCCTTCATCTTATCTACTTTTATGACCTCAAACTGAAAAGTCAGTGTTTCATAATGGAAAACCGGTTCAATAAAATTGACAGAAAAATTGACAACATGTGATCCTGGTCCAGGAAGATGCTTTGAAATTGCACTTGTGATGATCCCCATCAGCATCACTGATGGAACGATTGGCTGATGATATTCTGTTTTTTGTGCAAAGTCATGTTGGATATACAAAGGATTTGCATCATTCGTCAATCCCAAATACAGCAAAAGCTGGTTATCTTCAATAGATTCTGTTAAGGATAACGAGTCGCCTTCCTCGATTTCATTTATTGTTTTTCCTAGTTTTCTCGGCTTACCTATGTTCAAGATAGAAACCCTCCAGTTTATTTTTAATCATACATTATTGTACCAAAAGCAGCACAAAAGGCAAGTTCTGCTCCATTGATTTAACAGATTCCTATAGTTTAAAGAGGTCGTGAAAAAGCTGTCCTGCATCAAGTAATAAGAACAGCCAAGAAAAACAGCTTCTCATGTTTTTGATTTGGTTGGGCTTATTACCGCAGATGCAAGCTTTTGAACGCCGTTTATCAAAAGTTGTAAAAAAGGGAGCATGACAAGAATTTTGCCACTCTCCCTCTTTCTATTTTTATAAGGACACTGCAGTAATTGTATTACAGTACATTTTTCGTCGTGCTGCTTAAAAGTTTTTCATACGCTTGTTCAAATTTTTGAACATCTCCAGCACCCATGAAGATTACTACTGCATCATGATAATCTAATAGTGGAGATACATTATTTTCTTTGATGACTTCTCCACCTTTTTTGATTTTCGCTCCAAGGTCTTCAATCTTAACGTTTCCTTGTTCTTCCCGAGCCGAACCAAAAATATCGCATAAGTAAACTTTATCAGCTAAATCAAGTGCTTCTGCAAATTCATCCATCAATGCAATCGTACGCGTAAACGTATGGGGTTGGAAAACTGCAATTATTTCTTTATCTGGATATTTTTGGCGTGCGCCATCGATCGTTGCTTTGATTTCTGCAGGGTGATGCGCATAATCATCGACTACGGTCATGTCTGCTACGATTTTTTCACTGAATCGACGTTTTACTCCTGGGAAAGTCAGCATTTCTTCCGCAACTTCTTTCAGATCCAGTTTTTCGAAATACGCAACTGCAATAACACCTAAAGCATTTAAAATATTGTGTTTGCCGAATGCTGGTACAGTGAAATGTCCAACAAATTCATCCCCATGATAGACATCAAAAGCAGAACCGGATGTTGTACGTTCGATGTTTCGTGCTTGGATATCATCATTTTCTGTGACACCATAATAATAAATCGGCACATCTGCTTCTAATTTGCGTAAATAAGCGTCGTCACCGTACGCAAAAATAGCTTTTTTCACTTGTCCAGCCATTGTTTGGAAAGCTGTAAATACATCGTCGATACTTGTATAATAATCCGGATGATCAAAATCGATGTTTGTCATGATCGCATAGTCTGGTGAATAGGCAAGGAAATGACGGCGATATTCACAGGCTTCAAATGAAAAGAATTCCGCTTGCGGATCACCATGGCCTGTTCCGTCTCCAATTAGATAACTTGTTGGACGGACACCACTCAATACATGAGAGAGCAGACCAGTCGTACTTGTTTTTCCGTGAGAACCTGTTACAGCGATACTCGTATAGTTTTGGATAAAATGACCAATAAAGTCGTGATAGCGAATCACTTCCAAACCTAATTCTTTTGCTCGCTGGATTTCTTCATGTGAATCAGGAAATGCATTTCCTGCAATAATCGTCATACCTGGTTTTACATTCTCTGCGTTAAATGGCAGAATCGTGATATTTGCTTTTTCTAAATCTCTTTGTGTAAAGAAATATTTTTCAATGTCTGATCCTTGGACATTTAAACCTTGTTCATGTAAAACAAGAGCCAAGGAGCTCATTCCTGAACCTTTGATACCAACGAAATGATACAATTTATTTTGATTTTCCATTTGAATCCTCTTCTCTTATCTAGCGTCCATTCTTTTAGCTATTACATTCAACACGCTCCTCATTATCTTATAAACGATTGAAAATTTCAACCAAATTTATTTAGAAAGGAGGATTCGCCTGCTAAAAAGGTCATGTACGGGAAAAATCTGTTTTTATTGACTGTTTGATTCTTGTATAAGAAGACCAAACTTCTTCTGATATATCAATATGAGGAATAAAATCTTTTCCTTTCGGACCATAGCCATTCTCATCGTCGTGGAGTCGCTCCATTTCTCCTAACACCAGTGCATAGAAATATTCCTTCGGCCATTGATGGTTCAGTTCTTTTGCTGTAAAGATGATCTCCTCAGAAAAGTGAAGGATTTCCGGCACAAATGGCACAGCATTTGCGAAAACAGTTTGTTCATTTTGCCATACTTTCTCAAAAGTTGCTCGAGTCCTGCGTTGCAGTGTCGGATCATTCATCAATAGGACTTTTTCTGGTACAGCATCTAAGGAATGAAGAATCTCCAGTGAAAAAGTGGCGTTCTCTCCAGAATTTGTAGACTTCGATTCTATCAGGAAAGCCTTATCGGGCAAATCATAGACTTCTTTTAGATACTGACGACAGATTTCACTTTCACTCATGCCTTCTTCAAAATGAAATCCTTGCTTTTCAAAATTCTCATAAAGGATCCTAGTCGCATGACCCACCCCGCCGACCAAAAACAAACGTTCTACTTGACCATTTACATACATTTGTGCTGCTTTATCAGCTAAGATAGGAAGACCGTTTCCAGCTAAAATAAGTGTAGGTGCCGACAATTTCTCAAAATCTTTCTCATCAGGTGCGGCTAAAAAGGCTAATAACTGATTCCAGTCTTTTAGATTTCTCTGCTCGTTTTTTTCCAAAAACTCTTCATCCTTTCATCTGATTTTTTATACTTCATTGAGGCTTTCTCTCTTTGTCTCAATCCATTTGATTTCCCCATGACATCTTCCACAACGATATTTGTGTACATCGATTCTTCTTTTGCGGCAGATTGTGGCAGAACAATCTTGGCATTGATAATATTCGATCTTTATCTGTTTCTTCGTCAAGGCTGGCGCATAGCGCAATCCTCCTGTTTTTTTCAAAAGATACTTGAAATCCATATCTTTATGACGATACCCTCTTCCAGTTAGATGAAGATGATAATGGCAAAGTTCATGTTTGATGATTCCTGCAATCGTCTCTTTGTCTGACTCTTCAAACAGCTTTGCATTAAAATCTAAATGATGATCGTTTAAATGATAGCGCCCGCCAGTTGTACGCAAGCGTGGATTGAACATTGCTTGGTGCTTGAAAGGACGCTGGAAGCTTTTTAATGATATCTCTTCTACTAACTGCTGCAGTTCTTCTTGTGTCAATTTTTGTTACTCCTCATTGTTACTCTTCATAAGGGGAAAGCATCGTCAAACTGATTCTGCCTTTTTTCGTATCAACTTGTTCTATCCAAACCGTCACGATATCTCCGACTGACACGACGTCTGTTGGATGCTTGACAAATTTTTTGCTAAGTTTTGAGATATGGACAAGTCCGTCTTGTTTCACACCGATATCGACAAATGCGCCGAAGTCGATGACGTTACGGACCGTTCCAGTCAATTCCATCCCTGGTTTCAAATCTTCCATACTCAACACATCTGTACGCAATAGGGGCGCTGGCATCTCATCACGCATATCTCGTCCAGGTTGTGTCAGCCCAGCTAAAATATCGGCTAACGTTTCTTCTCCGACTGATAAGCTTTCAGCCAGTTTCTCCGCGGATAACCGTGTCAATTTTTCTACTGCTTCTTCTGTCCCAAGCTCTTTTTCTGAAAGATGGACTGTCATTAATATGTCTTTCGCAATAGAATAACTTTCGGGATGGATACCGGTGTTGTCCAAAATGTTTTTCCCGCCAGGAACTCGCAAGAAGCCGATTGCTTGTTCATATGCTTTTGGCCCTAAACGTGGCACTTTTTTCAGCTGAGTTCGTGCAGTAAATTCTCCATTTTCTTCACGATAACTGACAATGTTTTGGGCAGTCGTTTTATTCAATCCTGATATGTGTTGCAAGAGCTGTGGACTAGCCGTGTTCACATCCACGCCTACTTGGTTGACCGCTGTTTCCACGACAAAATCCAATTGTTCAGCCAAACGTTTTTGAGAAACATCATGTTGGTACTGTCCTACACCGACAGCTTTAGGATCGATCTTGACTAATTCAGCTAAAGGATCTTGCAGACGACGGGCAATAGAAACTGCACTTCTTTCTTCTACTTGTAGATGCGGGAATTCTTTTCGTGCAATTTCGCTAGCGGAGTAAACAGAAGCGCCAGCTTCATTGACAATGGCGTAATAGGCTTTATGGTCGGCTGATTTCAATTGCTCAGCCACAAAAAGTTCTGATTCCCGACTGGCTGTTCCATTCCCGATAGCTACCATATCTACTTGATATTTATTGATCAATTGGATAAAAGCTGGACCAGCAGCTTCCCTTTTCGCTTGTGCTGCAGGTTTATGCGGATAAATGACTTCGATTGCCAAAACTTTTCCTGTCGCATCTACGACTGCTAGTTTACATCCAGTACGATAGGCCGGATCAAATCCCAGTACGACTTTACCTTTTAGCGGCGGTTGCAACAAAAGATTGCGAAGATTTTCTCCAAAAATAGCGATGGCTTGCTCATCCGCTTTTTCAGTCAATTCATTACGCAGTTCTCGCTCGATTGCCGGCTGTATAAAGCGTTTATAACTATCTTGATAGGCTTCTCTTACAAAGGAAGAAGAAGGAGAGGCAGGATTTTTCACTAATTGGCGATCCAAGTAAGCTAAAACTGCTGCTTCGTCTACTTGAAGGAACACTTTGAGAACCTCTTCTTTTTCTCCTCGATTAGTGGCCAATATCCGATGAGAAACCATTTTATGGACAGGTTCTGCAAAGTCATAATACATTTCGTATACGCCTTTTTCATCTGCTTGCTCATCCTTGACTTGGCTGACATACATGCCTTTGTTATACGTATAAGACCGAATCCAAGTCCGAAATTTTGCATTATCGCTGACTTGTTCAGCAATGATCTCATGCGCACCTTGCAACGCTTCTTCAGCAGAAGAGACTTCTTTTTCTTTATCGATATATTTTTCTGCTTCCGATTGCACCTCTCCATCTGTAAGCTGTATCAGCCACAGCGCGAGTGGTTCAAGTCCTTTTTCTTTAGCAATCGTTGCTTTTGTCCGTCGTTTCTGTTTGTATGGACGATATAAATCTTCCACTTGTTGCATTTTTACGGATTGCGTGATTTCTGTTTCTAACTCAGGGGTCAGTTTCCCTTGTTCATCGATCAGCCGAATCACTTCGTTTTTTCGTTTTTCTAAGTTTTCAAGATATGCATACCGCTCTTCGATTTCACGAATCTGGACTTCATCAAGACTTCCCGTCATTTCTTTTCGATAACGCGCGATAAAAGGAACGGTGTTTCCTTCATTTAACAAATTAAGTACAGTCGTCAACTGCTTGGGACGATAGTCTGAAAGCTCTTTTTGTACAAGCTGAATGATTGTCTGGTTCAAATTTTCCGTCATTAAAATGCCTCTTTTCTGCTAAAAATTGCTTCTTTATTCTATCATACTTTTTATCATGGGTTAAACTGCTGAAAGAAACAATATTCTCTATACAAATAAAAAGAGCCGCAACAAAGTCGCAGCTCCTTCATTCTTTCCATTCGTCAGATTCCTTGCCAAGATCCTTTGTTGTTCTGATATTCAATGTCTTGAAGGATACCTTCCTTGTCAAAAACAACCCCATGCAATGACCCTCCGAATACAGCCCCACCGTCCATTCCGATTTTATGATCCTGAATCCAGAGGTCTGTTGTCTGCATATCTCCATGGAGCATTGGTGTAATCGTATGTCCAAATACAATTGTCTTACCTGTGTTGTTTTTCCCTTCATGAAATGGTTCCCGTATCCAAATAAAGTCTCTTGGACTTGTCTTACGCCAGTCTTTCTTTGTCAAATCCACTCCAGCATGGACAAACAGATAATTTTCCCATTCATAATACAAGGGGCGCTGGACTAAAAATTCAATCAGTTCTGGGTATCTTGATCGAATCATCATTGAGATTTCAGTCGGGGAGTATTCCTCCGATGCACCTGGGTGAAGTAGGCTTTCAAATGTTTCTTTTCCACCATTTCTGATATAAGGCGCATACCAGTCCTCCGGTGCTTGCAGAAATTGCAAAAAATATTCTTCATGGTTTCCCCGGAGATAAATGGCACCTGTTTCTTCGACTAATTGCTTTCCTAATAGAAAACATTCCTTTGTACGAGGCCCTCGATCATTGAGATCTCCTAATAAAACAAGCTGATGGATCGTCGGATCATAATAGTGAATAAGTTTTTCAAAAAGATCATATTTACCGTGGACATCGCCAATAGCATAAATCAATGATTTCATGTGGATCACCATCCTCAACGATAGTATAGCGCATATTGGAAATGGTCGACAATCAAAACTATTGTTTTCTATTTACTTAAAGCTGCAAACCGCAGTTCTGCTTCTTCTGGAGAGATTCCATGGTCTTGAACATAGCGGTTGCGTGGATGTTTCGCACACTCTACGCTACATGCTCCTAAATGTTTTTCTTCATTTTCAACGGAAGCAAGAATCTGACGATTGCACTCAGGATTGCTACAATTGATATATCGTTCACATGGTGTTCCGTCAAACCAGTCGCGACCGACGATTTGTTTATCTACTTGGTTGATATCGACAGCGATCCGTTCATCAAACACATACATCTTGCCATCCCATAATTCTCCTTGGACTTCAGGATCCTTTCCATAAGTAGCAATACCGCCATGTAGCTGTCCGACATCTTTGAATCCTTCACGGACAAGCCAACCAGAAAACTTCTCGCAACGAATGCCGCCAGTACAGTAGGTCACTACCCGTTTTTCCATAAATTCTTCTTTGTGCTCGCGGATCCAGTCTGGAAGCTCTCGAAAACTGCGTATATCTGGGCGTACAGCCCCTCGAAAATGCCCCAAGTCATATTCATAATCATTCCGTGCATCAATCACCACTGTCTGTTCGTCTAAAATAGCTTCTTTAAATTCTTGCGGTGAAAGATAAGCACCTGTCACTTGGTTTGGATCAATGTCCTCTTCTAGTTTTAAACTTACAAGCTCTGGACGGTATCTTACAAACATCTTCTTAAAGGCATGTCCTTCGCTTGGATCAATCTTGAACATCGTATCAGCAAATCGAGGATCAGCTTTCATTGCTTCCATATAGGCAATCGTGTTTTCAACGGTTCCAGACACAGTACCATTTATTCCTTCTTCAGCTACTAGAATACGACCTTTAAGATCCAAAGATTTGCAAAAGGCTAAATGATTTTTGGCAAATTCCTCTGGTTCTTCTATTTTTGTATAATTGTAATAAAGCAGTACTTGATAATCCATGTATTTCTTCCTTCCTTCTTTTCGTTCCTAAACAGTATAAAGAAGGCGTTCGCATTTGACGATTTATTTGCTTGTGTATAATTACGCATGTGATTTTTGTTTACATAATATTATTATTTGAATTAAAAAGACTTCGCTTTCCTGTTTCGCACAGAAAAACAAAGTCTTTATTTCTATTATTTACCTGTAACCGCAAAGTAATTGCCATCGGGATCAGCAAAGTTGAAGACATATTCTTCTCCAAGCTGTACCATATCACCTAATGTGACTGATTGCGTCTGCATTTTTTTATATAGTCCAAAGATATCTTTGCTGTAAAACATCAAAGATGGGGCACTAGTAGCTGTGCCAGGTGAATGGGACTCAACAAACGCTCGATCATATAACACGAATGAGGTTTGACTGTCCTCAACTCCTACTTCAATTACAAGCGTCCCATCCATTTCTTGACGATCTTTTTCCGCAAAGCCAATTGCTCTCCAAAACGCTGCATTTTTCTCTACATCATCCACATAAAGCATGATTTTTATTTCATTCGTAAACATCTGTTTCCTCCTAAACGATCTGTTCTAACATTCCCAACTTTGTCAGTTTACCATAGGAAAATGGGAAAATCTACGAAAGCTCTCAACAGAATCGTCCTACTTAAATACGCTTTTCTTTAATAATAAATAAGTTGGTTGTTTTTATTATTCACGCTTTCACTTTTCGGAATAAATAATATGTATTTATATGGAATATATAAAAAAAGAGGTTGTGACAAAAATCAAGTCACAACCTCTGGTAAACGGTGTTCTCCTGCCAACTCCTCGGTCACAAGTCACAATATTCAACAAACATGAGAAGCTGTTTTTTGAAATTGCTCCTTGTGACTCAGAGTTAAACGGCGGGCTCACGACCTCTTTCTTAAACGGTGTTCAAAAGCTTGCATCTGCGGTAATAAGCTCAACCAAACGTAAAATATGAGGAACTATTTTTGTTTGGCTGTTCTTATGACTTGATGCAGGGCAGCTTTTTCACAACCTCTTATTCACGGTGTTCCAGAAGTAGCTTCTCGGAAATAAGCCGAAATTCCACAAAGATTTGAGAAGCTATTTTTGGGAAACTTCTTATTTCTTAAAGCTGACCACTTCTATCACAACCTCTTTTTAGCTATGCATTCACATCGATCACTTTTGAATCATCATTGATGACATCGCGATCTAAATCTTTGATGCGTGCACTTGTCACGATACCAGCTACCATGCTACCGCTGACGTTTACTGCTGTACGTGCCATATCGATCAATGGTTCTACAGAGATAACTAACCCAACGATTGCTACTGGCAAGTTCATTGCCCCTAAAACGATCAGTGAAGCAAATGTTGCACCACCGCCGACTCCGGCTACACCAAAAGAACTGATTGTTACAATCGCCACAAGCATCAAAATAAATTCCAAACTAAAGACATTCACTCCAGCCGCTGGTGCGACGATCGTTGCCAACATAGCTGGATAAACGCCAGCACAGCCGTTTTGTCCAATAGACAAACCAAAACTTGCTGAGAAATTAGCTGTTGCATCGTCTACTCCTAAAGCTTTTGTCTGAGTCTCGATGTTCAATGGCAAGGCTCCGGCACTTGAACGTGAAGTAAACGCAAAGCTCAATACTGGAAAAGCTTTTTTGAAATAGTTGATTGGATTGACTTTGGCACCAATCAAAATCAATGAATGGACAATCAAAACAGCAAGCAATGCTACGTAAGATGCAACGACAAATTTACCTAAATTGACGATAGCTGCAAAATCACTTGTTGCCAAAACGTTTGTCATCAAAGCAAATACCCCATATGGTGTCAAACGCAGAACAAGCGTCACGATTCGCATAATGATTTTATACAGACTGTCGACTAAATCTGAAAAGAATGCTGCTTCTTTTGGCGCTTTTCTTTTCACACCTAGATAAGCGATACCGACAAAGGCTGCAAAAATAACGACTCCAATCGTACTAGTTGCACGGCTACCTGCTAAATCAGCAAATACGTTTTTAGGGATAAAGGATAAAATCTGCTGCGGAATCGATAAGTTTTCAACCGTTTCCTGACGTGTCGCCAATTCAGAGATCCGTGCTGTTTCTGCTGCTCCTTGTGTGAATTTAGCTCCTTGAAGACCGAACAGCATCGTTGAACCGATTCCGATCAATGCTGCAATAGCTGTTGTACCAAGTAAAGAAGTCAGTACAGTTGCACTGATTTTCCCCAGCTTTTCAGAAACTTTCATTTTTGTGAATGCACCAATGATCGAAATGAATACTAAAGGCATAACTAGCATTTGCAAGAATGATACATACCCTTGTCCTACGATCCCGATCCATTCCATTGATTGAGTAACGACTTTGTCTTCTACACCAAAGATCAATTGAAGCAGACCGCCAAAGACGATACCAACTCCTAATGCTGTAAAGACGCGTGTTGAAAATTTTGTATGGCGCTTTTGCATACGATAGAACACATATAATAATGCCGCAAAAACTAGAACCACTAAAACTGTGATGAGTGTTGTCATTTTTCTCCTCCTCTTATTATTAATGACAAGTCCATCGAAGGAAGTAAAGGTTCCCGAGAATGATTCTTCAACCATCCTCCTGAAAAAATTTTTTCAGTGACTTTTACATTTTAGACGATTTTTATCGAAATGACATTCTTTTTGCTTACAATTAGTAATAAAAAAACATTCCTGTGATAGATTAAAACTATCACAGGAATGTTTTTACTGTCTATTCTTGTTTTTCTGATTGAAAATTCAATTTTACCCCAGGCTGATCCAAGGCGATCTCTGTCACCTCATAAGACATCCTGCGTACGATATCGAATAACGGTGCTACTAGCTCGTCCACTTCTTCTTGTGCGACATCATTTTGACCTTCAATTTTCCGATTGAGGATATGATTGATTTGACTCACACTTCCAGATAAAACATATGTATCAAACACTAAACGGAACTCTAAGCGTGCTCCTACGATGCTATGTTCTTTCGGATAGTTTTCGATCGTTTCTTTCAAAGGCGAGAAGCCCACTTTTAAATCTGTTTCTACTTCTTGGTTCGGTAATCTCATATCATAATGAAATGCTTCTACTACTTCTTTTTGTCTTCTGATTTCCATATAATTTTATCACTCCTTTATAAAAATTATAACATATCTCCTTTGTAAGGGGATACTATTTTTTTACGTTACTCCGCAAGGATAGGATTTCATTTAAATTTCCTACAACATGATCTGCAAGAATCTCCCCCAGAAAATGATCGATATCGTAAAGACAAGTAACGACTCCTGCGTTTTTCCCTGCTTCGATATCTAAACGGCGATCGCCGATCATCATCGTGTCTGTTCTTTCTAAATGAAAAGTATCAATCAAATACTTTAAAGATGCTGGATCCGGTTTACGAGGGAAATCCTGATCAATCCCTACTACTTCCTCAATCAGATGGGCTAATTGATACTCTTTCAGCAGTTCCCATGTCGATTCTGTCAAACGGTGGGTCAAGATGAAGTGACGTCCTCCATTGGTTTTTAGCCTTTCAAGTACTTGTTTCGTTTCTGGAAATGGACGGGAAGCTTCCTTGCTTTTTTTCTCATACCGATGAAACAATTCATTAAACTCATTGGCGTCCAAATTTGATTCATTGATCAAATAACTGGTGGAATATTTTTTCATTTTGAAGTAGATCTCTTTTTTGTCCATATTGATACCAAAATATTTTAGAGCTTGCTGAGCACCATCTACCATTGCGGGATACGTATCAAACAATGTACCATCAAAGTCCCATATATAATTTCTCATGTTCTTTTTGTTCCATTCCTTTGCTACTTTTTTCTATCTTTCATTATAGATAAATACGTTGATTAAAGTATTGTTTTCTCTAGAATCGTCAAATCGTCTGCTAATGTATATTGGATTGGTTGTGCATTCGGGATATCAATTGTATCCATTTGATCCTCAGGAACATTTTCTAAATATTTTGTCAGTGCTCGGATGCTATTCCCATGACCCACAACTAGTAAATCTTTCCGATCTTTTAGTTTTGGTGCTAGTTGATCTTGCCACAAAGGAATGATCCGATTCACTGTCATTTCTAGACTTTCTCCGTACGGAATCAAATGTGGATCCAAATGATCGTATCTGCGGTCAAATCGGTTTTCTGCGGTTAACGGCGGAACTTCTGTATATCCTCTGCGCCATTTCTTTACTTGATCTTTTCCGTATATTTCTTTCATCTGATCCTTGTTTTTACCAACAAGATCCCCATAGTGCCGTTCATTCAGACGCCATGTTTTTACTATGGGAAGCCACAACTGCCCCATTTCTTCTAGTGCGACTTGACCGGTAAGAATCGCGCGTTTTAAAACAGAGGTGTAAACCGCATCGAATTGAAGACCGGCTTCATACATTTTTTGACCGGCTACTGCTGCTTGTTCTTTTCCTTTTTCTGTTAAGGCGACATCTAGCCACCCTGTCCAGTAATTTTCAAAATTTGCTTCGCTTTCGCCATGACGCAATAATACTAATTTCATTTTTTTCTCCCTTAAACATTCGTTTCGAATTTTATGCCACATGTTTTGCATGTCACGCGTATTCGTCCTTTTCCTCTAGGCGCACGCTGCTTTTGATGACAATTCGGGCACTCAAAAAAAGTATAGCTTTTTCGTTCCGTTTTAGCTTGCTTTTTGTTTCTCATCTGATGATATTTTTCTTTGCCTTTATCAAAATATTCCAAATAACGTTGATTTTCATTTAGTCTAGGATAGATTTTTTTTGATAGAAAACGAAATAGCATCCATCCGAAAAAAACGATGAACAACAATTGCCCGATCCTAAATGGCAACCACCGACTTAGTAAACTAAAAAAAAGTGCGATAATCAATAAAACACGATTCAATTGATCAAATTTTGCATATCTTCCCTGCATAAGTTTTTGATAGTTCTGCTGAAACCGTATCAGTCTTTCTAACCATGTTTGCATCCTGTTATCTCCTCCATCATCTATCATTCATTATGACAAAAAAATCAAAAAAGAAAAAGCCTTAATTGGCCTTTTCCATTGCGACTTGATGAAGGACATTCCGATTTCTGGTAAAGTCGATCACAATCACTTTCTTTTTATCTTCTCTGTTGACTACACGGAATGTGTCCGTCAATGGCAAAAACAGCTTCTTAGATGGTAGCTGTTGCATACGTATAAAACGATGGATCATCGTAATTAATTGAGGGAATTGAATGGACGTATGAAGCAGATTTGGATATTTTTTCAACAGTTGAGTCGTTTTAAGCAAATTCCTTTTTTTACTGATTACTTTTAAAAAGCTTTTTAGAATCTTTTGCTGACGTCTAAAAATAGAAAAAGAATTTTCATCATCTATTTGATAACGCATTTGTTTCTGTAGTTCTGCTGCAGTCAAATGAATCTTCCCATCATTCGTATCGATCATCAAACCTTCTGGGAATAGCTCAACGACTGCTCGATCCCAAGATTCAAGAGAAAGCTCGATATAATCTTTTACCGGTAATTCCAATTCTGCCTCAAAAAAGTGCAAAACAGCCGATAGCCCTTCTGCTTGATAAATTTCTCCTAATGTTAGTCCCTCTAGATGGAACTCTGGTGAAAAATGCAGCAATGTTTTATTTTCCTGCAATTGAACATATAGAAATGTAGACCGCTCAATCAGAGTATCTTTTAAAACAACTAAAAAATTCATTTTTCTCCCCCTTTTTTCATCATTTTTAAAATAGCATATTTTGAAAAGAAAGTCTGATGCTTAGAGAAGAATTTCATAAAAATTTACTATTTCATAAGTATTCACGAAAAAAACCTAAACAAAAAAGCGGAAATAATGCTCATCCGCCTTCTTGTTTAGGTTTATTTCTTCTTCAAATGCTTGTCTATGATTCAGGATTTTCTCTATCGTTAGTTTCATCCAAAAGTTCCTGCATCCCGATAATTTCCCGATACTGATGAATCTTAGTGATACCAATTACTTTATCTACATCAATACTAAAACAAATCCCGTTACCTGGAACATCGATGTTGATGCCTTGACCAATCGCATCCATCACTTGATTCGTCAAACTATCTGGTACTAATGTCAAAACAACATCTTTTTCTGGCGAGATGTCCAAACCTAAAAATTTCCCTGAATCATGTACACCAGAACCACGACCATGCAAGATTGTTCCGCCTGCTGCACCTGCTTCTTTTGAAAAGTCGATGACATCTTCACCTGTTCCTCCGTCCACGATTGTCACAATCATGTGAAGATTCAATGCTACAAGATCTTTCATTTGCTTTCCCCCAATTTTTGCAATCTTTCTTTTTCGATTCTGTCTTTTTCATCTTTTCGTTTATAAATATATCCTAGTACTAAAGTGGATAATATTGGTGTCAATGCAATCATTGCAACCACACCAAACCCATCAATGATCGGATCTCTTCCCTCAATTTGTGCAGCGATCGCCACGCTCATTGATAAAATAAATGTCGAACACATCGGACCCGTTGCTACTCCACCGTTGTCAAAAGCCATTGCTAAAAAGATCTTGTCCACTTTTCGTCCTAAAATAAATGCTAGCCCATATCCTGGGATCAAGAAATAATAAAGAGAGAATCCGACGAGCAAACGCCACATAGACAACCCTACTGCTGCGCCAATCCCAATCGAAATCACCATCAGCATGATTTTCGACCGGATCCTTCCTTCACTCAATTCTTCAACCTGTTTGACCATTACATGAATCGCCGGCTCAGCAAACCCTACTAGGAACCCCATCAAAAAGCCAAGGGGAACCAATATATAATTATAGGGCAATCCAGCGATCGTACTACCTAAATGCTGTCCTACCGGAACGTAAGCCATATTGACTCCGTGCAGGAAAAGGATCAACCCAATAGTCGTTATCAAGAAGCCTTTCATAATGTCAAAGAAACGCTTCTTGCGCATACGAAAACTAATGATATTCATCAAAACAAATAGAATCACGATAGGTGCCACTGCTAAAATAACTTCCATAGTAACGATCTCGATACCATCTATCACTTGCTGCCAGAAACTCATTGGAAGATCACCCCCAAAATCATTACGGCAAGAATTGGCCCTAATGAAGCAATACCAACCATTCCAAAGCTGTCATTTTCATTTTTCTTTTGTTTGATCATACTAGTCATCCCGCCGGCAAGGGCCAAGATAAATGGAACAGTTACTGGACCGGTAGTTACTCCCCCCGAATCAAAAGCAATCGGCATGAATTCGGAACTGGTGAAAAACGAGGCGATCAAAACGCCTATGTAGCCTATAGCCATCAATTGATAATAGGATAGCTTGAATACGACCCGAAGCAGCGCAAAGGCTAGAAATACTCCAGTGCCGACGCTGACGATTCCAATCAGCAACACTCTGCCAATCTCTCCGTCAGATATATCATATACTTGTTGTCCCAAAACTTGCACGGAAGGTTCAGCAATCGTGATCACGATCCCGATAGCAAACCCCAAACTGACCAAAACAGCCAAACTTTTCTTTTTGATCATATATTTCCCTACTAGATCTCCGACTTCCATCATGGAATAGTCTGCCCCAAACAAAAAGAGCGTCATTCCGATCATCATGATAGCCGCACCTACCAAGAATGAAGCGAGGTCTTCTCCTTCTAACGGCGCAAAAACAAACGTTAAAATGACAATCAGGACGGTCATCGGCAATATGGCAGCAATCACTTCTTTAAAATTTTTTAGCATGTATCCTCCTCCTTTACTCTTTAAGTTTACCTTAAAATGAAAGAGTTTTCGAGCATAAACTTAAAACGTTATCATTTAATTTTTCTCAACATAAAATAACACACGTCCCAAAAGTGTCTTTTTACTTGGAAAAGATGACTTTGTAGGGACGTACTTATTGTTGTTTTTTATTTTACAGAGCCGATCATTCCTTGAACGAATTGTTTTTGCAAAACAAAAAATACGATGGCAGTTGGTAAAGTAGCGATGACTAATCCAGCCATGATCATTCCATAATCTGGCGTATAGGAAGCACCCATAGCAGATAAAACAAGCGGAACCGTCCGTTTATCAGGTGACTGCAAAGCCACTAAGGGCCATAAATAATTGTTCCAGCTGCTCATGAATGTGATGATTGCTGCCGCTGCATAGGTATTTTTAGCCGTCGGCATATATACTCTAAAAAAAATACTTAGTTCTTTTAGACCGTCTAATCGAGCGGCTTCTACTAGATCTTTTGGAAAGGATTTAACATTTTGCCGGAAGAAGAAGATCAAAAAAGCAGTGCTGACAGATGGTAAGATGACAACTAAGAAACTATTGATTCCCAAAATCGTTCCGTTCAATTGTGAAAACATTCGATACAAAGGAATCATCAATGCCGCAAAAGGAACCATCATCGATAGCAGTAGAATACTGAAAATCAAATCTTTTCGCTTGCTTTGATAAATCTCAAATCCATATCCTGCCATTGACGAAATCAGCAATGCAAACACAGTGGTCACTAGAGCGATCATTGCTGAATTCCAAAGGGAACGAGTAAAATTCAGTTCATTGGAAAACAAATTTTGAAAATTGATGATCAAGTTACTGCCAATCTTTATTTTTCCCGATGTGATATCCACGGGTGTATTCGTCATTCCCAGAATCATCCAGACAAAAGGGAAAATGGAAATAAATGATAGGATGCTTAATGCTGTATACTTTAATGCTGACCCAATTGCCGAACGAAGTCCTAAGGCTTGTTTTTTGACGTTGGGGTGTGCGATCGTTTCTTTTTCTACTATGCTTTTCATCGACTCTCTCCTCCTACTTTCGTTTGGATTATCGACAATATCACAATAAAGGCAACAATAACAAAGGAAACTGCTGCCGCATATCCAAAATTAGGCGTGAATTTATAACTCAAATTATAGATGTATTGAGACAGCGTGGTCGTTGCATTTGCTGGTCCCCCGCCAGTAATATTTTGTACTTCATCAAAAAGCTGCAATGTCCCGATCGTTGAAGTAATGGAAGTAAACAAAATGATCGGTTTTAAATTCGGGATCGTCACTTTGATAAACTGCTGCCATTTAGAAGCACCGTCAATAGATGCTGCTTCATAAATCTCCGAATCAATATTTTGCATGCCTGAAAGGAAAAAAATCATATTGTATCCAGTCCAACGCCAAGTGATCGAAAGAATGATCAAAACTTTCGCCCAAATTGGATGAGTCAGCCAGCCAATCGGAGTGTCAATCATACCAATGCCCAACAACAAGTTGTTTACAAGGCCAGATTGAGAAAATAGACTTTTCATGATCAGAGAATAACTGACCATCGAAGTGATACACGGAAGAAAAATAGCTGTTCGAAACAACCCTTTATATTTCAGCTTTTTATCATTTAAAAGGTTGGAAATAAAAAGTGCTAGAAACAGCATGATTGGTACTTGAACTAGTAAATACAGGAACGTATTGAAAAAAGCTTTTTTAAAAGTTGCGTCTGTCAGCATCCGTTGATAATTACCTAATCCGTTAAATGTCATATTGACAGGGGGACCACTTTGAAAAGACGTGATCAAAGCCAAAACCATCGGAATAAAAACCATGATCGATATCAAAATGACTGGCAAGATTAAAAAAGCATGCCCGTTTTTGAATAAATCTTTCTGCTTCATTCTTTTCCCTCCAATTTCTATCATTGATTATTTAATTGAAAAGACAAGAAAGACAACGTCTGTAAGGCAGCCGCCATCTTTTTTGTCTTTTCTGTTGTTTGATGAAAAAGCGAAGAAATTCACTTTTTTATCACCAATCAATTAGCCAACTGTGCTTCTACTTGTTTTTGTGTATCTGCTAGTACCTTGTCTGTCTCTTCTCCATTGATGATTCGATGAAGAGCTTCGGCTACGACTGCTTCAATTGCATAGGTCTCATGTCCGTAATTCACTTCTGGAATTTCTGATGTCCATTTGGAAAAATTATCAAAGACCTTTTGACCACTGTAAAATTCTGAAGCTTCTTGATAAGCTTCTTGTTCATTTGCACTAAGCATCGCAGACACCAGTCCGATTTCTTTCGCAAGAGTGCCCATCAGTTCTTCATTCGATGCAAACGTTGCTTCGAGGAAATCTTTCGCTGATTCTTCTCCAGCTACTCCTTTGAGCACATACCAGCCAGCACCGCCAAGGTTAGAAGCTTGCGCTTTTTGTAAATTTTCTGGAAGTGCAGGTATTGGCGCAATCTTCCATTTTCCAGATTGGTCTTCTGCTCCTTGGATCGTTGAAGAATACCAAGCGCCAGTTGGGCTAGAAGCTACTGCTCCTGATTGTATCGCAGTTACTCCAGCATTCCAGTCAGAGGTTTGTTCGACTAGGTCTTCTTTCAAAAGAGTGGCAAATAATTCAAGACCATACTTTAAAGATGCATTGTCTTGGATTGTGACCGTCTCCCCATCTTTGGACGTATACCATTCTCCCGCCTGTTGCATCATCATTCTTACTCGGCCAAGATCAGAAGGATTGACTTCAGCGATTTTCTTTCCCGTCTTTTCTTTGACATCTCGCGCTACTTGAATGTACTCGTCCCACTTCAGATTCTCCATATCCTCTTCTGTATATCCTGCTTCAGTCATCAGATCCGTACGATAGAAGTTTGCTGTTACGCCCGAATCGAAAGGAACACCGTATATTTTTTCTCCTACTTTGTTTACTGCAAATTTATATGGTGCAAAATGATCTTCCTTTACAATAGCAGTCAAGTCAGCGAATGCATCTGGATAAGAAGTCAAATAGCCTTGTATCCTATAATCTTCAATCAAGACGATATTGGGCAATCCTTCTGTATTCCCGCTTGCTAAAGCGGTGTTCAGTTTCTGAACGATATCATCCTGAGACATCGTAACAACTTCTATCTCTGTTTCTTCGTTCTCATAAACTTTTTTTGCTTCATTCACTGCTTTGATATTGAATGTCTCATCCCACGCCCAGACAGTGACTTTTTCTTCGTTGTCTGCTGTGCTACTAGCACTTCCGCATCCTGTTAAGAAACCTGATGCTGCCGCTAAACAAACGACTCCAGCAATTAACTTTCTGATGTTCATTTTTTATCCGCTCCTTTTCTATCCAATAGTTGTTTACGTTTGCTACATTCATCATATCAAAATTTGAAAACGGTTTCTTTATTATTCAGATACTTCAAAAATTTCTCCTAAAATAATAAAAAAATACAAATCAACTATGACAAAAGGAATAATCTTAGCATCTAGACCAAAGATTGAAAGGGTGGAGGTTTCTTTAAAATAAAAATATCCTTGCATTTTCTCCTAGAAATAAGTATTTTTAAATTACAAGACTATTCTTAAGGCGGGTAAAAAAATGCCAATACGCGTAATTCTTATCGATGATGAACAGACGATTTTAGACGGAATGAAACAGTTGATCAATTGGTCTGAGCACGGGTTTCAATTAATAGGGACTTTTTCCAGCCCGTTGAAAGCGCTTGATTTTTCTTTGGTACATGCAATCGATATCGTGGTCACAGATGTAATGATGCCTGAATTAAATGGGATCGAATTATCCCGGCTATTAAAACAGCAACAACCTGAAACACAGATCCTTATCCTCTCTAGCTATGATGAATTTGATATGGTTAAAGATTCTTTTAAAGAAGGCGTCGCTGATTATCTTTTAAAGCCTCGATTGAGTCCTGATTTTTTTCTAAATTCCTTAACTGCCGTTTCACAAAAAATCAAAAAAAAGCCCAACAAAAGCCCAATCACCGATCGTTATGAGCAGATCTGCGAGAATCTTTCACAGCAGATTGCTGGACAAACTCGTCCATTGCTTGACCCTCTTCTTTTTGAACACACCTTGTTTTTTCTGTTATATACCGAAAAACGGCCATTCAGTTCAAAACAAGGCTCTAAACAAAAACAGTTGATCATCCATTCGTTGATGGATAGCGACGATTCGTTTACTATTTATCCCTTTTCTACCTTTTCAGAAGAATCCGGCTATGTGATCAATACTGATTCCAAAGATACGCTTAGAAAGTTTGTTCAAAAGTTTCGTCAAGAAGTTTTTCCAGGTGATTTTTTTGTTGTTTCTGATTCTTTTGCAATTCAAGATATCAATGGAATATTCCAAGAAATCAGAAATTGCACCAAAGGACAACGCTTCTATCATAAGGGAAAGAACCTTGCTTATCAGCATGAACTTCTTCCGTTATTAACCAACCACGAGCAGCAAGCAAGTAGCTATTTAACAAAAATCGTTCATAAAGACTACACTTTAGCTGTCAAAGAACTTGAGGATTTCTTTACGACAATATTGGAAGAGCCTATTGATCCAGCTTATTTGAAACATGAAGCAATCAATCGTTTCTATGCATTACTCAACGCTTTGGCTGACGAGCATGTTGGGAATGAAGAACTTTCTTTGCTCAAGATCGCCCTTCCTTCTTTATTAGCCGATGCTGAGTACTTCGAAGATTTTTCTATTCTTGTCAAAGAAACACTTGAGAAACTCACCCACTTTTCTGCAAATGCAAAAAAAGACAATTTCGATATCTTGACTTTGATCTACGAGTTCGTTCAGGAAAATTATGAGAAAGAAATCAATTTACAACTTCTATCCGAAAAATATCATTTTTCATATAGCTATCTCTCAGCCATCTTTACTGAAAAATTTGGCATCAACTTTTCAAAATATCTAAAAAAAGTCCGTATCAGTAAAGCCAAGCTCTTTTTAACGGAAACACGGCTTACTTTGACGGAAATCTGTGAGAAAGTCGGCTATACCGAACTGGGTTATTTCTCCAGAGTTTTTAAAGAAGAGACAGGAATGACACCTTCTCAATACCGTAAAGGAACTTTTGTAAAATGAGAAAAAAAATCAAAGAGCATGAACTCTTTACCAAACTTCTGTTCATTTTGTTCATCGGTCTTTTTCTGCAAGCCATCGTCATCTCTTTGTTTATTTATCATCGATCAAGGGATGCCTATATCCAGCTGTTCAATCAATCGAATGATGTGGTACTAAAAAAGATCCAATCTGAATTTGAAAGCTTGAATGATGCAATCGAGAATACATTAGCCGCTTTTGATTCCAACCCAGCTGTCGAAAACTATTTTTCCAATGATCCAGCCCAACATATGGAACAGCTTCAGCAACTAAGAACAATCCAAAAAATGAATGACTCTCTTTCAAAAATCCATCCAATGATCGATTACGATGTATTGATCTTTGGAGAAAATGGAAGAACTTTTGTCGGAAATGACATGCTCACTGCCGTATCTGCCGATTCTTTTTTTCAATCTGCGATTGCCCAGAGAGTGAATGAACGCGCTGCTGATACACAAATGCTTTTTGCACAATACGGATTGACTCTTCGCGATAAGAAAGCACCCAGCGTCTTTTTTGTCAAAAAACTGAAAAACACATTGAATCATATTTACGGATATGCTGTTTTATCGATCTCATCCCAGCAACTAGCGAATCTTTTTCAATCTGTGGTAAATCCCGAGATATCGAAGATCTCCTTCATGAACGAAGAACAGACGGTCATCGCATCAAATGAAGAAAATACAATTGGGAGCCGATCAATGATTTTCAAAAAACTGATAGTAGGTGAAACAGTCATTTCAAATGGACAGCAGTTGACCCGTCTTCCTCTGTACCGCCAGCATTGTACATTACTCAGCCAAGTCGATCTTCATTCTTTGTCTAACCAAATGGGCGTGATTTTCCCCATTATTTTGTATAATATCGTGACACTTGTTTTTGCTGGCTCATTGGTATTTATGTATTTGGATCGACACACAAAATCGATCTACCGCTTGATTGATTCGCTAAAATGGCTAGAGGTAGATGGCTTGAAAGCTACTGTTCCTGTACAAGGAAGCCATGAAGTCCAATTGCTAGGGAATACGATCAATCAATTGCTAAGCAGCGCGCAGCATCATTATGAACAGACGATCCAAGACGAAAAGAAGAAACGTTCGCTTGAAATCCAGACTATGCAAGCTCAGATACAACCCCATTTCATTTATAATACGCTGACTAGCTTGAAATTTTTGATTTGGCAGCAAAAAACAGATGAAGCAGTTCAAGGAATCGACAGTTTCATTACTTTACTAAGAAGTACGATTGGAAAAAAAGAAGAAGTGATTCCAGTCAAGGAAGAAATCAAAAGCGTACAAAGTTACATCGATCTTTTGAGTATGCGATATGGCGAAAGAATCTCGGCTAAAATAATGATTCCTGATGAACTGCAGACATTATCTATGCCGAATATGATTCTTCAACCAATTATCGAAAACGCCTATCTTCATGCTTTTCACAATAAAACGCAAGGATTCATCACGGTGTACGGCAAAACAAAAAATCAGCTTCTTTTATTCGAAGTGATTGATAACGGCGATGGCTTCGATACTGAAAATACCAAACAAAAAAATGATCATTTCTCAGGAATCGGCATCAGCCATGTAGATGAGCGGATACGCCTAATGTATGGAGATGCATATGGCTTAACGATCCAATCAGTGATTGGGACAGGAACGACTGTAACGATTTGTCTCCCGCTTCTTCCTAAAAACCAATCAGAATATCAAAAATAAAGAATAGCCAAGCGCTGATTTTTTTATTTTAAGTTAAATAAATCAATCAGTATTCTTGAATTTCATCTACGCGTCTATTCTACTGTCAATACTGGATAACAGCCCAATATTTGACTTTTTCCTCCGAGCATCTTGATTTCTTGGAGCGCATTCTCTACTAATGCCATTGGGCGGTCCAACAACAAATCGATCACGAAAAAATATTCTCCCAAGCTAGTTTTCAATGGTCGGGATTCAATCTTACTTAAGTTGATCTCCCGCCAGCCAAAAACTGCCAGCATTTTATGAAGCATCCCTGGCCGATTAGCAGGTAGTGTCAAGATGACACTCATCTTTACTGGAGCTGGCTGCTGGCTAGTCATCTTTCGGTCACCGACGATCCAAAAACGTGTCTGGTTCAACTCATTATCTTGGATATTCTCAGCTAAGATCTCCAATCCAACATGCTGTGCTGTTTCTAATGAAGCAATCGCTGCTGCGTCTTCTTTCGGATGTTCTGCTACATACATTGCTGCAGCAGTTGTTGATTCTGTTGCTACTAAAGGAACATTAGGATAATGCGTTTCTAAAAACTGTTGTGATTGTGCTAGTGCTTGGGGATGAGAAAGGATTTTTGTAATCTTTGTTGCTGCATTGCCTAAAAGCTGCTGCTTGATAGGAAGAACGATTTCACTTTTAACTTCGACTTCTGGATGTTTGGAGAGAAGATCGATTGTGTGATGAACAGATCCTTCCAATGAATTCTCTACAGGAACGACAGCCAGATCGACCTGTTTGCGAAACAAAGCGCGCAAACAAGCAGGGATCGAAGCATACGCAGTCAATTGTTCTGTAGGAAATAGCTGGCAAGCCGCCTGATAAGTGAACGAACTTTCTGGCCCTAGATAGCTGACATTCATATGCTTTTGATCCTTTCTATAATGGTATCGATGATCTTTTCTGGTGTTTGATTGGTCGTGTTGATTCGATGTGTCGCACTCTCTTCATACCAGGAAAGTCGTTGTGCCAATAAGGCTTTTATTTCTTCTCTTGTTTTTCCAAGAGCTAACGGTCGAATAGACGTTTTATCTTGTTGGATACGATCGATTAGACAATCTGCTTCTGCCTCTAAGTAAAGAACAATAGGCTGCGTTTGTAAAAATTGCCGATTGGCAGCACATTGGACGATTCCTCCACCAGTCGCGATAATTTTATCTTCATTTGACAGCTTTCTTAAAACCTTTGACTCCACTTTTCGAAAGCTGTTTTCACCGTAATAGTGAAAATATTCGGCAATCGACAATTGGATATGTTCCTCAATCTTTGTATCTAAATCTACATACTCTTTTTGTAAACGTTGAGCTAACCCTTTACCGATCGTTGTTTTTCCAGCGCCCATGAAACCAATCAGCAAAATGCTAGCCATGAGCTTCTCCTCCTGACACAAGTTCTGCTAAATCGTCAAAAAATGCCGGATAAGAGATTGAAACGGCTTCGGCTCCTTCTAGTTCGCAAGGTCCATCAGCTATCAAAGCAGCTACTTGCAGCATCATCCCGATTCGATGATCGCCTCTGCTGGAAACTTTTGCACCATGCAGAGGTGTTGGTCCATGGATGATCAAACCATCTGCTGTTGCTTTTATCTTTGCCCCCATTTTTCGCAATTCTTCTGCCACCGCATCAATTCTGTCGGTTTCTTTTACTTTTAATTCTTCTGCATCTTTAATGATCGTGATTCCTTCTGCTTGAGTAGCCACTAAAGCTAGAATGGGCAGTTCATCAATCAGACGCGGAATGATTTCTCCACCAATCGTTGCTTTCTTCAAATGACTCGTCTTGACACTTAAATCAGCCGATTGGTTCTGTTTATTGTGATTCGTCTGGGTAATCGCTGCGCCCATCTCCTCCAACACATCTAAGATACCGGTTCTTGTTGGGTTGACCCCGACATTTTTTAACAACAGCTGGCTTTCCGGAACAAGAAGCCCTGCTGCTAGAAAGAAAGCAGCTGATGAAATATCACCTGGAACAGTTATCTGCTGACCGGTTAATTTTTGCGGTCCTGTCACCATGATTGTTTTATCTTCCACTGTGATCCTTCCACCAAATTGACGAATCATTTCTTCCGTATGGTTACGGGAACGTTCTTTCTCAACGATTACGGATGTACCTTCTGCTTGTAGTGCCGCAAACAGCAAAGCTGATTTGACCTGTGCACTAGCTACAGGCATATTGTATCGGATAGGTGATAAAGAGCGGGTTCCTGTCACAGTGATTGGTAGATACTGATCATTTTCTTTTCCTTGCAAGTCAGCACCCATCTCGCGTAAAGGCTCCATCACTCGCCCCATTGGACGTTTAGACAACGAAGCATCACCGAACAGAGTCGTTGCAAAAGGCTGTCCAGCCAAAATACCCATCAATAAACGACTCGTCGTACCGGAGTTTCCCATGTCGATGGGTTCAGTTGGTGGGACAAAGGAGTGGCTACCGCGACCATGAATCTTGATCACCTCTTCCTCTTCTTCGATTTCGACACCTAATTGTTGGAAGGCATGTAAAGTACTCAGACAATCTTCTGCGCGCAAAAAATTTTGTATAGTCGTCGTTCCCTCAGCAATTGCTCCAAACATGATGCTGCGATGAGAAATCGATTTATCTGCTGGTATCCTAACAGTCCCTCTTAAACCATGTATTTGTTGTAATAATCGCATTTATCCAACCTCCTATTTGATCCAGCAATGATAACTGGTATTAGATATAATGGTTCTTTTTGCTTGTAACAAATCCTGTTGATTTTTGAAACTGATTTGCAGTATCCCTAAAATATCTTCTCGCGTCTCTTGGATCTTCAAATTGATCAAAGAAACTCCCGCTTTTCCAATCAGTCCAGTTACTTCTGCAATCACGCCAGGCTCATCTGGCACATCGATAAATAAATCAAAAAAGGCAGGAATCGCGCCTTGCTTATGGATAGGCAACTGGTCTCGACTTTCTTTTGCCCGATTGAAAAAAGAAAAGATTTCCGATTGGTTCTCAGTCATGATCCATTCTGCTATTTGTGTCATTTCTTGTTGCCAATCTGCCAATCGTTCCAATAATATCTGCTTATTGCTCAACAAAATATCTGTCCACATGACAGGATCCGAGGAAGCAATCCTAGTGATATCTCGAAAGCCTCCTGCTGCCAGTTGTTTGGCTCGCGGATATTCTTGATTGAATTGTTCTGCCTGATTGACTAAACCAGCTGCCAGAATATGTGGAAAATGACTTAGCATTCCTGTTATACGGTCATGTTCTTCTGCTGTAAGAATCACATATTTTGCTTTGGTTCCGCAAAATAGTTCTTGCAGTTTTTCAACATCTTTTTTCGTCTTTTCCAAAGGTGTAAAGATGTAATAGGCATTTTCAAATAGTTTAGCATCTGCTGCCTGTATACCTGATTTATGAGAACCAGCCATTGGATGGCCACCGACAAACCGAAGATTTTTCTGCTCAGCGGATGTCACGACTTGCTGCTTCGTACTGCTGACATCCGTAATGATGACGTGATCAGACAAGTTGATTCTTTCAAGGACATCAAGATAAGCTAAGGTTGTACGGACGGGAACGGCTAATAAGATAACGTCTGCTTGTTCTGCACCTGTTTCAAAATCATTTGCAACGTAATCAACGATCTGCTGTTCTACTGCTTGCTCACGGGTTTTTGACTGACTATCCCAACCAACTACTATCAGTTCTGGATTGGTCTGACGAATACAAAGTGCCATAGAAGCACCAATCAGTCCAAGCCCCACGATAAAAACATGTTGTGCCATCTTATTTGCCCCCTCTTTAATAATGTTTCAAGTAGTCACGGTACTCCTTCACTGCAGCTTTCAACTCAACAAGCGAATCACTTGGGAATTTTGACAATAGCTCTGTCGCTACTACAGTGGCTACAACATTTTCCGCAACGACGCTAGCTGCAGGAACTGCTGTACTATCCGAACGTTCTACACTTGCTTTGTAAGGTGCTTTTGTATCGATATCAACACTTTGAAGTGGCTTGTACAATGTAGGGATGGGTTTCATGACCCCGCGGATAATAAGTGGTTCGCCATTGGTCATCCCGCCTTCGAAGCCGCCTAGATTATTGCTACGTCGGAAGTAGCCTCGTTCTTCTTCCCATAAGATCTCATCCATCACTTCTGATCCTGGTAATGATCCAGCAGTGAATCCGACCCCAAATTCTACTCCTTTAAAGGCATTGATACTAACCACAGCTTGCGCGATTTTGGCATCTAGCTTCGTGTCCCATTGTACATAGCTTCCTAATCCAGCTGGAACGCCTCCAACGAGCACTTCTACAATTCCTCCGATCGTGTCTCCATTTTTCTTTGTCTGATCGATCAGTTCTTTTATTCTTTGCTCGACTGCTGAATCAACAACCCGTACTTCTGATGCTTCAGAAATTTCTTTGATTTCTTGAATGGAGATATTTTCAGGTATTTCTGCTTGGATTCCACCAAGACAAATCACGTGTCCGGCTACGATGATGTCAAGTTCTTCCAGAATTTTCTTGGCAATTGCGCCGGTTGCTACACGCATGGTCGTCTCTCTTGCAGAGGACCGTTCAAGCACATTCCGAAGATCTCGATGATGGTATTTCATACCGCCTACCAAATCCGCGTGTCCTGGACGCGGACGTGCA
The DNA here is from genome assembly GCF_002141285.1 of Enterococcus sp. 3G1_DIV0629. Taxonomy (NCBI): domain Bacteria; kingdom Bacillati; phylum Bacillota; class Bacilli; order Lactobacillales; family Enterococcaceae; genus Enterococcus; species Enterococcus sp. 3G1_DIV0629. The sequence continues at coordinate 846,677 of NZ_NGLI01000001.1, read as the reverse complement.
ACTCGCCGCAGTGATTGGTCTTTTTCAGGTACTTCTGCTACAGACATGACAGTTGTCCAATTTTTCCAATCTTTATTTTCTACCACTAAAGTGACAGGTGAACCAATTGTTTTGCCGTGACGGATGCCAGACGTGATACGAACACGGTCTTTTTCGATCTTCATCCTTCCTCCTCTGCCGTAACCAGCTTGTCTGCGAGCGAGTTCGTGATTGATTTCTTCTTCTGATAGAGGTAACCCTGCTGGTAGTCCTTCAATAATCGCTGTTAATTCTGGTCCATGGGATTCTCCCGCAGTCATATAACGCATCTTACAGTCCTCCTAAGTAATCTTTGAATGTCTCTGTGGGAACAGGTACGATTTTTGCTTGCCCAATCTTTTCTAGTAAGATGATATTCAATTGGCTTCCTCTTGCTTTCTTATCATGGGTTATCGCGTGGAATAATCCCTCTGAATGACTTAGATCGTAAGTAATCGGCAGGTGGAATTTTTGGAGTATCCTTTCTAATGCAGCTGTCGATCCAGTTGGAGACAAGCCGATTTTTTCTGCATGAGAAGTGATGGCTACCATTCCAATAGCTACTCCTTCTCCATGACTGACTACCCCATATCCTGCTGTATTTTCAATTGCATGGCCAATTGTATGACCAAAATTTAAAATAAGTCGATTTCCTTGGTCAAAGACATCTTCTTCCACTACTTTTCGCTTGATTTTCAACGTAGCAGTGATGATTGGAACAGCATGTTCCAAAAGATTTTTTTCGTCTTTCAGCTCATTCAGCTGTTGCCAAAGCATTGCATCTGCTATAGCTGCTGATTTGATGATTTCAGCGATCCCTTCTCGTAAACGACGTACCGGCAAAGTCTTTAGAACCTCAGGATCAATCAATACGCCATCTGGCTGGCTAAATGTTCCGACAAGGTTCTTCGCTTTGTTTGTATTGACTGCTGTCTTCCCGCCGATACTAGAATCTACTTGTGCAAGTAGCGTAGTCGGAAGTTGAACGAAATGGATCCCACGCATGAACGTCGAGGCCACGAATGCGGCTAGATCACCCACCATTCCTCCACCAAGTGCAAGTATTCCATCGCTACGGGTAAAATCATTATCTGCCAAAAAATCGTATAACTCAGCTGCTTGTTCCAAAGATTTACTGGTCTCACCCGCCGGTACGATTGAAAGGACTGGTTCAAAATCAGCTTGTCTCAATTGGAACATGATTTTTTCCGCATACAGTGGAGCAACGTTGGTATCAGTGATCACAGCTACTTTTTGAGGCTTCCAAATCGTTTGAAGCCATGATCCAGCCTGTTCTAGTGCACCTTCTTCAATATGAATATCGTATTTCTGGTTATCAACATGTACAGTAAGCATTCGTTTCACTTCTTTCTTTTAAAAAGCTGGCATTAATCGAGTGTTTGAATCTTTTCCATTGCTTCTTTCATGATCGTCACTTCTTTCATCATGCGTGAGTAAGTCTTTTCATTCAACGATTGGGGACCGTCTGACCAAGCATTTGCAGGATCAGGATGGATCTCTACGATCATGCCATCTGCTCCGCTTGCCACACCCGCACGGGCCATTGGTGGTACAAGATCCCAAATACCTGTACCATGACTTGGATCAACGATCACAGGGAAATGAGTTAATTTTTTCATCAATGGGACAGCACTTAAATCAAACGTATTACGTGTAGCTGTCTCGTAAGTCCGAATCCCACGTTCGATAAAAATGACAGGAGATTTGTCTTCGACTGCAATGTATTCTGCAGCATTAAGCCATTCATTGATCGTACCAGAAATCCCACGTTTCAATCCAACAGGTTTACCTGTTTTACCGACAGCAGATAGCAGTTTGAAATTTTGCATATTACGTGCGCCAATCTGTAGGATATCGCTGTACTCAGCCACCATGTCGATATGCCCTTCATCCATCACTTCAGTAATCACTTTCATTCCAAATTCATCAGCCGCTTGACGGATGTATTTCAATCCTTCTTCTTCTAAGCCTTGGAAAGCATATGGAGAAGTACGTGGTTTGAAGGCACCACCTCGCAGAATTTTTGCACCCCCGGCTTTGGCCATTCGCGCACATTCTCTGATTTGGTCTAATCCTTCGATAGAACAAGGACCAGCCATCGTCACGAAACTACCGTCACCAATTTTTACTCCGTCTACATCCACGACTGTATTGCCAGGATGGAATTCTCGAGAAGTCAATTTGTATGTGTTTAAAATACGCACAGCATTTTCTACTCCTTCGTAGCGTGTAAATGCTCCTTCTTGTAAACTTCGCGTATCACCTTTTAGTCCAATCACTACTCGTTCTGTTCCTTGATCGATTGAGACTTTGAATCCTTCTTTTTCGATATGATCGACGACTTTTTTTACTTGTTCTTCCGTTGCTTCTTTTTTCATAATTACTATCATTGTTTTTCCCGCTTTCTTTTGTTTACTTATCTATCTTGGCTGATTTTCTTTACTTTTTCAAGGTGGTTTTACATAAATCCCTACTAAACGACCGTGTCCTGTTGTTCTCATTTTCGCTCCTTCTTTCCTACTTATGACTCGGATAATCAACAAAAAAAGATGTCCCTGTAGGAAATTGCCTCTACAGTGAACATCTTCAACGAGCCTTAAAAAGCGCTGCAAAAATATAAAATAGCCACTATAGATGAATTTCTCTACGTGGCTGTAAGTCGTGTTTAAAAATCTTTAGCCATCATAGATACAAACTTGGTTTGTTTGTACCCACGAAGTCATGAATACAAACCTATCTAAAATAGCTAAAGTAATACGTATTCAGTTTTGTAAGTTTTCTAGATTTCATAAAAAATCGCTCCAAACTGATGTAAGAATTGTACCTAGTATAGACATAAAAAAATCGACTGTCAATCATTTTTGTGAAACTTTTTTTAATTTTCTGATAGTTAACTTTGTTTTTCAGAAAAATAACAATTGGTTTTATTGAAGAAAACAGTCATGAACAAAAGACTCTGAGACTCTTTTACTCCCTTGTTCATGACATATAGAATAAAGCAGCTTTGTCTTGTACACTCCGTTTTTCAAATAATAATCTAAAGATCGCTACTGGATAATAAAACTGATTTCATGGTCCTCTTCGCCGCTGATGCGGTAAGGTGACTCAACATCCGCTCCCCAGCTATTGATACCCCCGACTCCTCTTACTTTTGCAAAAATCGTAAGAACCGTTCGTCTTTCTGGCGGTAGTTCTTCTATATGTGTCGCCTGTTCCAGTTCTTCTGCTTTGAATGGTAAAGCGGAAAAAGCAAATGGCGTATCCTGCTGTTCAAATCGCAACGAAAAGTCTTCTTGATCGTTGTCCGTATTATCCAATGTTTGATTTCTTGTTAGTTCTACCCATTTCGTTTCCATATGCATACCGCATTCTTGGGGAACAAGGTATGGAGGGATAGGGAGTCCTTCCACTTTATAAATACCTTCGATACCACCAGCCAGCCGATCCGGATATGTTTCCCCTGATAAACCTTCATACTCAAAGAATTTTGCTTTTGTTGGCATAATGAACCTTATACCCAATGCTGGTAATTCCGGCAACCCTTTTTGTCCATCATAATGCATCTTAACAAGCATTTTACCCTCTCCAGCGATTTGGTAGGAAATTGTCACTTGTGTTTTTGGTACTGTGTTGATTTCCAGTGTAAAAATGATTTCAACCGTTCCAGCGTATTCATTACTTGAATATTGATTATTTACTGGAGCAATCGGCAAATCGATCTTTTTATTGTCCACCAGTACTTCTATTTCTTTGACTTTTGGATACAATCCGGCTCCTAACCACATACCAGATTTAAATCCAAATCCGCTACCTCTGTCATTATCGGTCGTTGCCCGCCAAAAAACTGGAAGTGTTTCCCGGTATAGCCATTCTTTTCCGTTTTTATTGAGTGATTCCAGTCCGCCTCTTGTATAAGAAAAAATATAATGCGTATTTCCCGATTTGACACCTAATGTACAGTCGCCGAAGACGATTGCAACTTTTTCCGTCTCCATATGACTTTTATTTACTGTATTTTTCATAATAATATCTTACCTCCTGCATGGCGGGTTTTTCTTGTCCATCTGCAAAAACGATTCCAGTCCCTGAGAATTCATAGTCACTTGGTTTATCGTCAAAGTCACCGCCATAGCGCATCACTTCTCGACCAGTGATTGGATCAGTCACTTGGATCGCCTGATCTTTAAAATCCCATATATAGCCCCCTTGGTACATTTCATAACGATCAAGCAACGTCATGTAAGAATCCATTCCACCTAACGAATTCCCCATGTCATGCATGTATTCACATAAGATGAACGGTTTTTCCGCTTTATTTTCAAGGTAGTCAACGATCTCTTCTGGTGGCGCATACATGCAGCTTTTTACATCTGAAATCGAATCTTCGAATGCTGGATTTGGAAAATTCCCTTCATAATGGACGAGTCGATCCGGGTCTACTTTTTTGAAGTAATCGTTCATTTGTCGAATGTTTTCTTCCGCATAGGATTCATTTCCAAGAGACCAAAAAAGAATGCTTGGATGGTTTTTTAATGTTTCGAAATTCGTTTTTGCCCGATCAAGAACAGCGGCTTGCCACTGAGGTACTGCACCTGGCACGTTGTAAGAAGGCTCAAATGCACCCATTTTTTGCCATGAGCCGTGGGATTCGAGGTTCGTTTCCGCCATCACATGGATGCCTGCTTGGTCGCATAAATAATACCAAGTGATCTGGTTGGGGTAATGAGATGTCCGTACGCCGTTGATCTTTGCATTTTTTATGATAGCCAAATCTTTTTCCATATCTTCTATAGTGATGGCGCGTCCTTTTTTTGGATGCCACTCATGTCGATTTACCCCGTTGATGATCATCCGTTTTCCATTGAAGTAGATGATTTTATCTTTGATTTCGATTTTACGAAAACCGAAGGAATAGTCAATATATTCTGTTACTCTTTTTTCTTCGTCTATCGTCTCCAATTCAAGCTTATATAAATTGGGCTGAAAATGCCCCCACAGTGCCACGTTTTCAAATCCATCTATCCGAATCGTCATTTGCTCTTTTAACGGATATTGCTGTTGATAGATTTCCTTCCCCTCAGGATCTAGTATCGCTACATTCAGCTGACTGTTTTGGGCTACTTGCTCAAAAGACAAATCTACTTCAAGTTTGCCATTTTGACATTTGTCATCTAAGCGAGGTTTGATCCAAAGATCTTCTAAATGGTTTTGTCCTCGAGCAACTAAGAAGACATCTCTAAAGATCCCAAAAAATCGGAAAAAGTCCTGATCTTCCAAGAATGCAGCTGTACTTCTTTTGTAAACCTCCACAGCTAGAATATTTTCTTCTTCCAAATAAGGTGTTAAATCAAATTCAGACGGAGTGAACGAATCTTCGGCATACCCGATAAAATGACCATTCAACCAAAGGAACATTGCTTGTTCTACACCAGCAAAATGAATCGAGATTTGTTTTCCCTTTAGACCTTCTTCTAATCGAAAAGTCGTCAAATACGAACCCACTGGATTGTCTTTAGCAGTTGAAAATATCCCTTCCGCCTCTTTCTCAGAGCTTGTCGTGAAAGGGGGACGGCGAAATACATGTCCCTCCCACGGATACATCGTATTGATGTAATGGATCTTGTCATAATTTGCTAATTCAATATGACTAGGAACAGTGATTTCATCAAAAGAACAGGCATCAAAATCTTTTTTATAAAATGTTTTTGGACGTACCGAAGGATTTGGCGAATAATAAAAACGCCATGTTCCATTTAAAGACTGTTTAAGGGAGGATGTGGTTTCTACTTCTTCCCTTGTTGCATAGCAAACATGATCGCTATGTGCATTTGATTGGTTCACTCTAAAAACTTGTGGATCATCTAACCATTTTATATTTGCTTTCATACTTTTTTCCTTCTCTCTCATAACTTTTTGAAATGAAGCAGCTCTGTTTGGAAATCACCTTGAAAATCAGGGAAGTACAGTCCGACTGTCATCAATTCGGCCCCCGAAAATATCCGCTTCGAGGTCTGTTCCTGATAAAGTGCCTCATCATCTAACCCCATCAGATATACTTCATGGAACACTGGTTGCGCTGAAGCTAGTATCCTCCCTAAAAACACAATAGCTTCATCTTGTTTAGGAGACACAAACATCCATGCGGCAATATTTTCTTCAAAAGGACTCGCCAAACGATAATAATGGCCGTACTGAATCACCGGACGAATCGTTTGATAGAATATAATTTGGTCTTTGACTTGCTTTTTTTCTTTAGGAGACAGCTTTGTCAAATCCAGTTCATAACCAAAAACAGCGCTCATAGCTGTTTCTCCTCTTGTTTTCAACGAAGTAGATCTGCCAGTCTGATGATTTGGTACAGCTGATACATGAGCCGTGATGGACGAAATCGGATAAGCAAGACTTGTTCCATATTGGATTTTCATACGCTCCACTGCATCCGTGTTATCACTTGTCCATGACTGCGGCATATAATAAATAAAACCAGCATCAAACCGCCCACCTCCACCAGAACAGCCTTCCCATAAGATTTCCGGATAATCAGCTGTCAAATGTTCGAGTAGTTCATAAAGCCCGAGCATATAACGATGCGCTACTTCTCCTTGTCTCTGTGGGTCAAGGGTAATCGAATAGACCTCTGAAAGCGAACGGTTCATATCCCATTTGATGTAGTCAAGAGGAATCGTGTCTAAAATCTTTCTCATTTGTTTCTCAATCGTCTGCCGAACATCTAACCTTGTAAAATCCAGTACATGTTGTGATCTGGAAGCAGAAGGCATTCTACCTGGCTCCTGCATAAGAAAATCAGGATGTGTTCGATACAGTTCAGAATCAATGGAGATCATTTCTGGTTCAAACCATAAACCAAATTTCAATCCTTTGCTATGAGAATAATCTGCTATTTCACGTAATCCATTTGTCAACTTGCCTTCATACTCGAACCAGTCTCCTAATGAAGAATTGTCCGCATCTCTTTTTCCAAACCAGCCATCATCTAATACGAACATTTCGATGCCTAGCTCCTTTGCTTCATCAATGATCGCCTTGATTTTTTCACTATTGAAGTCAAAGTAAGTGGCTTCCCAGTTATTGACAAGAATCGGCCGTTCAGCAAATTGATGACGACCTCTTGCGATTCTTTCACGTAGCAACTCATGGTGGATCTGACTCATTTTGTTCAATCCCTGACTTGAGTAAGAAAGGATCATTTCAGGTGTTTGAAAAGACTGATTTGCATTCAATTCCCACGAAAAACGATGGCTGTTGATCCCACCGACGACTCTGAATTGATTGATCTGATCTTTTTCAAGTTCGAAAGAATGGTTGCCGGAATATACAAATTGAAGTCCGATCGCTTCTCCAGTATTTTCTGTCGTATGATGATGAACTAAAGCAATAAAGTTATTCATATGGTGACTGCTCGTTCCTCGACGGCTTTCAAATACTTTTGTTCCAGATAAAAGAGATTGCCGTGAAATCTGTCTTTCATTGACATGTGCTCCTGGCAAAGCAATGACTTCATCAAATCGCCTAGTATGGGCAAAGTCTAGCTGGAAACTAGCTGCTTTTTCTAGTTTGATTGTTTCTCCGGTTTCATTTCTTATCTTTACAGATCGTGTAATCACTGCTCTATCACTAAATATGGTATAGAACAAATCGAAATAAATCGCTGTTTCTCTATCCTTGAGTGAAATCACCAACGTTTGTGCCTCTGACTTGTCTAGCACATAAGTTTGAGGCAAGCCTTCGATCTCTGGCTTCCCATCTGTAATATAATGGCTGTCATATCTCAGATCCAGTAAGTCTGACCCATTCTTGCGCTGAATGATCGATGCGGGCGTTCGAAAGTCCATGCTGCCATGAGAAGAGTATTCTTGCGGTAGTGTATCTTTCGACAGAGACCGGTCAGGATTTAAGGGAACATTTCCTGAAAATCCACGATCTCTTCGGGGATAATTTTTATTGTCTTTGTACTGCTTGACTGGTTTGCCAAAATAAATATGCGCCAATACATTGCTCTCTTCTATCTTTATCAGATAAGAAAGAAATGTATTTCGTAAATGGAAGACTCGGCTCTTTTCATCAAATAAGATGAAATTTTTTTCTGTTTTTCTATGCGTAATATCCATCATTTCACTCCCATCAAAACGGAAACCGTTTACTTTTTTTATAATTCCTGTATACTGTTTACTAAACAATTTTGTCAATAGAAATTTTTTATTTTTTTGAGGAGTGTGTAAAAATGGTTGGAATTAGAGATGTCGCACGAAAGGCAAATGTCTCCCCTGCTACAGTTTCCCGCGTGTTGAATAACGATCAGACGATCCATGTGGCTCAGGCTACTCGGCAACGGATAATAGAGGCAGCTGCTGCGTTGGATTATGATATCAGTACTCGTAAATATATCAAAAAGAGAATGCCTTCGATTGGTGTGATCTCTACGATCGGCAAAGCTAGCGAAGAACAGGATATCTATTACAAACATTTGCGAGTAGGGATGGAAGAAGAGGCTCGACGTCTGCATTTAGGGATGAATCGAATCTATAATCTATCTGATAATCCTAAACAATGGGAAGATCTAGATCAGTTAGGTGCGGTGATCGTTGTTGGGACTGTTACGAAAGAATCGATTACCGCCTTGTTAAAACAAAACATGCAAATAGTCGTCGTGGATAACCCTGACATCCAGCAAGAGGTCGATATGGTGTATGCAGATCTTGAACGGATGACTAAAACCGTACTGGAATTGTTCTTAGAAAATGGCCATAGAAGAATAGCCTATATCGGGGGATATAAAGTCGATATGGATGAATTCGGTGGGAAGCAGATTTCTATAAACGAAAAGAGGATGCGTGCCTATCAGCATTTTATGATCGATCATCACTTAGAAAAATATATGTCTTATCGTCTAGGTGGCTGGACTGAAAAACAAGGTGAGGTACTTGCGACTGATCTATTAGAAAATGAATCCCCTCTTCCTACTGCCATTCTTGTCGGGAGCGATCCAATGGCAATCGGTGTCTATCGGGCATTGAAACAAAAAAATATCCAAATTGGAGAAGAGATTGTTGTAGCAAGCTTTGATAATATCGAGACAATCGCAAACCTCTCCCCTGGCTTGACCAGTGTTCAAATCAATGCGAAATCAATTGGGCAAGCAGCTGTTCGAATGGCATTAGAGCGAATTGACGGTATACGGGACGAACCAATCATTTTGACTTATCCTGCGCGATTGATTGTTCGGGAAAGTTTTATCCCAAGAACAAAAAGGTATTGAAAGAGAGGTTGTGAAAAGCCGCTTCGTTTCTTCATACTCAAAACTAAACGGCTTTTTCACAACCTCTTACTTATACTTATTCACAAAATCCAATGTCTGCTGGTAACAATTTTGCGATTCTTTTAGCGTGTAATCAAATTGGTATTCATGGGTAATCTCTTTTTTTGTATCTGTATAAAACAAGGATTGCACGGGTACCTTTAATTCTGTCAACCGATTTTCTAATGCTTGACCTTGCTCCTGGAATGAGTATGCATTTCCGTCAGTTATATACGTTGGCGGAAATTCCTTAGAAACATGGTCAGCCACACTAGCTTCTTTCAGTTGCTCGCTCGTTTTCCAATCTTTTGTTCCAATCAACGACCATGCAACAGTTTTGACGAAGAACTTCATAAATCGATCATCCGAATGTTGCTGTGCTGTTAGCTTCAAATCAACGGGTCCGCAATAAGAAATGGTTCCTTTCAAACTATCTTTTGGAAGTACCTGTTTGATTTTCATTTGTTTGGCATATGCTTCGTTTGTTTGTAGAGCTGCATATTGCAAAGCGATTTGTGCACCTGCACTATCTCCGCCAAAAAATAGTTGTTCCATGTCTAGCAGTTTGTCGTCTTTTTCTTCAGCTAATAAATCTTTGACCAGCTCATTCACTTGAAGAACTTGATTAGGGTATTCTGAATCAGGCGCTAATTCATAATTCATCGCAACCACTGCGATGTTGGCGTCTGATACTAATTTTGTCGCAAATTCCTTGACACCTGATTTATCTCCGCCGACGAACCCTCCACCATGTACCCAAAACAGAACAGGCACAGGTCCCTTGCTGTTTTTTGGATAGTAGATATCATACGTATTCTCTTTATAGTTGGACTCATACGTCAAATCTGTTTTTTTCGCCACGTTTTTTTCTGCTTGATTGAACGTTTTCTGATCGGTGATTTGAACAGTATTTGAAAACATATGGTTGATCAAGAATGCTCCAGGTCTGGGGGAAAGCTGGAAGGCAAGAAAGATTGCAAACACGATCCCGAGAATGATCCCGAAGAACCATCCGATAAATTTAAGAATTTTCTTTTTCATAAGTCTCCCTCAGTAATTAATATTAAGCATTCTGATTATACCATAGTGTTCTTTCCTAGCAAGCTCTCCTGCATGATTTAATTGTTCCCCCAAACTTCTTCTGCAATGCTTTTGACAAAAGCAATCTTTTCCCATTGTTCTTCTTCAGACAAAATATTTCCTTCTTCTGTTGAAGCAAATCCGCATTGAGGACTTAAGCACAAACGATCCAAAGGCAGATATCGTGTCGCTTCGTAGATCCGGTCAATCACTTGCTGGCGCTCTTCCAGTTCACCACTTTTCGTTGTGATCAAGCCTAATACAACTAATTTATCTTCGGAAACTTTCGCTAAAGGTGCAAAACTCCCAGCACGTTCACTATCGTATTCTAAATAATAGGCACGGACATTCTCTTGACTAAATAATGGATCTGCTACGTCGTCATAGCCCCCCGATGCTGCCCAAGTAGAATGATAATTCCCGCGACAGACATGTGTATTGAGCATTAAATCATCTGGCTGGTCAGCTAAGACTGCATTATTGATCGTTAAATAAAGATTTGCTAGCTCCCGACGAACTTCTTTTTCATCTTCTCCCTCATCCACCGCAAACCCTTTAGGAAGTGGTGCAACTAATACTCCCCATGTACAATCATCTAGCTGGATCGTCCGCGCACCTGCTTCATATAAGTCGTCGATCACTTGACGATAAGCTGCAATGATATCTTTAATTAATGTTTGATTGTCTTCATAAACTTTTCGAACATGGGGTAATATATCCGGACGAAGTAGTTCCACTAAAATTTGAGCTGGAGCAGGAATTGTCTGTTTCACTTCGATGCCTTGACTTGTATGAGCCTGAGTGAATTTAAAATGTTCGACGAAAGGATGGTTCGTACCAGAAATTTTCCCCGTCACAATCACTGTACCAGGACGTGTCTCTTCTCCATGAAAGAAATAGCCATGTTCAGGCACATAAAATTCCACGCCATTCAACCCATAAAAGAAGTCCAAGTGCCACCAGCTGCGACGGAACTCTCCATCAGTAACAGCTTTCAAACCAGCTCCTTCTTGTTTTTTTATCAATTCGATGATCGTTTCATCTTCAACTTTTCGAAGTTCTTCTTGTGTGATTTTCCCATCAGCAAAACGAGTCCTTGCCTCTTTCAGCTTTTCAGGACGTAAAAAGCTCCCGACGATGTCATAGCGAAATGGTGATGTTGTTCGAGTTGTCATTAAAAATCTCCTCCAATAATCATGTTTTAACAAAGCGTAAGAAGCTTTTCAAAAAAAGAAAAAGTACCCGCCTCTTTTGCCGTTGAACGACAAAAGGGACGAATACTTCGTGTTACCACCCTTATTTGCATTATTCTCACAAATAATGCCTCATCGGTACAGATTGTATACCCGGCGAGTTATCGGTCGCTTTACCGTTTAGATTGCGTGAACAATCAAAAAAACTCAGAGCTCATCTTCACTGATCAAACAATCCTTGCTCTCACCTACCAAGGTCTCTGTACTTATTTCCTATCAGCTACTCTTCTCTTCAACGCTTCATTATTTGCTAATTAATATCCCACTTTCGTTTCATTTTGTCAATCTTTTTTTAATAAAAAATCGAGCAGTTTCTCTCTCTTATTTCATTTCCATCCATTCAATCACACTTATCCTAAACACTTCTTTCCTATTTTTTCATTTCCATCCATGCATGATAATATTCAATTCTGATATTGTTTTCGTCCGTATTCGTCAATAGATATTGTCCGATCACTTCTCCTGTTTTCCACCCTTTTTCATGCATTGTTTCTCTGACTTCTAAGATATTATTACGTTCCGCATGGTTCATCTCAGATTTCAACAAAAACCGGCGATAAGTAGTCGTATCTTTTTTCTTCCAAATCACATCTTGGGAAAATAAATGTATCTCACTGGGATCGATAAAAAAGCCGTACATCGTTTGCGAACTGGAAGCTGGCATACTCATCATTCCAAAACTCGAATAGTTCGGTAGAAATTGTTTTATTTCCACAATATCCTCAAATTCCGTTGAGATCATACAGTCAAAAGGGATCTCTTCTATAGGAAATTCTTCCTCGTTTGTATCGATCATCAATTTCAACTGTTTTTTCCGCGCCCTTATCTCTTTCTGTTTTTGTTTCATTATCAATAGCTCTTTATGGATTCTTTTTTCTGTTTCATCAAGTGTCTCATATAACTCCGTCAATGTTTTACCATATAAATTCTTCATCTGCTTGATCGGTATATCTAATTTTCTATAAAAAACGATATCATAAAGCATAAAAATATCGTCGATATCAAACAAGCGATAATCATTCTCTTCCTGTCTACTTGACCGAATCAGACCCTGTTCATCCCAATAGCGAATCGTTGATTTTGGCAAATCGAACAGTTCCGATACTTGGCCGATCGTGTACATTTTTTTCATTTTTTCTCACCTCTTTTCCAGTTTATTCTTTTTTCTATTGACCTTCAAGCTACTTGAAGGTATAGAATCGAAAAGTATCAGGAAAAAGGAGGAATAATATGACTATCTTAAAAAAATTCTTACAGCAAAACAAAGGACTCGCTCTCCTTACCTTTGTGATGATCTGTTTACAAATCGCCGGTACATTAGGTGTACCAAAATTAGTAGCCAAACTGATCGACACAGGTATAGTAAGTGGCGAAGCCTCTGTTATCAAGAAAATCGGCGTTGAAATGCTACTTGTAGCATTTCTAGGAACGATCGCTGCAGTTGCCTCTAGTTACTTTTCAGCATTGGCATCCGCTCGGTTTGGATTCCAGACACGGGAGAAATATTTCCGTAAATTCCAACAACTGTCAATGAAGGATATCAGCCGTTTCAGTTCTGGATCTCTTTTGACAAGAATGACGAATGATGTCGATAATGTCCAGCAAATGATTGTTTTATTTTGCCAAATGATTTTACCAGCACCAGTTATTTGCTTTTTCACCATCCTCATGATGTTTCGTTATTCTCTATTGCTTACATGGGTTACATTATTCTCTGTTGTTTTTTACGTATGGATTGTTTACCGACTGATGAAACGAGGAACGCCTTTATCTTTAAGTATCCAACCAAAAATGGATCGGATCACCATCACATTGAGAGAATTCTTTACGGGAATCAATATGATCCGTGCCTTTGATAATCAGTCATATGAAGAAAAGCGAACGAATCAGACCTTTGCAGATTATGCTAGTCAAATGATCAAAGTGAACCGAATCTTTGCTTGGGTCACTCCAATTGCTTTTTTACTCATGGGAATCGTTTATGCTTCTATTTTGTGGTTTGGCGGAAATCTTGTGGCAGACGGGACGTTACAGATCGGCGTCGTGACCGCGGTAGTGGAATACTCTATGCTGACACTTGCTTATTTGATGATTGCAGCCATGGTACTGGTCATTATCCCTAAATCATTCGCCTCTTTACGACGGATAGAAGAAATACTCGAAGCAGAGATCGAAATTAAAGAAGAGACGATCCAAACAGCTGCTAAACCATCCTTTGATCAGACAAATGCAGCTGCTTTTGAACATGTCACATTCAAATATACTGAAACTTCTGATCCAGTTCTAGAAGATATTGATTTTACAATACCTAAAGGAAAAACAACGGCGATCGTTGGCGGGACCGGATCTGGAAAAAGCAGTTTAGCAAAACTTCTCTTGAGACTAAGTGATCCTACGGTAGGAAAAGTGACCCTTGGTGGTATTCCTCTTACTCAAATGACGCAGGAACAGATCCGCTCACACATCAGTTATGTCCCTCAAAAAGCCTTCTTATTCAGCGGTACGATCTTAAGCAACTTGCAGATGGGAAATGAACATGCCTTACCAGAAGAATTGGCTAAAGCGATCAAGATCGCCCAATTAGAAGAACTAGTGGACACTCTTCCTGATGGATTAGATAGCTTTGTTGCTCAAGGTGGTTCTAATTATTCTGGCGGACAGAAACAGCGGATATGCATTGCTCGAGCATTGATCAAACCAGCAGAAATCTATGTATTCGATGATAGTTTTTCCGCTTTAGACTATAAAACAGACGCAGCATTAAGGGCAGCACTCCATAAACACATGTCGGAGAAAACTCTCGTGATTGTTGCTCAACGGCTCAGTACGATCCAACAAGCAGATAACATCATTGTTTTAGATGAAGGAAAAATCGTAGGACAAGGTACTCATGAAGAACTATTGTCTAATTGTCAAACATATCAGGAATTTGCCAAATCACAAGGAATATAGAAAGAAGGGATTCGATGGAAAAGAAAAAAACGTTAAACACAGGCGCTTTGATACGTTTTTGGAAAATGATCAAACCTGAACATAAATATTTTTACGGATTGTTTCTATGCAGTTTATTGGGCAACCTATTAGTTGTAGCCATGCCCTTGATCATGGGAATTGGGATTGATGATTTATTGTCGCAAATAAGAAAAACAGGTATTGGACAGCTTTCTTTCAGTGATATCAAACAAGCATTGTTGTTCCCTGTCTTATTGCTGATCGGCTGTTCAGTCCTAAGCAGTGTTGCTTCATTTATCCAAGAACGTACAATGGCAGCATTAAGCGAAAAGATCACATTGAGGGTGCGAAAAGAAATCACAAAAAAATTCAAAACGTTACCGATGTCGTTTTTTGATAATCATCAAGTCGGCGACATCATCAGTCGGACGACTACCGGACTCAATCAGCTTTCTCAAGTGTTATTGACAGGTATCAATCAATTTTTCACTTCTGTCGTAACAATAGCTGCTGCTGGTCTAATGCTGTTTTATATCGAAAGCAAGCTCACTTTGCTCGTCTTATTGCTGATCGTTGGAAGTTCAATTGTTACAACTAAAATTGCGAATAAAAACAAACAGATTTCTGAACAAAACCAATATGAACTAGGTGTCTTGAATAATCGGATGGAAGAAATCTTAGCTGGTAATCTAGTGGTCAAAACATTCAATCAGCAAGCTCATGCAGAAGCTTCCATACATGAAGTAAACAAAAAACAATACAATGCTTTTAAACGTGCTCAATTTATGAACTTTGCCATCTATCCGGCAATCCGTTTCATCAATCAACTCGCCTTCATCATAAGTGCGGTATTCGGTGCTATACTCGTTCTTTCTGGCGGTGTGACGATTGGCTTCTTACAAGCTTACCTTCAGTACATCAATCAGATCTCTGAACCAATTTCCACTGCTTCTTATGTGATCAACTCGATCCAATCCGCAATGGCTGCAATCGAAAGGATCTTTGAGATATTAGATGAAACAGATGAAATTCCGGACTTACCAGAAGCAAAACTTTTGGAAGAACCGAAAGGAAAAATAGCTTTCAAAAATGTACAATTTGGTTACACATCGGATAAAATATTGATGAATCAAGTTGATTTTTCAGTAAAACCAAAACAAACTGTGGCGATCGTTGGACCAACTGGTGCAGGAAAAACGACTTTAGTTAATCTGCTGATGCGTTTTTATGAACTGAATAAAGGAAAGATCGAATTTGACGGCCGCGATATTACTAAGCTTTCGCGTGGAGAACTACGCCGTTCTTTTGGGATGGTCTTACAAAATACCTGGCTGTTTGAAGGAACAGTGGCCGATAATATTGCCTATGGGAAAATGGATGCCACGAGAGAACAAATTATCGAAGCGGCTGAAATCGCGCAATGTGATCACTTTATTCGAACACTGCCAGAGGGATATGATACAATCATCTCTAGCGAAAATGGTACGTTATCTCAAGGACAGCAACAATTATTAACAATTGCACGGGTCATTCTGGCAAATCCCCCTGTCGTTATTTTAGATGAAGCAACTTCTAGTGTAGATACACGAACAGAAGCATTGATCCAACAAGCAATGGAGGCTGTGACAAAAGACAGGACAAGTTTTGTCATTGCCCACCGTTTGTCAACGATTGAAAATGCAGATATGATCCTTGTAATGAAAAACGGCGATATCGTCGAAAAAGGAACGCATTCTGAATTACTCCAAGCACCAACGCTTTATGCTAGCCTTTATAATAGTCAATTTCAGGTAGCATAGCCAAAAGAGCGTGGGACAAAAGTAAAGAACACTTTTGTCTCACGCTCTAAACACGTATAAACGGCGGAAGCAGAAGCAACTCCTTCGGAAATAAGCTGAAATTAACAAAAATTTGAAAAGCAATTTTCGTGAATTCCTTCTTATTTCTTGGAGTTAAACGCTTCTGTCCCAGCCTCTTTGTCTCATTACCGGTTGAACACAAAAAATGTTAAAATATCTGAATACAATCAGCTAAATATTTTGGAATGGCCTCGTATGTAGCTTTCCAGTCAGCAGGAGCAATTCTGATGGATTTCATGAGTTTTTAACTTAGCTTTTCTAAATGCAGCTACGTTTCTTGTTTCTTTTGTCATCATGACTTTTTTAAACCCTCATTTTCAACGACTTTTTCACGAACAGCCGATTGAATTACCAAAAAATGCGGAGTATAGCGGCATTTTATTCACTCTTTCTTTATCTTTTTTAGGTTATATCATTGTCAAGAACATGAAACGAAGTGTATGAGGATTTAAATAGCGAAAGGATGAGGAACGATCATCAAAATCATCGTTCCCCATCCTTTTTTAACCATATTACTTATTAAAGATCTTAGGGCCTTTTCTCATGTTTTTACGATCATTTTTAGGTGTTTCCATTTGTTTGGATCGGCCTCCACCTTGTTTCTTTTTGATCAATTCTTTCATTTTTTCTTTTTGGTCCATTTTTATTCTCCTTTAACGAATGAAGCGACTAATTCGATATGATGGGTTTGTGGGAAAAGATCTACAGGCTGAACTTTCTTCACGGCATAACCTGCTTCTGCAAATAACTTAGCATCTCTTGCAAAAGTTGCCGGATTGCATGAGATATAGACGATTCGTTCTGGTGACATTTCGATTGCTGATTCAATAAAATGATGATCTAATCCTTTTCGTGGAGGGTCAACTACGATCACAGATGGTTTGATCCCTTTTTCTTGCCATTTTTTCATGACTTTTTCTGCTTTTCCGACTTCATAATGAACATTTTCGATTTTATTATTTAAAGCATTGAACTGTGCATCTTCAATTGCTTCTGGAATAACTTCCATCCCATACACCTTATCCACTCTGTCTGCTAAAGACAAGCCAATCGTACCTATTCCTGAATAAGCGTCGATCACAATGTCTTTTTTATCTAACTCGGCAAACTCGATGGCTGTTTGGTACAGATACTCTGCTTGTTGAGTATTTACTTGATAAAATGACTTTGCTGAGATTCGATAGGTTTTTCCTAATAGCTGATCTTCGATATAATCTCTGCCATATAAAACTTTTTCTTTGTCTCCTAAAATCACATTTGTTTTTTCTTCATTGATATTTTGGATGACCGAAACCACTTCTGGCAATTCTTCATGAATGGCTTCAGCAATTTCCTTGGATTTAAAGAATTTTTCTTTACGAGTAACTAAAACGACCATCATTTCATGGGAATAATGACCACGACGGATAATGATGTGACGAAGCTGTCCTTCATTTTTTTCTTCATTATATCCTCGTACTTGGAACCGTTGCAAGATATCTCTGACTACTTTGATTGCTTGATCGATGACAGGATCTTGGATATAAAAATCTTCGATAGGGACTAGATCATGGCTATTCTTTTTGTAAAAACCGGTGGCTAACTGTCCATCGATACGGCGAACAGGGATCTGTGCTTTATTACGGTAGCCGAATGGTTCTTCCATTCCGACCGTTGGAAGTACAGGAACTTCTGGCATCTTAGCAATCTTCGCCATTACATGCTCTACTTGTTTTTGTTTGAAAACAAGCTGTTGTTCATACTTCAAATGTGCTAAAGGTGCGATACCTGTGCGAAGTAATGCATTGTTTTCTACAGGCTGACGATCAGGAGATTGTGTAATAAATGTTTCGACTTTCCCATATCCAAACTTGTTGCCTGCTTTCACTACTAGTATTTCTACTTCTTCTCCAGGGAGTGCATTTTCGATAAATAATGGATAACCATCGATTTTTGCTACCCCCATTCCTTCATAACTCAAGTCGACGATTTCGACTGTATATCGTTCGTTTTTCTTTACTAATTGCTGTTCTGTCATATTTTGCTCCTTTAAGCCTATTTTTCAATCCTACTGAACTCTACTATAAATCAGTTAATTACACAACTAAAACCGGCACTGACCTTACTACGTTCAGCACCGGCTTTTGATTAATTCTTTTGATTAGGTGTTTCGTCTGCTATTTTTCCGTCACCGTCGATATCTTCATCCGTTAAACGTTCGACTTCTTTTACAAATTCTTTGCTAACAACCTCTAATTCTTCTTCATCTGTGCCTGTGATTGCTTCATCAGGAATCTGATCGGTATTGGCAAAGAACTCAATGTGTTGATGAAGATTTTGGAAATGCATCGGTGCTTCCCCGCCATATTCACCATCTAAGTTGATCATTACTGGTCGATTGATATCATCTTCTGTTTCGACGAACAAACTGCTTGTTTTGGTATAGATTACTCTTGGATCATCGACATGTCGACCGCCATTCAGCATGAGCGCCGCAATATGCAAAATCTCAAAGATATTTGCTGTCTTCACGATGATCAAAGAAAACTTGCCATCATCCAATTTGGCATCTGGCGCAATCTGTTCGAATCCTCCAACAGAGTTCGTCAGCCCTAGGAAAAACATCGAAGCATTTCCGATATATTCCCCTTCATCATACTTCAAGCGCATTTTGATGGGCTTTACTCGAGGCAGCATCTCTGCTCCTTTTGCAAGGTAGGCAAGATAACCAAAAATACTCTTTAGTTCTGATGGAACTTCATAAGTCAATTCTGTCAAATAGCCGCCTGCAGCGATATTGATGAAGTAACTGCTATCAGAAAGACCGATGTCCATTTTTACGGTTTGGTGTTTTTTTATTACTTCTGCTGCTGCTTTAATATTATCTCTAGGAATTTTTAATGCTCGAGCATAGTCGTTCGTCGTACCGGCTGGGATAATGGCCATTTTAGGACGGTGTTCAAGCGGAGCGATCCCATTGACCACTTCGTTGATCGTTCCGTCGCCCCCAGCTGCCACTACTAGATCAAAACCTAGTTCTGCAACTCTGCGTGCTTCATTCTTGGCTGAATCAGGTTCTGGTGTAGTGGCATAGGCGCTGGCTTCAAATCCTGCTTCTTCTAATGCCTGTAGGATATCCGCCAAATTTTTTTTCAATAATTCTTTTCCCGAGGTAGGGTTATAAATTACGCGTGCTTTTTTCATTTTCAGCCTCTAGCGTTTCGCTAATTCATCTTTAAGCAGCTTGTTCACGACACCAGGATTTGCTTGCCCTTTAGTTGCTTTCATGATTTGACCGACTAGGAAGCCAACCGCACGATCTTTTCCATTTTTGAAATCATCGACAGATTGTTGATTGTTATCCAAGATTTCATTAATGATTGGAAGAAGTTTGCTAGGATCAGATAATTGTACCCAACCATTTTTCTCAACAACTTCTTGCGCTTCTCCGCCATTTGTGATTAATTCACGGAAAACTTTTTTGGCGATTTTTGAGCTGATCGTTCCATCAGCGATCAAACGAATCATTCCTGCTAAGTTCTCAGGTGTCAATTTTGTCTCAGCTAATTCCAGTTTCTCACTGTTCAAGTAAGCAGAAACTTCACCCATCAACCAGTTAGATGCTTGCTTGGCATCTGCACCATTTTCCAAAACAGCTTCAAAGAAATCAGACATTTCTTTTGTAAGTGTCAATACCATTGCGTCATACTCCGGAAGACCAAATTCACGGATATAACGTTCGCGACGAGAAGCTGGCATCTCAGGTAAACTAGCTTTTACTTTTTGAATCCATTCGTCATCGATTACGAATTTCGGAATATCAGGCTCTGGGAAATAACGATAATCACTAGAACCCTCTTTCACACGCATCAAAACTGTTTTATTCGTTGTTTCGTCAAAACGGCGTGTTTCTTGTTGGATTTCTCCTCCTGAAAGAAGAACTTTTGCTTGACGTTTTTCTTCAAAAGCTAAACCTTTTTTCACGAAAGATAAAGAGTTCAAGTTTTTCAATTCTGCTTTCGTACCGAATTCTTCTTGTCCATAAGGGCGTAGAGAAATATTCGCATCACAACGCATAGACCCTTCTTCCATTTTCACATCGCTGACTTCTGTAAATTGGATGATTGAACGTAATGCTTCTAGATAAGCGTATGCTTCTTCTGGTGAACGCATATCAGCTTCAGAAACAATTTCGATCAAAGGCGTGCCTTGTCGGTTCAAATCAACGTAAGAATAACCGCCGATACCATGCATGTTTTTCCCAGCATCTTCTTCTAAATGGACCCGTTCGATCCGGATTTTTTTCTTCTTGCCTTCTACTTCGATTTCGATCCATCCGTCATGACCGATTGGTTGATCAAATTGGGAAATTTGATAGGCTTTCGGATTATCTGGGTAAAAGTAATTTTTCCGGTCAAAATGAGTATCTTTAGAGATTTCGCAGTTTAATGCCAAAGCTGCTTTCATCCCGAATTCCAGCGCAGCTTTGTTCATTACTGGCAGCACGCCTGGATAACCCCAGTCGATCACGTTTGTATTGCTGTTTGGTTCTGCACCAAAATGAGCTGGCGCTGGAGAGAAAATTTTTGAGTTGGTTTTCAACTCGACGTGGACTTCTAGTCCAATGACTGTTTCAAAATTCATTCGTCTTTCCCTCCTAAAATAGCTGGTTGTTGTGTGTGGAATTCTGTTGATTGTTCAAACGCATATGCCGCTTGATACATCGTTTTTTCATCAAAATAATTACCGATGATCTGCAATCCAACTGGTAATCCTTCTGACAATCCTGCCGGTACAGACATACCTGGAAGTCCAGCCAAGTTGACAGGGATCGTTAAGATGTCACTCATGTACATCGTGATTGGATCGTTGATGTTCTCACCGATTCCGAATGCCACTGTTGGTGAAGATGGTCCGATGATCAAGTCATAATCTGCAAAGACTTTTTCAAAATCTCGTTTGATCAATGTACGGACTTGTCCTGCTTTTTTGAAGTAAGCGTCATAATAACCCGCACTTAATGAGAATGTACCTAACATGATACGGCGTTTTACTTCTTCACCGAATCCTTCTGAACGTGAGTTGACATATACATCATCCAATGATTTCACGTTTTCAGAGCGATAACCATAGCGAATACCATCGAAACGTTGCAAGTTGGAACTTGCTTCTGATGAGGCAATGATATAATAAACAGCCACACCGTATTTTGAATGAGGTAAGCTGACTTCTTCCACAACAGCACCTAATGAACGGAATGTTTCTGCTGCTTTCAATACAGCTTCTTTTACGCCAGGGGCCACACCTTCGCCTAAGTATTCTTTAGGTAAAGCAATCTTCATTCCTTTGATGTCACCGGTCAGTCCCTCTGCAAAGTCAGGAACTGAAACGCCTGAAGAAGTACCGTCTTTTTCGTCATAACCACTGATAGCTGTCAATGCTAATGCGTTATCTTTCACCGTACGGGTCATTGGTCCGATTTGGTCAAGAGATGAAGCAAAGGCAATCAAGCCAAAACGTGAGACACGGCCATAAGTAGGTTTCATTCCTACAATGCCGTTGAAAGCTGCTGGTTGGCGGATACTTCCCCCCGTATCACTACCTAAGGAAACTGGGATTTGTCCAGCTGCTACTGCTGCTGCAGAACCACCGGAAGAGCCACCAGGTACTTTTGTTTGGTCCCAAGCATTTTTTGTTTTCTTGAAATAAGAAGTTTCTGTACTTCCGCCCATAGCAAATTCATCCATGTTTAGTTTACCAACAGGGATCATATCTGCTTGATAGATTTTATCCATGACCGTTGCATCATAAATTGGTTCAAAATTGTAAAGAATCTTAGATGCAGCGGTTGTCAAGATATCTTTTGTTACGATATTATCCTTGATCCCAATCGGAATTCCAGCAAGGATGTTGCTTTCATCAATCCCTTTTTCATCTAAAGCTTTTGCCTGTTCCAATGCTTTTTCTTCATTCAATGTGATGAATGCTTCGATCTCAGGCTCTGTTTCTTTGATTCGTTCAAATGTTGCTTTTGTCAAATCTTGTACAGTGATTTCTTTCGATACAAGCATATGATGCAGTTCTTCTAGAGAACGATTGTGTAATTTTGTCATTATGCGCCAGCCTCCCCATTATCGATGATTGCGGGTACTTTGATAAAGCCGTCTTCTGTTTCCGGCACATTTTTCAATAATTCATCACGGTTCCATCCAGCTTGCGCCCGATCTTGTCGCATCACGTTTACTGTTTCGACAACATTCGACGTAAATGGAACACCTTCCGTATCTACTTCTTCCAGCATTTCCACCATATCGATGATTTTACCTAATTGGTCGGTAAAACTTGCAAGTTCTTCATCTGCGAACGCAAGTTTTGCTAATTTGGCAACGTGTTTCACTTGTTCTTCACTAATCGCCATACTACCCCTTCTTTCTAAACGAGTTAAAAACTTTGCTCTCTATTTTAACATAAGAGTGCCCTGTCTGAAATTATTTATTGAAATTTGTCTGAAAAAACTCAATATTTATTCTTTTGCTGAGTGGCTTTTAGCCAATGCTTCTGCCATTTGATCTTCTGTCCAAACTTCGATTCCTAATTCTTGTGCTTTGGTTAGCTTGCTGCCAGCATCTTCTCCTGCTACCACGATATCTGTTTTTTTCGATACGCTACCAGTCACTTTCCCTCCAAGATTTTCGATCGTCTCTTTTGCTTCTTCACGAGTCAATCGTGTTAGTTTACCAGTAAGGACTACTGTCTTTTCTTTAAAAGGCGACTCGACTTCTTGCAATTGGGTACTTCGAAGCCCTTTGTATTCGAAATTGACGCCTGCTTGTTTTAATTCATTCATCAATTCATGGACTTCTTCGTTACTAAAATAAGTGACTACACTGTCGGCAATGATGTCACCGATCGTATCAAGCGCAATGATCGACTCATAGTCGCTTCTACTCAATGTCTCTAGATCACCAAAATGTTCTGCTAAAATTTTCGCTGCTTTCGCTCCGACATGTCGGATTCCTAACCCGAAAATCAACCGCTCGACCGAATTATCTTTGCTGTTGTCAATTGCTGTCAAAATATTATTTGCTGATTTTTCTTTTATTTTGTCCAACGTCAATAACTCTTCTTCTGTCAATTTATAAAGATCAGCAACATCTGCGACTAGTTTTTTGTCATACATCTGTTCAAGCACACGTGGGCCCAACCCGTCGATATTCATCGCATTTCTTGAGACAAAGTGGTTCAAGCCTTCTTTCATTTGAGCAGGGCATTTAGGATTGATGCACCGTAACGCTACTTCTTCATCCAAATGGACAAGTTCACTTCCACAAACTGGGCAATGTGTAGGTAATTGGTATTCTTCGCTGTCTTTAGGTCGTTTATCCAACACGACTTGCGAAACTTCTGGAATGATATCTCCCGCTTTATAAATCAGAACTGTATCTTTCAAGCGGATATCCTTCAACTTGATATAATCCCCATTATGCAGACTGGCACGGCTTACTGTCGTTCCTGCTACTCGGACTGGCGTCATGATAGCCGTTGGCGTCACTACCCCCGTTCGTCCGACTGTCCATTCGATGTTTTCGATCAGTGTTTCAACTTCTTCTGGTGGAAACTTATAAGCTGTTGCCCATCGTGGTGCTTTGACAGTAAAGCCAAGTTGATCTTGCAGCGAGAACTCATTCACTTTGATGACGATTCCATCAATCTCATAGGGCAAATCTACACGTTTATCATGATATTCCTCAATGTATGCCCATACTTCATCAATCGAATGACATAGACGTTTTTCCCGATTCGTGTGGAATCCTATTTTTTCTAGCTCTTCTAGTGCATCATACTGTGTTTTTGCTTCCATAGGACCGAAATCAGCTACTGTGTATAAAAAAGTATCCAGATTTCTTTTCGCTGTAATTTTAGAATCTAACTGACGCAAGGAACCGGCTGCGGCATTCCGAGGATTCGCGAAGATATCTTTTCCCTCTGCTTCTCTGTCTTGATTCAATTGAACAAATGAACGTTTTGGCATGAAACATTCGCCTCTTACTTCGATGTTCATCGGTTCTTTTAATTTGATTGGGACCGATCGGACAGTCTTTAGGTTTTCAGTGATGTTTTCTCCTACAGTCCCATCCCCACGAGTCGCTCCTCTAACGAAATTTCCATCTTCATAACGCAAAGAGACAGAAAGACCATCTATTTTTAGTTCGCAGCAATAGTCGACTACACGTCCCACTGCTTTTTGTACACGTTGATCAAAAGCTATCAGCTCTTCTTTGCTGAAAACGTCGTTCAAACTGTAAAGCGGAATATCATGAGTGACTTTTTCAAAACCTTCTAATACTTTTCCGCCTACTCGTTGAGTGGGAGAATCAGACGTGATCAAATCAGGATATTGTTCTTCGATTGCTACTAATTCTGCGTATTCTTTATCATAAACATAATCTTCCACTGTTGGTTTATCTTCTACGTAGTATTCGCGAGACCATTGGTTCAATCTTGTACGAAGTTCTTCTGCTCGTTTAGCAGCTTCGTCAATCGTCATTTCATGTTCCATCATTTACCCTCCACTACTAAGCTTTTTCAATTGGCGCAAAGGCAGCCAAAAGACGTTTTACTCCTTGACTTGGGAAAGCCACATCTAGTTCTAGATCCTTCGACGTCCCACTTACTCGGACGACTGTTCCTAGTCCCCATTTTTTGTGTTTGACTTTATCTCCAGGTTTCCAGCTGTTCTTTTCCCCTCCAGTGGCACTTTTAGAGGAAACAACCGCTGTCTCTGGCTGTTTATAGCTATATGCTGCTGTTTTTTTAGCGAATACAGGTGTTTTTTTAGGCGTAGGACGCATGCCCTCGATCTCTAGCAATTCTTGATCGATTTCTTCTACAAAACGAGAAGGGCGGTTATATTGCGTCCGTCCATATAATGTTCTGGAGAAAGCATTGGTTAAATACAACGCTTCTTCTGCTCGCGTGATTCCCACATAAGCGAGGCGACGTTCTTCTTCCAGTTCGCTTTCTTCCATCAATGCTCGAGATAAAGGAAAAACACCTTCTTCTAGACCAATCAGGAATACAACTGGGAATTCTAATCCTTTGGCTGCATGCAACGTCATCAATGTCACTTGCGAAGCGTCTTCTTCTAAATTGTCAATGTCAGAAACAAGTGCCAGATCATTCAAGAAGACCGTTAGTTTTTCTTCTGGTGCATCAGCATCTTCTTCGTTTTGCTGTTCGAATTGCTTATCGAATTCTTGTGTGACCGTTAAAAATTCCTCCAAGTTTTCGATGCGCGCTTGTGCTTCTAATGTATTTTGGATTTTTAAATCTTCCAGGTATCCGCTACGATCCAAAACCTCTTTCGTCAATTCTGTCACTGTCAAGTATGGGATCATCTGCGTGACTTCTTGGATCATCTCTCCAAATGAACCTAATTGCTGGCCTGCTTTTCCACCGATATTTGCCAGTTCCACATTTTGGGCTGCTTCAAGCAGTGGCCATTCATGGAGAGAAGCAAAACTGCGTAGTTTTTCGATAGATCCTGGTCCGATGCCTCGTTTGGGCGAATTAACGATACGCTCAAAACTGATTGAGTCTTGAGGATTTGCCAGCACATTTAAATACGCTAAAATATCTTTGATTTCTTTACGATCGTAGAATTTGTGCCCTCCAACCATTTTATAAGGAATATTTGCTTTCAACAGGGTTTCTTCCATTACACGAGATTGTGCGTTCGTCCGGTACAAAATGGCAAAGTCGCCGTAATTCCGATGATTGCTTCGAATCTCTTCTTGCATTCGGTCTACGATAAAACGGGTTTCGTCTCGTTCATTATCTGCACGATAATAAGTGATCTTGTTTCCTTCTTTGTTTTCTGTCCACAAGTTTTTTGGTTTTCGATTGCTATTGTTTTCAATGACTTGGTTTGCCGCGCTAAGAATGTTTTTTGTGGAGCGATAGTTTTGTTCCAGCAAAATCACTGCAGCATCTGGATAATCTTTTTCAAAATCCAAGATGTTCTGCATATCTGCACCGCGCCAGCCGTAGATACTTTGATCTGCATCTCCCACTACGCATAGATTTCTAAATCTACCTGCCAATAAATTGACCAACGTATACTGTGCGTGGTTTGTATCTTGATACTCATCTACATGAATATAATGGAATTTGTTTTGATAATATGTGAGTGAATCAGGATGTTCTTCAAATAACCGGATCGTATTCATGATCAGGTCGTCAAAGTCCATACATTGATTGTATTGAAGCTCTTTTTGGTAAGCAGCATAACATTTTGCCGCAATCTCTTCGTAATAACTACCTTGCATTTTTGCAAAATCCTGAGGGGTCTGCAAGCTATTTTTTGCTTGGGAGATTGTTCCTAATATGCTGCGAGGATCATATTTTTTCGGGTCAATGTTCAGTTCCTTCAGTATCCGTTTCATCAAGGTCAGCTGTTCAGAAGAGTCGATGATCGTAAAGTTCCGGTTATACCCGATAAAATCAACATCTCTTCTTAAAATACGCACACACATTGAGTGAAAAGTCGATACCCAGACATCTTCGCCTCCAGATGCGAGAATCGCATTGACACGTTCTTTCATTTCTTTTGCAGCTTTATTGGTAAAAGTAATCGCTAGGATGTTCCAAGGATTGACTTCTTTTTCCTCAATCAAATAGGCAATGCGATGCGTCAACACTCTCGTCTTTCCACTTCCCGCACCTGCCATCAGCAATAATGGTCCGTCAGTGTGAAGAACAGCTTCTTTCTGACGGGGGTTCATCCCGTTTAATAATTCAGCTTTGGATGACATTAACAACATCCTTTCTTTTATCAATCTTGTTAATTATAGCATTTTCTTGGCTTTCATTAAACTAGCTAATTCAAAATCATTTGTTTCTTTTTATGGATTTCTCCTTGTCAATTCGTTGATTTCGCGCTAAATTAAAAGAAAGCGAGGCGTTTGAATGGAAAAAAAAGGAAAAATCAAGAAATTAGATAAAACTCAGATATATTTTATTCTAAAAGGAATATTCGTTGGACTACTGACAGGAATCGTGGTTAGCCTGTTTCGTTTATCGATCGAAAAGTTAGGCGATTTTGTTCGAAGTATCTATGAAATAAGTCGGGAACAGCCGATTTACTTAGTTGGCATGGCCATTTGCTGCATCCTTGCAGCATTTTTTGTGGGTTATCTGGTCAAAAATGAACCGGATATCAAAGGAAGCGGGATTCCACAAGTAGAAGGACAGCTTCGAGGGGAATTATCAATGAACTGGTTCTCTGTTTTATGGAAAAAGTTCATTGGTGGTGTACTTTCAGTTGGCGCAGGACTTTTTCTAGGTCGAGAAGGCCCTTCTATCCAGCTTGGCGCAGCTATCGGACAAGGAGCTGGACAATTGTTTCGGAGTCCATCTTCAGAAGAAAAGATTTTGATTTCTAGCGGAGCAAGTAGCGGACTTGCAGCAGCATTCAATGCTCCTATCGCAGGATTACTCTTTGTTTTAGAAGAAATCCATCACTCCTTCTCTCCTCTTGTTTGGCTGACATCTTTTGCTTCGGCCATCACGGCTAACTTTGTCTCTCTTTATTTTTTTGGCTTAAGACCAGTTTTATATCTAGGCGATCTTCCTTCTTTGCCGTTGAAATATTATGGTTCTTTGGTGGTATTAGGCGTACTTCTAGGCGTCTTAGGTTTTATTTATCAAAAGGTCCTGCTGGCATTGCCAAAATTTTACAACCGATTGCCTTTACCAGCTTATTTTCATGGATTCGTTCCTTTCTTGCTGATTTTGCCGATTGGTTATTTATGGCCTAGTACGCTAGGCGGAGGCAATCAAATCGTTTTAGCTTTTGGACATGCTTCATTGCCAATCATTATGATTATCGGTTTGTTTGTTCTTCGATTCGTTTTTTCCATGATTTCTTATGGTGGTGGTCTTCCAGGAGGGATTTTCCTTCCGATATTGACATTGGGTGCTTTAATCGGTAGCTTTTATGGAAACATCATGGTTGATTTCGGGATGGATCCAATCTACATCAAGGATTTCGTCGTAATTGCCATGGCTGGTTATTTCACAGCAATTGGGAAAGCACCGCTGACAGCAATTATTTTAGTGACAGAAATGGTTGGCTCTCTCAATCATCTGATGCCTTTAGGGTTGGCTGCTCTTGTTGCTTATATCGTCAATGATCTTCTTGGAGGGAATCCGATCTACGAATCATTGTTGGAACGTTTACTTGGAAATAATCAGACCGCCGCTCTTAAAGGTGCAAGGACAACTTTTGATTTTCCAGTAACGGCAGAGAGTTCTTTAGACGGATTAATGGTACGGGACTTCAATTGGCCTAAAAATATGCTGCTAATCTCTATACGCAGAGGAAATCAGGAAATCTTGACTCACGGTGATACGATCATGAATGTAGGAGATATTTTGGTAATCTTGACTGATGAAGCAAACTTGCCAAGAATCAAGCAAGAAATCGAGGCTAAATCTTCTATCACAAATTTGAAGCAATCATTTTAACGAACCGAGAAGAACTATTTTATGGCACAACACCTATTCATCTATACTACTTTGACTCTACAAAAAAAGAAGAGGCTGGATTTCCCCAGTCTCTTCTTTTTTATTTCTATGCTTCTGCTACTGCAGGAGCTTTTCTCAATAAACCATAAATCACACCAGAGACGACTGCTCCGATAGCAATAAACACCAAATACATAATTGGATGACTCAGTAAAAATACAACAAAAATTCCGCCATGAGGAGCCAGTAATTTGATTCCGAAAGCACCGACTAATCCGCCAGTTAAAGCAGAACCAATAATAAAACTTGGAATGGCACGAATCGGGTCAGCTGCTGCAAATGGAATCGATCCTTCCGTGACAAACGAAAGTCCCATCACGATGTTCGTCAAACCAGCATCTTGATCTGTTTTGCTGAATTTATTTTTGAACAAACGTGTAGCAACGAAAATCGCCAATGGAGGAACCATTCCTCCAGCCATAACAGAAGCCATCACAACACTTCCGCCAGTTGCAACAGTCGTAGCTAAAGTTGCTGTACCAAATACATAAGCGGCTTTGTTGATTGGACCGCCTAAATCTGCCGCCATCATTCCAGCTAATAATGCACCAAGTAAAGCAGCATTCGAACCACTCATACTTGTCAAGAAACCGTTCAATGCATCATTGATTGCTTTCATAGGGACATTGACCAGCAACATCAAGAAACCAGTAATCAGTAAGCCAAACACTGGATAAAAGAGGATCGTTTTGATTCCATCCAATGATTTTGGTAAGTTCTTGAATAATTTACGTAAAAATACGATGACATAACCAGCCAAGAATCCACCAATCAGTGCGCCTAAGAATCCTGCGCCACCTGTATTAGCTAATGCACCAGCAGCAAATCCAACAATCAAACCAGGGCGGTCGCCGATACTTGAAGCAATAAATCCAGCTAATACCGGTAACATGAACCCAAATGCAGCTTGTCCGATTTGGTTGAACCAGCTAGCAGCTTGATTGTAGTTCCCCAGATTCGATAACTGGTCATGCGGTACGCCAATAAATTGGTCAATCATGAAAGAAAGAGCAATAGCGATTCCTCCACCAATAACGAATGGTAACATGTGTGATACGCCATTCATCAAATCTTTATAGATTCTTTGTCCGACAGTACCATCCGCGTTTCCTTCTTCTGAACTATTTTCTTTTCCGTCACCATGGAATACTGGTGCAGTACCACTAAGGGCTAGATTGATCAACTCTTCTGGTTTACGGATACCATCACTGACTGGACGATTGATCAATTCTTTTCCGTCAAAACGGTTCATCTCTACTTTTTTGTCTGCTGCAACGATCACGCCTTCTGCACGAGCGATGTCTTCAGCAGTCAATCGGTTTTTGATTCCTTCTGAACCGTTCGTTTCGACTTTGATCTCCACTCCCATTTCTTTCGCTTTTTTCTTCAAAGCATCTTCTGCCATGTAAGTATGAGCGATTCCTGTTGGGCAAGCTGTAACGGCAACAACGAATTTTCTTTCTGGATGAGCAGAAGCTTCTGCAGCTTGTGTTTCTTGTTCTGCTTTTTCTTCTGCTTCTTTTTGCTCTTCAGCTGTTTGGAACAAGTCTTGGACTTCTTCTGGTGTATTTGCTTCTTTTAATTTTCCTACGAAATCTGCATCAATCAGCAATCGAGATAGTGCTGCTAATGCTTGCAAATGTGTGTCGTTCGCGCCCTCTGGAGCTGCGATCATGAAAAACAGATAAGTCGGCTGTCCGTCTAATGCTTCATAATCTACTCCTTTTTGGCTTTTTGCAAATAAAACTGTTGCTTCTTTGACTGCACTATTTTTCGCGTGAGGCATGGCGATTCCGTCACCAAGACCTGTAGAGGTTTGTGCTTCACGAGCTAGAATTCCTTCTTTATATGTGTCGATATCGGAAATCCGGCCGGCATCAAACATTTTTTGGACCATTTCATCGATCGCGCCTTTTTTATCAGTCGCTTGCAAATCCATGATCATTGCTTCTTTGACCATTAAATCCTTGATATTCATGATTATCCTCCTTGAAACTAATCAATTTTTGTGATTTCAACTTCTGGCAATAACTCATCAATCAGTTCGCGAGCTGCCAGGTCATCAGAAAAAGCCGTTGCGCTTCCACAAGCAACTCCCCATTTAAAGGCTTCGATCGGATCTTTTGTCCGACTGTAAGCACCAATAAAACCGGCGATCATTGAATCCCCTGCACCTACTGAATTTTTCAATGGGCGAACCAATACATTCGTTTTATAAGTTCCTTGTTCTGTAAAGAGCAAAGCGCCGTCTCCAGCCATTGAGATCAGCACATTCTGTGCCCCTTCAGCTAGTAATTTTTTCCCATACGGAATGATTTCTTCTACAGATTGGAAGGTTGTATTGTAAAGCTCAGCTAATTCGTGATTGTTTGGTTTGATCAACAACGGTTTCTTAACAAGTGCATTTTTTAGATCATCACCTGTTGTATCGATTACGAAATCTGCACCTTTTTCCCGAATGATATCAATCAGTTCTTGATAAAATCCTTTTCGTAGGCTGGCTGGCGCGCTTCCTGACAATACGACGATATCTCCTTGTTCTACTGTCCCTAGCGCTTGCTTCAATTCATTGATTTCTTCATCTGAAATAGCTGGACCTAAACCGTTAATTTCAGTTTCAGTATCTGATTTTAGTTTGATATTGATTCTTGTATCTTCTTGCACGTGTGTGAACAAAGATTTGATTTGTTCTTTTTCAAGCCACTTCGAAATAAATTCGCCAGTGAATCCTCCTAAAAACCCTAGTGCTGTAGACTGAGAATCGATCCGCTTCAAAATACGGGAAACATTGATCCCTTTTCCTCCAGGCAATTTGAAGTCTTCATTCATCCGGTTCAAATCACCTAGTTTTAACCCATCTACGCGTACAATATAATCAATTGATGGATTAAGTGTTACTGTGTAAATCATTGTATTGCCTCCTTAATTGTTGTCTTTTCACGGAATTCATTGATGAATTCTAATGGACAACGCTCGGTTATGATCGTGGCTGCTTCCAAAGGTGCAACAGAGGTGAAAGACAACTGGTTGAATTTAGTATGATCAATCAATACAAAGGTCTCTTCAGAATTTTTCATGGCTAAACGTTTAACTGCTGCTTCTTCTGGATCCGGAGTTGTGAATCCTTGTTCAATATGTGCACCGTTCATTCCCATAAACGCTTTATTGAAATGAAAATGTTTTAGTTGTTCTATTGCATTAGATCCTAAAACAGCATTGGTTGACAGCTTGATCGTTCCACCTAAAATAATCGTAGCAAGCTCCAAATCGACTAAATTTGCCGCATGTTGAACGGAATTTGTCACCACTGTGATTTGTTTTCCTTGTAAAAAAGGAATCATTTCTAAAGTAGTAGAGCCAGCATCTAAATAGATGACATCTTCGTCATTAATGGTTTCAGCTGCCAATTTGGCGATCTGCTGTTTTTCATGAACGTTTTTGAGTGATTTTTCACTCATATTCTGCTCAAAATTCAATAATTGCTCTTTCTTAGCGCCGCCATGGACTCTTTCTAGAAACCCACCATTCTCCAACTCTTGCAAATCACGCCTTATCGTTGATTCTGAAGCATTCAAAAGGTTTACAAGGTCTTGTGATTTCACGATTTTCTGCTGTTCAAGCAAGTCTAGGATTTTTTGTCTGCGTTCCTCTGTAAGCATTTTCACGATCACCTCAATACAAATAATAGCATATTTTTTTTAGGCTCGCAATACAAATCAGTCAAAAACGTTCACAAAAATTATAAATCAGTCAAAAAAATAAAAAACCAGTCTTTTTTTGACTGGTTTCCTACTTTATTTGACTATTATCAAATTGTTTTATCGTTTGTTATTTTCGCTTCTTGTTTTTTTCATATAAACAGAAGCAGGTTTTCTTTCCTTATGAAGAAGGTAATAATAAAGTCCCATCCCACCAAACATGACCAAGAAACCGATGACTGATCGAATAGGAAAATTAGGAACAAAAAAGAGACAGACGGATAATAATGATGCTGGAACCATTATTCGATAATAAAGTTGTTTATCCATTTTCTTCACCTCATATTTTTTGTAAAGTAATCAATTGTTCTAATTCGCGATAATCTAAAAACTGCACACGCAGATGCTTCTCGCCTTTCTTGACATCAAATTGGACACTTCGCCGTTTTTTCTTTATTCGTTTGAAGGCAATATCAGAGAGTCTGTGTTTGATTTCCTTTAACGGTAAATCCGGAAGTGCTTCAGAAGGAACATAGATTCTTAATGATAAAAGATAATCTTGATATTTCTCATCTGTTACCTCTATTTCTAGATATTCCCTGATGTAATAACAATATGCTTCGATTCCATTGTCCAAAGCAACAGTCGGATCGATGATCTTATAGCACATCATGCGCGCGCGATTCTCGTCAACCCAAGGAAAATACGCCTGAGCATTTAGTGTTCCGCGGACACGTCTTTCTTTATAATTTCCTCCTTGAATATCATAACTTTTCGTTACAAAGAACGAGGCATTTTTTTTGGGAACAGGTTGCATCTGCGCATTTTGATACTGGACAGATTGAATCGTATGATCAGTATAAATGTATTCAACAAATGGTGGTTTCAGCAATCCCACGCCGTTATCCCAAGCAAGGTGGTCAAACCCAAGCTGGTCTCTAAAATA
The DNA here is from genome assembly GCF_002141285.1 of Enterococcus sp. 3G1_DIV0629. NCBI lineage: Bacteria > Bacillati > Bacillota > Bacilli > Lactobacillales > Enterococcaceae > Enterococcus > Enterococcus sp. 3G1_DIV0629. The sequence continues at coordinate 812,967 of NZ_NGLI01000001.1, read as the reverse complement.
GGATTGGAATAGCTGATTGTTTGTTTTTTGCCAATTGAATGGGTCTCGATAAAGCTGGATATATATGACTTCGTTATCTAATTCTTTCACTTTTTCTACTTGTTGTGTATCGAGAAAAATCGGTTTGGGGATGATTTGATGGTAATAGTGACTGTAATACATTTCCCAGCATGAGGTAAAACATAAGCCTTGATAAAAAAGATCGTAGCCTGGAAATTGATTGCAATCCACTACTACGTCGCCGTTTTGTTGTTTCATTTTAGGTAAACGCTCGATTTCATCCATCGTCTCAAACAGCAGCCGCTGGGGAATCTGTTTTGTATTGTGATAGATAAACTCGCTATAAGCTCTCATATAAGCAAATACACCATGGGCAATCATTTTTTTCTGAATGAAATCTCGAATCAAAAACTGGTTTTCTTTGAAAACAGAGATAGCCAATACATTTTTTATCAACAATTGATTGCCTTCCAAACGAAAACTACACTCGTTCTCGTCATTCCCTACAACTAACCAGCTTTCGTCTCTTACCGATGCGAGCATTATTTTTTCTTGCAGTTTCTTAAGATCATACGGCTCCGCTTGTTGAGTGAAAGAGCGGATAAATGTTGGCTGGATCAACAGACGTGTCAAAACGGCCCAATCGCTTATTTCCTGTTTTTTTTCTTCCTCATTTAAGTCTGTGAGCTGGATAGTCATTAATAATTTATCTTCACCAATCATTTTCTCACCTCTTTCAAATCTTTTTATAATTTAATTATAACGAATGATAAAGAAAAACTAAAACTTTTTGTCTTAGAAACCAATTTTAGGTATTACATGGTAAACTAAGTAAAAAAGGAACAAAGAGGTGTTCGCGATGGGATTGAAATTTGAACGTACAGACAATTTAGATAGACTTTTCGAATCATTTGCTGTCGATCCGGAAAAAACAGTTGCGCCAAAAGAAGAAATCGATCGGTTTCTAAAACCGCAGCCACAAAACGAAAAGAAAAAAGACAAGAAACAAAAGTAAGATAAGTTCTGCAAAAAAAGACTTACCAGCCAAACTTTTATGGAAGAGTTTGGCTGGTAAGTCTTTTTTTCTTTTTATGATTCGATTGCTTGTTCGATTGCTGCCCATGCTTCTTCTTTTCCTTGTTTTGTAACGGAAGAAAAAAGAATAAATGTGTCATTACGATCAAAATCCAATGCTTTTTTGATCTCGCTTTCGTGCTTGTTCCATTTACCGCGAGGAATCTTATCTGCCTTAGTAGCAACAACGATCACAGGGATATCATAATACTTCAAAAATTGATACATCTGGATATCTTCTTGAGAAGGCTTATGGCGCAGATCTACTAAAGAAACGACCGCACGTAGTTGTTCTCTAGTCGTTAAATATGTCTCGATCATCTTCCCCCATTTTGCTCGTTCAGTTTTGGATACTTTTGCATACCCGTATCCTGGAACATCGACAAAATGCAACGCATTCTCGATCAAATAAAAATTCAAGGTCTGGGTCTTTCCAGGCTTACCGGAAGTACGCGCTAAATTCTTTCGATCAATCAATGTGTTGATAAAAGAAGATTTCCCTACATTTGATCGCCCTGCCAGAGCTATTTCCGGTAATTGTGTCTCTGGATATTGTTTTGGTGCCACTGCACTTATGATGATTTCAGCTTGATGGACTTTCATGGTCTCTCTCCTTAAAAAGGTGATGAATAAAGCAAGCGGCTGTCGTAAAAGCCAAAATGACTTTTACGGCAGCCTCTTCTCATCAACCCGCTTTTTTCTCTGAATCTTTATAGATCACTGTTGGCTCACCAGACAATTCAGCTGCTTCTTTGGTGATAATCACTTTTTCGATGTTTTCATTTGAAGGGATATCAAACATCACATCCATCATGATTTCTTCGATGATAGAACGAAGACCTCGAGCACCAGTGTTGCGTTCGATTGCTTTTTTCGCAATAGCTCTCAACGCTTCAGGTTCGAATTCAAGTTCAGTATCATCTAGAGAAAGAAGTTTTTGATATTGTTTGACTAACGCATTTTTTGGCTCAGTCAAGATCCGTACCAGATCATCTGTTGTCAATTTCTCTAAAGCTGCCATAACAGGTAATCGTCCGATAAACTCAGGAATCAATCCGAATTTCAGCAAATCTTCAGGAATGATATGCTGCATGACGCTTTCGTCTTCAGAAAGTTTTTGGTTTTGTGTACCAAATCCAATCGTTTTTTCGCCCATACGGTTCTTCACGATTGTTTCGATACCATCAAACGCCCCACCTACGATGAACAAGATATTCGTCGTATCAATCTGGATAAATTCTTGATGTGGATGTTTACGTCCTCCCTGAGGCGGAACACTTGCAACAGTTCCTTCTAGAATCTTCAGCAAGGCTTGTTGGACACCTTCACCGGAAACATCACGAGTGATGGATACATTTTCGCTTTTACGCGCGATTTTATCGATTTCATCAATATAGATGATCCCTTTTTCTGCACGTTCCACATTGTAATCAGCAGACTGGAGCAATTTAAGTAAAATGTTTTCTACATCTTCACCCACATAACCAGCTTCTGTCAAACTTGTCGCATCTGCGATTGCAAAAGGTACATTCAACGTTTTTGCTAATGTTTGTGCCAAAAATGTTTTCCCTGACCCTGTAGGTCCGATCAAGCAGATATTGCTTTTTTGTAGTTCAACATCGTCTGTGTTCTCTTGTGCTTGCTGATTGACACGTTTGTAGTGATTGTATACGGCAACAGCTAACGAGCGTTTTGCGCGATCTTGTCCAATCACGTAGTTATTCAATACTTCAAGAATTTCTAGTGGTTTAGGGACTTCAGTGAATTCGCGTACAGCTTCTTCATAAAATTCTTCATCAATGATCTCTTTACATAGGTCGATACATTCATTACAGATGTAGACCCCTGGACCAGCTACGATTTTTTTCACTTCTTCTTGGGTTTTCCCACAAAAAGAACAGCGTACGGTCTCATTGCTACTTGGATTGTCATACATGGTCTTCACCCCTTAACTTGCAAAAAGTATGCAAGAAACTATCAGAGACTTTACAGTCTTTTACTATCATAACATAGTTTAGTAAAAAGAAAAAGTGTTTAACAAAGGATCGATTGACCTATATCTTTGTATATTTTCACGCTTAACAAAAAATAAGGGACTGTGACAACAAACATGTCACAGTCCCTTATTTCATGACCTCTATTACTTAATTTCTATTCTTTTGCTTCTGTCGCTGTACCTGTGATCAATTCGATTGCTTTTTTCATTGTCACATCATGTTCCAGCATATCTTCTGTCAACACGCGTTTGATTTGTTCGATTGGCATGTTGTATGTTTCTGATAATTCTTGGATTTCTGCATTGATTTCTTCTTCTGTTGCTTGAAGATTTTCAGCAGCTGCAATTGCTTCGATCACAAGATTTGTTCTTGTGCGCATTTCTGCTTCACCTTCGAATTGTTTATGCAAGTCTTCTTCTGTAGAACCAGTTAATTGATAGTACATTTCAGGAGAGATACCTTGACGTTGCATGTTGTTCAAGAATTCGTCCATTGAACGATGTACTTCATCATGAACCATCACGTGTGGCAATTCAACGATTTCTGCGTTTTCAACAGCCATACGGATTGCTGCTTCATCTTTTGCATCGTCCGCTGCTTTTTCTTTTGTTTCTACTAATTCTTTGCGATATTTTTCTTTCAATTCGTCTAATGTTGATACTTCGTCATCCACATCTTTTGCGAATTCGTCATCTAATTCAGGCACTTCTTTTGCTTTTACTTCATGGATTGTCACTTTGAAGACTGCTTCTTTTCCAGCAAGATCTTCTGCTTGATAATCTTCTGGGAAAGTTACATTTACATCTAGACTTTCACCTGATTTATGACCAACTAATTGATCTTCAAATCCTGGAATGAATGAACCTGAACCTAATTCAAGTGAGTAATTTTCGCCTTTTCCGCCATCAAACGCTTCGCCATCTACAAAGCCTTCGAAGTCGATTACTACTGTATCGCCATTTTCAGCTGCAGCATCTTCTTTGATAACTAATTCAGCTTGTGCTTCTTGTTCACGTTTGATACGTGCATCCACGTCAGCATCTGTTACTTCACGATCTTGTTTTTCAACAACTAGATCTTTATATTGTCCTAATTTTACTTCTGGTTTCACTGTTACTTCAGCAGTGATTACCCAGTCTTGACCTTTTTCCATGCTTTCAACATCGATTTTTGGTTGAGAAACAGGATCGATGCCAGCTTCTTTGACAGCAGCTTCATAAGCTTCTGGTAATACAGCATTCAATGCATCTTCATATAAAGCTTCTTCACCGTACATACGGTTGAATACTTGACGAGAAACTTTTCCTTTACGGAATCCAGGTACGTTCAAGCTTTTTTTCACTTTATTAAACGCAGTTGTTAATCCTTTTTGGATTTCGTCTTGCGCAATCGTAAATTTTAAAACACCATCATTCGTGCCTTTTTTTTCAAATGTTGCAGTCATTTAATTCCCTCCGAGTTTAGAAATTCATTTTATACATCAAAAACGTTTCATGCATACCTTTAAATAGTACACTAACCCTTTCAAATTGTAAACATATTGAATGGGTAGAATCCTTGTTTTTCATAACATTTTTATCTTTTTCACTGATAAAATCTAATGGAAGAAGATCATTTGCTGCAAAATTTTCTCTCGTTTTTTAAAAAAATCTTGTTTTTCATCTTCCGTACCATCATACATCGTTTTTCCTGTGCATGCCTCTACAGTCAGTTGAAACCAACGCCTCGGGTCTTCAATGTATGTATCATAGACAGGATAAACGATTGCAGATTGCAACGTAAATTCTTCTTTCAACACCGAACTAAGTAGCGCATCTTCATTCCCATAATGATCTGAAAACACACACAATTGTCGATAACTTGACTGTTGCTGTGGCTTAGGCAAATCTTTGGGTATGACTTTGACTAGTTTTTCTTCAATCGTCAAATAGAAAACAGGGTTGCATTCATTCAATTGCCTGAGTGTCTCCAGCAATTTTGCCCTCGCTAAAATATGGACCTCTGGTAATACAATCAGCTTACTCGCTGTTTGGATAAACTCATGGTAAGGAAGCTGTTCGATCTCCTCGATAGACGACAGCTGACGTGCTGGTTCCAATGAAGGAAGTTCCTCCGATTTTTTATGGAGTGCCTTGACTTTTTGCCTCTCCATTTGTCCGGATAATTCTTCTGCAAATTGAATTTTTTCAATGATACGCTGCTCAAAAGATTCATAAAAATCTGTACTTGCTATCAATTTTCTAGCATATAAAAAATCTTGTGCGCTGATTAACAAGTCAAAATAAAATTCAGCAAACTCCTCGTTTTCAAGATACTGTTTTTCATGTAAGAGTGCTTGTTTCAACGCTTCTTTTTTCTCGTCTAACTCATAAAGACAAAAAACAAGCAGGCTATTAGCCTCAAAGCTTTCTTTCAACTCGTAAGCACGTTGAAATAGTTCTTTTGCCTGCTGATATTGCTGGTTTGCTAGTGCTTGTTGGGCCACTCGCATTAAATTCTCATATTTTTCTGGAAAATCAATCGGCTTCACGCAGTGTCCTCCTCTTGCTTATGTTCAGCTCATGTTCAATAGTAGCAAAACAAAAAAAGCATGACAATTAAAAATAATCGAAGCATCCTCTAAAAGCTAGATTTTTGATCTGACTTTTAGAAGATGCTTCAAACTACTGTTTTTTATAGATCATCAGCTGTTAACTTCTTGGTTGAATGCTTTGATCAGATTAATCGTAACGACACTTGTATTAGTGAAAAAATCTCCCAGATGCTGCTTTTTCTGATTAAAGATTGCTGGAAGATACCCTAACATCAGCAAAGGAAACTTTAGAATGAACCGGCAAGCACCTTCTCTAACTAAAACAGTTGACCAGCTAAGTTCTTCTTCATCAAAGCTGATAACTCGAATACCGAAGATCATTTTCCCAATCGTTTGGCCATGATTGAGTTTCGTCAATAAAACAAAATACGCTAAATAAATGAGTAATGCTGTGAATCCATAGAGACTCAAATACGAATCTGAAAAATTCAGCCAACCTAGATTTTTGGCAATACCAAGTGTTAAACGTGTAATAGCTCCGATACACAAAAGATCAATCAAGAAGGCAAACATTCGGATCAAAAAACCTGCATAGAAATAATGAGGAAAATCATTTGCTTTTGGTGGTTCATTTTTTGTGTCAGTATACTTTTTCCATTTCCGTTGTTTCTTTTTGATTTCTTCTGACGTCATCGGTTCTCTTTCAAAAGAGCTCAGCACCTTTTGGGAAAAGCTTGGATCAGGTCCCACAGCAGGCTGCTGTTGCCTCTCTCTTCCTTGTTCCTTATTTTCGTTTGGAAGTTCCGTCATGCTTACTCACCTCCGTAATAATACATTGCTTTTGGTGATTCTGCAGTTCCGAGATTCTCAAGTATTGATAAGATCTGACTAGTTTCAGAAGATTTCAATCCTTGGAACTCTGCCAGTTTGCTCCCTAACCATGTGCTGGCAAATCCAGATGATGCGGAGGAATATTCTACTAATTCAGCATCTTCAAGCTTTTGTTCCTTTCGCATAGCTTGTAAGGCGTCTTCAGGGAATCCCAATTCATCGACTAAACCTACTTCTTTTGCTTGGACACCATCATAAATCCTTCCATCTGCTATTTTTTTGACTGCTTCTTCAGATTTATTCCGTCCCTCGCTAACGATTCTTACAAATCGTTGATACGCACTGTCAATATACGCTTGAAGCACTGCTTCCTCTTCTTTTGTCTCTGGGCGTGTTCCTGAACCCATATCTTTCAATGCGCCACTTTTCACTGTTGTGTCTTCCACACCCAGTTTTTCTAAAAGCCCTGAATAATTCAATCCTGACATGATCACACCAATTGAACCGGTCACTGTTTCTTCGGTTGCAAAGATTTTATCTGCTTGAGCAGAAATATAGTAACCACCGCTAGCTGCCATGTTTTTCATACTGACATACATCGGGATATCATGCTCTTTACGGATCGTATCTAATTTCTTAGCGATTTCCGCACTTTCATAGACACCGCCACCAGGAGAGTTTACTTCTAAAAAGATTCCTTTGACTGTTGGATCTTCTTCCACAGCTTTCAGTTGTTCCATGAAATTTTCATGGTTATAACCTTCAGAAGCAAATAAACCAGAAGATCCTCCTGCAGCAATCGTTCCATCTACTGTTAGTTTTACGATTTTTTGCGTACTGTCTCCCTCTTCCAACACATTTGGTACTAACTCTTCATCCCCGTATAACCAACTGTTCAACCCCTCGACTTGATTGTTTTCCTGAGGCTTAGTCAAACTCGACGAAACTAACGAAACCACAAATAATCCCGCAGCAATCAGAACTGCTGCCCAACGTTTTTTATTCATTCTTTCTCCTTTCTAATACAAGTTTTTTATGACGATCACAGTTTCTGACTGCTCGGAAGCGTCGAACCGCTCTGCTTTTTCTTCACGCGCATACCCGGAAAATGACTCTTTTGTCCATTCATCTTCTACCGTAAACTCTCGCGCTTGGACAACTTCCAAGGCATCAGGTGCGATTTCCTGGATGCTATCCCAACCAGTATCTAAAAATATTTTTGTATCATCTGATACACCAGCTGATGCTTCAAATTCGGACAATTGTTTTTTTAACATTCCAAGTGTCATGATTTCAATTTTTGAATCCATTTTTCTCCTCCTTCATCCTATTACTTTCTATTGTACCGAACTCCTGAAAAAGATGATAGATAAAAACCGATTATTTTTTGACACAAAACGCACATACAAAAAGCAATTCGATATATACCAATTTATTTTTATTCTTTTTTTGTTGACAAAAACATTCGCAAAAGGGTATGATTTTAAATGTTTCCAGATAAAAAATAAAAAAGGAGGATAGTTATACCTTTTAGGATAGCGCCTGGTCTGTGCAAACAGATGACGAGGAGAGGGTTTATCGAAAGATTCGGCGGATGACCCTAGGGACTGCACTCTACAGAAGATCCACAAAAAGTATCTGCAAAGATAAAACAAAAGGATTTTCCTGCAGCTGGAAGCATTCATACGAATTCATTATAGAAAGTAGGATGTTTTTTATGTGCGGAATTGTTGGAATGATTGGATTAAAAAATGTAACACCAGGATTGATTGGCGGGCTAGAAAAATTGGAATACCGCGGTTATGATTCAGCTGGCATCTTTGTCTCAGATGGCACGACAGATCATTTAGTCAAAGCACAAGGCAGAATCCAAAATTTAAAGGATAAAATAACTTCTGATACTACAGGAAATATAGGCATCGGCCATACACGTTGGGCAACCCACGGACAACCATCTGAGGAAAATGCCCATCCACATACTTCACAAAGCGGACGTTTCGTGCTCGTTCATAATGGCGTGATCGAAAACTTTGAAGAACTTAAAAATGCTTATTTAACAGATGATCACTTTATCGGTGAGACAGATACTGAGATTATCGCTCATCTGATTGAAACTTTTGCGAAGGATATGACGGCAAAAGAGGCATTTTTAAAAGCTTTGCGCGTCATCAAAGGTTCTTATGCTTTCGCTTTGATTGATCGTACAACACCTGATGTGATTTATGTAGCGAAAAACAAAAGCCCATTGTTAGTCGGACTTGGCGATGGATTCAATGTGATTGCCAGTGATGCAATGGCTATGCTTGCTCATACGAAGAAATTCGTCGAGGTCGAAGATGAAGAGATGGTTACCGTTACATCAGACAAAATTATTATCCAAAATTTTGCGGGCGACATTATGGAACGTTCTTCATTTGAAGCGCAAGTAGATGCTTCAGATATCGAGAAAGGCACCTATCCTTTTTATATGCTGAAAGAAATCGACGAACAGCCTATTATCATGCGCCGTATTGCTCAAAAATACGTAACAGAAGATAATCGGGTCCCTCTTGATCCAAAACTGATCGATACATTATCTGACAGCGATCGAATCTACATCGTTGCTTGCGGAACTAGTTACCATGCGGGATTAGCTGGTAAACAGACTTTGGAAGAATTGACACAGATTCCTGTCGAGGTTCATTTAGCCAGTGAATTCGGCTATAACACACCTCTTCTTTCAAAAAAACCATTCTTTATTTTCTTGAGTCAAAGTGGCGAAACAGCGGACAGTCGGCAAGTGCTGGTAAAAATCAACCGTCTTGGCTATCCTTCACTTACGATTACAAATGTTGCTGGCTCTACTCTTTCGCGAGAAGCATCCTTCACCCTATTGTTGCATGCCGGACCTGAGATTGCAGTAGCATCAACGAAAGCTTATACTGCACAAATAGCAGTACTGACTTTATTAGCCAAAGCTATCGGTGACAAAAAAGAATTAGAAACTTCTCTTTCGTTCGATATCACTCATGAATTGAGTTTAGTCGCAAATGCGATGGAATCGGTCATTGCCCAGAAAGATTATTTAGAGGAGCTGGCTGCAGAATACCTCAGCGACACAAGAAATGCTTTTTATATCGGACGCGGGGCAGACTACAACGTTTCTCTTGAAGCCGCTTTGAAATTGAAAGAAATCAGTTACATCCAGGCAGAAGGTTTTGCTGCTGGTGAATTGAAACACGGAACAATTGCTTTGATTGAAGAAGGAACACCCGTGATCGGAATCATCAGTGAAGAAGTGACTGGCGCGCATACTCGAGGTAATCTGAAAGAAGTCGAAAGCCGTGGCGCTAAAACATTAATTATCGTCTCAGAAGGATTAGAAAAGGAAAATGACCAACTAGTACTGCCAGCAGTCCACCCTTATCTGTCTACTCTTGCCACAGTCGTACCGACTCAATTACTTGCCTATTACGCCACACTGTTACGAGGGTTTGACGTTGACAAGCCACGTAATCTGGCGAAATCAGTGACAGTTGAGTAACGTTTCTGTACGGGAAATCATTTGATTTTTGCAGTCTTTTGTAAAAAAATAAAAGCATAGTATGTACCGAACACCAAAAAATTTGATTTTTAGTGTTCGGTATTTTTACTTTATTTCCCGTTTACTTTTTAAAACCTCGTTTAAATAAATCGTTCACTTTCTCTGTCTATAATATTGGAGTTCCTTTAATAATTTGGCTTTTAATTCCGTTTCTTCAACTACTTCAAGTAAATCAAACCCTTTTTGCATTAATTTTGTATCGTTTTGGCAGTACCCCAATCTTACGAAGATCATGCCTAGAAAATCAGCTCGTTTTGCTCGTTTCGCCATATCTTTTGCTAGATTCAACATGTATCGGCCATCTTCTACAAGATTTTTTTGTATATATATTTGAGAGATATTCATCAAAAGTGTCAGCCTTACTGTATCGACAACATCCAATCGATTATATCTATCAAGCGTAGCTAATAGAATAGGATACATTATTTCTAACGTGCTGATTTCTAGATGAAATGAAATGATCGCAAATATTTGAATATCTCTTAATGTCCACACCTCTATTTTTGAAAGCCGCTGCCAAATCGGAGTCACCAACCCTTTGAATTCTGTTTTATCAAAGTCTATAGGATCAGCAGATAAATACAAGCGTAAAATCAACAGGATTTCTTCTATTTTTTTATCTGAACAAGTAGATGTAAATTCTAAACATCGTCTATACAACTTTCTTATCTGTGCACTTTCTGTATTTGAAATAATAGAATAAAAATCCTCAATAAGCCTTGTACGATTATCTCTATTATCTCTATTCTCTATATTTGCCAAATATCTAAATTCATCTAAAGATACATCTATCCTCTCTAATAAATAACAAGCATTTTCAAACCTTGGCTCCGTCTCATTTTTTTCAATCCGCGAAAGAGTTGTCCTATCTAAAAAATCATTACAAACTTCTTTTTGAGTCATTCCTTTCCCTTTCCTTATAAATCGATACATTTCGCCAAACCTCAATTTTTTCTCCCTCCAAAATTTTTGTGAGCTTATGCAACAAATCTACCAAAAACAATTAGATGATTATAAAATATAAGGGTAACAAAGAAACTATTATACTTATATTATAACAAAAACAAAATGGAGGTTGTCCTATGATAAGAAAAATGCTTATTATTTTTGTCACTACAATTGTTGTTTCCTCACTCGTCCTGACTTCTACTGCAATCGTCTCCCTTGCTTCTGAATTAGATACTACCACTATCAAGCCTGATGTTTACAAAAATGATAGTTATAAAGAAATGGAAAAAGAAATGGCATCCATTGCGTTCAAAAGATCATTGGAAACCATTACCCGAACAAACAACATTGAACAGGCAAAAGCATTTGCAGAATATTTTCTTAAAAAATATGAAGGCGCAGAAATGAGGACTAGTGGTTATGGCGAACGTATCCAAAACGGGGGTTGGAATATTTTTTATCAAACAGCTGCCGGTAAGCAAGCAGTTCGTACTGCTTACAATATTTTATTCGTTCAAAGCAGTGCTGGCGTCGCACTTTCCGGAATACTTGCTGCCATTACTAAAGCTACTTTACTAGGGGTGGGTGTTGCTATTGCGGCTCTGTTATCCGGCATGGTATTGAATACGATAGCATCAAGAAGCAGATTTTGTCGTGATAGAATAGATGCTAACGGCAATAGAGGGACTGGTAGAATAACCTTGACCGAAGCACGCTGGAGTTCTACCTATGATTTTCGATGGTAACAAAATTAACGCTCTTACGCTGGTCTATTCTCTTTTTTGATAGTATAGTTGCTTCTCTTGTTTTGTACTTCCTTATTGCGGACGGGCAAAACTATTATTACGTCTATCTATTGGCTCAAATTCCTAGTTATATTATTCTTGATCATATCCACAAAAAAATAGGATTAAAAACAGATAAAGCACGCAAACGTGCTATTTTACTAGTGATGTTGAGTTTTTTCATCTCTTACATTGGTATAATGTTTCTTACACAATATGTTTTTAAATAAAAGAAAAAGCAAAGACCAGCGACGAATAACCGTCACTAGTCTTTGCTTTTTCTCTTCTATCTTAGTTTCTTAATCTAGACCGATTTCTTCTTTGACTACTGCTGCAATTTTATCGACATAGTAATTGACTTTCTCATCGGTAGGCGCTTCTGCCATCACACGAAGTAATGGTTCTGTGCCGGAAGGACGAACTAGGATTCTACCTTCTGATCCCATTTCAGCTTCTGCTTCTTCGATTACTTTTTTAATTGCTGGAACATCCATCGCACCGTTTTTATCACTTACTCGGATATTCACTAATTTTTGCGGATAAATCGTTACCTCTGCTGCAAGCTCAGATAATTTTTTACCCGTCTGTTTCATAATATTCAACAACTGAATTCCTGAAAGCATCCCATCACCAGTTGTGTTGAAATCTAAGAAAATCATGTGTCCAGACTGCTCGCCACCAAAATTATAATCGTTTTTGCGCATTTCTTCTACAACATAACGATCACCAACTTGTGTAACGACATCTTTCAGACCGATTCCTTCTACCGCTTTGTGGAAGCCTAAGTTGCTCATCACAGTTGTAACGATAGTGTCTTTTTTCAAGCGATTTTTTTCTGCTAAGTATTTAGCACAGATAAACATGATTTTATCACCATCGACGATATTCCCAAGTTCATCTACCGCGATGATGCGATCGCCATCGCCATCGAAAGCTAGACCAGCGTCCGCTCCTTTTTCAACGACCATCTCAGCTAAACGTTCTGGATGTGTAGAACCTACCCCATCATTGATGTTTAAACCATCTGGATTTGTGCCCATTGTATAGAAGTCTGTTTCAAGATCAGCGAACAAACGATTGACACTTGTTGAAGTTGCTCCGTTTGCTGCATCGACACAAATTGTCAACCCGGAAAGATCGCCATTGATCGTTTGGACAAGGAATTGAGAATATTTCAATAAACCCTCTGGAAATTCTTCTACAGTTCCCAAACCTTCAGCTGATGGACGAGGCAATTCATCTACTTCTGCATCCAGCAATGCTTCGATTTCTAGTTCTTGATCATCTACTAATTTAAAACCGTCTGCACCAAAAAATTTGATTCCATTATCCTGCGCTGGATTGTGCGAAGCAGAGATCATGACTCCTGCACTTGCTTTTTGTAATCGTGTCAGATAAGCAACACCTGGCGTAGAAATCACACCTAGTTGGAACACTTCGATACCCACCGATAAAAGTCCTGAAATCAGCGCTTCTTCTAACATTTGACCTGAGATTCTTGTATCCCGCCCCACTAGTACGCGTGGGCGTTTTCCTTCTTCTTCATGCTGGCTTAGGACATAACCTCCGCATCGTCCCAGCTTAAATGCAAGTTCTGGCGTAAGTTCCTTGTTGGCTTCACCGCGGACGCCGTCTGTTCCAAAATATTTACCCATAGTTGTAAAATTACTCCTTTAACTTAATTTTCCGAGGAATTTGTTCTGCTCATTTGTGTTGATTCGCTTGTTTGCGACGTTTCTTCTGTACTCGTGGATGAACTGCTTGTTGCAGATCCCGAACTAGAAGAAATGGACGTTGTTGTTGATGGTACCGTTGCTGAATCAGCAGATGAAGTGCTTATACTTGTATTTGTATCTTCTTGTGTCCGACTGCTCGTCGAAGCGGAACTGCTACTTGACGTTTGCATTACGGGTGTAATCTCCACACTGACTGATTTAGGTTTGATACTTAGTCCTTCTTCTACTGGTATTTCGATTTTACGAGTTGTTCGATGACTGATTCCTGAGACATTGATCGGTACAGCGATACTGTCGCCGATTGATGCAAGCAAATCGCTAGATCCGCTTACTTCTGCTTCCAGGTCTGAAAAACTAAAATCATAGCTTTCAACCCCAGCAGCCGGTGTTCCTTGTTGCGTCCCATAAAGTCGTACCGTCTTGCTTGGTTTGATTGCATCAGCTTTCACAGTTACTTGCACTGGATCGGAAATGATACTTAATATTTCTCCTGCTGCATTCAGCGCTTGTATCGGCACTTCACTATTGATTCCATCATCCGTGACCATCGAAGCATCCACATCAGCTACTACTCGTTTGATTTCGGCCAATGTTTTGTCGCCTGTAGTGATAGAGACTTTTTTTGGACTAACGGAAGTATCATCCAGCTCATATCCAGATGGTGTGATCGTTGAAGGAATCAACGTTTCAACATCGAAATCTTTTGTCACCTTTTTCTCAACCGTTACTGTAATAGTTGATGGTTCCATCTTTGCTGTGACAGCACTGCTCAAGTTCTGAATTTTCAGCGGAACTTCATGTGTTCCTTCGCCAAGCTTAGTGATATCTGCAGTGATGCGAAACATCCGTGTATCTTCGTTTGCTTCTGCATTCAACTGGACTCGGTTTGCACTGGAAAGTTTGACCGTCACTGTGTTTTCATATCCATGGATATAATAGCGTTGCGAATCATAAGAAATTTTGATTGGCACACCAGTGACTGTTTGATTATACGCTTCATTTCCAGAAAGCGTGTTTTGAACGGACTGTCCATTTGCATTGAAGTACAGTGCAATACTGAACAGCAATGCAATAAAACTGTAAAGAATGCTTGTCCGTCTCTCTTTTGAGATCATTTGCGATCCCCTCCCTTAGTCATACCGTCTAGGAAAGATTGAATCACGTTTTTCTTATTTTTTGTTTTCTCTTCAGCAATTAGTTCTCTACGCAAGATTGCCAAATATTCTTGCTGGGATAAGCCAGCCATCAGTTCATTATCTAACGTGATGCTGACGTCCCCGGTTTCTTCAGAGACAACGATGGTGATCGCGTCGCTGACTTCGCTTATACCGACAGCTGCCCGGTGTCGAGTCCCGAATTCTTTAGGGATCAACATACTTTCTGATAGAGGAAGATAGGCGCTTGCTACTGCGATCTTTCCTTCTTTTACAATAACTGCACCATCATGCAGCGGTGTATTAGGAATAAAGATATTGATCAGCAGCTCCCCAGTGATATCTGCATCTAAAGCAATCCCTGTCTCAATATACTCATCTAATCCAGTATGACGTTCGATAGTGATCAGCGCACCGATTTTTCGCTTGGACATATATTGGATGGCTTTGTCAAAAGACAAGATCATCTTCTCATCTTCCTGCTGTTCGCTTTTTGATTGTTTGAAAAGCGAACTGCGTCCAAGATGCTCCAGTCCTCTCCGGATTTCCGGCTGAAAAATCACGATAGCAGCTATCACCCCGTACGTAATGACTTGGTTCATCAGCCAAGACAAGGTGTGCAGACCAATGATTTCCGCTACGATTCGGATAACAATAAAAATAGCTACACCTTTCAGAAGCTGAATCGCTTTTGTGCCTCGCAGCAGTTGGATCAGTTTGTATACAAGATACCAGACAACCAGAATATCAAGTATGTTCACCAAAAAATTCAGAGAGAACAAGTCACCGGAAAACATTTGCTGCCAATAGTCCAAATTAAAAAGTTCCCCGATTTGAAATGACATAAAAAGCCTCTCTTCTCTTTTGAGATTTCCTCTCTAGTATATCATATGTTTTAATTTTAGAGGCTGATCTGCTCGTATTTTTCTTGAGAAAAACACATAATTTTCAAGAAAATTACAAGTATGCGTTTTATTTTTCTCTAGAATAAAAATTTTTAAACCTCAGAGAATTATTCATTACATTTTTTCTGTTATTTTTCACTTTTTTCTTCTGTAACGTGTTCCGTTTTTTTACGTCGTTCCGCTCTGGCGGCTCTTCGGGCAGCTCTTCTTTCTTCCGCTTCAGGATCCGTCGTTTTTTCTTTTCTCGTCTTAACGACTACATCAATAGACTCTTCTGGTTCAAGTCTTTTCTTGATTTTTTCTAATTCTCCTGACAGTGCAGCATAGTTGTAAAAACGTGTTTTAGCATCTTGGACAGTCTTTTCAAATAAAGCTTTTGCAAGATTTGGATTTGCGTTCTCTAGCGAGGAAAAGCGAACTTGTTTCCTCATGAAATCAGGCATAGCAGAGAAATCAGGTTTTTTGTAGTCCAAAGTCATTGGTTTCTTGTTTTTTTCGACCATTGCAGGGTTATATCGATATAATGACCAATAACCAGAAGAAACAGCTTCTTTTGCTTCTTTAAGCGATTCTTTCATTCCACCAAGCAAACCATGTGTGATACAAGGCGTATAGGCAATAATCAGAGAAGGACCAGGATACTTTTCTGCTTCTTCAAATGCTTTGATTGTCTGCATTTGATTGGCACCTGAAGCGATTTGTGCTACATAGACATTCCCATATGTCATCGCCATCATCCCTAAGTCTTTCTTTGAAGCATATTTTCCACTAGCTGAAAATTTAGCGATTGCCGAAGCTGGTGTTGCTTTTGAGGTTTGACCGCCGGTATTGGAATAAACTTCGTTATCCAAAACAAGGATATTTACGTCTGCTCCGCTGGCAAGTACATGATCGATTCCGCCAAAACCAATGTCGTAAGCCCATCCGTCTCCGCCAATCATCCATTGGCTGTTTTTTACGAATAGATCTCTTCTCTTGTATATATCTTCCAGTTCAGGGACAATTGATCGTTCGTTTTCGATTGCTGCTTGCAGTTTTGCTGCTCTTTGCTGCGTTCCTTCACTCTCAAAGAGATGTTCCAACCAGTCTTCCATCAATTCTCGCAGTTCTTCTGATACTTTTGGCAATACTTCTTTGATTGAATTTGCCAAAGCCTCACGACGAGTCTGTGCCGCCAGAAGCATACCATAACCAAATTCAGCATTATCTTCCAATAAAGAATTTGACCATGCAGGCCCTTGACCACATTCGTTTGTCGTATAAGGAGAAGCCGGAGAGGCACCGCCCCAAATAGAAGAACAGCCTGTCGCATTCGCGATCATCATTCGATCGCCGAACATTTGTGTCAATAATTTTACATAAGGTGTTTCGCCACAGCCTGAGCAAGCACCTGAGAATTCAAGAAGCGGTTGGTTGAATTGTGTCGATAAAACCGTATTTTTCCCTTTCACTGGATTTTCTTTTTGTCTTAGCGTCATTGCAAAAGCCCAATTCATAGCTTGTTCTTTCTGTTCTTCATAAGGTTTCATTACTAAAGCTTTGCCTTTTGCGGGACAAGCCTCTACGCAAAGACCACAACCTGTACAGTCTTCCACTGA
Source organism: Enterococcus sp. 3G1_DIV0629 (assembly GCF_002141285.1). NCBI lineage: Bacteria > Bacillati > Bacillota > Bacilli > Lactobacillales > Enterococcaceae > Enterococcus > Enterococcus sp. 3G1_DIV0629. The sequence goes on along the minus strand of NZ_NGLI01000001.1, from coordinate 795,823 downwards.
AACTTGGATACGATATTTTACGCCGTCTGCGCCTCGCATTTCTCTCACGATAAATCCTTCTGGCGCTTCTTCCATTTCCTCTTCATCTGCTAAAAATGGACGGATGGCAGCATGAGGACAAACAAAGGCACATTCATTACACATCGTACAGCGATCACTAATCCACTCGGGTACTTCTAAAGCGACACCTCGCTTTTCAACAGAAGCCGTCCCTAAAGGCATTTCGCCAGTTGTCATTCCATTTGCTACAAGCGTACCAACAGAGAGATCATTCCCTTCCTGCGCATTCACTGGCTCAAGGATTTCTTGTACATATCCCCTGTTTCTTTTATTGATTTTTTCAGGCATCTCCAATGTTTTCCAATTTTCTGGAATCACAACTTCATGAAGCAGTTCGATTGTCCGATCGATCGCCTGTATGTTTTTTTCTACGATAGCCATTGATTTATGCCCGTAGCTTTTTAGTGCTTCTTCTTTTAGCAACGGGATCACTTCATCAAATGGAATGATGTCAGCTAATTTAAAAAATGCTGTTTCCATTGCCGTATTGATCCGGCGTCCCAAACCAACTTCTTGGGCCAATCTCATGGCATTGATCGTATAGAACCGAATGTTATTTTCAGCCAAGTAACGTTTTAATTTTATGGGCAGATGCGTTTCTAATTGTTCGTCACTCCAAAGAGTATTCAGCAAAAAGATTCCACCTGGCTTCAATCCTTTGACCAAGTCATAGCTATGCAGGTAAGCTGGTGTGTGACAAGCAACAAGGTCCGCATGCTCGACAAGATACGCTGAACGTATCGGCGTATCTCCAAAACGAAGATGAGAGACAGTTAGACCGCCAGATTTTTTCGAGTCATAATAAAAATAGCCTTGAGCATATTTGTCTGTGTGATCCCCGATAATCTTGATAGCTGATTTATTTGCACCAACTGTTCCGTCAGATCCAAATCCCCAAAACTTTGCCTGGAATGTTTGCGGTTCTGTTAAATCCAGACTTTCTTTTGTTTCCAAAGATTGATAAGTCACATCATCCACGATCCCTATGGTGAACCGTTTTTTGCGTATACTTGGATCTTTTTGCAATTCATTAAAAACTGCCGAGATTTGATCGGGCGTCACATCTTTCGAACCTAATCCGTAGCGACCACCAATAATAGCCGGGCGAAATTCAGAATCATATAACGCACTTTGAACGTCTAATAAAAGGGGTTCTCCCCCTGCTCCTGGCTCTTTACTTCGATCAAGAACAGCGATTGCTTTTACTGTATGAGGTAACTTTTGCACGAATGTTTCCACTGGAAAAGGTCGATAAAGATGGATATTCAAAAAACCTGTTTTCCGTCCGTTTGCATTCAAATAATCAACTGTTTGCTCAATCGTCTGTGCAACTGATCCCATTGAAACAATGACCTCTTCTGCATCAGCTACTCCGTAATAAGTCACCAGATCATAAGAAGTACCTCGTAATCGATTGATCTCTTTCATATATTTTTGTACGATTGCAGGTAACTTATCATAATACGGATTGATTGTTTCCCGTTGTTGAAAATGAATATCTGGATTCTGGTTCGTGCCACTAACTGTCGGGTGATTGGGATTCATCCCTCGTTTACGAAAAGAAGCTAATTTCTCCTGATTGATCAAAGGAGCTAATTCTTCATATTCCAAAACTTCGATTTTTTGAATTTCGTGACTCGTACGGAACCCATCAAAGAAATTCAAAAAAGGCAATTCACCTTCAATCGAAGCAAGATGGGCAACAGGTGCCAAATCCATCACTTCTTGCACACTGCTTTCAGCTAGCATCGCAAACCCTGTTTGTCTTGCAGCCATCACGTCTCCATGATCTCCAAATATATTTAAAGCATTCGTCGTCACTGCCCGACTAGCAACGTGAAAAACACTTGGCAGTAGTTCCCCAGCAATTTTATACATATTCGGTATCATCAAAAGCAACCCTTGTGAGGCGGTATATGTAGTTGTCAGCGCACCAGTTTTCAGTGAACCGTGAACCACGCCAGCTGCTCCTGCTTCGGACTGCATTTCCACTACTTTTACTGGTTGACCAAATACATTTTCTTTTCCTGCTGCTGACCATTGATCGACTAATTCAGCCATGGTCGAACTTGGCGTTATCGGATATATTGCAGCAATCTCGGTAAAAGCATAAGAAATATACGCGGCTGCCGTATTGCCGTCCATTGTTTTCATTTTTCGCATGATTCATCATCCTTGTTCATATTCTCTCTTATTATCTGTTCTATTATAACGTAAAATATTCCTTTTTTTCTTTTATTTAGAAAAATATTTCACATACGTCTATTTCAATCATTTTTTTAGAGAAACAGTCTAAATCGTTGCCTTTTTTTGTCAGACATGTATAAACTATAACCGAAAGAGGTGTTTTTACATGGATATATCAGTGATTGATGCAACAAAAACAACTACAGAAAAAGGTATTACTTATGGTTCATCAGATGCTCCTAAAAAAATGATCGAATTCATCAACTTAGCTTGCCCATATTGCCGACAATGGTTTGAAGAATCTCATGAGCTATTGGAAGAAGCCGTCCAAAGCGGTCAATTGCAGCGAGTGATCAAATTATTCGATAAAGAAAAAGAAAGCTTGCAGCGAGGAAACGTGATGCACCGATATATCACGATCAGCGATGGGCAACAAGCAATCAAAGAGATCAAACAAATATTCGATACTCAAGATGAGTGGAAACATCTTTCGCTCCAAGGAGTAGCGGATTTTGCAGCAGATAAATTAGGGCTGGCAGAACAAAAAGACGAACAGCTGAGCCAAGCAATCATCAACGAAGCTGAGCAAGCACATATTCGATTTGTTCCAACTGTCATCTTGAGTAAAGAAATCTTTGATGAATCTATTTCAAAAGAAAAACTAAAAGAATTGATCCAAGCAAAATAAAACAACAAGGGGGCTGTGACAAAAGTCTTGTCACAGCCCTTTTTTCCGAATAAATGGTGTTCCAGAAGTAGCTTCTTCGGAAATAAGCCGAAATTTCACAAAAATTTGAGAAGCAATTTTCGTAAATTCCTTCTTATTTCTTGAAGCTGACCACTTCTGTCACAGCCTCTCCACTAAACAGTGTTCAATCAGATATAGTTTCCAGTAATCGTTTGTGCGTTCTTTAATCCTCCTGGAATCCCTTCATAAAGAATATTTCCACCACCAGATCCACCTTCTGGTCCAAGATCAATGATCCAATCAGCACTTCGGATCACATCTAGATTATGTTCAATAACAATGACCGTGTTCCCTTTATCCACTAAGTTATTGATAATTCGAATCACATTTTCGACATCTGACATATGCAGTCCTGTTGTTGGCTCATCTAGAATGTATATTTGTCCATTTGTTTTCAATTCATTAGCTAATTTCAGCCTTTGCGCTTCTCCGCCAGACAAGGTATCCATCGGCTGTCCAAGAGTCAGGTAACCAATACCAACTTCTTTTAGATTCTCAAGCTTTCGCTGGATCTCTTTCTCATCAAAAAATTCAAGTGCTTCTTCTATGGTCATATCCATAACTTCTACGATATTTTTTCCACGATAACGATAATCCAAAACAGCTGGATCATAACGTTTCCCATGGCAATTTGAACAAACTACCTCTGATTTGTCCATAAAGGATAGATTAAGCTCGATTACACCCATTCCTTTGCATTCTGGACAAGCCCCTTTAGAATTGTAGCTGAAATATCCAGCATCAACTTGATTTTCTTTACCAAAGGCTTTCCGAATATTATTCATGATTCCACTGAATGTGGCTGGATTTGACCGTTTGTTCGTATGGATTGGATTTTGATCAATAAGTAGGCTTTCTGGAAAGTCTTTTACAAATACTTGATTGACCAATGTACTCTTGCCAGAACCAGCTACCCCTGAAACAACGGTAAAAACACCTTTAGGGATTTCTAAGCGAATATTTTTTAAATTATGCAAAGAGCTCTGGCGGCTAATGAAGGTTTCTGAAAATGTCCGTACTTCTTTTTTGATTGGTAATTGATGTCGCAAATAGTTTCCCGTTAACGTACCAGAATCCAGTAATCCATCATAATCCCCAGTATACATGATCTCACCGCCGTGACTTCCAGCATAAGGTCCTACATCCACGATATGATCGGCCACCTTGATGACATCAGGGTCATGTTCGACTACCAGAACTGTATTCCCTTCATCTCGGATTTTTTTTAATAAATCATTAAGTAGGTGGACATCTCTAGGATGCAATCCTGTACTTGGCTCATCAAAAATATACATCATATTAGTCAAACTGCTAGCTAATTGCTTCACCATTTTTACTCGCTGTGATTCCCCTCCAGATAAACTTGAAGTCTCGCGTGTCAATGTCATATAGCCTAATCCAATATCAATCAAATCTTGGATACGTTTTTTGATACTGGCAATCAATGGATGACGCTCTTTGTTATCTAACGTTTCTAGTATTTGTAATAGTGAAGATAATTCTTTTGCTGTCAAATCGTATATATTATAACCGTTTATTTTAGAGTTTAGGACTTCGTGTGAGAAACGTTTTCCTTGGCATTCTGGACAAGTGTCCATCTTGGTATACGTCTCCAGAACCTTTGCTGTTTTTTTCGTTGTTTCTTTTTCAGTATGGACATTGGTTCGCATGAATCGAGTGACAATCCCTTCATAAGTCACATTCATATCTCCCGCACTTGGTATATTGATTCTCTCTGCTTTTCCATACAATAATCGATCGTATTCTTCTGATGTGTATTCGGAGATTGGTTTGTTTGGGTCGAATAAACCAGTCTCTGCATACATTTTCCAATACCAAGTCCCTACCGTGAAATTGGGAAGCAAGATTGCTCCTTCATTTAGTGAGCGTGTCGCATCTACAGCGGCATCGATATTCAATGTTATCGTTTTTCCAATTCCTTGGCAGACAGGGCACATACCTTGAGGATCATTAAATGAATACGCATTGGCATAACCTAATGGCGTTTCAGCAAAGCGTGAAAATAAAATTCGAAAAAGTGCCTGGATATCCGTTGCAGTACCTAAAGTGGATCGAGCATTTCCTCCCAGTTTCTTCTGATTGATCAAAACAGCCGTAGATAAATGCTTGATCTCATCAATATCAGGTCTGCTATATTTAGGCAAAAAATTACGTGCAAAACTACTAAAAGTCTCATTCAGTTGTCTGCCCGCCTCCTGTGCAATCGTATCAAAAACAATAGAAGATTTGCCAGATCCTGATACGCCAGTAAAGATAGTAATTTTATTTTTTGGGATACGCAAATCAATGTTTTTCAAGTTGTTTTCTCGTGCATGAATCAATTCAATATACTCTGTCATCCTTGTTTCTCCTTTAAAATCGATTTTTAAACAAATCTATGGCGAACAACGGGCAGTAATAGGGATTTATAGTTTGACAGAAGAAGAAAAGAAAAGCAAGTAATATTTTGTTAAATAAAAAAACTGATACATCCGCATCTCTGCTTCATGTATCAGCTTTTACATTGGATTACACTGCTTCTTCACGTAGTTTTTCCGCAAATTCATTGATTTTGCGAATGCGGTGATTGATTCCCGATTTGGATATCGCACCTGAGGGAATCATTTCCCCTAACTCTTTCAAACTGACTTCTGGATGCTGAAGCCGGAGTTCAGCAATTTCCTGAAGTTTTTCAGGAAGGGCATGCAGACCGACCTTTGCTTCGATCAATTCGATGTTTTCAATTTGTTTAGAAGCCGCATCGATCGTCTTATTCAAATTTGCTGTCTCACAATTAACTAGGCGATTGACCGAATTTCTCATATCCCGTACGATCCGCACGTCTTCAAATCGAAGCATCGAATTGGTTGCACCAATCAGTGTCAAGAAATCAGCAATCTTTTCTGCACCTTTTAAATAGGAAATATAGCCATTGCGTCGTTCAAGCGTTCGAGCATGCAGTCCGTAATAATTCAACATATCGCAAATGTCTTGGTTATGCTGTTCATAAATGGAAAATATCTCTAAATGATAACGGCTTGTTTCCGGATTATTGACTGAACCCGAGGCCATAAAAGCCCCACGTAAATACGAACGCATTTTTTGCGAATTCCCCATAATCTCGTCCGAAACGTGTCCATTGAACATCATACCATCCATAATATCAAGATCCATCAACACATCTTTTGTGCCTTGCTTCAAGCGGACGATATAGACATTGTTCTTTTTTAATTTCATTTTTTTACGAACGAGTAGCTCACTTCGTACCTGATAATGATCTTTCAAAAGAGAATAGATACGTCTGGCAATTGCAGCATTTTCTGTTTGGACGTTCAAAATAAACTGCTGGTTCACAATACCTAAAGAGCCGTTCATTCGCAACAAAGCAGCTAATTCTGCTTTCGCATGTTCTCGATGAACTTCCAAACCAGTTAGTTCTTTCTTCACATCTGCAGCAAATGACATCCTATTCTCCTCCTTTCTCCAACAATAAATTGCTTAATATTTTGAACCGAAAACTAATCGGAACAATTCTTCTACCACTTTGTCTCCATCATGGAAGACACCACCGTCTTTCAATTCTAAAAAGTCGGTAGAAACCACTCGACAGCCTTCATTTCTCAATCCGTTGAAATCATGTGCGACTTGTACTAAGTACTCATCATAGATTTCCGGGTCCATATAATCTTCTGGTACTTTTTCCGTATTGACTAGTACCGTGTCGATAAAGGGCTGCTTCAAATGCTTGTGTAAGACACGTATATGATCGGCATCGGTGAAGTGTTCAGTTTCCCCTTTTTGGGTCATGATATTACAGATATACACGGTTTCAGCAGTTGTATTAATCATAGCTTCGCCAATTTCTGGTATCACTAAATTGGGAAGGATGCTGGTGAATAAACTGCCGGGACCCAAAACGACCATGTCGGCATCCATAATTGCTGAAACGACTTTTCGTGCCGCTTTAGCTTCACTTTTATCATTCGTGTTGCAAACATAGACATGATCGATCGTTTTGCGATCAATCGCGATTTTAGATTCTCCTACTGCAGTCGTTCCGTCTTTAAAGACCGCATGCAAGGTCAAAGGCGTTTCTGAAGAAGGATAGACGTGTCCATCCACATGCATCATTTTCGCTAATAATTGAATCGCCTCGTATGTGCTTCCTCGCATTTCGGAAACTGCAGCAATGATCAGGTTACCGATCGTATGATTGGCTAAGAACTGATCTTCTTTTTTAAAACGATATTGGAAAATATCTTCATAGAATTGCGGCATATCCGATAACGCTACTAAGACATTTCTCAAGTCACCAGGAGGAGCCATAGCAATCGATTCTCTGATTGCGCCGCTGCTTCCACCATCATCCGCAACAGTCACTACTGCCGTGATATCTGCTCCCTGATTTCGTAAACTTTTTAGGATAACCGGCAGACCCGTGCCACCGCCGACCACTACGATCTTTGGTTTTCTTATCCGGTAGGTTTTCATTTTCACGACCGGTTCACCGTCTCTTTCCTTTTATCCTTGTCCCGATGTGTCACATTGACTTTATATGTTTTTCCTAAAGCATTTGCCAAACGTTCAGTCAACGCCACAGAACGGTGTTGGCCACCTGTACAGCCGATTGCGACCGTCAAGCTGCTTTTTCCTTCTTTGATATATCCAGGTAATACGGTTTCCAGAAGATCCAAGAATTTATGGTAGAAAGATTGTGTTTCATCAAAGGACATCACATAATCATAGACTGGCTGGTCTTTACCGGTTAGTGGTCTTAGTTCTGGAATATAATGAGGATTTGGCAAAAAACGTACATCCATCACGATATCAGAGTCAATCGGCAACCCATATTTAAAGCCAAATGATACAAATTCAATTCGAAATCCTTGGTCTCCCTTTGACTTGAAAGACTCGTTGATTTTTTCGCGTAATTGTCGTGGTGTCAATGTCGTGGTGTCAATGATCACGGAAGCTTGTGCTTTCAAATCGTCTAGTATTGCCCGCTCTTTACGGATTCCTTCAGTGATCAAACCGTCCATTGCCATCGGATGCGCTCGTCTTGTTTCTTTGTAACGAGCAACTAGTTCTTCGTCCGAAGCATCTAAAAACAAGATAGAAGTGTCGATGAAGTTCGTATTTTCGATTTCAATCAGCATGTTTTGAATTTCTTCAAAGAAGGAACGAGAACGTAAATCTACTCCTAAAGCCATTTTTGTGACTTTACCTGATTCTTTGATCAATTCCCAGAATTTTGGAATCAATCGAGGTGGCATATTATCGATACAAAAATAGCCCATATCCTCAAAACTTTGGATAGCTACTGTTTTTCCTGCACCGCTCATACCTGTTATGATGACTAATTGCAAATTATCTGTCATATTTACGAACCCCTCTCACATTGTACATAATAAAATTATATCATTCCGGGCGTATCATTACCAGCTTTCTTTCTCTTTTACAAAAAGATTTGGGGCAAATATCTTTTAGGATATTTGCCCCAAATCCAAGATTTTTCTACTTTTCAGATACTGTATCTAATGCTTCGTTTCTTTCAGCTAATGCTCGTTCGATCGTCCGATCCGCTAAAATAGATTGAGCATCGATCACTGGGTAATGATTATCTTCAGCAAATTCATTCATCAAAGATAATTCCGTGCAACCTAGGATAACTTTTTCACAGTTTAATCGCTCTACCGCTTCTTCCAAAATCTCATAGTAGAGTTCTTGATTCAAGTGATCTGACTCTTTGATTTCATGATAGATCAAATAATTGATTTTTTCTTGAAGCGCAGTATCAGGAATCACTGTTTCGAATCCAAGATTTTTGACTTCGCGTTCATAGATTCCAGCTTTCATACTTCCTTCTGTTCCTAGAATCGCTACTCTCCCTGTCGTATGCTGACGGACAAGTTCATTTGCTGCTTCTCTTGGCATATGCAGGATAGGAATATCCGTTGCCGCTTGTAATTCTTCAAAAAAGTAATGTGCTGTGTTACAAGTCAACACAATGAAGTTTGGTCGCAATAAATTTTGTTTCTCAATATCATCCAGCAGAAACGGCATTGGATTTTCTTCTGATCGATCTAAAATATAAGCTGTACGATCAGGAACTGTTGCATGATTGAATAAGACATAATTCAAATATTCTTGATCTTTTGTAGCTTTCGTTCGGTGGTTAATCAAGCGAACAAAACTTTCTGTCGCCATCGTGCCCATTCCGCCTAAAATACTGAAAAAATTCTCCATGAACTAGCCTTCTTTCACATGAAAATACTTTTTGAATCTTGGAATATAGTTATGGAACATATATTTCATCAACATCCAGCGTTTGATTGACCGGTCTTTTTCATAAAATACAGTAGTGCCGTAACGATTTTCTTTGATCATTTGCTCAGCTAGTTTTTTGTCTTTATTTTCCCGAGCATATTCCAAAAAGATTTTTTTGGGCACACCCATCCATAATCTTGCCTTATCTGATTGATTCGTTCCATAGGTCGTTTCAACAAAGGGTTTGTTGAACACTCGATCTTCTGTGACGAAACGAGCCAGATTCAAGCCGTTCAATGTCACAAAGAAACTGCTACGACCTTGTCTCAAATTGATTTCAAATAATTTATATTCTCCATCTCTAGGATCATACTTCATATCGAAATTGGCAAAGCCGGTATATTCGATTTTTTCCAAAAATGCTTTAATGGTTTGATAGATTTTTTCGTTATAATCTGGCATGATCACAACGTAATTCCCAATCGATGCTGGTGTAGGATCTTCTAACAGTGGATGACCAAGACACATCATCCGAACTTGATGATCTTCATCTACATACGCATTTAGCACACGCATATTACTATCATCACCCGGGATAAAATCTTGTACGATCATTTCACTAGTATAACCGGCTTCATAGATCCGACCTAAGATCAAATCAAACTCTTCTCTCGTTTCTAGAATAAACGCTTTTTTTCTTCCTTCAAATTGAACAGAAAGGTACTCCACACTGTTTGCGGGTTTCAAAGCAACCGGGAATTCAAAAGGTAATTCCTGTTCCAAGCGTCCATTTACTAACATTTCTTCTCTGACGATCAATGTTTTAGGATACGGAAGATCATATTCTTCACAAACTTCATAAAAGCTTACTTTATTGATCAGTCTTTCAAATAAAGAATAATCAATATACGGACAGATAAAATATTCTGACAGCTCTTGCTTATGTTGAGAGATCAATTCTGCATACCCATCACCACAAGCGATCAAAAGATATTTTTCACTCTTATCAGAATATCTTTCTTTTGCCAAACGAAGCATCGTCTCGATAAATACAGGATCTTTATCAAATCCTGGAATGACTTCTACATTGACGATTTTACTGTAGCGGGTAGGGGCTAATTGATCAGAAGCATATGCTTGGCAGACTTTGCCGTATGCTTCGTTAAAAGAACGTGCCATACCATAAACGTTCATGTCGCTTCCTAATAATATAGGGATAAATTCTTCATTTTCAATACTGTTCATCATTATCTCTCACTTACTCATAATCTCTTGTTTTTCTTTTCTAACTACACAAGGAATATCATACCATAAAGAAAAAAGCAATCAAAGGAAACTCCTCCGATTGCTCAATTCTTTTTTGAACGGATTGAACTTATAGGAAGTTTTTATCTATACCAATCAGTGTAGAAAGAACTACCATGTAATGATTCTAGAACACTGGTATTAAGAAAACAAGCAAAAATTCATTTTTTTATGTTTTTTTAACTATCTCAGCGATCTATCTTCTTTATACCATTATTTTTTTCAAATAGTGACCTGTATAGCTTTCTTTTACATCAATGATTTCTTCTGGAGTTCCAGTCGCAAGGATCGTTCCTCCGCCTTCTCCGCCTTCTGGCCCTAAATCAATGATATGATCGGCTGTTTTGATTACATCTAGATTGTGTTCGATCACTAAAACTGTGTTACCAGCGTCTACTAATCTTTGTAATACTTGCAGCAAACGGGCGATATCGTCGCTATGAAGACCAGTCGTTGGTTCATCTAATATATAGAAATTCTTTCCATTAGAGATTTTGTGTAATTCACTGGCAAGTTTCATCCGTTGCGCCTCTCCACCGGACAATGTCGTTGCTGGTTGTCCCATCGTCACATACCCTAAGCCAACATCAACGATCGTTTGCAGTTTGCGATGGATCTTTGGAATATGCTTGAAGAATTCTACAGCATCTTCTACCGTCATTTCCAAAACATCTGCAATGCTTTTTCCTTTGTAATGCACTTCTAATGTTTCAGAGTTATATCGTTTGCCATGACATACTTCACAAGGAACATAGACATCAGGCAAAAAGTGCATTTCGATCTTAATAATTCCATCCCCGCGACACGCTTCACAACGACCGCCTTTTACGTTGAAACTAAAACGACCTTTCTTATATCCCCGCATTTTTGCCTCGTTTGTTTGAGCAAATAACCCACGGATATCATCAAAGACACTCGTATAAGTCGCTGGATTACTTCTCGGCGTCCGTCCGATTGGGCTTTGATCGATATCGATGATTTTTTCGATACTTTCGTAGCCGGAAATTGTCTTGAATTTACCTGGCTTGGCAGAATTCTTATTTAATTTCTGCGCTAATGATTTCTTTAAGATACTATTGACCAATGTACTCTTCCCAGAACCAGACACACCTGTTACTGCTACAAATTCTCCTAAAGGAAATTCGACACTGATATTTTTCAGATTGTTTTCTGAAGCACCAGTGATCTTGATTGCTTTCCCATTACCTTTACGGCGTTCTTTTGGCACCGGGATCGATTTTTTCCCTGAAAGATATTTCCCTGTCAAAGAATTTTCATCATTAGCTACTTCTTCAGGAGTGCCTGCAGCAACGATTTGTCCGCCTTGTTCCCCTGCTCCAGGTCCAACGTCGATCAGATAATCTGCTGCCCACATCGTATCTTCATCATGTTCGACCACAACGAGTGTATTGCCAAGATCACGCATTTTCTTCAATGAGCCAATCAGTCGATCATTGTCGCGTTGATGTAATCCGATCGATGGTTCATCTAAAATATACAAAACTCCAGAAAGATTCGATCCAATTTGCGTAGCCAATCTGATTCGCTGTGCTTCTCCTCCAGATAACGTTCCCGAAGCACGACTCAAGGTTAGATAATCTAATCCGACATTTTCTAAGAATGAAAGTCTGTCATTCACTTCTTTTAAAATTGGTTTGGCAATCACTTTTTCTTGTTCAGATAATGTAAGGTTTGAGAAGAAGTCTACTGCTTTTTGGATAGACAATTCATTTGTTTGCCCAATATTCGTTCCATTGATTTGAACAGATAATGCTTGGGGATTCAACCGATAACCTTTACACGTCTGACAAGTCAATTCGGTCATATAAAGTCGCATTTGCTCACGCGTGAAATCACTGTTCGTATCATGATAACGACGTTTGATATTTTTCAATACTCCTTCGAAAGTTGTTTCTACATCGCGAACGCCACCAAAATCATTTTCATAATGGAAATGGAAAAGTTCATCTGTCCCATTTAAGATGATCTCCTGATGTTCTTCCGGTAATTCTTCGAATGGTGTATCCAAATCGATACCGAAACTTTCGCAAGCCTGCGCTAACATTTGAGGATAATACTGAGAGCTGATTGGATTCCATGGAACGATTGCACCTTGACTAAGCGTCTTCGTTCTATCTGGAATGACTAAATCTTGATCGACTTCTAATTTGACGCCTAATCCGTCACAGTCTGGACAAGCTCCAAAAGGCGCATTGAAGGAGAACAGTCTTGGTTCTAGTTCACCAACAGTAAATCCGCAATAAGGACAAGCATAGTGTTCACTAAACAACATTTCTTCTTCGCCAATCACGTCAACCAAAGCATAGCCGTCTGCCAGTCGCAAGGCTGCCTCTAAAGAATCAAATAGACGAGAACGAATCCCTTCTTTCACAATGATCCGGTCGATGACGATCGCGATATCGTGTTTTTTATTTTTCTCCAGCTCAGGCACTTCACTTAAATCATAGATTTCGCCATCGACTCGAACGCGGACGTATCCTTCTTTTTGGATTCGTTCGAATATTTTTTTATGTTGTCCTTTTTTCTTTACCACGATCGGTGCCAATACTTGGATCTTTGTGCGCTCAGGCAAAGCCATTACTTGATCTGCCATTTGATCTACTGATTGACTGGTAATCTCGATATGATCGTTGGGACAAATCGGATGTCCTACACGAGCAAACAACAAGCGTAAATAGTCATTGATTTCCGTCACAGTACCTACTGTCGAACGAGGGTTTTTACTTGTTGTTTTCTGATCAATAGAAATCGCCGGACTCAATCCGTCGATGCTGTCTACATCTGGTTTATCCATTTGACCTAAAAACTGGCGGGCATACGCAGAAAGACTTTCTACGTATCTACGCTGTCCTTCGGCATACAGTGTATCAAATGCTAAGGAACTTTTTCCAGAACCGGACAAACCTGTAACGACCACGAATTTGTCTCGTGGAATCGTGACATCTATATTTTTCAAGTTATGGGCACGTGCACCATGAATCGTAATTTTATCGTTAGCCATGTTGTCCTCCTACTTCGAAGCTTTTAATTCTAAAATCATATCTCGCACATTAGCGGCTGTTTCAAAATCCAAAGCTTTTGCCGCATCTTTCATTTCTTTTTCTAATTTCATCAATAACGTGTCTTTTTCTTCCTTCGTCATTTCTTCGTACGAGACTTGTACCGCTTCTTTTGTATCATCTTCCGATTCTTTCGTAATAGAAATCAAATCTCGGATTTCTTTAATGATCGTTTTTGGAACGATCCCATGTTCTTCATTGTACTTCTGCTGAATCGTACGACGTCTTGACGTTTCATCCATCGCTAAACGCATAGAATCCGTCACCTTGTCTGCGTACATGATTACTTTCCCTTCTTCATTACGAGCAGCTCGCCCAATCGTTTGGACTAAGGAACGTTCGCTACGTAAAAAGCCTTCTTTATCTGCATCCAAGATAGCAACAAGGGAAACTTCAGGTACATCTAATCCCTCACGAAGTAAATTGATTCCGACTAACACATCAAATTCGCCTAATCGTAAATCTCGAATGATCTCTGTTCGTTCCAACGTTTTGATATCGCTATGCAGATATTTGACTTTGATTCCTAATTCTTTGAAATAATCTGTGAGGTCTTCTGCCATTTTTTTCGTCAATGTGGTTACAAACACCCGTTGATCTTTTTCGACCCGTTCATTTATTTCGCCTACTAGATCATCGATTTGTCCCATGATTGGACGGACTTCGATTACTGGATCAAGCAGCCCTGTCGGACGGATGATTTGTTGGATAACGGTATCAGTTTGTTCATATTCATATGGTCCTGGTGTCGCAGAGACATAAATGATCTGATTGACATGTTTTTCAAATTCTTCTAGACGAAGCGGCCGATTATCTAAAGCAGATGGCAAGCGGAAACCGTAATCTACTAGCATCTGTTTTCTCGCTCGGTCGCCATTATACATTCCTCTGATTTGAGGCATGGTCACGTGCGATTCGTCAGCCACGATTAAAAAATCTTCAGGAAAGAAATCCAATAGCGTATAAGGCGGTTCGCCTTCTTTACGTCCGTCCATATGCCGAGAATAATTTTCGATTCCTGAAGTGTAGCCCATTTCTAACATCATTTCAATATCATAATTGGTTCGCTGTTCTAAACGTTGAGCTTCTAGAAGTTTGTTTTCATTTCGTAAAACAGCTAAACGCTGCTCTAATTCTGCTTTGATATTCGCTACGGCATGCTCCATATGTTCGTCATTCGTCACAAAGTGAGTTGCCGGGAAGATTGCTACATGTTCCGTTTCTCCTAAAACTTCACCTGTCAGCGCATTGACTTCTCGGATACGTTCGACTTCATCTCCAAAAAACTCCACTCGTAAGGCACGTTCATCTCTTGAAGCCGGGAAAATCTCCACGACGTCACCACGCACTCGAAAACGACCGCGCTGAAAATCTATATCATTTCTTTCGAACTGGATACTGACTAAGTCACGAATCAACTGGTTGCGATCTAATTCTGCTCCTTGTCGAATCGAAACGACTTGTTTTTGATACTCAAAAGGCGAACCTAATCCAAAAATACATGAAACGGATGCAATGACGATCACATCATTTCTTTCTAATAATGAACTAGTAGCCGAATGTCGTAATTTATCGATCTCATCATTTACACTTGAATCTTTTTCGATATACGTATCGCTTGAAGGCACATAAGCTTCAGGCTGATAATAATCATAATAAGAAACAAAATATTCAACAGCATTGTTAGGGAAAAATTCCTTGAATTCCCCGTACAGCTGACCAGCCAATGTTTTGTTATGGGCAATAATCAGTGTTGGTTTATTCACTTTCTCAATAAGATTGGAAATCGTATATGTTTTCCCTGTTCCAGTCGCACCTAATAAAATTTGTGCTTTTTTCCCGCCGACTACGCCATCCACTAATTGGTTAATCGCTTCAGGCTGATCACCAGCCGGTTGGTATTTCGAGACAAGCTCAAAGCGTCGGGAGGTATCTCTTTCAATCATTCTTTGTCCTCCTTTTCATTCATTCCTTTTCATTTTACGACCAATAAAAAGAAAAGGAAAGCAAAGGCATTCCTTACTAAAAAATTATACCACACCGAACATACTTTCGCCACATTTTTCTCTCGATATATATGTTACTTTTTATAACATCGAATGTTAGAAATTCGCATTTTTTTCATTTTTTCAAGCTTACAGTCTTGTCTGATTCAGCACTTTTCGCCTATAATAATAAAATATTGGAAATTTAGGAGGTTGATTATGAAAAGAAAGCATTTATTTCACTCATTTGTTTTCTTAATGACAGGACTTGTGACACTTGCGTTTGGTCATGTTGCACAAGCTGACAACACTACAACGGCAGAGTCAAGCACAAGCGAGACAATGCAAAAAATAGAGCCCAAAAAAGACGTATACGTAATTGCCAGCGACTCTGCTTTTGCTCCATTTGAATTTCAAAACGCAAACGGTGAGTACGAGGGCATCGATGTAAAATTGATGGAAAGCATCGCCAAGCTGCAAGGATTCAACATCCGAATGGACTATCGTGGATTCTCCGCCGCTTTGCAAGCTTTAGAATCAGGACAAGCAGACGGGATGATTGCCGGAATGACGGTAACGGACGAAAGAAAGAAAAGCTACGATTTTTCTGATTCTTACTTTGACAGCGGAATTCAATTAGCTGTCAAAAAAGGCGACACTTCGATCAAGTCTTATGAAGATTTGAAAGGAAAAACAGTCGGAGCAAAAGTTGGAACCGAAAGTGCAGAATTTTTAAGCGATCATGAATCTGAATACGGCTATTCTATCAAATATTTTGATGCTGCTGATCAATTGTATGACGGGTTGAAAGTTGGCGCAATCGATGCCATGATGGATGATTATCCAGTAATTGGTTATGCGATCAAACAAGGACAAGAATTGGAAACACCGATTGAAAAAGAATCTGGCGGAAAGTATGCATTTGCCGTCAAAAAAGGGCAAAACCCTGAACTTCTTAATATGTTCAATGAAGGATTGAAAGAATTAAAAAGAACAGGCGAGTACGATAAGATCATCAAAGAATATGTAGCAGATGGTTCAGAATCTTCTAGTGATTCTTCCACAGCTGATGAATCGACATTTCTTGGACTTATCCAAAACAACTATCAAGCATTGTTAAAAGGACTTTGGCGAACGATTCTCTTGACTTTGATCTCCTTTGCTTTGGCTATAGTAATCGGTGTGATTTTTGGATTATTCAGTGTAGCACCAATACGCGCGCTTCGCATGGTAGCTAGCATTTATGTCGATATCATCCGTGGGATTCCGATGATGGTTCTTGCATTCTTTATTTTCTTTGGATTGCCTGGTATCGTTGGATTTACGATCCCCGACTTCATCGCTGGTGTTATCACCTTGACTCTTAACGCAAGTGCTTATATCGCAGAGATTGTTCGAGGCGGAATCAATGCCGTTCCTGTCGGACAAATGGAAGCTTCTAGAAGTTTGGGTCTTTCTTATAATCGGACGATGCAAAAAATCATTTTACCACAAGCGATACGCATCATGATTCCATCATTCGTGAATCAGTTCGTTATCTCATTGAAAGATACAACGATCATTTCCGCAATCGGTGTAGTCGAATTGCTACAAACTGGTAAGATCATCGTTGCACGTACGACACAAAGTACGTATGTTTATTTGATCATCGCGATCATGTACTTGATCTTGATTACAGCATTGACAAAATTAGCGAAAGTTTTAGAAAAGAAGGTGAAGTAAGATGGCAGAAAAAATCTTAGTTGAGCATCTAGTCAAAAAATACGGCGATAACACAGTATTAAACGACATCAACGTATCCATCAACGAAGGAGATGTCGTCTGTATCATCGGCCCTTCAGGTTCAGGAAAAAGTACATTCTTGCGTTGCTTGAATCGTTTAGAAGAACCTTCTGACGGTGAGATCATTATTGACGGCGCCCACTTGATGGATAAAAGCACAGACATCAACTTGGTGAGACAACATATCGGAATGGTATTCCAGCATTTTAACCTGTTCCCTCATCTTTCTATTTTGGAAAACATCATTTTAGCACCGATGGATCTGAAGAAAGAATCCAGAGAAGAAGCAGAGAAAAAAGCAATCAAATTGCTACAGACAGTTGGTCTAGAAGATAAAAAAGATATGTATCCTGAAATGCTTTCCGGTGGACAAAAACAACGTGTAGCTATCGCTCGTGCTCTAGCGATGAATCCTGACATCATGCTTTTTGATGAGCCTACTTCTGCACTCGATCCTGAAATGGTCGGTGATGTCTTGAACGTCATGAAAAAATTGGCAGAACAAGGTATGACGATGGTTATCGTTACGCACGAAATGGGGTTCGCTAAAGAAGTGGCCAATCGCGTCATGTTCATTGACGACGGAAACTTTTTAGAAGATGGAACGCCTCAACAGATCTTTGAAAATCCGCAAAACGAACGGACAAAAGATTTCTTGAATAAAGTATTAAATATTTAAATTTACTCCTATAGACTGAGACAAAGTCACTGAAAACAGGTATCTCCAAAAGATTGATGTATGAAGTTACAAAGAAATACACCTATCTCTTGGAGACCTATTTACTTGACTTATGTTTCAGCCTTTTTATTTTTCCGTGATAACACTATATTTTTGTTGCACGAATTCCATCAAGTATACATATAGAACAATCATTCCACATAGAATGCACACATGGAACATACCAAACTCAACCCTCATCCCCGAATTTATCCTAAAAGTTGAAGCGTTTGTATTAAATATTTTAGGATATAGATATAACAAAATATTCTTGAGATCATATTTTCCTAGTGGTGGTAAAAAAAGAAAATAGCTTCCTAAGAGACATAGGCTGATAAAAGAATTCTTTACGACTGTTGTAAAATAATAACAAACTAAAAAGGAAAGAAATGCAAACCCCAATAGGACACTCAATTGAAGCGGCGCTTTCTCAAGATAAGATATTTGCCTAATTAACGCTTCATCGATTTGTGTCGATTTGTCAGCATGAACAAAAAATCTTGAAAAAGACTGCAACATCAAAAATAAACTGAGAGAAGCAAGTATAAAAATAGTCAAACTAAGAAACCCCGCTCCTATCTTATGTCGATTGATTTGCCATTGAGAATCCAAACAGCGCCTGATTTTCATTGTATGGTATTTGATATCTGCATTTGCTATTACTATCTCGTATACCCCCGAAAAAAAAGGAAAGAGAACAAAAAACGAAGAAGACAATAATTGATTGATCCCGTTTTGGACATTTAAAGCTGCAAAACTGGAATGATAAGCAACGTAATGATATTTCAACGGATTGTCAACTATTTCAGTATTTTGGTTCATACTGATAGAAAAAGGTTGTTCAAGTATTTCTTGGATCGTTTCACCCCTTGCCAAGGCTTCCTCTACATAATATTGGAAATGACGAAGATGACTTTGAATGAGCATTATTTGAGAAACGAACATTAAAGTAGAAAGCAACAATATTACTGAAAGAAAAAGGTAAAATATTTTCGAACGTCTTTGATAATAAAATTCAAAAAGCATTTTTACCTCCTTTTTGTTGAAATAAAAAAGCTGCGTAGATCCTCGGATGTGATAAGTTCTATTTTTCCGTTTTTTACATTTAATAACTCATCAGCCATTTCCAAGTAATATTCTTCATGACCACTTAAGATGACAGTAGCTTCTTTTTTCAGCTGAACCAAGCAATAAAGTAGCACTTTTCGATTCTTTTGATCTAATCCATTCAACACTTCATCTAATAAAACAACTCGGGGCGCAAGCAACAATAGCAATAGCAGCGAAAGTATCTTTTTTTCTCCCAGAGAATAGTTCTTAACTTTCACATACGATAAAAATGAAAGGGGTAAAAAATCGATTTTTTGTTTAGAGATTAGTTCTTTTATTTGCCGATTTTTTGTCAGTAAAATCAGATTATCTAATCCAGTTAGATTCAAGTAAAAAGGGGTAGAGTCAAAAACACAAAAACAACTACCTGTTTTTTCAATCGTTCCCGAGTAGCTATCAATACCGACAATGCAGCGAAATAAAGTCGTTTTGCCAATGCCATTATCCCCATAAAGATAATAGATTTTATTTTGATCAAATGTGAATGACAGATGATCAAATAAGATTTTTTGCCCAAATCGTTTAGAAAAATCAATAACTTTCATAGACAAACTCCTGAATAGATTAGTACCATGTAGAACCACCATTACCATATACTTTTTTAACTTTTTCAATCAAAATGAACTAATTCAATCAATCGACTTTTTTATTTATTTATATTTTACCAAAATATAGTAATGGCTCATTATCAACTTTTTATCAATATAGAAAGTGATGGCCATCCCCTTATCTCATCTCCCAGATTCCTTTTTCCCCCTAATAAACGCTATTGAAAACTAACATTACTAAGTGTTAATACATAAAAAATAAAAGACTTACCAATTTTTTCTAGAAATAGAAAATTTTGGTAAGTCTTTTTGACACTTGTATTTTTTACTAGAAAAGCTACTTCCGCTTTTTCCCGCCAAAAGCATCTTTGAATTTATCGAAGAAACCATCTTCTTGTTGTTCTTCTACTTTGATGCCGCCAGCTTCAGCGAATGCACGTAACGCTTCTCTTTGTTGTTCATTTAGATTTTTCGGCGTGATCAGTTTTACTTTGACATGTTGGTCACCTGTTGCGCCACCACGTAACTTCGGTGCACCTTTTCCACGTAAACGGAAGTTCGTACCTGTCTGTGTACCAGCAGGAATCTTCAGTTTCACATCTCCATGGACAGTTGGTACTTGCACTTCGTCACCCAAAGCTGCTTGTACAAAACTTAAAGGCAATTCATAGTAAATTTCAGAGCCTTCACGGTCAAAGATATCACTTTCTTCTACACGGAAGACCACATACAAATCACCAAATGGGCCGCCGTTTTCTCCGGCTTCTCCTTGACCAGCTAAACGCATTTGTTGTCCTTCTTCTACCCCAGCTGGTACATTCACTTTGACTGAGTGAGCTTTCTTCTCATGACCTGAGCCATGACATGTTGGACAAGGTTCTTTGATTTCTTTTCCTGTCCCATGACAAACATCACAAGTTTGACGGCTCATCACTCGTCCAAGCGGTGTTTGGCGTTCTACATTGATCGTACCTGCACCATGGCATTTATGACAAGTAGTTGGTTGCGTACCTGGTTTTGCTCCATTTCCGCCACAAGTATGACAGATTTCTTCCCGATTGTACTTGATTTCTTTCTCTACGCCAAAAATTGCTTCTTCAAAAGATAAGTCGACCGTATATTGCAAATCAGCTCCTTGACGAGGCGCATTGGGATCGACTGAACGACCGCCTCCTCCAAAGAACGAGTCGAAGATATCTTCAAAACCACCGAAGCCGCCGCCAGAGAAGCCGCCGAATCCACCAAATCCGCCACCAGCTCCTCCGGCACCGTAATTTGGATCTGTACCTGCATGCCCGTATTGGTCGTATGCAGCGCGTTTTTGCGGATCACTTAAAATTTCATAAGCTTCTGATACTTCTTTGAATTTTTCTTCCGCATCAGGTTCTTTATTGATATCAGGATGGTATTTTTTTGAAAGCTTACGATAAGCTTTCTTTATTTCATCTTCTGATGCTCCTTTTGAGAGCCCTAAGACTTCATAATAATCACGTTTTGTTGCCATAGGCTTTCCTCCTATTGGTTCTCATCATTTTCACGTCGCTTGTTATCATATCATATTTTGTTTGAAACAAAAACCGATACTTCAAACTATTTTTCAAAAGAAAAAGCCAAAGTAGCAACTTTGGCCTTCTCTCGAAATTCAGTGAACTGATTATTTATCGTCGCCATCGACTTCTTCAAAATCAGCATCAACGACATCATCTGCTCCGCCTTGAGCTGCTTCTGGGTTTTCTTGAGCTTGTTGTTGTGCCGCTTGTTCGTATAGTTTAACAGTCAAGTTTTGAACGATTTCGTTCAATGCATCACGTTTAGTTTTCATTTCTTCGATGTTGTTTGCTTCAACAGCGGCTTTCAATTCATCGCGAGCTGTTTCTGCTTTTTTCACTTCTTCTTCGTCCACTTTGCCTTCTAATTCTTTCAATGTTTTATCAACAGAGAATAGCAATGCGTCTACATCATTACGTAGGTCAACTTCCTCTTTACGAGCTTTATCTGCTTCAGCGTTTGCCTCTGCATCTTTTACCATACGTTCGATTTCTTCGTCTGTTAGACCTGAAGAAGATTTGATCGTGATTTTTTGTTCTTTTTGTGTACCTAGATCTTTCGCAGATACATTTACAATCCCGTTTTTATCAATGTCGAATGTTACTTCGATTTGTGGGATACCACGAGGAGCTGCTGGAATATCTGTCAATTGGAATCTTCCTAGAGTTTTGTTGTCAGCAGCCATTGGACGTTCACCTTGCAATACATGGATATCTACTGCTGGTTGATTATCTGCCGCAGTTGAGAATACTTGTGATTTACTTGTTGGAATCGTTGTATTGCGGTCAATCAATTTAGTGAACACACCACCCATTGTTTCGATACCTAATGACAATGGTGTAACGTCAAGTAAAACAACATCTTTCACATCACCAGTGATCACGCCACCTTGGATAGCAGCACCCATCGCAACTACTTCATCAGGGTTAACTGATTTGTTTGGTTCTTTTCCTGTTTCTTTACGTACTGCTTCTACAACTGCAGGGATACGAGTAGATCCACCGACTAAAATAACTTCGTCGATTTCTGATTGTGATAGACCTGCATCTTTTAGCGCTTGACGTACTGGTACTTTCGTACGTTCTACTAAGTCAGCTGTTAATTCATCAAATTTTGCACGTGTCAATGTCATTTCCAAGTGCAATGGTCCAGCTTCTCCTGCTGTGATAAATGGTAAGCTGATTTGTGTGCTTGATACGCCAGATAAATCTTTTTTCGCTTTTTCAGCAGCATCTTTCAAGCGTTGTAACGCCATTTTATCTTGAGATAAGTCAATGCTGTTTTCTTTTTTGAATTCTGCTACCATGTAGTCGATGATTTTGTTATCAAAGTCATCCCCACCTAGATGGTTGTCACCAGCTGTTGACAATACATCAAAGACACCGTCTCCTAATTCAAGGATTGATACGTCAAAAGTACCACCACCAAGGTCGAATACTAAGATTTTTTCGTCACGATCTGTTTTATCCAAACCATAAGCAAGAGCAGCTGCAGTTGGTTCATTGACGATACGTTCTACTTCTAAACCAGCGATTTTACCAGCATCTTTTGTTGCTTGACGTTGTGCATCGTTAAAGTAAGCTGGTACAGTAATAACTGCTTTTTCGACTTTTTCACCTAAGTAATCTTCTGCAAATCCTTTGATATATTGAAGAATCATTGCTGAGATTTCTTGAGGTGTGTATGATTTGCCTTCTACGTCTACTTTGTAACCAGCTTCACCGATATGGCGTTTGATTGATGAAATCGTATTTGGGTTTGTCACAGCTTGACGTTTTGCCACTTCCCCTACTTGGATTTCTCCATTTTTGAATGATACAACAGAAGGTGTTGTACGGTTTCCTTCTGGGTTAGCGATGATTTTTGCTTCGTTTCCTTCTAGTACTGCTACTGCAGAGTTAGTCGTACCTAAGTCAATACCGATAATTTTACTCATAATTAACGTCTCCTTCTTTAATTGAAAGTGTAAGTTTTATATCCGCACAATTATTGTGCAACAATGACCATAGTTGGTCTTAACACGCGATCATGTAATTTATAGCCTTCTTGTAGTACTTCTACAATCGTATCGGCTGGTGTATCTTCAGTCGCTGGAACAGTTTGTACTGCTTGATGAAGATTAGGATCAAAGGATTCTCCTTTAGCAGGGATTTTCTCGATACCTTCTTCTTCCAGTGCATTACGTAAACTTTCCAAGACCATTTCCACGCCTTTTTTCAAGCTTGCTCCTTGATCATCTGACACTTCGGTGGCTAATGCACGTTCCAGATTGTCAATTGATGGAAGCAATTTTTTGGCTAAATCTTGTGAACGGTATTTTTGTAATTGCTCACGTTCATTTTTTCCTCGATTTGCCATATTTGCGATTTCCGCACGAGCTCGCAAATATTTATCTTCCATTTCTTCTAATTCAGCTTTTAATTTTGCTGATTCGAATTCTTCCGCTTCAACTTCTGAAATGCCTGAATCTTCTGCAGCTTCGACATCGATTTCCGGTTCTGGCTGAGCATCTGTCATTTCTTTATCTAGTTCTTCTTGATTTTCTTTCACGATACAGTCTTCCTTTCATTATTCAGTCAGCTGTTTGATTGCTCTTACTAAGAAAGAGAGAACGATCAGCTGCAAATAGCTTCGTTATTCACATTACGAGTTTGACAAGTCAAGTGATCGATAGTAATCAGCAAGCTTAGTTGCTAGTTCTCTTCGATAAACATCCACTAGACCAAACATCCGAGAATAAGGCATACTAGTCGGCCCCAACAAGGCTATTGTACCTCTTCCATGACCATCTATCTCGTAACTTGCTTGAATCATGCTCATATTCTGCAATAAATCATTACCTAATTCAGCACCGATCTTGATATGAATATTACTATCCATCGGAGTGATCATTTGTGTAAGTCCATCGGAGTCTTTCATAAAAGAAAACATCGATTTAAACTGATCAAGATCTTGACGGGGCTCATAATCCAAGAGATTCATTTGTCCACTGACATAAACTTTTTCTTCAAATACATGACCAAGAACGGTGTCAAACAACTGGGACATCCCTTCTGTCGTCTGGAAATATTTATGAAGAATCATCGGAATCTCTGTACGTAGTTTATGGTACACCGTCATCAGAGGATCCCCGACTAGACGGTCGTTTACAATTTGCACCATTTTTTCTAGTTCCTGACTTCCCATGTATTCGGGAAGAGTGAACACTTGGCTTTCTACATTTCCCATATCTGTCACGACAATCGCAATGATCTGTCGATTATTCAAGGGTACGATACGAAAGCCAGTTAGTCGGCGGTCTTTTATTTCAGGTCCCAACGAAAAAGTCGTATAACTTGTCAGCTCAGATAAGATCTCAGCAGATTGTTTAATGATCTCATTGATCTCATGAAATTCTCTACCTAAAGACTGACGTATCAGCAGCAGATCATCTTCTGCTACGCGAGCAGGTTTTAACAAATGATCCACATAATAACGATAGCCTAAAGCAGATGGAATCCGCCCAGAAGAAGAGTGAGTCTTCAACAGCAACCCTTCATCTTCTAATGCCTTCATATCATTGCGAATCGTTGCTGAGCTGGCCTTGACTCCCTCAGACATCAATGTTTTGGAACCAACGGGCACGCCACTACTCGTATAGTGTTGGATGATCAGACGTAAAATGTCGTTTTGTCGCTTTGTTAACATCTTCCTCACCTCTCATTAGCACTCATAGATTCTAAGTGCTAATCCACTTATAAATATAGCAAGAAGCCCTTCTCCTGTCAAGAGAAAGACTTCATTTTTTAGCACTCTATCGTTCAGAGTGCTAATTCTGAGCAATTGCTATAAATTCAGTTATATCAACGTTTCAATAGTCCTTTATTGTATTTTTGAACTTTTTTTATTTAAATTCCGATAAAAAACAAATATTCTTTAAACTATTTTTCAAACAAAAAACGCTCAAACACATTGTTTCCCAAAAAAGTCCCTCTAGGTGTCAAATAAATACGGTCTTCTTCATTAACAAGTAACCCTTCTTCCTCTAACTTCATCAACACATCTCCGTACACCGATTCAATCGTTTGTTGATAGCGATCATAGAAGTGTTTTTTAGCAATCCCAGTTTTTTTTCTTAGCCCCAAGAACATTTCTTCTTCTATTTGATTTTTTCGTGTCAATTTTTCTTCTTCCAATACCGGGCGTTCATTGACTCGTAATGGACGTAAATAGTGTTGAATTGGTCCTTTGTTGCGGTAACGAATATTTCCAAGATAACCGCTAGCTCCTGCTCCAAACCCAAAATAATGGTCATTGTTCCAATACATCAAGTTATGCTGCGACTCGTGTCCGGAAAGCCCAAAGTTACTTATTTCATATTGGTGACGTCCATGCTTTTCCATTGCTTCAATGGTCTCTTCAAACATTTTAGTTTCCGTTTCCTGATCAGGCAGTTCGAGTCTTCCTTGTCGTACCCAGTTCATGAACATTGTTTTGTTTTCTAGGATCAATGAGTACAAAGAATAGTGAGGCAGATCCAAAGCCAAAGCTTTTTCCAAAGTATCCCGATACCCTTCTAGTGTTTGTCCCGGTAATGCATAAATCAAATCGATGCTTACATTGGTAAAATTTTCTGCTTCTAAAAATTGCATCGTTTGATACACATCTTCTGCGGTGTGTTTACGTCCAATTTTTTTCAATAAGCGATTGTCAAATGTCTGAACCCCCATGGATAAACGATTGACGCCATAGTTTTTCATCACTTGAAGCTTTTCACGGGTCAAATCACCAGGATTCGCTTCTACAGTAAACTCTTTACCATCCTGGAAAGGCAAGATCTCTCTAGCTCCTGATAACAATCGATCAAGTTGTTTAGCAGATAAAGAGGTTGGTGTTCCGCCCCCTACATAAAGTGTTTCCAAATTCGCTGTTGGATGACTTTCCAGCATTAATCTCATTTCATTCAGCAGCATTTCCACATACTCATCTACCGGTTGCCCTTCTAAAAAAACTTTATTAAAGTCACAGTAATAGCAGATATGCT
Source organism: Enterococcus sp. 3G1_DIV0629 (assembly GCF_002141285.1). Lineage (NCBI taxonomy): Bacteria > Bacillati > Bacillota > Bacilli > Lactobacillales > Enterococcaceae > Enterococcus > Enterococcus sp. 3G1_DIV0629. The sequence goes on along the minus strand of NZ_NGLI01000001.1, from coordinate 769,462 downwards.
CGCAAAATGGGATATGAATGTACGCAGAAACCTTATTTTCTGCGGGATTATTTGTTTCTTTCATTGAAATTCTTTCTCCTTACGTCGAAAAGTCGTACCAATTTTCGACCACTCTTATATACGCATACTAAACGTATTTGGCAAACAAATCCACTAAAAAATCCAAGAATCGACTTCTTGGATGATTTTTTCTTTCATTGAACTGGTTACCTGGTTATAGATCTCTAGGGTTGTTTTCATGTCTGAGTGACCAACACGATCCATGATAGCTTTTATAGGTAATCCAGCTTCTGCTAATAAAGAGATATGGGTATAGCGAAACGTATGTGTACTAACCTTCTTTTGGAATTCCGGGTATTTTTCTTTCAAGATATCTTGGACACTACGAACGGTTTTTTTATTGTTGCCACGACCATTCAGAAATTCATTTAGCGAATGGTAAACAACTGGCGTACCATTTTGTGTTTGGAAGATCGTTTCAGAAAAAATGAATTTTTTAGAAGCAGCTATCCTTCTATTATAAGTTGCGTTTTCTGTTCGTTTGTATGTTTGATAAAAATTGCCTTCTTCTCGTTGTTTCATTTCTACTTGGCGTGCTTGATTGATCCTGATCCTATTTTGAATAATTTCTACAGAGCGTGTATCTAAAGCAATTTCTCTAATGGAAGCAATTGTTTTTGGTGGACTGCGTACATACTCTTTTACGGATCGTCCTGCCGCCACTACTCCTTCGTTAATTAAAAGCTTTTTCGCAGAAAAGTCGACTTTCTCAATCGTCAAAGCACTTACTTCTCCAATACGCAGACCATTTCGAATCATAAATTCGACTAAGTCTAAATAAAGCATGCCCATTTTGTTGATTTCTTTATTAGTTTCGTATTTTTCATGGATTGCCGCTAATAAAATGCGTACTTCCTGTTTTTCTAAGAATTTCTTTTTCCTACGCTGAATCGCTCGAATTTTTCGATCATTGGGAATTTTTAATACAATCTTATTCAAATCAAATAAGATTAAATCATGACGATACCCATAGGAAAGGATTTGTTTGAGTAAGGAGCGGATCTTTTCTAACGTTGCTTTTTCTAAAAGGGTTTTGGTTTGTTTCGAGCGAACCATCAGAATATCCGCCCACGCCCCCTCAACAAATAAAGGAGTCAGCTGTTTAAGTCGCAGATTGTCTACAAAATGCGGTTGGAGGTATCGGTGAAGAATCTCTTTCTGATAATGTACAGTTGTTTGACGAACCGTTGGCGACCACGCCTTCAGCCAAAGATCCGTCAATTCGCCAAACGTCTCACATTGATTTACATCAGAAAACATTGTATATTTGTTGAACTCTTTTTCAATCTGTTCTTTCAGATAGCGTAGTGCTTGTTTTTCACTCTTGAAACTTTTTGCTTTCCAATTGACACTTTTCTTTCTCGTCTTCCCTTTGACCGGATCATAATAAGTCTGGAACGTACGCAAATAATTCTTTTTATCGATTGTTGTATACGAACTTCGCAAATACTGTTTCCATTCTGACGACCGCAGCAACTCCTCCTCCTTTCACCAAAATAAAAAGCACACAAGCAAAAGATTTCTCTTTTTTCTTGTGTGCTTTTTTACTATAATTAATTCTTCTAATTTTTATACTCAGTAATTATCTTATTTATATTATCAAGCATAGGTCGAAAATTTTCAAAATTTATATACTTATAATTTTTCAAAATATATTTTGAAAATATCTCTTTACCATAATGATTGTTAGAATCTCCTTTCGGAGAAAATGTCTTCCCTCCAATTATATGGCCTCTCGTTTTTTCATCAAATAAATCTTCTATCTCATTTTCTTTACATCCATCTAAAACTTGATGAGTAACTATATACAAATTTTCTTCAATTTTTAAATATAATTTTTCTTTCATCTCTTCTGCTTTAGCGCTTTGAGACTTAGCATACACGTAATTAATAAATGTTTTTAATGGTTTATCTTTATTAGAAATTTCATTATCAAATATAAAAAAGTTAGGACTAGCTGGTTTACTTGATTCAAATGAACTGAAGTATTTTAAGTAGTTTGGACACAAAGTGTTTTTATCAGAAAAAAAGTTATATAAATTTTTCATTGCATCTGCTCCATCAATTGGTAAGTTGAAAAAATATTTAAAGCGTGAGACTTCTCTCTTATCTTTCTTTTTACTTCTCTTCAAAAAATATACTTTAAAATTAAAGTTTTCTCCCACTTTTTCAACCAAATTAGGATAATCTTTATATAAACTTTTTAATGCTGCCATCAAATACCTAATATCTGTTTTACCTTCCGTCACTATTGTTGATTTTTCATTACTATAAAAGTATTTATAATAAAGAAATTTTTGATATTCTCGTTCACGTCTATTTAACAATTTAAGCATATTGTAATGATTTTTTTCTTTTCTTTTTATTGTTAAAAGGTGTTTTTGATATTCAAGATTGTTGTTATCTAGAGAAGTCTCATATTCTAATACATTATTCCATTTATCAATTTGATTGATGAAAGCAAAACGCCCTTCCAATTGATTGATAGTACCTGGAACATTATCAATAAAATATTCTTTATTTTTGTAAAGATTATACGCCATTGCCCGAGTTTTTTTATAGTATTCTTTTGGTACGCTAATTTTTTTATTTACCACAAGACCTGTGACTTCTTGACGTGAATTACTAAATTGAATTCGAGTTTTTTTAGGGTTTACTTTAAATCCAGCTCGAACTATTTCTTTTTCTAGTTTAATTAAAAATTCTTTTTCAAAATGCAAGAAAACGATATCGTTTGTTGAAAAAGTCAAATCATCTGCATATCTTGTATAATCTAATTTATACTTTCTGGCTAATTTTAATATTCTGAGATCCATTATGTTACATATTAGATTTGTGATTATTGGAGAACTAGGAGCCCCTTGTGGCAAAACACCTTTATAACATGTAAGTTGAGCAATCACTAAAGCAACTTCTTGAGGTACTTTAAAATTTCTGTCTTTCTCAAAGAAACCTTTTACACGTCCAAAGTGAAAACTAGAAAAAAAGTCTTCTAAATCAATATTTAAAACAAATTTTTTATTTCTGTGAATTCTAGCATTAGTAATTATACTTTTATTTTTTTCAAAGCCATGAGATATAGTGGATTTAATATTGTTTTCTCTCCATATCTTTTTTTGAGTAACCCATAGTAGATTAGCCAACCGTCTTTGTACAAATTTTAATTCATTATTTGGAGCACAGATTATCCTATCTTCTCCATTCCTTTTTTTTATTGTGAACGTAGTATAAGAATTTTCAGTGCCTTTTTTGTCTTTATTATAAAGTAAGTAAGTCATATTTTTTTTAGGTATATTTAATAATCTAAACAAATCTTCACGACTCTTAATTTCAGAAAGATTGCTCATTAGAATACCTCCTTAAAAGCGTGTGGCAACTCATTAGGCTGAAATATGCGAAGAAAAAGGTTAAACACCCTTATACCTACTGGCTATTGTCCCTAGCAATTTAATCAATACTTGCGAAACACAAGTACAAAATCTAGCCACACGCAAGTTTATTATATCACAATATCTTTATTCTTGTAATAAATTATTTCTTAATACTCCCGCTTCAACGTATTATAGGTCATTTCTGCTATTTTGTTGTCTTCGACTTTTGCAAGCAGTAGGATTCGGATGGGCGATCCGTTTTGAATACATTCTAGTAAAACAGCGTATTCGTCTCGATCGTTTTGATAAATGGACGTGACTTTGCCTTCGCTTCCTAAGGCGTTCCCAGTCTCGACATCGATGCCGTTCATTTGGATACATTCTTCTGTCATCAATTCTTTTAATTTTTCATTGCGGTGATTGATTGTTTTGAAATTCGCATAAGCTTCTCCATATGCTTGGAGTAATTCCATATGATCTTCTGTAGGATTTTCTCCTCTATCCTCTTCTACGATTTCTTGTGTTTCTGTTGGTTGACTAGACTCTGCTTTTGCATTCTCAAGCTTCAAGGAACTGTTTTCTACAGCTTCCATGATACTGGAATCTTTTACACTCTCAGTAGTTTCAACTTGTTCATCTGGTGAACTACATGCTACCAAAGTAAGTACGGATAAGGTCGTTCCTAATAGAAATAATATTCGTTTCATCTTCTTCCCTGCTTTCTATTTGATGTCACTCGAATCATTTCTTTCGCAAAGACGATCTGAGAAAATCTTCCTGGTGAAAACTTTACCCGATACTCTTTATTTCTCAATGATACTAAAAAACCATCTTCAAATCTTCTGGCAACAAATTCGTTTTGTGAACACTGGAATTTGGCGCAGATTTCCTTTACTTGCCTTCTTGTTAATCCTGGGTGAGTAAAAAACATAACTGATCTCCTTTTATTTTTTTCGCACAACACTGGCTACTCGATTGAATTCTCTCCCCCATTGCCGTGCGTATTTGGCACAAATTTGTCCTTGTTCTGCATTTTGTTCATAGGTAATAAATTTCCCTTCACTTTCGACACTTGCAATGATTCCTGTATGTCCATAGATTCCTGGAGATAGAACTTCTCCTGCATACCAATTAATGACGTCTCCTGCTTTGATTTCTGAAGGTTTAGGATCAAATATGACCGCCCATCCGTATTTCTGCCAATCATAATCACTGCCAATCGATTGAGCATACATAAATCCTGAACCCATCATCTGTGGTCCACCTAGTTTTCGAACATAATAAGCCGTGAGCCCATAACATTGACCACCATTGATCGTTTGCCCCATGACAGATTCTAAAATATCGATTTTGCCTCCACCAATATTAGCGGAGCCTCCTCCTAAAGAACCTTCGAATAATCGTTTATACCAATTTACGGCACTTGTCTTCCGCTTATTTTGTTCGACTGGATCATCTTTTGTTCCGGCACGTTCCCAATATTTCAATATATCGACTGCCAACTTTTCAATTTCTGTTCCATTAGACATATTCTTCAATAAGTCACTATCCGATCCATCATGATACCAGGCAAAATCCATTTGAAAAGCCACAGTCTTCCAATCTTCATTTTGCTCTCTGGCAAGATTCAACATGTTCACACGGCGACTACTATCCCACTGCGCTAATCCCATCGCATAGCCACCAATTTCAGGATTATATGCCCATACTGGATTAAAGGCCAAATCACTTTGGATGCGGGAAGGGATCAATCCACTCTCATGTTCCATGTTACCGATCCATGCTGCTGCAAATTCTTTTGTTCCTCCCTGTTGTTGCACATATTGAGCCACTTCTAAAGCAACTTGTTCTTGAGGTGTACCTGGTTCAAATTCTGACGTACTTCCATTTTGATTGGCGGAAAATATACCTATAAATAAAAGAAACGGTAACAAAAAGGCAAAACAAGTTCCTAAAATGATATACGCAATTTTTTTCATTTTTCACCTCGCTTTATAAAAAAACTTTGTTTATCTACAAAAAAGAAGACTGATCAATCACCAGTCTTCCATTGGTTCCTGTTGTTCTTCTTCCCATGCATCAAAAAATGTTTCTTCAGACTCCAAACTTTTGAAATTCTCCTCTATTTGATCAATCGGTTCTACTTCCGACGAATAGTTGGCAATCAACTCTGGATCATATGCATGATCAAAATAGGCTTGTTCCTCTTGTGCTAATTGTAGTTCATCGAAATTATCGACTGTCACATTCATTTTTTCAGATAAAACCGTTGGATCAATTGGTATTTCATTCTCACTCATTGCTACCTCATCCTGTTCAAACAACACTTCTGGGTCATTCGTCAAATCAGAATCAGATAAATCAGACATAAGAACATCATCCGAAACCAACGCATCTGATTCACTTAAGGATTGATCAAAAGTCGGATCTGCTTCATTGATTTCTGCTAATACACCTTCTAATGCTTTGTCATCTACTTCTTCATCAACTAGCACTTCATCTTCTACTTGCTGATCTACTTGATCCATTTCCATTTTATCTTCTTCAGGGATAGACAATTCTGTATCATCATAATCAGACGGACGGAATAGGGATCCCAATCCTTGCTTGACACCAGTAAATTGATTTTCTTCATCCAAAAAGTGTTCTTTCCCAAGAGTCATTGCTTTATCCGGTAGTATTTTTGATAACCCATTTAAGGCTATGTTCGGATTTCCTGTGTACGCACCAGCAGCTAATTGCGCTGCCCCTATGCTCGCACCACTAATTTGTTCTGCTCCTTCCTTAGCCTTTTCGTTTACCTTCTTTTCGAATATCGGCTGTTGTATCTGACCATCAGCAAAGAATCCTAGTATTCGGTAACGATTTTTCCACACTGTACTTATAAAAACAATTTTTACAAGAACCATGATCAATCTAGTTCCTAATAGAAGAATACTGCCTGATAAGACATTCAATAGATTTTCATTGATTCCTTGAGCAGCATGTAAAAATACTTGATCGATTAGTTGATTGACCCAAAAAAGAACTGAAATAAATACACCATAGATCACTGGCATAAATAAAATGCCAATCAGTGTTTTGAAAAATTTAAACATGAGCATTTGACATCTAGGAAAAAAAGAGGCTAATGCAAGGATTGGAAATGCAAGAATCAAGAGGTTCACTAAAATCTGAATGATAGTTAACATAATATTAATGTATAAAACTGGTAAGGCAAGGATAAACAAATTCGCAACACCTACCCAAATCGCAAAGCTTTTTTCCATTGTCTTTGTCCCATCTTGAGCAAAATAAGGATTTTCATTTTCAAGTGAATCGATATATTGTTCTCTATCTTTTTTGAAAGTCTCTTTTTCTTCTTTGGACAAATTCGGTACTTGTAATAGTTTTGCCTCGTCCAATTTCTCTCCATTCTCCATCGTTCCATCCAATGAACCACTATTCACAAAATAAAATGTCTGTTTGACTGTTGCATTAAACATCGGGCTTTGATCTGAATCTGAACCATAATTCGTGCCAGAAATAAACTGATTTTGAACTGTCTTTACTATACTGTTGACAGATTGGATAAAGAAACTAGACATATTGTATGTTCCTTGCCTAGTGGTTATTTGTCCAAACCAACCAAAAAACAACAAAAGGACCACGACATAGTGCAATAAAGATTGAGAAAAATTATGTCGATTGGAAAAGAAATGATACAGCAAGTAGTAAGCACTTAACATAATTGCTAACCCCATCAACGTGCCTCTACCAAATCCTGTGCCACCAAAATTCCTTAAAATTTGTACAGACATATCAAACATCTCTGCTTGTTTAGCGATAAAATAATCTGACTGATTCAATACACTTTCACAGAACAAAAAGAAGGACACACATAGTTTCAGAAAAAAGAAAGGCAAGCCTACAAAGAACCAATTAACGACTTGCCACCCTTTATCTAATAATCCACCACCGACCATATAAGCATCATAGCTATCGATCAAAAACTTCATTGCAGTCCTCCTTTCTAAACAGCAAAGTGATTTTCCATTACTGAGGCATCTGAATCGTCTACTGTCTTGAAAAGCTCCAACCATTCATCAAAAAGGACATGGACAACCACTCGATTGACTTGGTTGAACATGTCTTTTAATAAGCATTGACCTTGCACCATATTCGAGACCCATTTCATATTTTGTTCGTTTATCGGCAAATTCAAATACTGCAGGATTCCCTCTCGATTCTGCACTTCATCAAAGCAAATAACCGTACCAAATCCTGTGCCATCTTCTTTATCATCCAGATCATTGACTGATTGCGTGATTAACACTAAAAAATTATTGAAGGAACGACCGATCCGTTTCATAGATTTCAAAATCGCTTTTCCTTCTGGCGACGATTGAAAGATCCAACTTTCATCAAAGAAAGTCACTGTTTCTTGTTTTGGATTGCGTGAACCGAATTTCGAACAAAAGGTGCCTAAAGCGAACATCAAAGTCACAGACAAACGCTTGTTTTCATCCATGTGTTCATTTTTATCTGTTGGCAGATCCAAATCTTCAATTTCTAAAATCGTCACTTTCTTTTCAAAGGATAGGCCTGGAACTTCTCCATGAGAAAATGCCAACTCTAAAATTGTTCCTTTGATTGTCGAAATCAAAAATCTGCCCATATCTTGTACATCTGGAATACTACTAGAAGCTAACCTTTCAACAACCTGCCAAAATCCTACTTTTTTGCCGGACTTACGTTCTTTTACAACTGTTGCAATGGTTTCATTGATCTCCGTTTTTTGCTTTAAGTTCCAAATTCCTTCGTAGATATTGGTCAGCATGGCTTTGGCTGTCGCAATGGCTTCTGTTTCATCAAATAGAACGATTGGGTCAAGTACGCCTAGGTTATTTTTATCTCGTATATCTAAAGTCACAAAATTAAAGGAACGGACAAAAGCTGTATCTAAAGGATATTTTTTCTGATACGCTGGATCGTTGATCGTTCGCATGAATTGTCGTCGCATCTCTTTTTTGGGATCGATATATAGTACTCGATCTTTCAATGTAGCACATTCCATGAACAATTTTTTAGCAGTCACTGATTTTCCATTTCCGGTATCACCAGTTAATGCCCAATGCGGATTATTGGTTTTCTTACCGACAATATCTTGTTTATTTGCTAAAAATAGATTCATATAGATCAGATTCTTAGAATTCAATAAAATACTTTTCCGGTCTTCTTTTTCTTCCAACGTCGTATCGACACGACCAAAATAATAGCCTAAGTTTGTTCCAGCTTTAAGCGAAGTGAAGAAATTCAACTCTGCAAAAGATTCAATGGTACTCGTATGTTGCCATTTTTTGTCTTTCATTCGCAGGAAGTTCCCAAATAAAGTGGATTGGAAAAGATACGGATCATCGAATGTTGCTTTTAATAATGGGATACCTAATCCATCAAATCGATTGATCAAATATTTCTTCCGTGCTTGCAGTTGTTTTTTAGTGTTACCACTAACAACTAAGACAACTTTCCAATCAAGAATATCCACACCATCATCGATTTTCTGATCTAGATCGTCTAAAGAAAGCTGTCCTTCTACGATTTTTCGTTTCTGCTTTGATCCGGCTAAATGCGCTTCTTGCATGATATTTTTCGTTCGAGTACGTGCACGAGCGGAACGACCAGATAATGCTAATTGCCCTTTACTTTCCGCAAAAGAAGCTTGGATTTTCACTTCTACTGGAAAAGGCATTTTTTGCACGATTTCCAGCAAATGATTTCCATCTAAAAACACGCCGATATCTCCGACTGGCAAATAGGAAACATAGCTTTCGCCATAATCACACTGAAAGTGTAAGCCACCAGAAAAAATAGGTTGGATCTTTGTTTCCATCAAATTCTCAAATGTTTGGCTCGCTAAGACATCTTGACGTTCATGAGGAATATTCTTCAGAAATTGGTAGGCTTGATAATAATACAGTTCGTCTTCTGTCAAACGTTCGATCAATAGTTCGGATAAATTCTGATAGATTTCTTGCTCCTGTTCCTGGTAATCTTTCGCCCACTCTTTTTCCAATGCCACATCAAATCCTAGCCCTTTCACAATTGTTTCTGTTACATGATTGACTGCTTTGGAAATATTTTCTTTTAGATCGATAGCAATCTCTTTTTTCACCAATGGCACCCCAATGATCCAGGCATATTCATAGACCATGCCCATTTCATTTTCTAAAATTTGTGCTGTTTTCATCAATTTATCAACACCTACTGCGTGATTTTCAGGATCGATCAATGAACGCATGGCGCCCATCTTCCCTCGAATATCTGCATTTACAGGTAATAGATTGATTTCAAAGCCGCCGCTGCCTTTTAACCGTTTCAGCGCACGGGCAACTTTTTTCTTCGTTTTTTGTTTCTTTTCAAAATCCGTCAACATCACCGTTTCAGAACGTATCCTGTAATAAGCAATCGCAGTTTTCTCTTGCGTCAGAAGCATATTTTCATGCATATATTCTGACAAAGGGTATTCTAATTGCATCTCATTCTCCTTTTCTTTTTTATCGTTTGAATGAAAATTCTTCTAGTTGATCCACTCGTTCAAAAGCTATGATTGGACGCTGATCCACCACAAAATTCTTTAAATAAACGATAAAATCCTTCAAAAACAAATTCGTTGATTTACCGTCTAATTCTGCCTCGGAGTACCATCTCGCTACTTTATGGGGAACAGAAAGCATCAGCAATAAATTCAGGTTGATTCCAGCTATATTGGGAATCCTTACTTTATACCAAAAGACACCTGTGACAAAAAGCAGAAAGAATAACATCAATAGATAAGACATATTCAATGGCTGAGCGAAGACCCACAGCGCCTTCCCTTTTGGTGACGAGATCACCTGGATCGAGTATGGGGCTTTCAGTCCTCTGGAGTAATCGTAATGTTTCATTGTCCCACCTCACATAGTAATTCCAAATAGACCAAGGAACCATTTCACTACATTAAAAATATTTCTTCCTTGATTCGTCGCAAAATCATTTAAAATCAATGCAATCAAAATGACCGAACCAATCTTAAGCCATTCTGCTCCTCGCCAATGTTTAAAGATCAGCAAAATGACTGCAAAACTTAAAAGCGTGATAAAACCTGTTCGCATAAAATTATCTAAATTACTCACATTCATAAATTAATTTCCTTCCTTTTCCGTAAAGTAATGTTTGAGGGTACGCACAAAATAAGAATTTTCTGTTTGAGTAAGCCACAACGAAAAATCTTCTGTGTGGGTCATTCCCGTTTGTTTGTCGGCAAAAGTGACTGAAACTTGTATCCCCTTGACTTCTTTTTGCTTAGTTTCAAAGTATTTGATTTCATTCTCATTTAACGAAATAAACTCTGTAACGCCAGAAGTTTGAACGGGTTCTTTCATCAATAACATCAACTCTTGCTTCTCACCGTTTGCATATTTTTCAAAAAATAGAGTCAAGAATTTTTCGATAGCCTCTTTTTCTTGCTGAGGTACATCTAAACTCGCTTCTGCTTGTTTTAGTTCTGTTGTTTTACCTTGTGGCAAGGTGGTAGCTAAGAAATAAGGGCGCCCGATTATCGAAAATAACTGATCTTCTGTTTGGATCGGTAACACCATTTCTTGCGTTACCGTTTGTTTTGTTTCCTCGTCTTCCGTTTCATAAATGACATTCAAAGAAACCAATAAGCACTCTGATTCCTCTTTGATTTGAACGACTGCAGCACTCTTGAATCTCCGAACAAACTCTTTTTGACTCTTACTTGTCTCATCCACTGCATCAACATCGACTGATAAATACTTCTCTAAGCGATCGAGTCGCTCCTTTTTTTCTTCTTCACTCGCCGAAGCATCGTAATTTAGATATTCTTCTGCAAAACTAGTCGCATAAAAAGAGAGCGCTGAATAATCAAATACTTCTTTTTGTATCGACTTTTCATTTTTAGATTTAGCTAACTGATCTACTTTATCTGTTAGATTATCAAAATTTGTAGCTACGACATTGGCTCGAATTACACCTACTGCAGAAGCGATCATTAGTATACTCATACCTATAAACACAATTTTATTTGCTCGTTTTTGTGATAATTTTTTGACTTTCGGTTTCTTTTCTTTTTTCTTTTTCTTTTTGATGGTTTTTAGTTTCATGGGTCCTCCTATTTCTTTTTTTAGGCAAAAAAATAGACCTAGTTAAACTTGATTTTTCAAGGAAATAACTAGATCTATATGCTATAAATGACAAAAAATAGCCGTTAATTTAGCTAAGACTACTTTTTGGCTCTGCTTAGCCACACGAATACAACTAATGTAACCAGCAAGCCCCCTAGTACTACCCCAAGAATCGTGTGGACACTTCCCGTTTTCGGCAAGGTCGTTTGTTTTTTGGGCGTCTCTGACTTGTTTTCTTTTGGCTGTTCAGGTGTTTTGAAGCTAACGGTTTGTTCTTTGTTGGTGAGATCATCTTCTCGAGCGACTTCATTGAGTTGCTCTTCTTCGTAATAGAGAACGTGTGTAGCGGTCAGCTGATCCCCGTCTTTCACTGTGTTGCCTTTGAGATCTAAAAAGACTTCGAACTCATCTTCTTTGCTTTTAGCCGTATACGTCGAGGCGGCTTCACTGACGACTTCTCCTGTTTTAGTATTTTTGTATTGAGTGAAGACAGTGTAAGTATGCCCAATTTCAATTGCTTCTCCTTTGACCCAAACGACGTCTCTCAAGCGGTGATCAATGGTTGGATCAAGTTCTTTCTTCCCATTTATATCCGTAAATAAAGACCTCAATTCCAACTGTTCTCGTTCATTAAACGCTTCTAGTACGATCAATTCCCCATCATTTTCAACCGTAACTGAAAAATCGATTGATTCTTCTAATGGTAAGTAACCTTCCAACGGTTCGCCTTCCACAAATTTGTACTCTCCATAAGGCAATCCTTCGATGTTAATTTCGCCTGCCTCATCTGTCAAATATTCATCGATCAACACTTCTGTCGATTCCCCTGCTTCGTCTGTTTCCAGTTTAAACAAGTTGAATGGCACGTTGGCTAATGGTTGTTCATTCAAACGATCTCGCTTGATCAATTGAATATTTTGTCGGGCTAAGCGGTTTGGCACTTCTAGTCGGATCAATGCACCAGCATCTTCTTCCGTCACACTGAAGACAAGTGGTTCTTCTAATGGTACATACCCTTCTGGTGCTTTGATCTCGTGGAGTTCATACCGATCGATTCCCCAAGCCAGACTTTCAGTTGTGACGATTTCGCCTTTTTCGTTGGTTTCAAAAATATCGGTGCTTTCGGTGTCATTGGAACGTTGCATGGAGACAAAATCGCCTTCACCCTCATTGGCCCAGGTGTCGAAGATTTTGAATTGAGCGCCGGCATAAGGAATGTTTTCGCCTGTCTCCTCATCCACTTTGACAATGTGCAAACGAGATTCAATGATCTTGTCTTCCAACAAGAAGAAATGCGTGTAACCTTCCTCAGTAATCGTCACGTCAAAAGGTTCAATCAACAAGTAACCATCGACGCCTTTTGTTTCTTCAATCGTGTAGGTGTCGTACGGCAGATTTTCAAATTTGAAGTACCCATTTTTGCCAGTCACTTGTACATATTCTTGTCCTGTGGTATGAGAGGTAGCAGTTAACTCTACGCCTTCTAATGGTGGTTTGATATCTTGGTTTTTATTGCCTATCTGGTTCAAAATTTCGGTGATTGTTTGTGGTATCAGTGGACGAGAACCGAATTTATAACCTTCGACATGTCCTTTAATGACGCGATCAGTCACCGATTTACGATGGATTGCCACAGTCTCATTCTGTCCAGCATACGTTAACTGAACGGTATATTTGGTTGGATCTAAATTGTATCCTTTTGGCGGTTCAATTTCTTGTAGATAATAGGTACCTAATTTTAAGCCTTTCAATTCTGCTTGCGCTACGCCATTTACATCTGCCATCGTCAATTGACCAACAGAGGCCCCATTCCCATCTGTTAGCTCATAAACAGCCCCGATCAGCTGTGCCGCTCCTTGCGGTGTATGACCTGTTTCTTCGTCTTCTTTGATCACCGTTAGATTCGCTAGTTGTTCTTTATTATCCATCGTGACGGTCGTGGTCTCATTGGCACGAATCGTGATAGTTTGTGGTGTTGAATTCAAGATATAGCCATTTGGCGCTTTGATTTCTTGAATGGTAACACGTGTATCCACGAGCAAATCATTCCAGGTCGCATAGCCATCTGATCCAGTGGTGATTTCTCTAGATTGACCATCAGACGTAGTAAACCGAAAAACGGCACCTGCTAACGGTTGTTTGGTCGTTTCATCGACCTTACGAATGCGGGTATTGCCGTTTTTTAAGACGTTGATATTAACAGTTGTTCTCGTAGGGTCACTCGCTCGTCCCAAGACTACATTTTGTGTAAAAGGATTAGTATAAACAACAGGAACTCCTTGATAATTCGCTGGTATAGCATACGCAAAACCAACGGTTCCTTTTTCATTAGAATTTCTATTAGCGGTTATCGTAAGAGAGTTATTATCTTTTCTCACACTTACTCCCGCTGAATTACCGAATGGCATACTTTCATAATTACTAAATGCACCAGTTGTATCTGTTAAAGTAATACTTTCCCCAACTTTTAAAGTAATTGTTCGTCCATCAAATGAAGGTTTTGTATAAAATTTATTGACATTCGTCATTACATTTGTCTTGAAAACTTGATAGTCTGCCATAGAAAAGATACCAGAAATACTAGTAGGATAGATTCCTTGTTGTTCATAAGCTAGTATCTGAGTCATGATTTCTCTTTGTAGCGTATGCCCCGGTAAGATTATACCGTAATACTTGATCAATGAGATTCTTTTCATCAGTTCTGTATCCTGTAAAACCGCTGTATATCCTCCATTTGAGCCTACATTAACCGCTACACCTTGTTCGATACAAAGGGCAATTTGTCCGTTCACTCGTTTTCCATACCAGCCATATTCCCGGCTTCCATTCGATAAGTGAATATCAATATTTGTCACATTCGTAGATGGATCTACGTATACTACTTGATTCGCTGCTTTCGTCAATTGATTGCCAGATAGAATATCATGGATCGATTTCTTGACATAGGTTGAAGGAGTCGTGGTATACAGCTTTCCGTCCTCTCCTCGAATCAAATTGTTTTTTTGAAGAAACTGTTCAACTATGTCTGATTCGTTTTCTTTTTCGTTTTGGACATTTTCATTTTTTTCCGACTGTCCTTGATCATTAGTAATAGCTAAAGCTGTCATGGGTTGACTCAAAAATGAGCCAAATAAAATGCCGAGCATCAACCAAATTCTCAGCTTGATTTGATATTTTTTCATATGTTCCTCCAGTTTTTATTTGAATGCACGAGAAAAAGCCCTTCAACAAGAAGGACTTCGACAATAGTTACTCAATTTAATAGTTCACCTCACAAAAAAAGAAGACGAATGCTCGTCTTCCCATTAATAAAATTCTAAATAATATTTTTCTGTGCCATCTGACCAATATTGCGTAATGATATTATATCCTCTAATATTTGAATTTATGTCTCGTAATTTCTCTTCTCCTGCAGAAGAAGCTGCTGCAAAGGTTGAATATTGTGTACCATTACCAGTATAAGGTACTAATGGGTACGGTGCTTCTGGCATAGGTATCGGTGTCGTGCTTCCTCCTGTTGAACCACTGGAGTTTCCACCTGCAGATCCACCACTCGTGTTGCCTCCTGGAGTGGTAGCTCCTCCTGTATTTGAACCATTTCCTGAATTCGTTGGTGGTACCACGGGTGTTGTGGGTTGTACTGTAATATTTTCAGTTACATTTTGCCCCGGTGTATTCGGTGTTGCAGGAGAAGCTACAGGATCAATTGCTTCAGATTGGGTTTCCGGTACTTCCGTTTGTTGCGTTGCTTGGTTCGCAACTACTTGTTCTTCTTGACGTTTGGCTTCTTCTGCAGCCACTCGTTCAGCCTCGGCTTTTTCGTCTGCAGTCACTTTTTCTTCGATAACTTTTAACGATTCATTAAACGATTTTTTTGCTTTTACGTTTTTGATCAGTTCCACTTCTTTTTTAGCAGATTCCAATGTTTCTCTGGTTACATTATCTGTTGGCTTGCCATCTTTGTAAAGTTCTTCGACTACTTTTCGAGCTCTTTCAATTTGGGATAGTTGATTTCCAGCAGCTTCCATTGCTTGGCTAACAATTGAAGTAAACTCATTTTCTTCTAGATTTTCAAGTTCAATTTTTTCTTTCTTTTCTTCAATCATTTCACTGTTTAAATCATCGATAATGATTGCTTCTTCATTGATCTCAGCATTTTCGATATAAGGTGTTGAAAATAAACTGTTTACTGCTTGCGTTTGATCAAAAATCATTTGAACTTCGTTGATTTTCTCGTCTAGCTTGATTATATCTCCTAAGTCTTTTTGACAAGTTTCTTGGTCTTGCTTTCTTAACGTCTCTACTTTCTTAGCATGAGTCGTAGCGTCCGATTTGTATTTTTCAATCGTCTTCTTCAATGAATCAATCTTCGCTTGAGTTACATCACTGGATAGAAACTGTTTATGCTCATCGGCATACAGACCAGCAATTTCCGTCTCGATTCTTAGCAATTGTTTTTTGTGTGTACTCAATTCACTGGTCACTGCTTCAACTTTTTTGCTATAACTTTGCTCATTCACTATGAATAGCGTAATAGAGGCAGTCACTATCGCTACAGCAATGTACACCCATTTCAAATTCTTTTTATTCACATGGAACTCCTCTCGTTCTTAAAAACAGCATCAGACAACATTCTTTTAGAAATCGTTTTCTATATAGTAGCATGTTCAAGCTTATTCTTTCTTTACAGTTATTTTAAAATACATTCATTTTTTAAAAAGTTAAAACTTTGGAGCGCTCGTAGGACATGTTTTCTATTGGATTGCTCGCAATACATGTTTATTTTTTGTGCCCGATCTCCATAAAAATAAGTTGCTTTATAAAAGCAATACTCCTGTCGAAGGACAACGCCATGTTTATTTCTTACACAAAGTCCTTCAATAATTAAATACGTATATTTCGATATTCTTCTTTCATAGCAAACGTCTAATACGGGGCGAAAAGGCAGATCAGGTCGCTTCAGACGTTCCCGAACTTTCTCATACACTTCATAATCTTTTTGAATCGGACTGGCCGTCAACATCACAAAGCCATAATCGCGTTTTAAAATCACCGATAATGGTTCCAAAAACGGCATTGCTTCTCTCACCTCTTTTCTGTTTTTCTTAATGATTGGATCAATGAGTCTTCTAAAAATTCTTTTTTCAACTTTTTGTACGCTAGCTGCTGAATGTGTTTGTTGACTGAAATACGATCCTGTTCGTAACCAGGAAGATATTCATCTTGCATCTCAAAGTATTTCTCTGCCCGATTACGTTCATATTTTTCGACAAAAAAAAGATCCTGTTCTTCAAAAACAAGACCTGTCAGCAGCTTTTCAATTTTCAGTAATTCAATATATTTATGAATGAAATTATCAACGGAAAGAATTTCTTCTGGCTGAAACAATTCTAACCGATGTACTCCAAATTCGGTAATTTTCCTCTGCAAAAAAGCATAATCAGGCTCTCTACGATTTTGGTCATAAAAGATATAAAAAGAAGTTTCTGCTTTACGCATTTCTGCTCTTAATAAAGCTTTTATTTTTTCTGAATCAAAATCTACAAAAGACAATTCACTTAAAACATGACGAATCATTTTTTCGTAACGATCCATATATTCGCCAAATTTGATTGGTTCTCCGAGTTGTTCAAAGTTCATAATTCAATACCTTTCTATTGCTCATACTTACACATCCTCATGAAATATTTAAATACAATATATTAAAACCATGTTATTATATAATTTGAGGAGAGTGAAATAATGAAAAAAAATATTTGGTTGTTATTACTTGTGTCAACGATTACTTTATTTGCTGGTTGTTCTAATCAAAGTACCGAGCCAACCACCGAAAAAGATAGTTCTACAACGAGTAGTACGGTTGAACAAACAAAAATATCAAGCAGTGAAGCAACTTCTGAATCATCATTAAAAGAATATCCTGCAAGTGAATGGCACCCTGGAAAAATGGATATTCAAGGTATGATTAATGCTGCTCAAGGCGACGAAACTAAAGCTTTGCAGGATGCCTCTATGGTTGCAGAATTGAGTTTATCACCTTATTTTTCTGATAATACTGGCAAAGCTGAAATTGAGTTAACTAAAACAGGAGATAACTTCTATAGTCTAAGCATTACTAATAATTATTTAGAGAGTGAACAAGATTTAGAACGTTTTGAAAAGAACTCAGAGCTCTTGATGGCACAACAACCAGTAAATAAATCAATTAATCTTTATATATTTACTGGAACAGGAATGGGACTGAGTCGCCAAGTAGTTACTAGTTATCAATTAAAAGATGATGGTACTATCGCAAAAATTTAGATTAATCTATCCAGTCTTCGGACTGGATTTTTTTCTCTAAAAATCTTCCAAAATCAGTTGCATCACCTTGCTAGTAATCTCGCCCCTTCGCATTAAACTTTTCAATACTTTCTCAGCATATAAATGTGGAGAAATTGGAAAAAACGGATTTGTTTCAAATGCTCTGTATAATTGTCTTAACTCATCGATTGCCTTTGGAGTTAATTGATAACTATCTGGATCATTTAAAATCTGTCTCAACATCTTCATACTTGATTGACCCCCTACACAATAATTTCATTGTCTTTTATTTCCCATTCAAACCATTCTGCAAAATCTTGTTTGAATCCATCTACTCTATGCTTATTCTGTAAATATGCTTCTTTCTCATTTGTCGGATCTAGATATGTCGGTTTATCTTCTGGACGAGCGTATACCCCAATCCAAGTGACATAATCTCCTTCAAAGTAACCATCTACGACGAATCCCTTTTCGGCTAATAAATTTCGTACTTTCTCTTTTAATTGAGGAACATTTCTTGGTAAATATCCTTTATAACTGTTCGCAAACTCTCTAAATATTGTTGCTTCTCTAAAAAATTCTTTGTTTTTTTCGAGGTATTCTTGACATCGAATTTTTTCAGTTTGATTTAATTCTCTTTCGTAAGTTTCATATAAATTACGCAGTACTCGATATTGGTTCTCCTGGTACCCAATTTCAAGCTCACAGTTATCCAATGTTGTTCTTAGCGTTGGAATCGCTAAACTATCATGTAGCGCTAGATCTTGAATTATTCTCTTCGTTTTCCTTAAAGTTGCTGTGACTTGGTCTAATTTCGCAATTTCCATTAACACTCTTTGCATCAAAGCAATGTCAATAAATTCCTTTGTGCTCATATATTTCCTCCTTCTCATTCAATAACCATCTCTTGAATAGCAGCCGTTTGTGCTTCAATCATGTGTAAATGCTTATCACTCAACTCCGCTTCATCAATAATTTCCCACGTTTCTTCCGTATCGTTATAGTCATCCACTTCCATCAACATTTTGACAGTTGGAGCTACTGTTCGCTTAAACCAATTTTTTGAACGCTCATATAATTTTTCATTTGGTTCAGTAATTAATTTCACATTTTCTACACCGCCAATGAAATGATGCCATTTTTTATTGATGGGCCAATATTTACGAGAAACATCAGGTCGCTTATCAGTGAAACAAAGATAATCATTTAATATGCCCAATAATAAATCTGATAACATCCCACTTTCCACATATCGAGTGATCGCATCCATTGCTCGTTCATCTTTAAAACGCAATTCGTAACGATTTTTGATCGGTACTTCCTCTACAGGAATCCCTAATTTTTTTGCTTGCTCGTAATTTTTTTGGTAAAAAGCAATATAAAAAAGGCTTTTCTTAGACCCAAGATAAATCGAGACACCTCCTCTTTTTTTCTTTGAAATCGAGCCTGACCCATTAAATTCATAGACTTCAAAACGCGAAATCAATTCTTGCCGTTCAATTTTGTTCAGCAACACAGGTATATTCAGATACTCTTTGTAATCATTAATCGCTAGATCAACTCGTGTAAATTTGGCTTTATGATCAAAGCAAACATAAAAAAAGTCAAACCATGTTCGCCCTTGCGCTTCAAGAAACGCTTCAAATTGGCGACAGCCTTGACCTGATAATTGAATTAGAATCCCTCGATCATCATTCTTTTTGGAATAAAGAACATGTATATAATCAAGTTGAAACCCACCAACATAACCATATAAATGACTAGAAGTTTCCGCAAAGAATTCTTTTTTGATTTTTAAAACCTCATTAAAAATCCTTTCTACATCGTGAAAAGGAAAGCTTATACGCAAGTAATCAATAATACTTTCTAACGGTTCATGTTCTTCTTTTGTTGCAAGTAGATCGTAAATTTCTATCATTTTTTCTTCTGATGGAAAACTTTCACCTCTCTCAATATTACTAATTGATTTACGGGATAATCCTACCAAATTACCAAACTCCGTTTGGGTCATCCTCATCTTTTTCCGAGACATTCGAATACTCAGTCCAATTTCACTTAATTCATCCAACTTATTCACTATTAAAAACACTTCCCAAAATCACACTTTTTTTCGAGCACCATGGGAACTAATAAAATCCTTATATACCAATGGTTTAATTACTACTTTTTTATCATTTTACATCTTCATTACCCCCCTGTTAGAAGATGGGGGTTCCAGGGGTGCCTAGCGGAGCACAGCTCCACCAGACACCCCCAAAAAGTCTATCGGCGCCCCTTTGCTAGCGCAGTGGCGCCTGCTACGGCTGCACAGCAGCCTAGCCACGCCTTTTTTCTTTATTCATTAAATAAGCTAGTTTTTTTAAATTAAAGCGATTACAATCATAGTAGATAAAAATACAATGTATCAAGAAAGGAATATTGATGAATCCATCTTCTTTAACTGAGATCATTTTTTCTGCTGGAAATTTGCTGCTCCTCTTTTTAAGTCTTCTCTTTAATTTTTATCAATTTAAAACGAATCAAAAAGAAAAAGTTTCATCGGAAATTGCTGAAAGAGTCATAAAGCAAATTTTTATTCCGTATCAAAATTCTTTGGGTATCTATTTGTATAAAAAAATCACTCATCAAAATTGGGAGGAATTACGGAATACTTTAATTCATTTCAAGGAGACACTAGATTGTTCAACAGAATCTTATTATTTATCTGACGACATTCAACTTTCGATTAATAAACTATCTCTATTTTTAAAACTAGATCACTTAAATAAAAAAGAATTTAAACACTTAAACAAACAATTTCAAAAGTTCTCAAAAAGCTATTTAAGAGAACACTCCTATTTTCGTGAAACACTGCATTTACCAATTAAAGGAGCACTTCATCGCCTACAGTTTAAATTGTATTCAAGTACCTGGAACTACTTATACTTAATGTCCAAACTTAGTTTAGTAGTTGTTATTTTTCTTATTATTTTTGTACCCCTGCATTTAATTTTTGCCTTGCGTTTATTAAATTGGCTCTATCCATTCCTTTCACCATAACTTTGCTCTATCTCAATTACCTTTATCCATCATATCCTTAATCTCGGGAAAATATGAACGAACAGAAAAATGTAACTTAGTGATATCTATATTCGTCGATTGTACTCTTAGTACGTCAGTCAAAAGACAATCTTCCACATATCTTAATGCTTCAAGTTTAATCAATTCATCTTTTGTGAAGTTACAACTATTTTTTAAGTACTCTTCTACATTAGACATCTTTAAAACATTTGAAATTAAAAAACGCGATAACCTATTTCTTTTTTCAATAAGAAGTAACTTTTTATTTAAACTACCCATTTGCATGTACTGATAAAGAATTACAACAAAAGAAACAATATTAAGACCAAACAGTAGTATCATTTTTATCACCTCCAACTTACTTAGAAAGGACTCAATCACTATGCTAAAATTATTTTTTTCAACAGAGCCATTCATAAAAATACAACATATGATTTTTTCAAAGAAAATAACTAATAATAAGAAGATTCTAGATGCTTATTTAGAGAGCATAGAAAAAATCATTAAAGATAATTCTCTAAAAAGTGAACAAAAGAAAGCAGTCATCAATGGGTTAATTAAATCACTCACTTGTGGGATTCAATCAGATTTAAATCTTAAGCTCATAACAACAGGTTATGAAACCTTTGATATTCATTTTGATAATAGCTTTCCAAGGTTATCGTTTTGTCCACATTGCTATCAACTTTTACCTTCAAAAACAACTTTCAATTACAAAACTGCTGTTTCTTTAGCACACGATCCAATAATTTCCCCTATTTGGAGACACGATCGTCTTATAAAGACTCTTGCTTTCGTTGGTATGGATGTCAATAATCCTTTTAAATACGATAAAACAAACCATTTTGATTTAAGTTATATTAAATATTTAGGTATCTTTTGGAATGGTAATGGGCTACATTCTACTAATTCGGGAATTTTAAAAGGTGAAGGCACCCTCTTCACAAATGGTATAATTGATATGACAGAGATACTCAAATGCTACAATTTCGATGGCATGTTTTATATTCATAAAAACTGTAATCAACCTATCCTAAAAGCTAGTGACTTTAGATTTGGCATTATTTTTGAAATTGGAAAAATACTTTTAAAATATAAGATAGATTTTGTTGTCCCCGACTAAATTTTTCATTTATGAAGAGCTCCATTTTTAGAACACTTAAACTTCTACTTTTTCAGCATGTTTATCGAAATCAAAAATAATCATCTTCTCGTATGTTCTAAAATATTCTAAAAAGTTAAAGGTTATTGGCACGAGGGGTGTGTAAAATTCTCTTACCACTCCTTCTCCTTCATTTTCTTTAGCACCACCACCCGTATCAATGTAGCCACGTCCCTTGATTTTCTTATTAAAGAAAGCTTTATTCTTGTTTTCTTCTCCAAAAACCATATGATAGGCGACTTGTGCGAGTATTCCTACTGTTACTTTACACATCAGATTATCTCTAACTCCTGCTGGAAAATCTGCAGCATCTGGTCTTTGCGTCGCTAAAACGAGGAAGATCCCTGCTTGTCTAGCTTTTAATACTAACTGTTGGACAGCAGTGTCAACTCGTTCCTTCACTCTATAATCTAATGAGGTATAAAACGCCTTCCATTCATCAAAGATGATAAAATGCGGCGGGATATCGTAAAAAGCATAATTCTTTCCTGATTGGTAATTAGACAAAGATTTCATATACTTAAATCGTTTGTCCATCAACTTTACACCATTTTCCAAACAGCGGATCATGGTTTCTCCTGAACCATAATGAACATGTCCCTTGAATACTGGTAAATCACTTAAATCAGCTAAATCGGCATTTTTGGGGTCACAAATGTCAATCGTTCCCACATCCAACATGGCTTTAATCAGCGAATAAAGAAAGTAAGTTTTTCCACCTCCTGTGCCTCCAGCAATGAGCATATGAGGCGCTGAATCGTAGTTCCAATAGACACCTTCCATTAATTTAATCGAACCATTTTTAGCCACTACATCTTTGATTTCAATTCTTTTGCCGATCACGTCAGTCATAAATCCATAGGTCACAAAACCAAAATCGCGTTCTTCAGAAACTAAATCTGCCATAAACATTTCTTCTAGTTTTTTCCCTAGTTGTAAAAAACGATCATGATGTTGACCACCATCTAAAGGTAAAGTCACTTTTGTGGTATGCTTGTTCTTCTTGACATATACTTTTGGGAATTTTTCAGTTGCTTTCTTTCCAGATTGTTTCGCTTCTATTCTGATCATAAAACCAGCTAATTTCAGCATATCTGCTATCGCATTATAATATCTAACAGACAAAAAATAGCCTCCCTTAAGTTGCGAGCGACGCATCAAAATAAAGACGAATAAATTAGCTATTATGATTAATGGAACAATCACTATAACAGGCAAGATGAACTGTTTAGGATCGTTGAAACTTACTACTATTGGATAAACCCAATAATAAACCAGCATAACTAAAGGAATTAAAAATGGTGTTAAAAACAATAGATAATGGATAGCCCAATAATGTAAATGGTACTTCCTGATCCTTCTTCCTCTATATTTAAAAATTTCTTTTAACATGTCGAAACAATTCTTTCTCTCACTACAAACATAGCATCACTCCTGTCATTCAATGCTTAGCTCACGTCTAGTCCCTGTAAATCGGTGAATAATCACTACTCGATCACCAATTCTTCGCTCAACAAACCAATTATAGGGACTTAAATGTTTCCCCAATAAAGCTTCTTTCACTTTACGAGTGGGTCTCTTTAATTGTTTCATAGAAATACTCCTTTTCATTTCTTTTCTTAAAGCTAAAAACAATAAAATGATCTTTTTGTTCATAGTCTGTTAAATAAGTGATTTCTGCCTGTATTTCTCTTCCAGTATAATTCCCCAAACGATCCACTTCCCGTAAAAGTATGTGATCGCCTGTTTGAAAATCTCGGTCGTTATACCTTATTTCAAAGGTCTTCATATCCTTACAAACTGCAGAAAAATATTGCGTTTTTATTTTTAATACGTGTCTCTTTGGCTTCATCATGATTTATTTTCTACTGATATTTTTTTCTTAGGTTCCTCGTTCTTATGAGTAGGCGCTTTGACAATATCATCTGCTACAATCTTTAAATAATTATCTGTACGTCGTCCCTGTCGGAAAGAATAATACTCGATCCTCGGATTAACTAACTGAACTAAATCACCAAAATGAAAGATTTTCTTTTCCACTGAAATATCAATACTGATTACCTCTTCTGACAATTGTTGTTCTGATTGAACCACGTATCGACTTTGTGTGGATACCAATTCGCCCTCTTCATCTTCTTTACGTT
The DNA here is from genome assembly GCF_002141285.1 of Enterococcus sp. 3G1_DIV0629. Lineage (NCBI taxonomy): Bacteria > Bacillati > Bacillota > Bacilli > Lactobacillales > Enterococcaceae > Enterococcus > Enterococcus sp. 3G1_DIV0629. The sequence goes on along the minus strand of NZ_NGLI01000001.1, from coordinate 745,194 downwards.
TATCTTCTTTCATCCTCAAAAATTTTAGATTGCCAAATGATTGCTTGATGTCCAACGCGATCCCTTTATTCAATTCGTTCATTTTTGCCATGTTTTTCTCCCCCTATTTTACTTTTACAATTTCTTTTACTTTGATGGTCCAACCAGATACAGCTCCTGTATCCCCTGCTACTTGTGAAAATGGTTCACATCGGACCTCTTTTAATTCCACTTCATCCCCATAATTCAGTTTCAAAGCAGAGGAATTTCCTCTGTTAGGTAAGATCACTTCGATTGTTTCTTGCTGCTTCACAGATAACAATGCATGATAATGACCAACAACTTTTCGATTGCCATTCACATACTCTGCATATTCATCTTTTCGACCCACATACTCCAACTTTCCAAATGTTTCTTTTGGTTCTGCAATCGCAAATTCCATAAATATTCCTCTTTTCTTCTCATTTTTTGATATAAAAAAATAGCCACTGCTTAAATGTGTAGTGACTAGATCTTAACTATTTTTATTCTGTAAAATAATAATTTCTTGACGACAAAACTCCGTGTAAATGGGTGTAAAGACCGTCGCGAATTGCCAAACATTCCTTTTATTGATATTGCTATACGCATGGGCAAATAAATTACGGATTGCCTTAAGCTTATACCAATTGACCTTTCCATTGGTTCTTTCTTTAAACTCAGCTGATAGTTTATTTGCCATCTCTCCTACCTGCATCAACGACATACTGATGGCATGAAAAAACACTCGATCGTGTGTAAAAACTTCATAGTTTCTACCAAAACGATTGAGTGTTGCTTCAATATCTTCACAATAAATAAGCGTTCCTTTTAAAATACGCAAATCCTTCTCATTATTATTTTTCAAATACTTTTATTCGCTCCTCCATCATTTTTTCTAAAAATTGTTTTTGATAATTGGTCAAATGTTGCTCTGTTAGAGCCTCCATTTCAACTAGATCAATATCGTGATCCATCGCTTCTTTTAATTCTTCGAAAAATTCACCATAAAGTACCCAGTAATTTGATTCAGGCATCCCTTTTGTCTCTACTAAAAAATCAATATCACTTTCTTTTGTTGCTTCATTCCTTGCATACGAACCAAAAATATAAACTACAGGAATCTCATATTTTTCAGCTACTGGCTTTACACGTTTTTGGATTTCTTCCACGGAGAAAAGCATACTAAAGACTCCTTCATCATTTTAGACGTATTTTTTATATCGATCATGCTTCAACTTTTTTTAATTTTTTATCAACAATTGTATAAAGTATTTCTTCTGCTCCTAGTTGATAATCAAAATATTTATAATTACCTAATCCAAAATAGATTTTGTTAAGATCTATTTCGTCTAATCGCACAAGTATCCAGCTTTTCAATGACTCTTGATAAATAATTTTGCTAAATAATGCATTCAATTCATGGCGAGCACCTTTTGCTTTATGGGTATGGTTACTTAAAAAAACAAGTGCTAAATCACATTCTTCCAATCCCATCGAAACTTTTTCCAAAATGTTATCCCCAAAGTCAATCTCTTGTTCATCCAACCAGACATTTAAACCAAAAGATTTTAACTGATCTACAATATAATACACTTTCTTTTTATCTTTATGGCAATAGGAAATAAATACTTTTTTCTTGATCTTTTTGTTTTTTATTAACCCTTTTTCTTGTTCCTCTTTTAAACTAGGAAAACTAAATCCAAAACCAAATAGTGTCAAAATTAATTCTTCAGAAGAATGGGGTGGAATCGGAAACATTGTTTTATATCCATAAGACATTTCCTCTATTTTTTCTTCCAAGCCTTGATCATTAACCACTGACATCTTAGCTTTTTTTGCAATTTTTAGAATTTCCTCATAATTTTCTGAGGTATGGATCAAAATAGATGCTTCTAATTCATAAATGTGATTATTTACAAAAACTTCCAACACTCCCGAATTAGATACTAATTCATTCATTTCCATAATTACAGAAACATACTCAGGATAATTCTTATACGGAAAATTCAACATGACTTTTTTGTCCATAGGATGCTTTTCACCTACTAATAAATAGTTATTGTAGGTATATTTTACCATATTATCAATTGACATTTTAAATAAATAAGTAGAAACCATTTTGGCAATATCATTTTTGACCCAAACTGGAGCATATCTTAAGTCCTCATCCAAATCAGATAAAGGAATAAGATAACGACGCCTGTTCTTATCTTTGTATCTTTTTAATATCTCATCTAATTTCTCCAAATTATATGGTGCTGGTATCTCATTTAAGAATGATTTATCAATCCCCTTTCGATGAGGCATTTTTATCTATTCATCCTTTCCTTTAAAATCAAAAATTTCTTAGTTGCATATGCAGAATATATTTTTGGTACAGCATATTTGGTTATACAATTATTTCTTATATTTTATTCTTTATTTAAGAAGTAGGTACATCATCGTCAATTCAAGCGAAAATAATACAAAGCAAAAAAAATAAACATCTCGCTCATTTTCTTTGATTCCATAAATTACTCCACAAAAAGAAACAATTAATGCAGCAATCATAATATAATAGTCACTCAAAAATTATCAACTCCTCTTTATTATTTAAGTAGGGATTTATTCAATAATATATTTTTCAATCGCTTCTTTAATCGTCTTTGCGGGAAACGAATTAATCCCGTTTTCGTCTTCTTCTCCTGAATAATACGTAGTTATTTTACTTTGATCAGTTACTAAAATATCAAAAGCTTGTTTACTTTCTGGATGATAAAAACAAAAAATAGTGTCAAGAGGTCGTTCGTCCAACGTCCATCCTTCAATCTCAATCTGTTCATTTCTCATCTTTCTTATTACCTTCTTCAATGTTCTTTTCGTATCTGAAGAAAAAAATATTCTGCCACATTCAAAATCTGATAGTAGAACTGCCATATTGATTTATCCCTCATTTCTTAGATTATCTGTCAACGCCACAATTCTCCATTATTCATCCATTTCGTGATAAATTCATTGACTGGCCTTCTAAATGACATCTCCGCTCGATCAAACTCTCTTCGAACTGCTTGATGATCCATTTCTTTTTCCGAGAATTTATCATTGAGTCTGCTCAATCTTTTTTCCATTAATTGCCCTACTTGAAGTTTTACCAGGTGAATTCCATCTGATTGTTTTTCTATATTGATACCAGCTTTATAAATGGCTTGATCCACTCGGTTAAAGAATTCTTGTTCCAGTTGAATCCAAAAATCTTCCATTTCTTGAATGGACGTAAATAATTTCGACATTTTTTGTCCTCCTGTTTAAATAAAAAAAGCACAACCAGAATTTTCTAGCTGTGCCCATAGGTTAAATTGTTGGTTACGTTCTTTTTTATCCGTACGCAAATTACAATAATTATACGATTCTTTTTTCATGGTAGTAGAATGTGCAGCTTCTGCTAATGATTGGCTATAAGTTCGCTTATGCTATGAAATAGCCACTCATCCATTCGTTTCATAGAATCATCTTCAACGGCTAACGATCAACTCGTATCACGGCACGTTAGATAGATCTACCACATACGGTGTACAACACTCCTCCTTTTGCTAAGCTTTCGTATACCTTCTCATTTGATATACTTCAGCAACCACTTCCAACCTGTCCTCACGACATTGTTATAGGAAATGATCTGATCGTTCAAAAATAGACACCCTTCAATCACCAAGCGGAAATTACTCCAATGTTTTCAATGCCCTACCACAATATGTAGTCAAAACGGAAAACCTAGTCCTTGATAAAAGTTAGAAACCTTCTACTTCAATTGATCGTTAGTATGGCTCTACTTAAAGATTCCATTGCCACCTTGTGCGCCATTCAGCGGCTGGCACACGCCACCTCAACAAGACTTATAACCGTAAAGGAAAATATCCTTCTTGTATTATTCTGTCAAATCGCTTAAAATAAAATTGTCTAGGTTTTATCTTAAGTGTTTGCGGAACAGAAATTTATTTTCTTCTCGTGAACGCTTTTTTGTTTATTTTTTTGCATTTATAAAGAACCTCGAGTTCTATAACAGAACTATATCATCTTGTATCAGAACCGTCAATACCAAAACGGAACTTTTTTCATTTTTTTCTAAATTCTTGTGATAAACTATATTAAAATAGAGCTAGGAGTTCTGAAATGGAAGCATATGATAAGATTAAACAATTAAGAGAAGATAGGAATTTTTCTCAAAAAGAAGTAGCTGATGCTATTGGTTTAAACATAAGTGTATATAAAAAAATTGAATTAGGCTCTCGTCCTATTCGTGAAAATGAATTGGCTGTAATAGCAGATTTCTTCAATGTTTCTACAGATTTTCTACTAAATAGAACCTCTGATCCGACTCCTCCAAAACGCAGTGAAGAAGATCAGCTTGGAGACAGTATCCTTTCTCACTTCAGATTGAATACTGCAGATATGGAAGTAGAAGACATTGAAGAACTAGAAGAAGAATTAAATGAATATATGGACTTTTTAGTTCAACGTGCAAAAGCAAAGAAAAACAAAAAATAGCCAGGAGAATTATTGGATTGAATGTGATTTCTGAAGAACTTTATTTTGAAGCTGCAGACCTTGCAAATGAACTCTCAGAAGAAGTGAGTTATTACTGTTCAAAGAAAATGGAACATGTAAAATGCTACGACATTGAGAATTATGTGAATGAAGTGGAAAATGTAGAATTCATCGATTACGACTTCAAAGATAACTTAAGTAAGAAAATGCTTGGTTCCATTACAAAAGTTCATGGCGAAATCCTCATTACCACCAATCAACATTTAATGCTTGAACGCAAAAATTTTACAAAAATGCATGAGATTATCCATTATTATAGGGACATACCCTATCTTGGAGAATCTCATGCATTTTCTGATATGATTTTAGAAAATACTTATTTGCCAGAAGACTATGAAAAAGAACTTCGAGCAAATGTAGGTGCCAGCATCCTCATGGCGAATGATCGGGCTCTTCCCTACGCCCTAAGGAAGTTTAGAAATTTTAACGAAGTAGCCAACTACTTTTTCATGAGTAAAGCAGCACTAAGAAAAAGAATCCTCCAGTACTTGGAATTTACTGGAGGATGTACATATGAAACAGCATATAAACTATTTAAAGATTATTACTATAAAAATGGACGAGAGTTGCTAAAGTATTTTTACAGCATTTAATATTTGATGTTTAACTATAATATTAGGATTTAATGATTAAACGAGTAATTATTTTTAAAGTTCATAACTGTTGTTTCGTCCAGTTTTATGGGCTTCCCCTTAAAGTATTAGCCTTATCAAAAGAAGGAGTATTATTAGAAACTTTAATCAAAAAAGCACTAATTGCTTTTTAGCAATGTCGTTATATCAATACTTTTTCTATATCTCGGAAACCACTAACCAATACTCATGTTGTTTTCTACAGGCTTATTTTTCAATCATTAAAGTTTATGTTCTTTTCTTTCTTTATCAAACTTTTAGCTAGTTCTGATAAAGTATCTTCTCTTAATTTATCATCTTGGATTTGCGAAGCAAGTACATTACCCAGATAAGCTTGTGTTGTTTCTAACATCCCATATTGACTTAAGTTAGCAGATTTTATAATTTTAGAATACATTGAAATGAAAATTGCTCCTATAAAATCAACCAATGCTCCACCAATCAAACTACATATTAGTATAATATCATTGACCATTTTTGGTTTAAAAAACATTAAAATAATAGTTCCGACAATAATAAACGTTCCAAATAGTACTATAGTTTTACCAAGATTGAATATTTTACTTACATGTGAAATATTCAGCTGGTAATAGTTATCTAAGTCTAACTGGCTCTTATTTAGTTGTTTTACTGCTCGTTCTTCCTGTGTAGCATTAGATATCTCCTCAGAAAAAATTAAATTTTCAATCACTTGTAATTTAACTATAAACTCTCTACGTGTTTTATTATCAGTTTTATCTTGATCTAATACATAGATTAAACCGCATATGGATAAAATAAAACCGAATGAAACAATCCAAAAAGGAATTTTAAAATCGAGTAAAAAAATACTATTGAGTATCGGAAAAAATATAGAGCCAACAAACATGCTTCCCCACATGTAACTCCATTTTTTTCTTTTTAAAATTTTAGTTTCTAATTCTTCAATTTGGTTGAGAACACTAGCTTTTTCTGCATAATTATCTTGTTGTTCTTCTGTATGATATACTTCTGTTGAATCCAGCATCCACTAAATCTCCTTACACAGTTTTTCTATGAGATTATTCACTTCTCTAGGAATCTTCTATCTTAGTGAACCTCATTTTTTTTCTATTTTATCTTTAAAGGCGAATATAAAGAGAACTAATCTAAGTCCCTTTCTTCTTCATCATCTATGTTATCTGCTATTTCTTCCTGATAAGGAATTATATCATCAAGGTTACTAAGATTTTGTATTGTACTGCTAGTATTTAACTCTTGCATTTTTGATATTACACTTCCCAGTCTACTAGTATTCATCTCTTGTATTCTTGACACTGCACTTACAAGGCCACTAGTATTCATCTCTTGTATTCTTGACACTGCGCTTCCAAGGCCACTGGTATTCATCTCTTGTATTCTTGATATTAAGTTTCCAAGGCCACTGGTATTCATCTCTTGTATTCTTGATACTGCGCTTCCAAATCCATCAGTATTCATCTCTTGTATTCTTGATATTAAGTTTCCAAGGCCACTAGTATTCATCTCTTGCAGTCTTGACATTACGCTTTCCATACTACCGAGCGTCTGCTTCATAGTATTTAATTTTGTCGCATCCAATTTATAATTTATATAACCATTAAGATCATCAGCCATTATATCCAGTTCTTCGTTCCCAATGTCACCAATTAATATCTTTTGAAAAGCATTATCTAAGTGTTTTATATACTTTTTTAATTTTTTTAGCAAGACTTGGCACAAAGACACATTTAGCTCTTTATTATGTCCTACAGTATTTCTTCCTTCTCTTATTAATTGCATATCAGTCTGAATCTCATCTAGTTCAACCTCCAAATATTTATCAAAAATTTCTTCCCATAAAGAATATGCTTTAGATAAAGAAATTTTCCCCCCTTGGATCAGATCTAAAAGTTCTTTTGCACTAAGTTCTTTAATTTTCAAAACACTTTTTTCATTTTCTCCATTAATTTGTACGTAATTTTCACCAAATAAATACTCTTCAAAATCTGATAAGTCCATCCACTGTAAAGGATTGTCAGGATTCCACTCATTTTTGGCTTTTTTTCTCATTTTTTTAAACTCTTCTTCTGGAATTGAGTCTTCTAACCAGTTTTCAATAAAATAAGTCGGTGCTATTAAATAAATCAGTTTTCTCATAGACCACTCATATTTGTGAAGATAAGGAAGCAACTTTTTTGAAAGAAATAATGAACTTGTATCTAAAAGGGTTGTATGTTTCAATCTAGATTTACTTAACTCCGTATTTACTTTTTTTAGCGTTTCTTGAAACGCGCGTACTTCTTTTAGCCCTATTTTTCCTAATTTTTCATATTTAAAAACGACATGTAATGAGTCATTATACGGAACTATATCATAGTCGCACATTAATTTTTCTCCCTGAACTTCACATTTAAGCTGTGAATCCACTACATAAGGAGATATTGATTTTTTAAATACTTTACTAATCTCTTCAGGCAGTTCTTTTTTGGCAAAATACAAATATTCAACAATCAGTTCACTCATTACTAACACCTCACATCTTTCAAAATAAATACCAAGAGTTTGCAAAGTCATTTTTATATGACTCAATTATATAAAATATTTTAAAGGTTATCTATGCCTGAAAATTTGGCAATTCTAATTTATTTTAGAAGTAACTAGGATTTGGTGTTTTTTTGCCTTTTCTTTAGATAGAAATAGCATATTTTTAATCTCAAAAAAGTAACATAAATGATATGTTAAATTAACACTACGATTTATCTAGTTTACATAATGCACATTATCCTAAGCTCAGATTTTCTATAAAAGTGATCAACCTCATGCACTGATTATAAAAAATGTTATTCCATTTAAATTATTAAAAATATGACTAGACATTCAACTGACATAAAAAGAAAATCACACTTTCAAATTACTACTAATTCCATAACTATTTTGAAAAATCATGAACTTACTTGATGTTTAAGTCAACTGTTATTAATAAGTCACTTTCATTATACAACAGTTTGATTGATATATACTGTTTTTATCAAGAGTTTAACATCATTAATGCATACTAATTAATAAAAAATTTGTTTGCACTATTAGTCTTTATCACAAAAAAATTCCTTAGGATAGTGTGCTAAAAGTAACACAATCTTCCATAATAATTTTTTAAAATTAAATTATAAGAAAAGTTCTATTTTAAATAACCATACGGTATACTTAGTATAAGAAAGGAAGTTGAATTGACTTTGCTTAGAAAGTATAACGTTATTACCATGGATATAGATTTAGATGGTAAATTAAACACAAAAGAGTTATCCGGGACAGAAATACATTTGTTGTCTAATAGAGATGTTGTATATGTTTATGTTGGAGAAAAGAAATATTATATAGGACAAACTAAAAATTTGTTAAGACGTCACCAACAGCATAATAGTAATTCTAATAAAAACTTTGTCATGAAAAATTATGATAGACTAATTGTTATTTATGGAAAATTGATTGATAAAAATCTTGATTATCTTGAAAAGCGTTTGATTACTTTATTTGTAACTGATAACGAAAAAAGAAAAAAACAAGTTGTCATTGATAATCGTACAATGGGTAATAGTTCTAATTACTATCAAGATGTTAAAGAACTAGAATCATTAGTAATTTGTCCTCTATGGGAAGAAGAATTAACAAGATTAGGAGTAACGAACAATACAAAAATAAGTACTTTAAAACAAAGAATACTAGCAAAATACTCTCCTTTTATGGATCTCACAGATCAACAACAAGCAATAATTGAACAAATCACAATCAATCGTAACAATTATATAATTGAAGGCGGCTCTGGTACTGGTAAAACAGTGTTAATGACTAACTTAGTTGCGCAAATTTTTGATAAATTTAATGGTACCAAAAAAATTGGAGTTGTTATAAAAGCAAATTGGAGAGAAAATGCTAAAAAAATTTTCAAGGACTATGGTATTAATAAGAATGTACAAGTAGGTACTTGGGGCTCTCTATTAACAAGTAAGCAATACTTCGACTATATTATTGTTGACGAGGCACATCGTTTGCCTAGATTCTATGGAAAGCTCCACCCATCTGAACTTAAATACTTTAACAATAAAAAAGACAAAAATAGTTTAGAACTTTTAAGGGAATTTACATCCTCCCTAGTCTTATTTTATGATCGATATCAGACAATTAGACCCTCTGATATTCCGGTATATACCTACGATAACTATATTCTCAATAACAAGTTTAAGAAAATTGTATTAAAAACACAGTTTAGAATTAATATTCACGATGAAGGAAAGACATATACGTCTGATGATTATTTAAAAGGAATAAAATATGCTCTTCAAATTTCTAATGATAATTCTTTTGATCACTCACTTTTTAGAAATAATGATAAAGACAGTTATTTTGGTTTTGTAAATTCAATATCAGAATTGTTTGATTATATTGAGCGAATGGATAATTTACTTCAAGATAGTCAAAACCGTGTGATTGCTGGATATGCAAGAGAGTGGCTAAGCAAAAAAGACAAAGATGCTTATGATTGGTTTGAAGACGATAAAAAGTGGCGCTGGAATAGCACACATGAAAACTGGATAAACAAAAAGAACAGTTGTGAGGAAATTGGTTCTATACATGCTGTTCAAGGAATTGATATTAATTGTGTAGGTTTAATAATTGGAAAAGATCTAACTATTTCTAACGGTAAAATTATTGGTTTAAAAGATAACTACTATGATAGAAATGGAAAACCTATACAAGAAGAATATACAGAAGAACAGTTTACAGATTTTATAAAAAATATTTATTACACTTTAATGACTAGAGGTATAGATGGTATCCGTATTTTTATTGAAGATGAAAAACTTCGCAATTATTTTATTAGTGTACTCTCTTAACCTTTAAAAATTTTAATATAATTAATATGACTTAAATTAAAATTTTTACTACCAGATAGATTTAATTTATTTAAATCAAAAGAATGGATATAGTGCATCAATGCACACTTTCGATGTACTATGTTTTTTTCATTATATAGATATGAAAATAAAATTAAGTTAACTTTACCAATTAATAAAAATGTATTACTCAATACTTTTCAGTCACAGTAACAATAATAGCAGATTTCTTCAATGTTTCTACAGATTTTCTACTAAATAGAACCTCTGATCCAACTCCTCCAAAACGTAGTGAAGAAGATCAGCTTGGAGACAGTATCCTTCCTCACTTCAGATTGAATACTGCAGATATGGAAGTAGAAGATATTGAAGAATTGCAAGAAGAATTAAATGAATATATGGACTTTTTAGTTCAACGTGCAAAAGCTAAAAAAATAAGAAGTAGTTATGGAGAATGTTTGTTTTGGACTGTATTTGCGATGGTCTTTTTTTTGAAGTGTCCGATCTTGCAAATGAACTCTCAGAAGAAGTGAGTTATTACTGTTCAAAGAAAATGGAACATTTAAAATGCTACGACATTGAGAATTATGTAAATGAAGTTGAAAATATTGAGTTTATAGAGTACAAATTCAAAAATAACTTAAGTAAGAAATTGCTTGGTTCCATTACAAAAGTCCATGGCGAAATCATTATTACCACCAATCAACAATTAATGCTCGAACGTAAAGATTTTACAAAAATGCATGAGATCATCCATTATTATAGGGAAATATCCTATTTTGGAGAATCTCATGCTTTTTCTGATATGATTTTAGAAGATACTTATCTGCCAGAGGACTACGAAAAAGAATCCTCCAGTACTTGGAATTTACTGGAGGATATACTTCAGAAGAAGCGTATAGGTTATTTAAAAATTATTACTACAGGAATGAACTAGAGATACATCGACATTTAGAGTAGAACTTGATACTTTTAAGTTATAGTGTTTTCAATTTAATACTTCTTTATACTTTCTGTATGACCAAAATAGCGTGAACAAGCATTAAAATACTGTCCAGTTCCCCCGTTCTTGCGTGGAATCATAATTCCTTCATTACATTTAGGACATGATTTTATATCTTTAGGCAAGGAATTCAATAATTGACATTTTAGCATTGTCTCTGGGATCAACTGATTTAACAGTTTTAAAAGTTCATACCTACCATACCACTCGATTTTATGTGCTTTTTCATTTTCTGCTATTTGTTTATAGGCATGGGTATTAAAAAAAGACGAAGTGATAAACATCTTTTTAGTCCAGTTTTTATCAGATATTCCTGCAAAATTTTTTACATCATTATCAGTGATCAACCGTTCATTACTTGTGCTATTTAAGCGCTTTGATTTTGCTTGAACCGCTATACGCTCATTTTCTTTAGTTAAAATCAAATCCACGCCACCATCGCCAGTATAGACACGCTTATCCTTCATATACCTTTTCTTGGTTATTTCAACTTCATACCCAGCCAATCTAAACACCGCGGCTAAAAATCTCTCAAAATGATCACCTTGTCTCACTCGATCTCGAATACTACTTCCAAAATCCCTATCCATATCGTTTACGAAATCTACGACAATTTTTTCGTCACTGTTTAGCGCCAGTGACGCTTTTTCCAAGCCCATTTTTACTTCAGAAATAATCTCATGAACCTCTGTTTCATCTTCTGACTGACTCGATTTTCCATTTAACTTCTGTAAAAATTTTAGAACCAATTTATTGTCTCCCTTCACAAAGTTATATATCACTTTTTATTGTAAATTAATAACAAGAGTATTAATTTGTTTGACCACAAAAAAATGATTTTTTGTAAAAGGAAGATTGAACTTTAGAACAATATAAAAATGCATAAGATATTCCACTTTATAAAGATATACCCTTGAAGAATCTCATGCTTTTTTTGATATGAAATTTAAAAAAATTTACTTGCTAGAAAACTGTGAAAAAGTACTTCGTGCAAATGTAAGTGTCAGCATCCTCATGGCGAATAATCGAGCACTTCCCTATGCGTTAAGAAATTTTGACGAAGTAGCCAACTACTTTTTCCTGAGCAAGGCTGCACTACAAAAAAGAATCCTCCAGTATTTGGGATTTACTGGAGAAATGAACTAGAAATACTTTGTTACTTATCATAGAACTAAGTTTCACATAGAAGGCATAGCACCCATTAGCTTATTTGTCCCATAAAAATAAATTACGTTATTTTAGAAAAGCTATTTTCTCTTTTTTCAACGATCTTCAGCAATTTTTCTTTATCATCAGGTAACTCAAGTTCATGAATTCTAGCATGACAATTGGGGCATAACGCGATACAGTTTTCAATCACATCTTTTCCACCTTGCGACAAATATTCTATGTGGTGACAATGTAAATAAGGTACACCGTCTTTTATAAATGGTCCTTTTTCTTGGCAAAGTTGACAAATACCTTTTGCAAGTCGTTTAACATATTCAGATACGAAGGGATTACGTTTATATACTTTTGTTTTTGAGAAGAAAAACTCCTCTTTGTTAACATATTTTGCAGCCATTTTTTTGTTATAACTACTAATTTTTCTTGCTTCTTCTTCTAATTTAGTATCAGATAAATTATGAACATGCCTAGTTTGACTTTTTTCCTGATTATATATGTCTTTATCTTCAATCAATTGCTCTTGATTTATTAAAGCTAAAGGAAATTTATATACTTTTCTTCTGTTACCCGAACTATCTTTTTCATTATCAGTATATATTTGTCCTGCTAAATATACTTCTCCCAAATACGTGTGTTCTTTTGGTTTAAATGTTTCAAATAAATGAATCTTTACAAAATTACTTTTTGAATTGGCTAAAACTTTATTTTGATTCTTGTCCAATACTTGATCCCCTTTTAGCCCCATACCGGTATATTGTAAAATACCATTTAACCACTTATCTTTATAAACATTACTTCCTGTTTGATCACTAAACAGTACAAGAGTATTAGTTTGATGAGATCTTCTCATTCCACCCTGTTTAGAACATTTAAACTTCTCTGAAATTTCTTTATTAGTATATACTCTACCAACTTCTAACTCACCTAATATGTTTTTAGACCAATTTTCTCGCCATGCGATAATTTTATCAAGATTAAACATTTCTCCCTCTTTTGGCATGCCATTTCTAATTAAATCAGCTAATACACCAGTAGAAATATCTAATTTTTTTAGTAATTCTTTCTTAGTAATCAATGTTGGATTCATAGCAATGCAGCTCCTAATGATATCAATATAATTGGCATTAGATAACTTGAAAATCGAAAAATCTCATTTTATGTTCAAGTTATCTATAATATATAAAAACATCATTATTATACCTCATCTATGTTAATTTTTACTATTCCTATCTTAGCATATTCTTTATAGGGATATCAGAGCCAATCAAACTAAAAAATATCCGAAGGCTTCTTATGTAAAAAACGCCGGTTATTACTTAAATACGACTTATGTAAAACAATGGGTGATCCAATTATAAAATTTTATGGCGAATAACTTGGTAAACGTTACATATGGAAAGGTTTAGAAATTTTGAAAAAGTAGCTAGTTCCTTTTATACCTGAAAAGTAAACCTAATAAAAAAACACAACTAATTTTTAGCTGTGTTTTTAAGTTACAATAATTATCTATTTAATAGTCTTAGTTCATTAAAATAAAAAACTCAACTTTACAAGGATATGGTTTAAAAAATTTACTTATCCAACCCCACTAATTTACGCTGCTTACGATTTGCCTCATCTGCTATATACTTCATCACTGTTTTAAATTCTTTCGCTGAGGCATTTTCTGATAGATCAGCAATACTTTTATTATACTTCTTCACGATTTGTTGTACTTGTTCTTTCTCAGTCATGTAATTCCTCCTCCAACTCTTTTGAAGTATATTGTATTGGTAGTACTAATTGAATATTATCTGCTGCATAGTGTACTTCAGAAATATTATTTTGATAATCTTTAATCATTATGTGAAGGACTACTTCAGGATGTCTATCTTTGACTTTTTCAATATTCTCTCTTGACTTAAAAAACGCATTGATAAACGTTTCTTTTGGCACATGACGTCCCTCAGCTAGTTCACGTTTTCGAGTGAAATCCCAGGCAACTTTGGGATATTGGTAAACATAGAAAATCGTAACGCGAAAGTTATTTTTAAGGGCTCGAATAATGTTTTTCTCTGCACTAAGGATAGCAAAAGTAGCATCTAATATGAAAGAATAGCCATGTTCCAGTACATATTTTAATGATTGTTCAACTAACCAAGAAGAAGCTTTCTGAAAAACACTTGAGTTCTTTCCATTGTATTCTGGAAATTGTGTTCTAAAATAGTCCGCATCAATCACAACATGGTTGTCATAATTTTCAGCTAAACCTAGTGCAACCTCTGTTTTACCTGCTCCTGGGCTTCCGGCCATGAATACCGCGTCTTTTTCATCGTCAGGGATTTTCCCCTTGATAATTGTTTCAATAAATTTATCTTTATTGACCCTAGCGTAATCTAAATACTTGTCTTTAGATTCCAAGATTGCACCTTCTTTCCTTCTTCTATATTTATACTAATTATACGATATTTATATAAAAAATATAACGGTCAATTTAACCATATTAACATTTAAGTCACAGTAATAGCAGATATGCTCGCAAAATGGGATATGAATGTACGCAGAAACCTTGTTTTCTGCGGGATTTATTGTTTCTATCATTGAAATTCTTTCTCCTTACGTCGAAAAGTCGTACCTGTTTTCGACCTTCTTTAAACGGTGTTCAAGCACCAGCTCCTTGAAATAAGCCGCATGTTTATGATCTAAGAAGTCTAGTTCCAAAAATGCTTGCTTATTGTCGTCGGAGCTACATGGGGCTTTCACAACCTCTCGATAAACGGTGTTCACAAAGCTGACCTTCGGCATTAACTCAAAATCTGCAAAAATATGAAAAGCTATTTTCACAGATTCCTCCTTAAGTGCTCAGGTCACAACGCTTTGCTTACAACCTCTCATATACGCATACTAAACGTATTTGACGAACAAATCCACTAAAAAATCCAAGAATCGACTTCTTGGATGATTTTTTTACGTTCATGATTCCCCTAAACAATCTTGTCCTTATTTTATTCATAAAAAAATCTAGTTAAATCTCTCACTTCAAGAGGTTTAACTAGAATCCAATTATTATTTTTTTGTAAAAATAAACAGTATCTTAATCATAGATATTTCTTCGGTGTCCTACTTGAATAGCGATAACAACCAATTGTTTATCTTCTATCTCTACCAACACACGATATTTGCCAATTCGATAACGCCATTGTCCTGAACGATTAGCGGTCAATCCTTTTCCGAATTTTCTCGGATCGTCAATACCATCAATATGTTGATACAGCCATCGAACGATCAGCATCGCTTGATGCTTGTCCATTTTACGAAGTTGTTTCTGAATTTCAGGCGTGAATTCTAAACGGTAGGTCATCCCAGCCCTCCAAATTCATGAAGGATTTCTTCCATAGATACTGTTGTTTTTCCACTTTCTACCCAATGTTTATGGGCAATTTCAGCCGTTTGACGATCGTATTCATCTTCTAGTTGTTCCATCGAATAGGTTTTTAGAAGCTCAGATAAAGTAATCCCATAAAATTCCGCCATATAAGAAAGCCATTCTTTTTCGGCATCACTCACACGAACCGTAATCATAGCCATATTATCGCCTCCCTTTTGTATCACATTGTAATACAAAAGGGACAAGATGTCAATTTTGTATGATTTACTTAGCTTATTTTGAGATTTTTCCATTTTTTTAACCAATAAAAAAAGTCAGGAGAATTATTGGATTGAATGTGATTTCTGAAGAACTTTATTTTGAAGCTGCAGACCTTGCAAATGAACTCTCAGAAGAAGGGTAGTTTTTTTAAACACACCAAAATTAAACTTATCGCAAGAAACACAAAGCCCCAAAAAACAAATAGCTTGTACTTTTTTAAATATGTTTCTACCTTTATATAATCTGTTTTTGACATTTCTTTTCCTAAATTGAAACGAACAATTGTTTTTACTTTCAAGAGAAATCGTGTGCCACTGATAAAGCAGTACACACTCAATACTCCTAGCAGTATTCTACCTAAAAAATTCAAATTTTCTCCTATTGTCACTTATAGCTCCTCATCCATTTGAATTTTAAACTTGTCTAGCGCTATGCCCAAAGATAATTATCATTTCTTCCATCTACTCGATCAAGGCCATCGCTTATAACAACAAATCCTGTTTTTGCTTAACGAAGCATTCAATTATTATCATGAAAACCAGCTTCTTCAATCGACTTCATTTCTTTTTTTAAATTCCAAAAAGAAGCAATACCAACCATCATTCCAATCATACTCAAAAATGCCCAAAAATATCTTTTTTGAAGAAGTAAAATGACCGAGAAAATAGCCATAATAATCGAACAGAATATGCCAATATTGATCAAATGATTGATTTTTTCTTTTGTTTTTCTTCGCATCCAAGTATACTCCTGTTATGCTAAAATATAATTGTCGTTCTTTCCATCAGCACGGTCCAACCCTTCTGCTAAGACTCCCCCGACTGATGTACTTGCAATTGTAAGTGCAATATTGAACATACTATTTAATAGACCACTTACTCCAATACCAATTTTAGCTAAAATTTGTCTTTCAACCATTCTAGTTATATTTGTTCTATTGTTTCTTAATAATGTTCTAACGGCTGAGACACTCCCACCAGTCGTCCATAGTCCAATCGCTATTAACCCTACATCAATGACACCAGCCACAAAACCAGTTGAGTTCCACCAATTTTTCCCTACGCCTCGCATTCTTGGATTGAATCCAATCATTGCTAAATACTGATTGATTGCTTGTTCCATTCTTAATTCATCTTCAGGTGTTAATAATATTTCTCCGTTTTCGTTAAATTTAGGTTGAACATCTCCATATTCTTCCTTGATTTTTTCAAGGGCTAGTTCGGAATTCTTTTTTTCTTCCGAGTAATAAACTGACAAGTCTTCAGAACTAAAATTGCTTTCACTATTCTGAGTTTCATCTAGAATCAACTCATTAGCTGAAATAATCATACTCCCACTTGTTGCTACTACGGACAAAACAAAAGTTACTGCTATTACACTAATCCACATTTTTAAGTCCAAATATTTCTTTTTCATTATGAATCCTCCAAAATTTAAATTTGCCTTATAAAGACAACATAACTATAAATTAATAACAAGTTTAATATTTTATAGCATCTTAAAAAGTTTTTTTAGACTCATAATCGTTACTACTTTTATATTCTATAAAAAAACAGATTAAATTTCAAAAAATCCAAATTTAATTACCTTGTTGTCGAATTATCAGCTAGTCACAGTAATAGCAGATATGCTCGCAAAATGGGATAAGGATGTTCGCAGAAACTTTATTTTCTGCGGCTTTCACTATTTTCTTAATGAACTGGTTACATGGTTATATATATCATGCTGAGTGTTTGACACATTTTATTGTTTCTTTTTTATAAATACTTTTTGCCTTCCAATTTCTTTTTAGATTGTATTCTAATAAATAGAGAAGCTAGTCAGAGCCTCTACTTAGAAGACCAGTTAATTTTTCTCTTTTTGGTACTCAATTTTTCCATCACTCGAAGAAACTTTCCGAGAGTGTCTTTTTAATTCGAATAGATTCGCAGAATAGAATCAATAGTAGACTTTCTGACTCAATCTAAGATTCTTTCATAGACAGTAACGTTAAGGCAGCTGGTTCTTTGTCATCCACGTATGCAAAATGTTATAATGCTAGTAAATAAAGTTGGCTGCCTATGTACTCTGTCTAAAACTTAAGAATTGTTGTTTCCTCTGTCGCTATCCAAATTTAATGAATGTCTATATATTAAGAACTGTTGTCCTTGTCATAGATAATAAAGGAGAGCTTGAAAATGAAAACTGCGATTACGTTTCTATTAGAGGATTATGCCGATTGGGAAGGTGCTTATATTACTAGCACACTAAACCAAAATGAGGGATGGCAAAATAAAACTGCTTCTATCCAATCAGAGGTCACTTCCATTGGAGGGCTAAAAACAAACATCGATTATTTAATCGAACAAATACCTGAAAAAATTGACCTCTTTATTATGATTGGTGGTAATTCATGGGACATAGAAAACCACCATTTACATTTAATAATCGATAAATTTTTAAAAACAGGCGTACCAGTAGCTGCTATTTGTGGGGCAGTTGATTATTTAGCACAGAGCGGATTATTGCAAGGTTACAAACACACCGGAAATGCGCAATTTCCTTGGTTAGAATCGGAAAATTATCAAAATAAAGAAGATTTTATAGACCAACAAGCTGTGAAAGATCATAACTTGATTACCGCGAATGGAACAGCTCCTATAGAATTCACAGATTTGATTCTTCAAGCAGTCCATTTTGAAACAGAAGAAATAAGACAAAAAACGATTCGTCTATACAAACTTGGATACTATGATTACTATGAAAAGTACGGAGACCCTTTCTCCTAATCATTCTCTTCAATTGGATACTCTTATCAATGTTATGACAAGCAATCTAATAATGGTTGCTTGTCACGCTTTTTTATGGTATTTATCAAAGAAGATACACTCTATTTATGTTCACTATAGAAGATTCCATTAATTTACAAATTTATATATCGTGTTAAACTTTTTCTCTTATCTTTCTATTTTAAATTAAAAATGGAGAACCAACTTATTAACTCATTCGTAAAAGCAAAAATATTGCTAGCAGACTAATGGTTCCTATAAAAATTGTGCTAGATAAAACTAGTACTTTGCTGTATATAGTGGACTTCTTCCCACATTTTTTTAAACTTCTTACATAGAGAAAAGCTAAAAGAGCTCCTATTAAATTTCCTGTTATAACTTGTTGGACAACCGTAATTTGTAGGTATATTCTTAACAAGCTGGTTTCAATTGTTCTTTTTTCTAAAAAATAAAGAATACTTGCTTGAAATAACATTAAAAAAGGAAATAAGGACCCAAGAGCGATATATGGATTATGGAAAAAAGCTTCGTGTATCATTCCATTCATTCTGATCGTCATTAATATAGCATAGAAATAAAAAAGGAAAGCTGCGGCTATCCAATAACCAAGTAAAATGTGTTTCCAGAGTCCTTCTATCCTGTCTCTTCTCATCTCATCTAGCTCTCCTCTCTCAGCGTATATACACCATAAGCACGAACTAAATAATCTGCTAAGCAACTCAAGCTGATCAATGATTGAAATGGTTTATTTTCTTTTCCAAGGATAAAGCAATTACAATAATAATTTAAATGATAAGTACTATGGCGTGCGAAATAATTATCTCCAGCTGCAGTAATGGTCAAAACTGGAATTTTCTGTAATTCAAAGGCAGTCAGATTTTCTTTGACCTCATGTGTTTCACCGCTCAAAGAAACAATAATGACCATATCTTCTAATGTTATTAGTGGCATGGCCATATCAAACTCCGTCTTATTTGGCAATACCATTACTCTCTTTCCAATACCTAGCATCATTTTATAAAACTCATCGATTACTTTCTTTTGTGAAAATCCCGTTGCATAGCAATAGATCATCTTACTTAGGTCTAAGCATTGAAGGATTGGCTTTAAGTTGACAGCCTTCATATAATGAAGCGTCTGCTGGATATCTTCCAGTTGTTTTTCAAAAATATCTTCTTGTGTTCTAAGTCCATTTTCTTTATTTTTTACATGTCGTAAAAAATATTTGAACTCAGAATAACCAGAAAACCCCAATTTCTTAGTTGTTCTCATAATGGAAGATTTTGAGACATAAAGTCTCTCCGCTAAGTCAGTTATTTTCAAATTTTGTATCAAGCTAGGATCCGATAAAATAAAGTTCAAGATTCCTCGGTCTAGTTCGCTTAATTTTTCTGCATGTTGATGAATCAATTTTTCTAGTTCCATACTATCCCTCCTCTATTATTAGTATATGCAATAACATGAAACTATTTTTTAATAGAGGAGGACCACGATGTATTTGGGATACTGCTATTTCAACTCAGGCCAGTATTCTTGGTTTACACTCACCAGATCATCCAATAGATCTTTTGCAATTTTTGCGTTTGGAACAATCTTTGATAATGTCAGTGCTTGCCATAATTTCTGATAAGACCTTTCTTCCCAAGCTTCGACTACTAATTTTTCGACAGCTACTTGTTGTTCCATCAATCCCTTTTGGAAGCGTGGAATCTTTCCTTGTATCAATGGTTCTGGTCCATTGCTGCCAACTATACAGGGTATTTCTACCATCGCCGACTCATCAAAATTCTCGATAGCTCCGTTATTAGGTACAATCAGCAACATCCTTTCATGAGTGTTATAGGCGATTGCTCGTGCTAAATCAACGATATAGCTAGCATGTTCATCGATTTCCAGTATTGTATTTTCTGCTGAACCACTATTAGTGATACGATCACATTCATTAAATACTTGTTTTTCGCGTCCAACCATCACTTCATTTGCACGCGTAAACTCTGGGTTGGTATGCGCTACTTCATCTTGCGGATAAAAGTAATATTTCAAATAAGTGTTAGGAAGAGTAGTTGGGTCAATGTCATACACTTCTTTTGCTTTCATAAATGTATGTTTCCAACTTGCATCGGTTTGTTGTGATTCTTGAGATTCCGATGGTAGAGCGTAACCAAACTGACTAACATATTCTTGAATTTTAGGCATCAAATCATTTCCTTCTGTATCTCGGATATCCGTCCACCAACCAAAATGATTCAAGCCATAGTAGCGTACGACCATTTCTTTGCGTGAAGCTAAGCCGATAGCTTGAGCCATACGCTCTTCAATTCCCACCGGCATATCACATATATTGATGATCTTTGCTTTAGGACGCAATTTTCGAGTCGCTTCTGCCACAATCGCCGCTGGATTAGAGTAATTGAGCATCCACGCATTTGGTGAATATTTTTCCATATAATCTATCAACTCTAAAACACCGCCAATTGAACGCATCCCATAAGCAATTCCGCCAGGTCCACAAGTTTCCTGACCAACTACCCCATACTTCAACGGAATTTTTTCATCTTTTTCCCGCATCGCATATAAGCCAACACGAATATGTGCCATAACAAAATCAACATCAGTGAATGCTATTTCTGGATCAGTAGTGGCTGTAAACAAAATATCTGGTGCTCTTTCCTTCAATAAAATCTCACACGCAGAAGCAATACGTGCTTGTCTTTCCTCCAGATTGTCATAAAATTTGATTTGCCGGATAGGAAATTTATCCAGATGTTTCAAAAGCATCAAAACAATTCCAGGAGTAAATGTACTCCCTCCGCCGGCAATCGTGATTGAAAATTTTTTCATATTAACATTCCCCTTTCTATTTGTCTGTTAAGATTTTTGTGAAACTATTGTTCTATTTCTAATAAACGTTCAAATTGTTCACGTACTTGTGGCACGTCCAAACCAACTATTACTTGAAAAGCATTGCCGTTTCTCACTACACCGTGTGCTCCACCTTCTTTAAAAACCGTATCTTCTAAAACCAACGTTTCATTTTTTACAGTTATTCTTAAGCGTGTAGCACAATTTGTGACTTTTTCGATATTGTCAGCCCCTCCAAAACCTTCTAAATAAACAGCAGCCTGAATTGCATATAGATTTTCAATTTCTGTTTTTGAAGTTTTCCCCTGTTTTTCTTTGTAGTCTTTTTTAGTATATAATTTAACAGCGTCGGTATTCTCTTCTCTCCCCGTAGTGGCAATATCGAATTTGAGAATCAGGTATCGGAACACAATAAAATAGATTCCTGTAAAAGCTAGACCAATCACTAGTTGGGTAAAGATCATTCCTTTATGGTTTTGAAATAATGGAATCCAGACTTTCACGAACAAGTCAATAAATCCACCACCAATATCCCCTACCACACCAAAACCATACATCATTGCCGCCATTGTAGCAGCCAAAAGTGAATGAACAGCAAACAAAGGTGGAGATATAAATAGAAACGTAAATTCTAATGGCTCAGTGATACCCGCCAAAACAGCTGTCAAAGTGGCTGGGATCAGGATCGTCAGCACTTTTTTCCTATTCTCAGGTCTTGCAGTGAAGTAAAACGCTGCGGCAATACCTGGAGAAGCGAATATCTTTGAATTCCCGTGCAAAGCAAAACCGCCTTCTGGAAAGAGCTGCTTAAGTGGCTGTTCGCTGCGAGCAAACTCCTGAAGATGTGTCATCCAGTATCTCGCAATCCCTTCTTCTACTACTGCTGGACCAAATGCAAACGGTGCGTAAATAAAATGATGTAAACCGGTTGGAATCAAAATACGTTCTAAAAAAGTGTAAAGCCAGACACCAAAGATACCAGCACCCGCTAAGAAACCTTGCAATGAACTGATTGCCGACTGGATCTTAGGCCAGATAAGGCAGATCAAAAATGCAATAGGTAACATGATGAAAAAACTAATAATCACAACAAATGATGACCCTTGGTAGATTCCTAAAAAATCCGGCAGCTTTTTATCAAAGAATCGATTATGCAGATACACTACAACAGCTGAAATCAAGATTGCCCCTATAATTCCTGTATCCAATGTTTTGATACCCGCAATCATTTTCAGTCCACTCGCACCGCCCGGATCGGCAGAAAAATCAACACCAAAAAATCCGCTATAAAAGCCTAACATAGTAGAAATGAAATAATTACAAGTAATATAGACTACAAATGCTTCCATCACTGCTCTAGCACTTGCTTTTTTAGCCAATCCGATAGGTAATCCAATAACAAACAACAACTCCATTTGATTGAATACGGTCCAAGCACCACTTTCAACCACTGACCAGATCGAATACCATGCTGTTCCTTCTGTAGCAATACTCCCTACTAACATAGGGTTTTTGAAGATAATACATAAAGCTACCATGATCCCCGAAAAAGAAAAGAGCAAAACCGGTGTAAACATAGCTCCGCCAAAGCGTTGAATCTTTTCCATTATCATAATAAGTCAACTCCTTCCATACACATCTTGTGTCGCAGATTTAGTATAAGCACAAAAGAAATCGGTTACAATAGCTATTACATTTTAAGAACCTTGATTTCAATAGTAGTTCTTAGGTTGCAGATAATGGGAAATTTTCCTAAATACATAAATAAAAAACAGACTTAAACAGTGTATATAAATTTTTTCTATGCTTCTCCTTTAACCAGAGAAATTTAGAATTATGCTATACTGGTATTAAATAAAATGACGAGGTGTTTTATATGAAAAAGTTAGGGTTTATTTTAGCGTCGATCTCCTTATTCCTTGTAGGATGTACATCTGCTAGTAAAGAAACCAGTGAGTCATCTGCGACCGCAGTCAAAAGTTCCATCAGACAAACTAGTTCAGCTGAAAAATCAAGTACACAGAAATCAGCTTCTTCTGAATCGAATACATCTTCAACCACCAGCAAACTTTCAGAGTCTAACCCTTCTTCTATATCTAGTGGTACAGTTGACACGAGTCTTTCTTCTTCTACAGCAGACACATCCTTCTCACAGTCTTCTCAGTCAGTAGATCCGTTAGCAGGATATTCTGATCTGCAAATTGAGTACGCACGCGTTTGGCTGGCTGTCAAGGGGAATACTTTTAAAGATGCATCAGGCGATTTTGAACTACATGTTATTCATTATCCGGCAGGAACACCTATCGATCCCTATGATGCAGGGAGCGTAGGTTATCCAAAAGACGTAGTTATGCTTACTGGAAAATACGGCTACCAGGGAATTTTAGTGTATTCTAGTAACCACGACGGGACGATCACTAGTTATCCAGTTCCTTCACATTGGCAAATACCTGCAGATCAAGCCTCTGATCCAGCATTCATTAAAAAAACAACTCAAGAAATCATTGATCATGCATCTGTGGTTGCTATTCCTACAGGCAAACCCAATGACGTGAAACAGTTAATCGATGTGACAGTTATAGATAATTAGACTTTCTAATAGATCATAGGAAAAGAAGCTGACAAAATACTGTCAGCTTCTTTCATTTTCTTTTCTATTTAGATTTATTGGTCTTTGATAGACTCCAAGGCAGGAAAAAATTTTATTAAATAAACGTTTGCAAAATAGTCGCTTTTCCATCTTCTACCGCTACTTCTGCGTAGGCACCGTTGATCAATGTTAGTTGTGGCGGTACATGACCGCAATCAATATCATACAAGATTGGTATGTTCAATTCTTTTGAAAGATCTTCATATACATCCTTCATTCGATAATCTAGCAGATCCTCTGCTGCACTTCTGCCGAACATGATACCAGAGCTGTCCTCGAACCATCCTGCTAGTTTCATCTGAATAAGTGATCTTCGTAAATCAACGGACGATAGCTCACAGTTTTCTAGAAACCACAAGATTGGCTTTCCATCATTATACGTTCTTTTAAACGTTTGGACATCTCCATAAGGTGTACCAATTAAATGTCTGATCGTATCTATACAACCACCTAATAATCGACCTTTTATCCTTACTGCATCTCCGCTGACTGATTGCCAATTTGTTGGTTCAGTAAGATGGAAAACTGAAGGTGACGGTTGCTCATGATGCCATTCTTTTTGATATTTTTCAGAAGAATGCTGTAAGATTGATTCTCCTTTGCCTGTTTCTAGTACACTTTTCCACATCGCTGTCGTTTGATCTGAATAATTTCCTCTTAAATCAATAAGGTTGGTCCCATGTGCAGTGGCTATCCCTGTTTTTAATGTGACGGCGAGTAGCAACGTACTAATATCTGAATAACCTACTATCCATTTTGGCTGTAGCGCATCGAAATCGACAGAATCGAGGATCTCAATCAATAATTCTCCTCCCCAAGGCGGAAGGATCATTTGGATATTCTCATCTTGCATCATTTGATTGAATTCATCTGCTCGTTCTCTTGCTGGAGCTGATTTTTCTTTATCTTGCGTCCACAGCGACTTTCCAGTAACGACATGAAAAGATTTTTCTTCCATACTCTTTAAAGCCATTCCTAGTAACAGGTGGTGTTCTTCTGGTACGCCCGATGATGGTGCAGTAACCCCAATCGTCGTATTTCTACCTAATAACGGATATCTTATCATATTGCTTCAGCTCCTAGTACGCGCTATTTTGTTTGATTAGTTGTTATTTTCATTTGCTGGCATCAAAAATATTGGTATTTCAAGTAGCTGAATGATTTTGTTTAGGTCAACCGTTTTGATGACCATCGTTTGATCTGGCCTCCCTGGTGCAAAAACAAGTTTTTCTTTTGACAATAGTTCTTCGTCAATAATAAGCGGTATCTGTTCTTCGTAACCAAATGGAGAAACAGCACCCTGTTTTTGTCCCGTTTGTTCTTCCATCCGTTCTGATGAAACAATAGAAAGCCTTTTACCGATGATCTTTCCTAATGCTTTGAAATCCGTTTGTTTCGTAGTAAAAGTCAGATATACATAATTATTATCTTTTTTATCTTTTAAGAATAAGCTTTTGGTCTCTGTGCCTGTAAATCCTTGCTCTTTCTTCACCACCAAAGCATCTTCATTTGTATAAATAGTTCGATGATGATACAACTCAAAATAAATATTTGCGTGTGAGAATTTCTTTGCCAAGTCGATCATTTTTATGCCTCTTTTCTATTTTGGTCTTTGAGCCATCTTATCATCAAAATATACCGGATACAATATTGCTTGTTTTCTAATTTATTTTTATACATAACCATTGTTTTTCTGGTAAAATAAATCAAACCACTTAATGGAGGCGTTTTAGAATGGAAAAATTTCGGCTGATTATTGATCAAATAAAAGAAAAAGAAAATCAACAAAAGATCAATGACCTTTTCTCTAAGATAGCGAAGACATATCCCCAGCTAGACACAACTGTAAAATGGAACCAGCCTATCTTTACTGATCATGGTACCTTTATTATTGCATTCAGTTTTGCTAAAAATCATTTTTCCATCGCACCAGAAAAACCAGCGATTCGTGCCCTTGAAAAGACTATCCAAGAAATTGGCTACATATATACGGATAATGTCATCAAAGTTCCTTGGAAAAGTGCAATCAATTGGGAACTGATTGACCAATTGATTGCATTTAATATTGAAGACAAGAAAGATCATGATAAATTTTGGCGATAAAGCTTTATACAAACAAAACCTGTACTGGTGAAGAATCTATCCATTACCTTGTACAGGCTTTGTTCTATCCTTTTTATCCTCACTGGTTAAACACTTAATTGGCAAAGTATCTGCTGTTTTTATAAGGAGTCTTTCTTGTGCTGAAAAAAAACACTGATACGAATGACCTTGAATTTTCAACTTAGTAAAATTATTTTTTCAGCAATTTTCCTGCAAATCTTTTGAATAAGGAAAAAATACGAGAAAATATCAGCAATCTTTCATAATACTATCCATTATTTTCAGGTATATTTAAATATAATATCACTTTAGAAGAGAATGAATTTCTTTAGAGAAAGAAAAGTTAGAATTTTCTGATTCGTTTTTTGCAATGACTTTAAGTGAGATCGTTCTTTCTACATCTCGTGATAAAGCAACTAACAACCAAACCAATAGAACCATTCACATAGGAGGGTGAACATTGAAAGATTTTTACTCAGTAAATGAATTAGCCGAACAATTAGGTGTTACTACACGTTCTATCAGAAATTATCTTCATGAAGGAAAACTAAAAGGAACAAAGGTCGGCGGACAATGGAAATTTTCTGAACGTAATCTTTTTGAATTTCTTTACGGAGATCAAGCAGATGAAGCAGCAAAAGACATGCAACGATTCATGCTAGATGCACCAATCACGATGCGTTTCAACCTTCAGTATCGTGATTTTACAGCGATCAATCAATTCCGAGAACAATTAGTCCAGTACCATAACGATGTTTATGCAAATAAAAAAGACCGTCTTTTACAATACGACCTTTATAAAGATAATCATGCGGAGATACTGATAGGTGGTAATTTTAATTATGTAACGAACTTTAGTCAATGGATCAATGGAAAATTATTGATGCAGACAGATATTTCACTTGTATCTTAAACAATTAAAAAGCGCTAGAAATTCCAGAGATGTTGGAAATTCTAGCGCTATTTTTTCTAATAATTACTTATTGTTTATTTTAAAGGACTCAGTTCTATTATATCCCTTTATCATTCTATTTTTCAAAAATGTATTCTTCAACACATCGATTGTTTGCTTTTCTACATAACGTAATGCAACTTTTTCCGCAGAAGTCCCTGTTTTCAAACAAAACTTTATATGACCAATTCTTTTCTTGAATAGTCGGTGAGTCGTTTTTTCCGTAAAGGATTGGATCTTATCTCTATCAACAATAGTTTGGATTTTTGTCAGAACTGTAAAAGTCTGTATACAAATTCGTGATGTGGTTTGAATAGCGAATCCTTGATAATAAGCATTCAACCAGGTCAATAGGAGAAGAGTCATTAAAAATAGAGAACCTAACAGTCCCAACCAAAGATTGAAATGAAAAGCTCCTACGATCATTGGTAATAATAGAATTAACGGCCAACGCCAAAAATACCATAATTTTTTTCGAGAAATATACTGGATTTCAGGATTTGAAAATGACCACTCTGGTAGTAATCTATGGAGATTCTCATACAACTCGTCATCAGCAATGATCGGTAAAAAATAGATTTTCGCACTCTCTCTTTCTTCTTGCCCACCTGCCAGTAAAAGTTCGACAGACGAAATCCTTAATAACTTTCGAATCAATTGCTGACGAATTTTAATTCCTTGTATTTTCTTTAAAGGAATTTTTTGTATACGTCGTTCTAACAAACCGCTCTCTATTGTTAACGTTGTTTCTTGTCGGCTTACTCTAAAATGATAGTATTTAAAAAAATTCCTGACGATTGATAAAAAAGCGAGTAGTAACAAAATAAGGGCAATAATCCCCACAAACACCAGTAGGCCGAATCTTATCAATTTTTGTGAAGCAGATAAAGCCTGCTCTATCCAATCATCTGGGATAAAATCATCAAGAAAAATGGAAATAGCAGCTGCCACTGTTAGCATATTGAG
Organism: Enterococcus sp. 3G1_DIV0629; assembly: GCF_002141285.1. Classification (NCBI taxonomy): domain Bacteria; kingdom Bacillati; phylum Bacillota; class Bacilli; order Lactobacillales; family Enterococcaceae; genus Enterococcus; species Enterococcus sp. 3G1_DIV0629. The sequence continues at coordinate 717,011 of NZ_NGLI01000001.1, read as the reverse complement.
ATCTGTAATACCAAATAACAGTATTTGTCTGTTTGTTACCTGATATGAGTAGAAGGAATCTTCAACTTTATATGTTATCTTTGACTGGGAGCATTCAAATTTTTTACTGATACGATAGTTCTCAATTACTTCTATCAATTCTTCGCTAACTGCTAGCAAAGATGCTTCTGCTTTTTCGGTGGAACCGCCGCTAGCGGTTTCAATCATTAACTCTACCACACGAAATGGTTGCAAGAAAAACCATTGTTTCTGCTTGATTGTTTGAATCCGTTCATAAGGAATATCTGTTTCGTGTTTGCGAAATACCCCATGATAAATAATGATTTTTTCAGGATAAATTTGATATCCTTGTGTAAGATATCTCAACAGTGCTGAGATAGATATGATAACAAAAATCAATAATACAGCGGAGACTGCTAACCAGACGTTACCAGCTAGTCGTTGTATATTGATGAAGATAAAGAAAAAAAGGAAGGACCAGGTTTTTAGTTCTTGAAAAAATAAAAGTATCAAAGCTAAAGGGTGAAATCTCTTTTTTTCAAGCATCCTCTTTTACCACCTTAATCAGTTCAATAATCTGCTGACGTAAATCCATTGCTTCTTGTACATCTAAACCTGCAATATGATGACTAGTAGCAGCGGTATGGATAACGATTTCCATTAAATTCTCTTGTCTTAAGAATGGCCCTTGTTCCGTTTCTACATGCTGAATACGATTCATTGGAACATAAGTAAGGGAGCGGAAAATAAATCCTTTTTGAAACGCAAGATCCTCTGCTGTGATTTCGTATCGATAAAATTTATAGCGATAAGGAATCAATAGCATCGAGAAAACGAAAATTATTAAACCAACTAAGAAATAGCTGCCCAAAAGCCATATCCAAACACCATTCAAATGATTAAACCATGCTAAAGTGCCTACTGCTACGACTCCAATCAGCATAAAAATAGTGCTAGATACATAGGTGCTTTTACGCCAAACAGTTTTAATTTTATACGACATTTTTTTTGATAGTAATGGATAATTCATCATTTCACACTTTCATCTTTACTTCAGCAAACTACTAGCTGTTATTTTTATTACTTCCATGTTACCGCATAATTTTGTATTCCGTCTATCATTATATGAAAAATTTTTTCGGAAATTTTACGCTGAAGCTTAATTGATAATAAAAAATAAGGAACGAAAAAACATTTTTTATGTTTTCTCGTTCCTTAGACATATCTAGGAGTCATCAAATTTTTACCATCTTTATCCTCAAATAAAGACCGTGACCATACTTCCTACTACGATCAGCAACAAGCCGATAATCGTTAATTTTTTTTCTTTTGGTGTCTTATTTTCATGCAGGATGTACATACCGCCTAATGTAGAGATAACTACGTTTAGCTGTGTAATGATATATGCAGTAGCAACCCCATTTTCATTCGCTGAAAAAATATAAGCCAACGCTGACACACTGAAGATGGCTCCAACTATTGTTGCTTTCCAACTCTTGTCTTCAGAAAATGCAGTTGGTTTTCGGAAAATCACATAAATAACTGCCCCTAAAAAGACACCGATCATTTGCGGAAAGAAAATGGAAAGTCCGCTTGCATCAACTAGTTTGGGCAATGCACTGTAAACCCAATAACCAATACTTGTTGATGCTAATAGACTGATTCCTTTTGTGATACCGCCTTTTTTTCCAGGATCATCACTGATTGCCGTTAAAGCAGAACCAAATACAAGAAGAATGATCGCTGCTGCACCAATGATTTTCCCCATACTTCCAGACCATTCTCCAAAAGCGAAGACACCAATCAACGAGGTTCCGACTAACTGTAATGCAGTCGAGATAGGCATCGTTTTAGAAACACCAATCAAGTTGAAAGATGTATACTGTCCTGTTTGTCCAATAACCCAAAATGCACCAGAAAGTAAACTAATCAAAAATGTAGTCACTGAAATACCAGCTGGAGAAGCGAATAATTGAACAAGTAAGCCAACGAGCACGGCTCCAATACCAGTTCCTAATATCTCATTTGTTGGTCTGCCGCCAATCTTTTTCAAAATCAGCGGTTGGATCCCCCACCCAACTGCCGGGATCAATGCAATCAATAAACCCATTTTCATTCACCCTTATCCTTTTCCACCTTGGAAAGAAGGATATAAAGTCATCCCACCATCTGCAAATAGTGTAATACCTGTAACATAACTGGATTCGTCTGAAGCCAACCATGCAGCTGCCGCTGCTATTTCTTTGGGTTCACCTACGCGTCCTAGCGGGATCATACTTTCCAAGAGTTCTTTTTGTTCAGGATCATCAAATTTTGCCGCATTAATAGGTGTACGGATAGCGCCAGGTCCTATACTATTGATTCTGATTCCCTTAGGTGCGTACTCCATTGCTACCGTTTCGGTAAATAATTTTACCCCGCCTTTTGAAGCAGCGTAATGAGCAAATGTTGGCCATGGGATTTGTTCATGAACAGAAGACATATTGATGATATTTCCTTTTTTATCATTCTCTGTAAAATAATTCAAAGCTGCTTTCGTTCCGATAAAAACGCCAGTCAAATTGACTTTTAATACTCTTTCCCAATCTTCAAGGCTAAGTTCATGGGTCGGATGCTGATTTTCCATCCCAGCATTATTAACCCAAATGTCCAGTGTCCCAAAATTTTCTAAAGCCGTATCAAGTAAACGCTGTATTCCTTCTTCAGAACTGACATCTGCTTGTACAGAGACTGCTTTTCCGCCTGCCTCTTCGATTGCTTTGACTGCTTTTTCTGCCCCTTCTTTATCCGAATTATAGTTGACGACTACATTCATTTTTTCTTTCCCGAATCGTTGAGCAATCGCTGTTCCAATCCCTTTTGATCCGCCAGTTACTACTGCGACTTTGTTTTCTAATTCCTTGTACATAGTACCCACTCCTTTTTTATACCTAAACCTGTTATTACGGATAACTTTTATTTCCGCCTTAAAGTGAGTGTACACCAATATATATAGTCTAAAGCAAATGATACGCTCCAGTAATCGTTTTCATCGATTGGTAGCATCCTTCTATTTTTATAAAGAAAGAGGTTGTGACAGAAGTGTTCAGCTTCAAGAAATAAGAAGGAATTGACGAAAATGGATTCTCAAATTTTTGTGAAATTTCGGCTTATTTCCGTAGAAGCTACTTCTGGAACACCGTTTATTCGGAAAAAGGGCTGTGACAAGACTTTTGTCACAGCCCTTTCATGCGCTTATTTATCAACCATTTCGTTGTAATTGCTAGTTATGCATAAAGATTAGCTCTCACGGACATTATTTTATTGCTGAGAAAAATATTCAGCTGTTGCTTGTTCATCCTCTTTGAGTTGTTCAATCAATTCCTCTACACTTGAAAATTTCACTTGATCTCTTAAAAATTGATTCCAACGTACTTTGACATGCTCGCCATAGATATCTTGATTAAAGTCCAAAATATACAACTCTACAGTCAGCTCTCGTCCTTCACCAAATGTATCATTATGTCCAATTGAACCCATGGCTGGATACCAAGTTTCCCCAATTTTTATTTCCGATACATAAACACCTTCTTTAGGTAAATGGACTGTGCTCTTTACTTTGACATTTGCTGTAGGGAATCCTAATAATCTTCCTCGTGCATCGCCATGAACAACTACCCCTTCTACCTCGTATATGCAACCTAATAGTTTTGCCGCTTCTTTTACTTGACCGCTGTCTAGCAATCCTCGAATACGTGTAGAGCTGATTTTTTCGCCTTGTTCTTCTTCTTTAGAGACTGTGACGATTTTGAATCTTCCCTTAGCATATTCAGGAAAATGAGCGACGTCCGCGATGTCTTTTGGTCCATAGGTGTAATCAAAACCGGAAACAGCATATTTCGCATGTAATCCTACGATATATTGATCAACAAACTCTTGTGGCGCTAAATGAGCAAAAGAAGAAGTAAAATCGACTTCATATAAATAATCGATACCCAAAGCTGCCATTTTTTCTTCTTTTTGCTTCAGGCTAGTCAAATACTTCACACTGCTAGGATCGATCTTCTTAAAAACAATCGATGGATGTTGATTGAAAGTCATCAATGCTAGTTTCAATCCTTCTTTTTGTGCAATTTCCATACCTGTCTTTATGACTTTCTGGTGTCCAATATGCACGCCGTCAAAAAATCCCAGTACTAAAACGACATCGTCTTCTGGAATTTGTTCTGGTTGGTAAGGATGTCTGATCTTGATGATATTCATTCGTTATTCCTCATTTCTCAATACTTTACTAGGTTTTAGTTTATTTTTTTCTTTCGGGTTTGGCTGATAGATACTTACGACTTTTTCTTTATAAAATAAGGCAATTTCCTCTGAAGGCATTTCTGGGAGCGCGAATACAGTATAATCAAGTCTCATACCGTTTTTTACTTTCTGCCATACCTCATCAGTGATATCTACTCGTTTGAACCGTTCCACTCCTTTTTCAATTGGCAGCAAATACTCATCGATCGTACCGTTTTCTACAGCTTGAGCTACTTCTTCTAATGTTAACGCTTCTTTTTGGGCCATACCGGCACTTGCTGTTCGAGTGAGATCAGACATGTGTGCAGGGTAACCAAGTTTCTTGCCTGTATCCACAGCTAATGTACGGACATAGGTTCCTTTCCCACATTCTACTTCGAAACGCCAAGAAATGGTTCCTGCCACTTCGTCTCTTGTTAGTTCACTTGTTCGGATAAAACGGTAAATTTGAGCCTTTCTAACAGGCCGCTCCACTGGTTCGTTATTCCGTGCATATTCATATAACCGCTTACCGTTTACTTTTACTGCTGAGTACATGGGCGGTATCTGGGTAATCTCACCAATAAATGAAGCCATCGCTTCATCTATTTTTTCTTCAGATAAAGACATATCCACTGGTTTTGTTTCTACTCGTTCTCCGGATCGATCTTCCGTCGTTGTACTGAAACCTAGAGTCATCTCGCCCACATAGATTTTCCCAGAATCTGTCAAATATTCGATAACTTTTGTGGCTTTCCCGATACAAATAGGCAATACACCGTCTACATCCGGGTCAAGCGTACCCCCATGTCCGATTTTTTTCGTATGTAAGATTTTTCTTAATTTAAATACGCAATCATGACTTGTCATTCCGCGTTCTTTCCATAAAGGTAATAACCCGTCCATGTCTTTTCTCCATTTCATTTTTGATTTAACTAAATTATTATAACACATTGCATCTATTACTGACGAATTTGACATCATAATGAACGGTTTTTATTTTTCGGCAATAAAAACGTAACAAAATTCATGCTCACGTAAATAGAAATCGTGTTATGCTTTTTTTAAAGGAGGGAATAGAATGGAAGATTTTTTCTTTGCACCATTTGATTGGATTTATGGGTGGCTTACAGGTAAATAGATTGGTTTTCACTTCCCAAAAACGAAAAAAAAGACTGGTCATTCTTCCAGTCTTTTTTCCGTTTTTTTTATTTATTTTTTCAGTTTCTTGATCAATGTAAAAAAATCTGTTTTTCAGGGTCGATTTTATCACTTTATTGGCCAAGATTTTTCCATTTCCAATCCAATACTTCTGGCAGATCAATACCATTTTCACGAATATAGTTTTGATGTTCTTGTAATTTCTGATCCATTTTTTTTGCAAAATCTTCTGCTTGACTTCCTTTGATTTTTAAAGCTGCATCTTTTGCCAAATGATAACGGTCAAGTTCATTTACCACACGCATGTCAAATGGTGTCGTGATATCTCCGTTTTCTTTGTAGCCATGAATCATTAAATGATGGTTATGACGATCAAAGAAAATCGTGCGGACCAATGTTTCATAACCGTGGAAAGCAAATAAGATCGGTTTGTCTTTTGTAAAATATTGGTCAAATTCTTCATCGCTCAACCCACGCGGATCTTGACTTGGATGACGTAATTTCAATAAATCTACGACATTGATGAACCGGATTTTTAGTTTTGGGAATTCTTCCAGCAGCAAAGTCACAGCTGCTAATGCTTCTAAGTTAGATTCCGTTCCTGCAGCAGCAATGACCAATTCAGGTTCCTCCTCTTTTGCTGTCGAAGCCCAATCAATGATTTTCAAGCCTTCATTCACTAAGACGGCTGCTTCTTCTGCTGAGTAAAATTGAGCACGCGGATGTTTGGAAGAGATGATCAAATTGATTTTTTCTGACGAGCGGAATACTTTATCCATGACTGCGAGCAATGTATTTGCATCTGCAGGCAGATATTCACGGATGAACTCCGCCTTCTTTTCTGCCAAATGTGTCAATATTCCTGGATCTTGGTGGCTATATCCATTGTGATCTTGCTGGAAGACTGTTGAACTTGCAATGAGATTCAGCGAAGGATAATCATTTCGCCAAGAAAGGTCATGTGATTTCCGCATCCATTTGAAGTGCTGAGTCAGCATAGAGTCAACCACTCGCAAGAATGATTCGTAACTTGCAAAAAAACCATGCCGTCCAGTCAGAACGTACCCTTCTAAGAACCCTTCATCTTGGTGTTCCGATAATTGGCTGTCAATGACGCGACCAGATGGCGAAAGCCATTCATCGTTTTCTAGTTCTATTTTTTCCATCCATTGGCGATTTGTCGTTTTGAAAACTTGATTCAATCGGTTTGATTTTGTTTCATCTGGACCAAATATACGGAAATTTTCTGGATTTTTCTCAATGATCTCGCGAACGAATTTACCAAGTTCGGTCATATCTTCTGCTTTAACGGAGCCCGGTTGTTCAAATTGCAAAGTATATTTTTTCCAATCTGGCATAACAAGCGGTTTCGGATCGATTCCGCCATTGGTGATAGGATTTTTTGCCATTCTTTGGTCACCAGTGGGCGCGATTTCTCTGATTTCTTCTAAAATACGTCCTTGTGCATCAAATAATTTTTCTGGTTCATAGGATTTCAACCAACGGAGTAAAGCATCTGCATGATCCATATGTTCTTGATCTACAGGAATCGGTACTTGGTGTGCACGGAAGGTTCCTTCAATTGGCTCCCCGTCCCATTCTTCTGGACCGGTCCATCCTTTTGGTGTGCGTACGATCAATACTGGCCATTTTGGCATCGCGACATCTGTTGCTGTCTTCAGGCGAGCTTCTTTTTGGATGGATTTGATTTTCTCGATTGCTTGATCCATTTTTTCAGCCATAACAGGATTTAATTTTTCTGGATCATTTCCTTCAATAAAGAAAGGTTCCCAGCCAAGTCCGTTAAAGTAATTTGCTAATTCTCCATCTGATTTACGTGCCAAGATCGTTGGGTTGGCTATTTTAGCACCATTTAAATGAAGGATTGGTAAAACAGCTCCATCTTTCACCGGATTGATAAAGACATTTGAGAACCAGCTTCCAGCTAAAGGACCGGTTTCTGCTTCACCATCACCAATCACGACAGCAGAGATTACTTCAGGATTGTCTAATACAGCTCCGACTCCATGTGAAAGAGAGTATCCAAGCTCTCCCCCTTCATGGATAGAACCTGGTGTTTCTGGTGCTGCATGAGAAGCAATGCCTCCAGGAAATGAAAATCGCTTGAATAATTTTTGCATTCCTGTCTCATCTTCCGTTACTTCTGGATAGATTTCTGTGTAACTTCCATCTAAATAAGCATTCGATACCATGACTTGTCCGCCGTGTCCTGGTCCTTCGATATAAAACATGTTCAAATCATATTTATTGATGACTCGGTTCAAATGGACATAAATAAAATTTTGACCAGGAATCGTTCCCCAATGACCGATTGGATGTTTTTTGACATCTTCTGGTTTCAATGTATGTCTCAGTAAGGGGTTATCTTTAAGATAAATTTGCCCGACAGAAAGATAATTGGCAGCACGCCACCAAGCCGTCATTTTATCAAAGTATTCTTTACTAGAATAATCCATACGTAACACTCCTTTTCATTATTACTCTTATTCTAGCGCAGATACTCCTAATTGAAACCTAATAAGCACTTCTGTTCATTTGCTTAGATTTTATATCTAGTCAAAAACTTCAACGTGATTTTTCTTTTAATTAGTGGCGGACCGACAAATTCAAACTTTTATAGTGTAGGTTCCACTGATCTTCTAGTTACTTGGCTATATAACCTGACTGTCACTACAATGGATTACAATCTAGCTTCCGTCATCGGTATCTTGATCTTTATCTATATGCAAAAATTTATATACTATAGAAAAAAGAAAGTCGAATTTTTTTCTTTTCTTTTTCTCTTTTTTGGTTAGCTGACACGCCGCAAGACTAAAGTCATGGAACTCTTAGGTAATACGTCTTAATGAAAACAAAAAAAATCCCGCAACCCCTGATTTCACAGGATTTACGGGATTTTTTGATTAGTCTTTGTTCAAGTCGCGAAGCAATTCATCGATATGGTTGCCATAGACAACTGATTCATCTAATTCAAAGGACAATTCAGGTGTTTTGTAAATACTTAGATTGTGCCCTAGCTCTCGACGAATCAATCCTGATGCTTTATCCAATCCTTCTTGTGCTTTTTTCTTTTCAGAAGCTAAATCAGAAAGGATACTGTAATAGATTGTTGCTTGTTGAAGATCGCCTGTTACGTGTACATCAGTGATCGTTACATCTTGCACACGAGGATCTCTTACTTTTTTACGTAGGATCGCATTGACTTCTTTTAAGATTTCTTGACCAACTCGACGGTCGCGATAATTTGCCATATCGAGGAACCTCCTTTAGATATTAGTCTTTTTTGATTTCTTCCATAACGAATCCTTCAATTACGTCATCTACTTTGATGTCATTGAATTTTTCAATCATAGCACCGCATTCATAGCCCATTTTGACTTCTTTTACGTCATCTTTGAAACGTTTCAAACTTGCCAATTGGCCTTCATAGATAACGATACCGTCACGGATCACACGGACACCGCTATCTCTGCGGATATAGCCTTCTGTTACATATGCACCAGCGATCGTGCCGACTTTGGATACTTTGAATGTTTCACGTACAATCATTTGACCAGTGATTTTTTCTTCATATTCTGGGTCAAGCATTCCTTTCATCGCTGTTTCGATTTCATCAATAGCTTTGTAAATGATACGGTGTAAACGAATGTCTACTTCTTCAGCTTCTGCTTGCGCTTTTGCTTGAGGTGTAGGACGGACATTAAATCCAATGATGATCGCATTACTTGCTGCTGCAAGTGTTACGTCACTTTCATTGATTGCACCTACCGCTGAATGGACGATTTTCACACGTACGCCTTCAACTTCGATTTTTTTCAATGAGGCAGCTAATGCTTCTGCTGACCCTTGAACGTCGGCTTTGATAATGACGTTAACTTCTTTCAACTCGCCTTCTTTCAAGCTTTCAAACAAGTTGTCCAAGGTTACACGGCTGCTTGCAGCACGGTTTTCCAATAATGCACGTTTTGCGCGTTCTTCCCCCGCTGCACGTGCTGTCTTTTCGTCTTCGAAGACTACGAAACGGTCACCTGCTTGAGGTACATCATTCAAGCCAGTGATTTCTACTGGCGTTGCAGGTCCTGCTTCTTTATCGCGACGGCCAAGATCGTTTGTCATTACACGGACACGTCCGTAAGTATTACCGACAACGATTGGGTCACCAACATGAAGTGTTCCTTCTTGGACAAGTAAGGTTGACACAGGACCTTTACCTTTATCAAGACGTGCTTCGATCACAGTTCCGATTGCGCGTTGTGTTGGATCTGCTTTTAAATCTTCTACTTCTGCGACTAACAGGATCATTTCTAGCAATTCTTCGATGTTTTGGCCGAATTTCGCTGAGATCTCAACAAAGATCGTTTCTCCACCCCATGCTTCAGGAATTAACTCATACTCACTTAATTCTTGCATAACATGTTGAGGGTTTGCACCTGGTTTATCAATTTTGTTTACAGCGACGATAATTGGAACGCCTGCTGCTTTGGCATGGTTGATTGCTTCAACGGTTTGCGGCATGACACCGTCATCTGCAGCGACAACTAAAATCGTGATATCTGTGATACTTGCTCCACGTGCACGCATACTTGTAAAGGCCGCATGTCCTGGTGTATCCAAGAAAGTGATTGGTTTGCCATCAATATCAATCTGATAGGCACCGATATGCTGTGTGATTCCGCCGGCTTCGCCGCTTGTTACACGTGAATGGCGCAATGTATCCAATAAGGTTGTTTTCCCGTGGTCTACGTGTCCCATAATTGTTACTACTGGCGGACGTGAGACTAATTTGTCTGGATCAACTTCTTCTGACTCGAAGAATTTATCGATATCTGCAATATCAACTTGGACTTTTTCTTGTGGTTCCATACCATAGTCCGTGGCTAACAGTTCAATCGTATCTTTATCCAGTGCTTGGTTTTGATTGACCATGACGCCAAGCATAAATAATTTTTTAATGATTTCTGCTGGTTCACGATGAATTTTTTTCGCGATATCTGCTACGTTCATGCCTTCAGTATACTCTAATACATCTGGCAATTCACGGAATTTGCGTGGTGGTACAGCTGGCTTAGTTGATTGTTGCTGTTTGCCTTTTTTACCCTTTTTATTATAACGATTACGGTTGTTATTATTAAATTTGCCGCGATTGTTATTGTTTGGTTTGTTGTTATTGTTGGTACGGTTTTGATTGCCGCCTTGGCTCGTTCCTGGACGATTTTGACTGCTAGTATTCCCCGTATTATTTTGGTTTGTTGTTGGTTTTTTTCCTTGATTCACTTGACCGCTCCCTTGACCGCGATCTTGATAACTGCGGTTATTTTTATTTTTTTGTTGAGTATTTGTTGTTTCTTTTTTACGTTGATCGTTCGGCTGTTGATTGGCTGGTTTTCTGCTTGCTTGTTGTGCAGCTTGTTGTTTCGTGCTTGGGTTTTTGAACGCTTGTTGCAATTTCTTCTCATCACTGCTAGTAATCGCACCCATATGGTTTTTCACATCGATGCCAAGTTGTTGTGCTTTTTCCACGACGTCTTTACTAGATTTTTTGAGTTCTTTTGCTAATTCATAGATTCTTTTATTGCCCATGCAATCACCTTCCTAACCTTCAATTAGCTCCTTGGTCTTCTTCGCAAATCCGGCATCCATTATTCCGAATACCTTGCGAGGTTTTCCGATCATCTGCGTGATTTCTGCTTCAGAAAATAGCTCAAAGCAAGGAACTTCATAGTATGAACTCTTATCTTTTATCTTTTTTCTTGTATTCTCACTTGCATCTGTTGCCACAAACACCAATTTTGCTTTTTGTTTGCGGATTTCAGCTATGATCAGTTCTTCGCCCGTAATCAGTTTTCCCGCGCGCATCGCCAGACCCATGAGATTCATGGCTTTTTGCCGATTGACTGTGTTCATTTTCCAAATAACTCTTTACGTGCTTTTTGGTGAGTGACATAGTCAAGAAGTTCTTGATAAAACTCATCTGTTAAAGTTGTTTCGAGTACTCGATCGAGAATTTTTTTATCCCAAGCTTGTTGTACTTCTTCCGGCTCAAGTGAGACATACGCTCCTCGTCCAGGCATTTTTCCAGTTGGATCGATCGATACTTCCCCTTCTTTTGAACGGGTGATTCGGACCATCTCTTTTTTAGGTTTCATTTCACCTGAAACCACGGATTTGCGTAAAGGAATTTTCCTTTGTTTCATCTCTTTGCCTCCTTACTAAAGTTAAGCTTCTGGTTTTTCTTCGACCGTTTCATTATTGAACGCAATTGCTTCATACTCATCGTCTGTCAAATCTGACTGAACGATTGCTTCGTCATGCAATTCTTCTGTTTCGTTTTGTTGTTCTTGTTTTTCATAAAATTCCGCCATATCAGATTCTGATTTGATATCGATTTTATGGTTAGTCAATTTAGCAGCTAAACGTGCGTTTTGTCCACGTTTACCGATTGCTAACGATAATTGATAGTCTGGAACGACAACTGTGCAAGCTTTAGGATTTGTTTCATCAAAAATCACATCCATGACTTGTGCAGGATTCAATGCATTTGCAATGAATACAGCTGGGTCTTCATTCCATTCAACGATATCCATGTTTTCGCCTTTTAATTCATTGACGATTGCTTGGACACGTTGTCCTTTTGGTCCAACACATGTACCGACTGCGTCGATGTTCTGATCGTTTGAACGGACAGCTACTTTTGATCGATCGCCGGCTTCACGGGCAATGCTGACGATTTCAACGATTCCATCATAAACTTCTGGGACTTCTTGCTCAAATAAGCGACGCAATAGATCCGGATGGCTGCGGCTAACAAATACTTGCGGACCTTTAGATGTATTTTCTACTCGAGAAACATAGACTTTGATACGATCGTGAGGTTGGTAAAATTCGTTTGGCATTTGATCTTGTTTAGAAAGAACTGCCTCTATTTTGCCAAGGTTGACATAAATATAACGTTTATCCTGACGTTCGACGATTCCTTGCATGATGTCTTTTTCATAAGCACTGAATTCGTTATAAATGATCGTTCTTTCTGCTTCACGTACACGCTGCAAAATAACTTGTTTAGCTGTTTGCGCAGCAATCCGCCCAAAATCTTTTGGTGTGACTTCAAAACGGATCGTATCACCGATCTCATATGCTGGATTAATCAAAAGTGCATCTTTCAATGAGACTTCCAACTGTGAATCCATCACTTCTTCCGTTACTTCTTTTACTGCATAGACATGGATCTTTCCTTTTTTCTGATCAAATTCCACTTCGACATTTTGTGCTTGGCCATAGTGGCGTTTGTATGCAGAAACCAATGCTGCTTCTAAAGCATCGATCACGATTTCTTTTGAGATCCCTTTTTCAGCTTCTAAAGCGTCTAACGCATTTAACATTTCTTTACTCATTTTTTCTGATTCCTCTCCGTGATTAAAATTGGATAGCTAAGCGAGCTTTTGCAATATTTTTTCGGTCAAAAGTCAATTCTTTTTCTCGTGTTTTTATGCGTATTTTCAATGTAAGCTGTTCAGCATCAAATGATTGAAGAAATCCTTCGTATTGTTTTTCGCCATCTACTGGTTGGTATAAGGAGACATGGACATAATCGCCAAGTGCCTTTTCATAGTCGCTTTCTTTTTTCAATGGCCGCTCTGCTCCAGGGGAGGATACCTCCAGGAAATAAGCTTGAGGAATCGGATCTGGATCTGCTGCATCAAGTTTTTCGCTCAGTTTCTCACTGACAAAGGCACATTCTTCGATATCGATTCCGCCTTCTTTGTCAATAAATACTCGTAAGAACCAGCTTTTTCCTTCTTTTACAAATTCGACTTCGACAAGTTCAAAATTTTGTTCATCTAAAATCGGTGTCACCATTTCCGTGACTGTTTCAACGACGCTACTCAAAAGTTTCGCCTCCTTAAAAATTAAGTACGTAATTCCATTAAAAAGAGTGAGCGAAAAATCCGCTCACTCACAGTTAGTATCATTACCTATAAAAACTATACCATACTCTGCTTAAAATTACAAGCAGACAAGATAACAGATGCTTATAACATATCGAATAACGATAATTGGTTTTCGTCTGGTAAATCTTTCAATACACCATTATCGTTCATATATTCGATCAATGTTTTTGAAACTTTCCCGCGAGTAGCAAGATCTTCTTTAGATAAAAATGGACCATCTTTTCTTGCCTCAACGATTTGTTTTGCTACATTGGTTCCCAAACTAGGGACAGCTCTAAATGGCGCAATCAACGTATCTCCTTCGATAACAAAATTAACAGCATCCGATTTGTACAGATCGATCATCCCAAATTTGAATCCTCGTTCTAACATTTCATTGGCTAATTCTAGCACGGTCAGCTGATTTTTTTCTTTTACGGAAGCATCTAGCCCTTTGTCCGTGATTTCTTTCATTGCTTGTTTCACAGCATCTTTTCCTTTGCACATGGAAACTAGATCAAAATCATCCGCACGTACAGAAAAGTATGCACAGTAATACAAAATAGGGAAATAAACTTTAAAATAAGCAACACGAAGAGCCATCAATACATAAGCTGCAGCATGGGCTTTCGGAAACATATACTTGATCTTTGAACAAGAATCGATATACCAATCAGGCACATTATTTTCTTTCATCGCGGATAGATAGGTTTCTCTCAATTCATCAGGAATCTTGTTCCATTGCCCTTTACGAACAGTTTCCATGATCTTAAATGCCATCCCGCTGTCTAATCCAGCATGAATCAAATAAACCATGATATCATCACGACAGCCGATTACTTCCGCCAATGTCGCATCCCCACGTCGAATCAATTCTTCGGCATTTCCTAACCATACATCTGTACCATGAGATAGTCCGGATATTTGAAGTAGTTCTGCAAAAGTTGTAGGATGTGTTTCTTCTAGCATTCCTCGAACAAAACGAGTGCCGAATTCTGGAATACCTAATGTTCCTGTTTTAGAATAAATCTGTTCCTGGGTTACCCCTAGTACTTCAGGACCAGCAAATATCCGCATCACTTCCGGGTCATCTGTAGGAATCGTTTGTGGATCAATCCCTGATAAATCTTGAAGCATCCGTATAACAGTTGGGTCATCGTGTCCTAGAATATCCAATTTCAATACATTATCGTGAATTGAGTGGAAATCAAAGTGGGTCGTTTTCCATTCCGAATTTTGATCGTCTGCTGGATATTGGATCGGCGTAAAGTCGTAAACATCCATATAATCTGGAATAACGATGATCCCCCCAGGATGCTGACCAGTTGTCCGTTTGACTCCTGTTGCACCCTTTGCCAATCTGTCGACTTCTGCACTTCGAAACTGCAGATTATTGTCCCTTTCATAACCTTTTACATAGCCATATGCTGTTTTGTCGGCGACTGTACCAATCGTTCCGGCACGGTAAACATAGTCTTCACCAAACAATACTTTCGTATAGTTATGTGCTTCTGCTTGATAATCACCTGAGAAGTTCAAATCAATATCGGGCACTTTGTCTCCATGGAAACCTAAAAATGTCTCAAATGGGATATCATGACCATCTTTATTTAAGCGTGCACCACATTTTGGACATTGTTTTTCTGGCATATCAAATCCAGAACCGTACGTGCCATCTTCAAAGAACTCGGAATATTGGCACTCTGGACAGTAATAATGGGGAGCTAAAGGATTCACTTCAGTGATCCCAGTCATCGTTGCAACAAAGCTAGAGCCAACAGAGCCACGTGAACCTACTAGATAGCCATCTTCATTACTTTTATGCACAAGCTTTTGGGCGATCAGATAAATAACCGAGAAACCATTACCATTAATAGAATTCAACTCTTTTTCTAATCGTTTTTGGATAATTTCAGGTAACGGATCTCCGTACATTTGTTTTGCTTTTGTGTAACTCAATTCTGATATCTCATCTTCTGAACCTGGAATCTTCGGTGTATAAAGTTCATCTTTGACTGGAATCACTTCTTCGCAGATATCTGCGATTTTATTCGTATTATCCACTACGATCTCTTTTGCTGTTTCTTCCCCTAAAAAGTGAAAAGCGGTGAGCATCTCATCGGTTGTTCGGAAATGGACATCTGGCAAACTATGACGATTCAACGGATTCGCTCCGCCCATAGAATTGATCAAAATTTTTCGGTAAATGGCATCTTCTTCGTTGAGATAATGAACGTTGCCTGTTGCAACAACGATTTTATCCAAACTTTTTCCGATTTCTACTAAGTTTTGGATAATTTCTTCCAAATCATGTTCATTTTTTACCAATTCTTGCTCGATCAAAGGTGCATAGACCGGTTTTGGCATAACTTCAATATAATCGTAGAATTTTGCTCGGTTTCTTGCCTCTTCTACCCCTTTTTGCATCATGGCTTCGAAGATTTCTCCCTTATCACAAGCTGAGCCGATCAATAGATTTTCACGCATCTTTTTCAATTGGGAGCGTGGTATTCGCGGGACACGTTCGAAGTATTCGACATTCGACATTGAAATCAGTTTGAACAGATCTTTCAGTCCTGCCTGATTCTTTGCTAAAATCGTTACATGGAAAGGTCGGGCTCGTTTGTAAGAATCTCCTTCTCCGATATGCTCATTTAGCTGATCATGATAAAGCATGTGATGATTGTCCATTGCTTCTTTGACAAAAATCCAAGCTAAGTGACCTGTTGCTTCAGCATCATAGATTGCTCGGTGATGCTGTTCCAAGCTGACACCAAATTTTTTGGATAACACACCTAATCCGAAACGTTTGAATTGCGGATACAGATATCTGGCTAATTCTAAGGTATCAATAACTGGATTAGTTGCTTCAGGAATGCCATATCTTGCGTAGCTAGTATTCAAGAACCCCATATCAAAAGCCGCGTTGTGGGCTACCAGAATTGTATCTTTTGAAAATTCAAGAAACATCCGCAGGACTTCTTCTTCTGACTTCGATCCTCGAACCATTTCATCCGTAATACCAGTCAGATCCACCGTTGTTCGTGATAAAGGGTGTCCTGGATCGATAAATTCATCAAAGCTTTCGATCACATTTCCTTTGTACATTTTGACTGCAGCGAGCTCGATAATGGTATCGTATACCGCAGACAATCCTGTCGTTTCCACGTCAAATACGACATATGTGGCTTCGTTCAGTGCTTCATGTGCATCATTATAAGCAATAGGTACACCGTCATCTACGACATTTGCTTCCACACCGTATAAGATTTTCACGCCTGCTTTTTTTCCGGCACTATGAGCTTCTGGAAAGGCTTGTGCGCCACCATGGTCTGTAATGGCGATGGCACGGTGTCCCCATTTTCCTGCTTGTGCCACAAGATCAGAAATGCTATTCGTTGCATCCATCGTACTCATATTGCTGTGAACATGAAGTTCTACCCGTTTTTCCCCTTCAGGAGCATAATCTTTACGAGGGGTATGTTTGACTTCAACGATATCTTGGGCATTCATGACCAAATCACGGACAAACGTATCTTCCTGAATACTTCCACGTACCTTTAACCAGCTGCCGACACTGATCGCATCAAATATCTGTTCATCTTTTTCGCCATTTGAGAATTTTTTGACAATAAATGATGAAGTATAATCTGTGATTTTCAAAGTCAAGATCTTGCGTTTTGAGCGTAGTTCTCTGACTTCTTTATCGAACACATACCCTTCAAGAGTGACTCGCCGTTCTTCTTCGACGATATTGATCATTGGTGTTGTGGGCTCATCTGCTGGAATATTTCGTCCTAGTTGGATGGGTCCTTCAAGAGATGGCGACTGTTCTTTTCTTTCTTTTTTCTTTTGTTCATGAACAACTAGACTTTCAGCTGCTTGCTTCATAAAGGCTTCTGCCTGTTCTTGTTTACGTTCTTCAAAAAGTTTCAATACACGTTCCGCTTGCTGCTCATCCACTTCTGGTTCGATACGAAATTTTGGGAATCCGTAACTGACGAACAACTCTTCTACTAATGGTAAGTATTGCTGTTTCAAATATGAAATAGCCCCTGTACTGTCGATTGGCAAGATAACTTTACGATCTTTTATCACAGGTACTTGCGTTTTTAATACTTGCTGTGCTAGTGGTGTATCGCATTGCTGATTTTCCAAAGCTTGGGCCCAGTAATCTTGCAAGAGCTGTTCATCGAATGTCTGGTCATCTGCTAAGATGTTCAATTTGACTTGTGCAATCTCTTTAAAAGCGACAGTCAGATGCTGAGCCAATGACCGATACAGCATAATAGGCAAAATTTTAGAAAAATGCAGCGTAAATTCCCATAAACGCGATTTACGATGGACCACTACACTATCCATTTCACCAGCAGTAAGCAGTGGATGATTTTTTTCTGCTTCCTCTAGTTGGATTTGTTCCAACAGTTTTTCAAATAAATCTCGTTTTTCTGACAAAGATATACGCCCTTTCTGATGAGAAACTATGCAATTGATTACATCGTATCCTCTTCTTTTTCAGTACCTTTTAGTATACTCGTTTTTTCTGAGTTTTACATTAAAAAATTGGAACTGTGATTCACATCACAGTTCCAATTTTAAAAGCGAAACATCAGGTTGTCAAAAACAGCTGATTCAGCTGTTTTACTTTTCTGTGTTTTAACGCTTATTATTCGCCTTGGTTCAAGAGGATTGGTAAAGTATTCGCCAATTCTTCTTTACGTACTTCAACCATTTCGCCAGTTTTCTTGATTTTCACTTCTACGATTCCATCCACTGCTTTTTTACCGACAGTAATTCTGATTGGACAGCCAATCAAATCAGAATCTGCGAATTTCACTCCTGCGCGTTCATTTCTGTCATCAACCAGTACTTCATAACCAGCTTTTGTCATCGCTTCTTCTAGTTCATTCGTCAAGTTTGTTTGGTATTCGTCTTTTAGATTCATTTGGACGATATGCAGATCAAATGGCGCAATTCCTTTTGGCCAATTGATTCCTTGTTCATCTGAATGTTGTTCTACGATTGCTGATAATAACCGGCTCACACCGATACCATAACAGCCCATAATCACAAATTTTTCCCGTCCGTTTTCGTCTAGAACGGTTGCTCCCATAGATTCACTGTAACGAGTGCCAATTTTGAAGATATGTCCGATTTCGATTCCTCGAGTAAAGGCAAGAACACCGTTGTTGTCTGGTGAAGGATCTCCTTCTTGTACAAAACGAAGATCTTCATAAGAAAGCACAGTGAAATCGCGTTCTGGATTCACATTTTTATAGTGGAATCCTGTTTCGTTCGCTCCAGTAATGGCATTCGCTAAATCTTGGACATAACGGTCTGCATATACTTTTACGTCATCTGAAACACCGATTGGTCCGACAGAACCAAACTCAGCACCTAGATATTTTTGTGCTTCTTCTTCCGTCGCTTCTTCTAAAAAGTCAGCAGATAAATAGTTTTTCAGTTTTACGTCATTGACTTCATGGTCTCCGCGTACCAAAACAAGGACAGGTTGTTCATCCGCAATGAACAATACAGACTTGATGATTTTTTGAGGTTCAACAGAAAAGAAATCTGCTACTTCATCAATTGATTTTACGTTAGGTGTAGCTACTTTCTCTAACTCAAGCTGTGTTTCATGCGATTTTTTTGATACATAGTAGCTTGTAGCCATCTCCAAGTTTGCAGCATAGTCACTTTCAGTCGAATAACAGATCGTATCCTCCCCAATCTCTGAGATTGCCATGAATTCCTTTGAGTCTTTCCCGCCCATTGCGCCACCGTCTCCGATGATTGAACGAAATTCCAAACCGCAACGCTTGAAAACTTCGGTATAGGCTTTTTCATAATCTTTATATGTTTCGTCTAAACTTTCTTCCGTTGCATGGAAAGAATACGCATCTTTCATGATAAACTCACGTCCGCGAAGCAAACCAAAGCGAGGACGTTTTTCGTCACGATACTTAGGTTGGATTTGATAAAGATTCAAAGGTAGTTTCTTATACGAATTGATTTCATTACGCATCAAATCAGTGAAAGTTTCTTCGTGAGTTGGTCCAAGAATCATTTTTCGATCATTACGGTCCTTGAAACGATACAAGTTTGGGCCATATGTTTCGTAACGTCCTGACTCTTCCCAAAGTTCTGCTGGCAAGATAGCAGGCATCAGCATCTCTACCGCACCGATTTTTTCAAATTCTTCCCGCATGATACGTTTCAGCTTTTCTAATACACGATTTGCTAATGGCAGATAAGAATAGATACCCGCTGATACTTGACGGATATATCCAGCTCTTAGCAAGATTTGATGACTTAATACTTCTGCATCATTTGGAACTTCACGTAATGTTGGAATCAACATTTTTGATTGTCTCATTCTATATACTCCTTTATTTCCTCAAAATAGTTATCGTTTGTTATTATACCCTATTTGTCAACTTTTTCTAGAAAAAGAATCGTTGAATATCGTTCCATGTAACTAGCACCATCAACAACATCAAAAATCCAAAGCCAGCTAATGTCAATATTCCTTCTTTTTCTTGACTTAATGGTTTCCCACGAATCCCTTCAAAAATATTCAAGACTAATTTTCCACCATCTAAGGCAGGGATTGGAAGCAGATTGACGATTCCAAGGTTCATTGAAAGAAGCGCCATCAAACCAATAACAGTTGTTACACCTTGGTTTGCTGCTTCTGAAGACAATTGGTACATCATAACAGGTCCGCCTAATTTATCTAAACTAAAACCTGTAAACAGTGATCCTAAGGCTTTGAAAATTTCCAATGAACCGCTAAAAGCTTGACGTGTTCCGCCGATGATCTTATCCATAAAACCTGTATTCATTGGGGCTTGTATGCCAAGTTGGCCAACTTTTTCGCCATTTGACTCTACAGATTTCGGTGTCACGTCGACAGATTGCATCTTACCTTCTCGTTCGATCTCAAAATCTAATGTTTTACCTGGATTTTTCGTGATGACTGTTGTCAAATCGTTCCAAGAGTGGATTTCTTTACCGTTCACACTAACTACCTTATCATTTTCTTTTAAGCCTGCTTCTGCCGCAGCACCATTAGGGATAATCTCTCCTACACGATTAGTATTTGTCACTTGAACACCGCCTTGCATGAATGCAAGAATAATGAATAACACGATTGCCAAGATAAAGTTATTCATCGGACCGGCAAAATTGGTCAGCATACGCTGCCACAGTTTAGCCGATTGGAACTGTACATCTTTTGGTGCAATTCTGATTTCTGTTCCGTCGGTTTCAATAATCGTCGCATCGTGATCAACAGGATAGGTCACTACTTCTGTTTCATCCCCATTCACATAACCAGTGATAGTCAGCTCATCTTCTAAATCATAACGGCTCAATTCCATTGGGATAGCATTTGTCAATTGGATTTTCTTACTTAAATTTATCTTCTCTACGATGCCGTCAGAATTTAGTAAAAGAGAAAGAGGCATACCTGGTGCCATTTCTGTTTCATCATCCCCATTGCCTGCCATTCGAACATAACCGCCAATAGGTAATAGGCGAAGCGTATATGTTGTCCCGTCTTTTGCTTGATGCCCATAAATCTTCGGACCCATACCGATAGCAAATTCGCGAACGAGGATTCCTGATCGTTTCGCAAAGAAGAAATGACCAAACTCATGAACAATCACTAATATACCAAAAACAATGATAAATGTTAGTATCGTTTTCATAGCTTTTTTCTCCTTTACTTGTTTTTTGTGTGTTTTTTTAAACAACGTTAAAACACTATAATTTTACCATAGTATACCTAAGACACCAATAGTATCAATAAAATGAGAAACAAAAACCTGCGTCTTTTATGAAAATCACAAAGAAACGCAGGTATACTTACTAAATAATGCCAAATAAATGCATGATAGGGAATACAAACAGCAAGCTATCGAAACGGTCTAAGATTCCTCCGTGGCCCGGTAAGATATTTCCTGAGTCTTTCACATCATAATGGCGTTTGATTGCTGATTCGACCAAATCGCCAAATTGTCCGACTGCCGAAAAAATAATCGTCATCAGAAGCATGACAAACATACCATGATTGAATAGTTCTTTTGCTGGATACAACAATAGATAAAGAAATGCGACTACAACAGCACTTCCAATCCCGCCTAGCGCGCCTTCAATCGTTTTGTTCGGTGAAATATCCGGACTTAACTTGTGTTGTCCATAACGACGGCCAACCATATAAGCACCAATATCAGTTGCCCAAACGATAAACAGACCAAAAATCAAAACAGCTAAACTTTCTGTTCGTGCATTGACGAAATTCTGGAAGCCTATTCCTACATACAAACTGACAAGCACTGGGAAACCCGCTTCATCAATCGTATACGTATTTTTAGAAATAACTGACGTCCCCAACAGGATCATAACGATAAGATAAAATAGCATAAATGTACTGACGTTCTCTGGAAGAAAGAAGAACCATCTTTCTTTTGGCAAGACAAGGAGCACTGCACCAATAGCGGATAAAACTCCTTCAAAACTTAGGAGGGTCAATCCTTTCATCCGGAAAAGCTCATAAACTCCTACCACAGCTAAGACTGCTGCGGTAAGCTCAACCGCTATGCCCCCAATCCATATAATCGGAATAAACAAGACAAGCGCCACGGCTGCTGTGATTACACGTTGTTTCATGACTGATCCCCTTTCTCATTTTCTGTTTTTTTTACACCGCCGAATCGACGATCTCGATTTTGATAAGAGGCAATTGCTTCTTCAAAATGTGCACCGTCAAAATCAGGCCAAAGTGCTTTTGTAAAATACAATTCACTATATGCAATCTGCCATAACAGAAAATTACTGATCCGCTCTTCTCCGCTTGTACGGATCATCAACTCAGGATCTTGTAATTCTTTGGGCAAGAAACCTGTCATTAGATGGTTGGCAATCAATTCATCATCGATTTCTTCTGCCTGTATTTCTCCCTTTGCTACTTCTTCAGCAATGTTTTGGACTGCAGTCACGATTTCTGCTCTGCTTCCGTAATTCAAAGCAAAGTTTAACACCATTCCGGTATTGTCTTTTGTTTGCTCAATTGCACGTTTTACAGCGTCTTGCGTATGTTCTGGTAACACGTTCTCATACCCCATGACATGGACTTTGACGTTTTCTTTGATCAATTCTGGTACGAACGTATCAAAAAAGTCGACAGGTAGTTGCATGAGAAAACTTACTTCATCTTTTGGACGCTTCCAGTTTTCAGTTGAAAAAGCATAAAGCGTCAATACTTTCACTCCAAGCCTTGATGCTTTCTTTGTGACTTTCTTTACTGTTTCCATACCTTCTTTATGGCCAGCGACTCTGGGCAAACGCCGGTTTTGCGCCCAACGACCATTGCCGTCCATGATGATGGCAACGTGTTGAGGAATTGGTCCATCGACATTAAATTGAAATTCGCTTTTTTCTTGAATATATTTGTTTTTTTGCGGAAAAAAACGTAACATTCTTTTTCCTCCTATACTTAAAAGATTCCCACTATCTTAAGTATTATAGCAATATCTAAACGTTTTTCCTATGGAATCATTGTTTTTTTATTTAAAAACTGAATAATTTTTTCTTTTTTTAATCTTTAAATAAAAGAAACATAAATAAAAACAGAGGAAGCGGAATGATCCGCCCCTCTGTTTTTATGGTTTTATTAAACTTCCAATAATTCTTTTTCTTTATCAGCAGCGATCTTATCTACTTCTTTAATGCTGTTATCTGTCAATGTTTGTACGTCTTTTTCTAGTCCGCGCAAATCATCTTCGGTAATGTCACCATTTTTTTGTTGTTTTTTATATTCATCGATCGCATCACGTCGGATGTTACGAATCGCGATTTTTGCATTTTCTGCTTCTTTTTTCACATCTTTAGCTAATTCTTTTCTGCGTTCTTCTGTCAGTTGCGGGATAACCAAACGAATAACATTTCCATCATTGGTAGGACTGATTCCGATATCACTTGCCATAATAGCTTTTTCAACATCTTGAAGAATGCTCTTGTCAAAAGGCGTGATCATTAAAACACGTGCTTCTGGGATTTGGATTGACGCCATTTGGTTCAATGGAGTTGGTGCACCGTAATAATTCACAGTGATTCGATCCAAAAGGCTAGCATTCGCGCGACCTGCGCGGATTTGTCCAAGTTCACGTTGAAGATTTTGTGCTGCTTTTTTCATTTTTTCTTTTGCTTCTGTCATAATTGCATCTGCCATTTTTATTTCCCCCTTACAGTCGTTCCGATATTTTCGCCTAAGATTGCCCGGCGAATATTTCCGTGTTCATTTAAATTGAAGACAAGCAATGGAATGTCATTATCCATGCTTAGTGAACTTGCAGTTGAATCCATGACTTGTAATCCTTTAGCAATAACTTCCAGATGAGTCAGTTCTTCAAATTTCACTGCATTTGCATCTACTTTCGGATCAGCAGAATAAACACCGTCTACATTGTTTTTAGCCATCAGGATAACATCTGCGCCGATTTCTGCTGCGCGTAATGCTGCTGTTGTATCTGTCGAGAAGTACGGGTTGCCGGTACCCCCCGCAAAAATAACAATCCGTCCTTTTTCTAAATGACGTTCTGCTTTACGGCGAATGTATGGCTCTGCGATTTGACGCATTTCAATCGAAGTTTGCACGCGTGTCGGTACACCCACGTTTTCCAACGTATCCTGTAAAGCTAAGGCATTCATAACTGTAGCTAACATACCCATGTAATCAGCTTGAGCGCGTTCCATGCCCATTTGTGCTCCGATTTGTCCGCGCCAGATATTTCCGCCGCCCACAACGATTGCCATTTCAACGCCCAGTTCATGAACTTCTTTGATTTCTTGGATGATTTCTTTGATTACTGGTGGTTTGATTCCAAATCCTGCATCCCCAGCTAAAGCTTCTCCACTCAATTTTAAGACTACACGCTGATATTTCGGTGTGACCATGTTCATTCCTCCAATATTTTCTATTGCCATTTTACCATACTTAGATGATTTCGACACGCTAAGCCTGGTTTTTCTTGTTTTGCTTAAAAAAAGGGAGCGCACAAAGCGTGCGTTCCCGTCTGTCATTCAACAGAATTATTTTTTCACTTGGCTCATAACTTCTTCTACAAAGTTATCTTCGCGTTTTTCGATACCTTCGCCAACTTCGAAACGTACGAATGTTTTAACAGTTGCGCCTTTTGAAGCAACGTATTTTTCAACAGTCATATCAGGATCTTTAACGAATGGTTGGTCAACCAAAGCGATTTCTGCTTTGAATTTCTTCAAGCGTCCTTCTACCATTTTTTCAACGATATTCGCTGGTTTGCCTTCGTTCAATGCTTGTTCTGTAAGAACAGTTTTTTCATGTTCTAATTCAGCTTCTGGAATTTGTGATTCGTTTACATAGCGAGGATTGATAGCTGCTACGTGCATAGCTACGTCTCTTGCAACTGTTTCATCTGTTGTTCCGTCTAGAACAGTCAATACAGCAATACGTCCGCCCATATGCAAGTATCCGCCAAATGCAGCATTGTCGTCTTTTTCTACAACTTCAAAGCGACGGAAGCTGATTTTTTCTCCGATAACTTGAGTTGCTTCGATCAAGTCAGATTCAATCGTTCCTTTATCTGTTTTGATTTTCATTGCAGCTTCCATGTCTGCTGGTTTGTTTTCAGCAATAAGTTCTGCGATTTCTTTTACTAAGTCTTGGAACATTTCATTTTTAGATACAAAGTCTGTTTCTGAGTTTACTTCAACGATTGCTGCAGTGTTACCTTTCACAGCAACTGAAGCTAATCCTTCAGCGGCAATGCGGTCATTTTTCTTTGCAGCCTTTGCCATTCCTTTTTCACGTAAAAGATCAACTGCTTTTTCCATATCGCCTTCTACTTCAACTAATGCTTTTTTCGCATCCATCATTCCTACGCCAGTCATTTCGCGTAGTTCTTTTACCATTTTAGCTGTAACGTCTGCCATGTTTAACTCCTCCTGTGTGTGTTCTTTTTAAAAAAAGCTGCTTCAAAGGAGAGTGAGGCTTGTCGCCCAGCCTTTGAAACAGCTCCATCATTCAAAATTATTCTGCTGAAGAATTGTCGCCTTCAACAACATCTACGATTTCTTCGATTGATGTTGCTGTGTTTTCTTCTGTGAAATCTTCTTCAACTACTTGATCTTCACCTTGGTTTCCTTCGATGAAAGCATCAGCCATTTTTGAA
Organism: Enterococcus sp. 3G1_DIV0629; assembly: GCF_002141285.1. NCBI lineage: Bacteria > Bacillati > Bacillota > Bacilli > Lactobacillales > Enterococcaceae > Enterococcus > Enterococcus sp. 3G1_DIV0629. The sequence continues at coordinate 691,423 of NZ_NGLI01000001.1, read as the reverse complement.
GTAATCAATTTAACGGCACGAATTGCGTCGTCGTTTGAAGGGATTACTACGTCGATTTCATCTGGATCGCAGTTTGTATCAACCATAGCTACGATTGGGATATTTAATTTGTGTGCTTCTTGAACAGCAATACGTTCTTTACGTGGGTCAACGATGTACATTACATCTGGGATTCTTGGCATATCAGCGATACCGCCTAAGAATTTTTCAAGACGTTCGCGTTCTTTGTTCAAACCAGCAACTTCTTTTTTAGGTAGAACTTCAAAAGTTCCATCTTCTTCCATTGCATTGATTTGTTTCAAACGGCTGATACGTTTTTGGATAGTATCCCAGTTTGTCAATGTTCCGCCTAACCAACGATGGTTAACGAAGTATTGTCCTGCACGAGTTGCTTCTTCTTTGATTGCTTCTTGTGCTTGTTTTTTTGTACCTACGAATAATGCTACGCCGCCTTCTTCAGCAACGCTCTTCATGTAATCATAAGCTGCATCTACTAATTTAACTGTTTTTTGTAAGTCAATAATGTAGATTCCGTTTCTTTCTGTGAAGATATATTTCTTCATTTTTGGGTTCCAGCGACGAGTTTGGTGACCAAAGTGTACGCCGGCTTCTAGTAATTGTTTCATAGAAATTACTGCCATGTTTGTTTCCTCCGATTTGGTTTTATTTTCCCTCTTCTTATCTTCTACCTTGCCGGCAAACTTTTTCAAGCACCTACCGACAATCCAATAAGAATGTGGATTTGCTGATGCATAAAGCACCCTCAGCTATTATACAGACAAAAGATCCGTATCGCAAGAGCAAATGTACTTTTCTGCTCAACATTCAATAGTTTACCTGAAAGACAAAAAGAATTCAAGAAAAACAGTAGATTTCTCTTTGTTTCTTTATTCTCTTTTTTCCATAAAATAATTTTAGGTGTAAAAGACGAATATTATTGGGCAATCCTTCTTTTTTTTGTTATGATACATGTGAAATCTTTCGTAAAGGAGAAAGAAAATGCGCAAAGCTCAAAGACATTTGCTGATTAAACAAGTCATTGAAGAATTCCCGATCCGTACGCAAGAAGAACTATTAAACAAACTTGGGCATTATGGCGTTACCGCAACGCAAGCAACGATTTCTCGAGATATCCGTGATCTGAAAATCGTGAAGGCGCCTGATGAAAACGGTATTTCCCGTTTTGTGTTGTTTCGCGAAAAAGGTACTCCTGATACTAGGACTGAAGAAGAGGATCGGCTGATTCAAATGATCGAAGACATTGTGTTGAAAGTCGAACGAGTCCACTTTTTGACAATCGTTAATACCTTGCCAGACAATGCTCATTTATTTGCATCTGTTTTAGATGAGATCAAGCCTCCTCCTATCGTCAGTACGATTGCTGGATTTGATACGATTATGATCATCTCAGAAAATGAGGAGGATGCAAAACAAGTAGAAGAATTTCTTCACCATCCGACTGAAGTATCACTTTTTTAATCAGAGCACGTGTTCCTAATAAGGAATGCGTGTTTTTTTATTTTCAATATTTTCCTTGTTAAATAAACCTTTACACTCTTTACAAAAATACATCAGTTTTTATTTAAACTTTTCATAACTTTGATTAAATCACAATACTCATCATTTATATTGGATGTTAGCAAGAGCAGAGTCTTGCTCTTTGTGTATGTCAATAAAAAAGAAATGAAAGGAAATCGCATGTATAAATTATTAACGCCTGGACCATTAACGACTTCTGAAACAGTGAAAAAAGCTATGCTGACCGATCATTGTACCTGGGATCAAGAATACAAAGAGATGACACAATGGATAAGAAAAAAATTGCTGCAACTTGCTCAAGTACCGGAAGAACTATACACAACGGTCTTGATGCAAGGCAGCGGCTCCTTTGGGGTAGAATCTGTTTTAAGTTCTGTGATCAGACCAGATGATACTTTGCTAATTTGTTCAAATGGCGCATACGGTCAACGAATGATTGCCATGTGCAAATGTCTGCAACTAAACTATGCAGTTTATGAAGTACCTGAACACCAAATCCCCCAAGCACATATGATTACACAGTTGATTGAAGAGAATCCTTCTATCTCCGCACTTGCAATGGTCCATAGTGAGACTACTTCCGGTATTTTGAATGATTTGGAAGAAATTGCTGCTGTCACACGGGAAAGAGATCTTTTGTTTATAGTGGATGCGATGTCCAGCTTTGGTGGGATACCGATTCATGTAGCGGAACTAGGGATCGATTTTTTGATTTCCAGCTCAAACAAATGTATTCAAGGTGTTCCAGGTTTTTCTTTTGTACTTGCTAATAAAGCGGAACTAGAAAAGCGAAAAAATATCAGTCGAAGTTTGTCACTTGATCTGTATGACCAGTACCGCGTGATGGAAAACGAGAATGGCAAATGGCGTTTCACTTCCCCTACTCATACGGTTTTGGCTTTTCAACAGGCATTGAAGGAACTAGAGCTAGAAGGAGGGATCGAAACTCGATATTCACGTTATCTCGCCAATAATCATGTGCTACGACAAAAAATGACAGAGATGGGGTTCCAGCCTTTCATCCAAGAGTATCAGGGGCCATTCATTACCTCTTTTCTTTACCCTAAAGACTGGCGATTTGATTTCAATCATTTCTATCAGCATTTAAAACAAAACGGATTTGTGATCTATCCTGGGAAAATCAGCGATCATGAATGTTTTCGTATCGGTAATATTGGCGAGATTTATCCAGAAGACATTTTAGAACTAACAGCAATTATCAAAGACTATAAGGAGAACATTAATGATTAAAACTGTAATTTTTGATTGGGCAGGAACAACTGTGGACTTTGGCTGTATGGCTCCTGTCCACGCTTTTAGAAATGCTTTTCTAGAAAAAGGGATCCAACTGACTGACAAAGAGATCCGCGAACCGATGGGAAAATTAAAATGGGATCATATCCAACAGCTTCTTTCCCTCCCTTCTGTCAAAGAACAATGGATAGCGATTCATGGACAACTACCTCAGGAAAAAGAGGTGGAGGAATTGTATCAGCAATTTGAACATTATCTGTTTAAAGATTTGGCCCAGCATTCTACCTTGAAACCCGACACATTGGAAACGATCGAACGGTTGAGAAACGCTGGGATCAATATTGGTTCCACGACTGGATTTACTGCTCCTATGATGGCAATCGTAGCAGAAACCGCAAAAAAAGAAGGGTATTCACCAGACTTCATGGCAACTTCTGAAGACGTCGAAGGATATGGACGACCATTTCCTTATATGATTCATAAAAACATACAGTATTTCAAAAACAACTCGGTTGATGAAGTAATCAAAGTCGGAGATACGGTCTCAGATATCCAAGAAGGGAAAAATGCAGGGGTGTTTACAGTAGGTGTGATTGAAGGTAGTTCGCTGATGGGACTTTCTTATGATGCATACCAACAAATAGAGACGGAGGAAAAAGATCGCTTAAAACAGTCTGTTGCACTTAGGTTCCAACAAGCTGGTGCTGATCTTTGCGTAAATAACTTGAAGGAGTTAACAGAATACATTTTGTACGCTGACAAGAACCCAGAATGACTTTTATACAAAATAAGAGCTGTGACAAAAATATTGTCACAGCCCTTATTGCGAATAAATGGTGTTCTCCTACCAACTCCTCGGTCACAAGTCACAATATCCAACAAACATGAGAAGCTGTTTTTTGAAATTGTTCCTTGTGACTCGGAGCTGAACACTGATTTCACATTCTTTTTTTCTTACATCTTATCTGGTGCATGAAGTCCTAGCAAACGAAGATCTTCTTTCAATAATACAGTCACTGCATACACTAAAGCTAAGCGTGCTTCTTTTTGTTCATCGTCAGCTAAAATCTTCGTATGAGCATAGTATTTGTTGAATGCCTGTGCTAATTTGATTGCATGTTTCGCAATCACTGAAGGTTCATATTTTTCCCCAGCTGATAAGACTATTTCAGGATATTTTTGAACCAATTTGACTACTTCCCAGCTGATATCGTCATTCAACGCATAATTTGCTGTTTCTGAAGGGACGAATCCTGCTTTTTCCAACAGACTGACTGCACGAGCATGTGTATATTGCACATAAGGTCCAGTTTCTCCTTCAAAACGAACCACTTCTTCCAAGTTGAAGTCAAATGTATTGAGACGATCGTTTTTCAAATCATGGAAGATGACTGCCCCAACCCCTACTTGTTTAGCTACAACATCTTTGTTTTCTAAATCAGGGTTTTTCTCGCTGATCTGTTCTTTAGCAGATTGGATTGCTTCATTCAATACTTCTTCTAGTAAGACGATTTTTCCTTTACGAGTTGATAATTTTTTACCACCTTGTGTGATCAAACCAAATGGGATATGGTGCATATCGTCAGACCAGTCAAAGCCCATTTCCTTCAAGACAGCTTTCAATTGTTTGAAATGATAACTTTGTTCATTCCCTACTACATATAGAGATTGTTTGAAGTCATAGGTACGTTTACGATACAATGCGGCAGCTAAGTCACGTGTGATGTATAGTGTCGCGCCATCTGATTTCTTGATTAATGCTGGATTCAAATCGTAAGCAGAAAGGTCAACGATCTCCGCACCTTTATCTTCGTTCAGCAAATGTTTTTCTTCTAAAAGTTCGACGATTTCATCCATTTTGTCATTATAGAAAGCTTCACCGTTCAATGAATCAAACTGTACTTCCAGTAGATCATAGATTTTGTTGAATTCTTTCATCGATTCATCACGGAACCATTGCCACAATTGGATAGCTTCTTCATCGCCTTCTTCTAGACGTTTGAACCAAGCACGAGCTTCTTCATTTAATTCTGGTTCTGTTTCAGCTACTTCATGGAATTGGACATACAAACGAAGCAGTTCATTGATTGGCTCTGCTTTGACCGCTTCTTCTGAACCCCATTTTTTGTAAGCAACAATCAGTTTTCCGAATTGCGTGCCCCAGTCACCTAAATGATTGATGCGGATTGGCTGGTATCCGATTTTTTCCATAATGAAGCCAATCGAATTACCGATAACTGTCGAACGTAAATGTCCCATTGAGATTGGTTTTGCAATATTTGGAGAAGACATATCGATCGGTACGGTTCCTTGATTCCCGATATTGCTGTCCCCATAATGTTCTTTTTCTTTCACTACTGTTTGCAAAACTTTTTTGCTGATAAGTTCTTTATTCATGAAAAAGTTCAAGTAAGGTCCAACCACTTCGATTTTTTCAAAGTTGGCAGAGTCGATTTTTTCTGCTAAATCTGCAGCGATTTGCTGTGGCGCTTTTCGGTAAACTTTTGCTAATGAAAAGGCTGGAAATGCCACATCCCCGTGTTCGGCTGATTTTGGATTTTCTAGTAATTGTTCGACTTGTTCAAGTGTCAAATCGTCTTTGACAACGTCATAGACGGCTTTTGCGACAAGATCTTTATTATTCATCTTTATTCCTCCTAAAATACACTCTTATTTGTTCAACAAAAAAAATCTCTAATGACGACATACTTAGTATGCCATCATTAGAGACGAGATTTCCCGCGGTACCACTCCAATTGTCCTAAAAAAGGACCAGCTCCATCTGATATCGGTAGACGACCGTCTGTTTAAAACAGAATTCTCCAAGTGCGCTTCGTTGTATCTCCTTCATTCGGCTTCCACCACTTCCGAATTCGCTAGCCAAGAATGATACAAGTACTCTCTTGTTCAACAAATCTTAATCTTATTAAACTTTCTTGAATTATATCAGAAAAAAAAACGAAAGGCTAGTCGTTTTTAATAAAAAAACAATCCAGATGGCCTAAAGGAGAAGAAATACCACCTGGATAGTTATAAATCATTTCGTAAATACGAAAGACTTAACAAATTAATCAGCTACGATAATCGTTCCTTCTTCAGAAGCTAAAAGATTTTCAATGTTTTCTAAAGAAGTGATGATTGCCTTAGCGTTCGGTTTTGCTTCAACAAATGCAATAGCTGCTTCTACTTTCGGAAGCATGCTTCCTGGAGCGAACTGTTTTTCATCAATGTATTGTTTCATTTCTGAAACAGTAACAGTTTCTAGTTTCTTTTGATCCGGTTTTTGGTAATTGACATACACATTGTCTACACCTGTCAATACGATCAGCAAATCCGCATCGATGATTTCGGCTAATTTTTCTGAAGCAAAATCTTTATCGATCACGGCTTCTCGCCCTTCTAATCCGGTCGCTGTTTCTACAACAGGAATCCCGCCACCGCCGACAGACACCGTGATAACTCCTTGTTCGACTAGCGTTTCGATGACACGTGCTTCTTTAATCGAAATTGGTTTAGGGGAAGCGACTACTTTTCTCCATCCACGTCCAGCGTCTTCTTTGAATGTCACAGTAGAATCAGCATTCATTTGTTCTTTCGCTTCTTCTTCCGTGTAGAATGGGCCGACTGGTTTACTTGGATTTTTGAAGGAAGGATCGTTTTCATCCACAATGACTTGAGTGACTAAAGAAACTACATCTTTATCGATCCCTTTTTCCTTCAGTACTTCACCCATCGCGTTTTGGAGCCAGTAGCCGATTGACCCTTCTGTCATTGCGACACATGTATCTAAAGGCATTGCTGGTGTTTTCTCAGAATCAGCAGCTTGCTGCTGAATCAATAGGTTGCCGACTTGCGGACCATTTCCGTGAGAGATGATTAATTCATCTCCTTGTTCGATAAATTTCACTAAATACTTTGCTGTTTCCATTAACGCTTCTTGTTGGGCTTTTGCACTTGCATCCGTAGACAAGATGGCATTGCCTCCTAAAGCGACAACTACTTTTCGTTTGGCCATTTCATTCGTCCTTTCTTCAGTTCTCCTGAATTTTCTAGATAACAAAACGAGCCAGCGTTTTGTGATTTTCCCTCAATGCTGACTCGTTTTTTCGTGAGATGAATGTGGTTATGCTTAAACGCGAGGGATAAACAAGTTACCTAATGTTGCTGCCATGATTGCTTTGATTGAATGCATACGATTTTCTGCTTGGTCAAATTGACGAGCATATTTGCTACGGAAGACTTCATCTGTTACTTCCATTTCAGTGATGCCAAAGCGTTCTTTCATTTGTTCACCGTAAACAGTGTTTGTATCATGGAAAGCTGGTAAGCAGTGCAAGAAGATCAAACGATCTGTATTGTGTGTTTTTTCTACCATTTCCATATTGATTTGGTAAGGTTTCAACAATTTGATCCGTTCTTCAAATTTATCTTCTTCACCCATTGATACCCATACATCAGAATAAAGCACGTCTGCTCCGTCTACACCTTTATCAACATCGTCGGTAATCATCAATTGTGCCCCTGATTTTTCAGCAAAACCTTCTGCCATTTTGACGATTTCTTCTTCAGGTTGTAATTCTTTTGGTGCAACGATACGCATGTTTGCTCCCAAAATTGCACCTGTTACTAATAAAGAGTTAGCCATATTGTTTCGACCATCTCCACAGTATGCAACAGTGATACCTTCTACAGTTCCAAAGTTTTCCTGGATAGTTAAAAAGTCAGCGATCATTTGTGTTGGATGCCATTCGTCAGTCAAGCCATTCCAAACTGGAACGCCAGAGAATTCTGCTAGTTCCTCTACCATTTTTTGACTGAATCCACGGAATTCGATTCCGTCAAACATACGACCTAACACTTTAGCTGTATCTTCTGTTGATTCTTTTTTACCTAATTGGATGTCATTCGCACCTAGGTATTCAGGATGTGCGCCTAGATCGATTGCTGCAGTGGTAAATGCAGAACGAGTACGTGTAGATGTTTTTTCAAATAAAAGTGCGATATTTTTTCCTTCTAGATAGTGATGTGGGATCCCACGTTTTTTCAAGTCTTTCAAGTGTTCTGAAAAATCGATCAAATATTGTAACTCTTCTTTTGTAAAATCTTTTTCTGCTAATAAACTTCTTCCTTGGAATACTGATTCTTTCATATTAAACATTCTCCTTTAGATTGTTTTTATTTAAGATTAAAGAGGAAATCCTGACGACAGCTGACAGTAAGACTGCCGTCAGGTTATAAACTACTTCAAGTCTTCACGGACAAGTGGTTGACTCATGCAACGTGGACCGCCACGACCTCGTGACAATTCACTTGAATTGATTTCCAACACTTTGATACCATAGCTACGAAGCAATTCATTCGATACGTAATTCCGATTGTAAGTGACTACGACACCTGGAGCGATTGCCAATGTATTGGATCCGTCATTCCATTGTTCTCTAGGGGCAACGATCTCATCCCCATTACCAGTTGGAATCAATACAAGATCATCTAATCCAAGAGCAGCTTTCATCGTTTCGTGTAAGTTATCTGAATGAGTAATCTTGATATCATCACCATCTGGTTCGATCGTAAAGACATCCATCTTACCGTCTTTACTTTGGATTGCTGGATGGATAGTGAATTTGTCATGGTCTACCATTGTGAATACGGTGTCCAAATGCATCATTGCACGGTTGTTCGGGATTTTGATTGCTAATACTTTTTCAAATCCTGAATTTTTTGCGAATAGATGGCGTGCTAATTTTTCTAAAGCTTTTGCATTTGTTCGTTGAGAAATCCCAACTGCTACTACTTTATCGCTTAAGATTAATTCGTCTCCACCTTCGATATGATCTGGATTTTCACGATCCAACCATACTTCGATCCCTTTATTGGCAAATCTTGGATGATGTTTCAAAATATATTCTGTAAACATCGATTCACGACGACGTGCTTCAAAAGTCATCTTATTGACGGTCATCCCATTTCCCATTGATGCGGAAGGATCGCGTGTAAAGTACAAGTTTGGCATTGGGTCCATGTAAAATGGATAGTCGTCGTCTGCTGAAAGATCATATAGGCTGCTAGAACGTACCTCGATATCTTTTGTACGTACCCCAGCCATGATTTTATCTACCATTTCTTGTGTTTCCATTGATAGAAGGAACTCATGAAGACCATCTCTTACTGCATTCGATACGATATGAGATTCATCCAACATTTTATTCAAGAATTGTTCTTTGACGTTGCCTGCGTCAATCGCTTCTGCTGCTAATTTTTCCAAGTAAAGAGTTTCGACGCCTTCGTTTTGCAAGGTCTTTGCAAAGTTGTCATGTTCTTCTTGAGCAATCGGAAGATATGGAATATCATCAAACAACAGACGATCCATAATATCTGGTGTCAAATTTTCCACTTCTTGTCCAGGCCGTTTCAGTAAAACTGTCTTTAATTTCCCTATTTCAGAGAAAACGTGAATAGGTTTATCCATGTTGTGTTGCCTCCTTCTTTTTGATTACATGTATAGGATAGCCTCCTTTTGTAATCACTTTCATAATTTTGTCTCATTCAAAATGAGACATCCCTCACATTAATATTCGATAATTAAATAATTAAACGTTTTTCTAATTTTAAGCGTAATTTATTCATTTTTTATTCTGTATACACTTCCAAAAAAATATTTATTCATCTAAAAAATTTTTTTGAATAAATTGAAAAAATAAACTATACTAACATTGTTAGCGTTTGCTATATGTATTATTATTGTTTTTTATACACAAATACTTATCTTCAAAATAAATTATTCAATGTGAATGTATATTTTTTACATAATAACAAATTAAATTTGTAAAGTATTAAAACTTATGTGTAATCCAGATATGTTAAAACTTTACAAATTCTTTAAAAAAAGTAACAATAAATATAGTGAACAATAAGGAGAGGACTTTTTAATGCGTGTTAATAAAATCGATTTTCACTTTTCAAAACTCAGATATCAACCTGATTTTGAACATTTCTCGGATGAAGAGTTCCAACAGATCAAGGAACATACTGTTCTTCGTTCCTATAAGAAAGGACAAATCCTTTTTGATGATGGAGATCCTAGACAACGGTTATATATCTTGACCAAAGGACTTGTTCGTTTAGAACGTTACGATGAAAGTGCCACCTATTATTATTATGATTACGTGACTACCAATAACCTTTTTCCTATGTCAGGAATGTTCGGAGAAGAGACCTACACTTATACAGCTCAAGCGATGACTGATATCGAAACTTTCTATCTTCCTGTTTCCTACTATGAAAAATTAGCACGAAAAAATCCTGAACAACTGATCTATATGATCCAAAAAATTTCTAAAGTAGTCGAAATACATGAGTTACGTATCCAAATTGGATTAACTTCCAGTGCTTTTGACCGAGTGAAACAAAATCTATTCATTTTGAAAGAAGAACTTGGCGTACCAACAAAAGACGGCCATATCACCATTCCTTATCCAATTACCTTAAAAGAATTAGCAGTGAATAGCGGCACGACACGGGAAACTGCTGGACAAGTAATCAAACAACTACGTGATTCAGGATTGTTAGATTATCACAAAAAGCATTTTACTTTCTGTAAGACCGCTACTACTCCAGCTATGAGAGAATAACGCGACAAAAATAAACAGCGATCCTGATATTTATCGGAGTCGCTGTTTATTTTTGTTTCGTCTATTCAAGTGATTGGTAATAATAAGTGAGATCACTCTCTTTTTTTGTTCCATTGTAAACTACACCTAATATATTTGCTTTTGCAATCTGCAACAGTTCTTTCGCTTTTAACAACTCTTGTTTCTTTGTCTTTCTTTCTCTGACAACAAGTAGCGTTCCATCCGTTTTTGCTGCAAGGATTTGAGCATCCGTTACAGTTGCTACCGGAGGCATATCAAAGATGACCAGATCAAAGTCAAGTATCAGTTCCTCTATTATCTCTTCCATTCTTTTCGTCCCTAAAACTTCCGAAGGATTCGGCGGCTTTGGACCACTGGGCAAGACCCAAAGATTTTCTATATGTGTTTCAGTTATGTAATCGTCCGCTATCCGTTCACGCTCACTAAGTAAATTACTCAATCCTTCATTATGTGGCAATTGAAAAGACAATGCTACAGTTGGTTTCCTCAAATCCGCATCTACAAGTAAGACCTGTTTTCCACTATTTGCAAAAACTACTGCTAGATTAGCGGCAGTAATAGATTTCCCTTCATCTGGGCCGGAAGAAGTGATGACCAATGTATTCAATTCCCGATCAATCGCTGCAAACTGGATGTTGGACCGGATCGTTCGATATTTCTCGGCAGTAATCGATTGATCAGCTAGTGCAACTAAAGGAACCGGAGAGGCAGCTATTTTCTTTTTTTTCATATTCTCTCTACTTTCTTTTTTCATTTTGTATTCAGACTTTCTATGTACACGAATAAATCCTATGATTTATTGAATTAATCATAGCACAGGAAAAAAACGAACACAATTTATATAATAACTATTTTTTATTATATAAAATAGCATAAAACGTTTTGAAAATAAGCTCTAATATAAATTTAAATAACACATACTATTAAAAGTAGACAAAAAAATAGGGTTGTGACAAAAATCTGTCACAACCCTTATTACAATAAATAGTGTTCAAAAGCTTGCATCTACGGTAATAAATTCAACCAAATCAAAAACATGTGAAGCTGTTTTTTTCTTTGCTGTTCTTATAACTTGATGCAAGGCAGCTTTTTCGCACTCTCTTTCATTTATTCAGATAAAACCAAGCTTGGATCAGCATTCAACTGATAGCTGGCAAAATTTCTTTTTTGCATTTCCACATGTGCTGCTGCTCCAATCATTGCAGCATTATCTCCACAAAGTCTCAGAGGTGGAATCACTAATTCTACTTCAGGGAGTTTAGCTGACAGAGCAGCTTGCAATCCTTCACGCAACCCTTGATTGGCCGCTACACCTCCAGCTACAATCAGTTGCTTGACTGGATAATTTTGACACGCTCGAAGTGTTTTAGTAATCAATACATCAATCACACTTGCTTGAAAGCTAGCTGCTAAATCATTTTTGTCTAGATCTTCTCCACGCTGTTGTGCATTATGCACCAAATTGATAAATGCACTTTTTAATCCACTAAAACTGAAATCATAATTATCTTCATGGATCATCGCTCGTGGAAAATGATAATTATCTTTTCCTTGATGAGCTAGCTGATCGATTTCTTTTCCACTTGGATAAGAAAGACCTAATACTCTTCCAACTTTGTCATAAGCTTCTCCTGCTGCGTCATCTCTTGTCTCCCCAATGATTTCATATGATCCATCTTCTTGCATATAGACTAATTCTGTATGTCCTCCGCTAACAAGAAGTGCCATCAATGGAAACTGGAATGGTTTGACCAGACGTGCGGCATAAATATGACCTGCCATATGGTTCACAGGAATCAGCGGCAATTGGTGTGCCCAAGCAAAAGCCTTAGCTGCAGAAATACCAATCAATAAAGAGCCGACGAGTCCAGGCCCATAAGTGACAGCGACTGCCGATAAATCTTTTGCCGATACACCAGCTTCTACCAGTGCATCTTCCAAGCATAAGGTTATTTGTTCTACATGATGGCGGCTAGCTACTTCAGGCACCACTCCGCCAAAACGTTTATGACTGTTTATTTGGGAAGCAACGATGTTAGATAAGATCTCTGTTCCATTTCTAACGACCGCTACACTCGTTTCATCACAACTTGATTCAATTGCCAGAATCAATTCTTCATTCATTTTATCGTCTCCGTTTTTAACTTTCTGCTCATAATGATCGCATCTTCTGTCGGATTGCGATAATATGATTTCCGTTTACCTAATATACGGAACTTTTCTGATTCATAAAGTTTTCTTGCTGCTTCATTAGACAGACGTACTTCTAAAAAAACATGCAGCGAATCTTTTATTTGTTCCGCAATCAGCAGATGTAGCAAATGCCGTGCATAGCCTTTTCCTTGTTCTGAAACTGCAACAGCGATATTTGTGATTTCGACTTCATCCATTACTTTCGAATACCCGACAAAACCACAGATCTGGTTATCTTCAACTAAAAGCAAATAATCCGTGTGGGGCTGTTGGATATCTGTCAAAAACTGCATCTTCGTCCAAGGTGAGCCATATGGATAAGCATTTTCGCTAATTGCCCATACGCATTCTGCCAAATATGCTTCTTCAAAATCTTTTTTTCTGCAAATCAACTAATCTCACTCATTTTCTAAAATTTTTATCATATCCAACGCATCTTCTTTTGTTTCAGTGTAATATCTTTTTTTGATCGTCGTTGCTTGAAACCCTAATTTCCGATAAAGTCTTTGCGCATCCTGATTACTCATACGTACTTCCAATGACATCGTCTCACAGCGATTCATTATAGCAAAGTTCTCGATTTCGTCAATAAGCAGCGAACCGATTCGTTTACGCTGATATGCCGGTCGAACAGCAATATTCGTGATATGACAATCTAAACCGAACGCCCTTGAACCGACAAACCCGATCATTCTTCCATTATCAAAGATCCCTAAATATAGATGAGGGAGCGGTGACTTCAACTCTGACATAAAAGCACTTTTTGTCCATGGCAACTCGCCATTATAGACTTCTCGTTCGACATCCAACAGCTCTTTGATATCTTCTGTAGTCAATTCTCTTAGTATATAGCGACGATCGATTTGTTCGATTGTTTTTTCTGTATAGATCATTTTATCTTGAAAAAGGCTTCTAGCATATGCTTTAAATTTTTTCAACATAGCTTTCGTCTCCAGGCGTGTGCGTCTCTAACCATTTCTCTTCAGCTTCTACTCGTTTTAAATAACGAGGGAGAAAAGCTTGTTTATCTGCAGCTGGTTCATCCAACGCACCTAATTGAGCCACAGTCACACCACTTGGGATATCCCATGCTGGAACTGTATTAATCATCGCATCAGGCAGCATTTCTTTTATTTCAGAGATGAATTTATGACAATCACTCCCAACGAAATAAATAGCTTCATTCAGCTCTTGTAGTTGTGCAAACAAATCAGAAGCAGCAATATGTACATCTTCAAGTACAGTTTCTAATCTATTTTCTTTCCAGCGGTATGCCCCAGCATAGACATTTTTTCTTCGAGCATCAAACATGGGCACAATCATTTTATTCACCCCGACGCAATTAGCCGCGATGGCTTTCAGGCTAGACACTCCTATTAGATCTTTATCTAGTGTATAAGCAATCGTTTTCGCTGTCGTTACACCTATACGAAGTCCGGTATAAGAACCGGGACCATCAGAAACCGCGATTCGGTCAATGTTTTGGGGACTCATTTGAAGATCTGCAAACAATTGGTCAATGGCAGGCATCAGCGTCACACTGTGGTTGCGTTTGATATTTGTCTGTATTTGCCCAAGAATTTGTTTGTCTTCCACCACACCGATCGCCAAAGTTTGATTTGCAGTATCTATTCCTAATGTAATCATATATTTGATCCTTTCTGCTATAACATTCTTGCCTTCCATTGTAGCATACTTTTTTATTCCAATGATGAAAATATCAAAGGCAAAACTAGTACAATGATACATGATTATCTGCTGACCGGCAAATCTAGTTTCTTCTTTACATACACAAAAAAAGCTGCGGTATCACGACACTTTACCACAACTTTTTCTTTTTTTATTTCGTCGACTCTCGAACAATCAACTCTGTTTCCACAATGATTTTTCTTGAAACTGGTGCTTTGGAATTACTTAGTTGAAGGATCGTCTCCACTGCTAGCTCTCCCATCCATTCCGTATAAACTTTCACAGTAGAAAGAGAGGGTGTTACATATTTCGCTACACTGACATCGTTGAAACCCATCACGGAAATATCTTCTGGCACCGTTAAACCTGTTTCTTGAATCGCTTTCAGCGCGCCAATCGCTAATGCATCATTAGCCGCAAAAAGTGCATCAGGAATCTGCTCATTTGTTTTTAAATATTTTTTAACCGCTTGATAGCCTGACTCGACAGAAAAATCTGCTTCGATAATTGAACCTTCGTCGTAGCCTTTTTCTGCTAAAACTTGTTGGAATGCCATGATTCTAGGATCCCTTAGTCGCTGATGGTTTTTCTTTGTATATTCTGTTCCAGCAAGCATCGCGATATGTTGTGCATCCTGGGAAACAAAGTGCTCAATGACTTTTTGAACACTCGACTTAAAATCGACAACTATAGAATCGATTCCTTGAGAAGTGCCATCAGAATCTACCAGAAGCAGGGCTTGTTGAGATTGTTTCAAATCCAACAGCTGAGCTTCATCGAATTTCCCTAATGCGATCGTTCCATCCGCTGGAAGCTCACTAATGGAATCCCACGTTTCTTTCAACAAAGTAACGTTTGCTTCTTCTGCCTTTTTTTCGATTCCTAAACGAATAGACAAATAATAAAGATCTTCAAGTTCTTCTGTATCATCGTACCATTGGATCAGACGAAGGGTTTGCTTAGCATTCGCTGCATTTTTGCGGTGCTTCGTATAATTCAAGCGTTCCGCTGCTTCAAAAATTTTTTGCTTTGTGGCTAAGCCGACGGAAAGTTCAGGATCGTAGTTGAGCACTCTTGAAACAGTAGCAGGAGAAACTCCTGCCAACTGAGCGATGTCTTTAATTGTTGCCATTTGTCTCTCCTCCTTTTTTTCCGTTTATAAAATCGCAGTAAACCGCTCAAACGCTGCTTGACCTTTTTCATCTCGCTTGAATACTCCAGCATCTTCCAAGACACGAGCAAAAACCTGACCTACAGCTTTTTGTACAACATCAGTGACCGCGTCTTTCGTCAAATCAGGATGCTCTTTTTTCAACTGTTCTGCCCATGGACGATGATATTCAGCCATCTGGTTTTCTTCTCCCAATAAGAACCGCTCTACTTCTGCTAGTTCCGGTTTCAAACGAGGTGGTAAAACAGCAAGCCCCATTACTTCGATCAATCCAATGTTCTCTTTCTTGATATGTTGGACATCTTTATGCGGATGAAAAATACCATCAGGATGTTCATCTGAAACATTATTGTCTCGAAGGACAAGGTCCAGTTCAAAATAATTGTCCCTTCTTCGTGCAATTGGCGTAATCGTGTGGTGTGGTGTACCATCTGCTGAAAAAGCCTGGATTTCTACTGTTTCATCCGAATATTCTTTCCACTTTTCCAACACTGAATTGGCTGCTTCAATCAGCAACTCTTTATCTGTTGATTGCAAACGGATCACAGACATCGGCCATTTCACAACTCCTGCGATGACTTGCGGATAATCTGCTAATTTGATGAGTTTTTCTATTGGTGCTTTTGCCATAGGAAATTCATGACGTCCTGCCTGATAATGATCATGAGAAAGAATCGATCCTCCAACAATCGGCAAGTCAGCATTTGAACCAACAAAGTAATGAGGCAAGACTTCAGTAATCCGAAGCAGTCTAACAAATGTTTCCTTTGAAATTTTCATTGGGCGGTGCTGCTCCGATAAAATGATCGAATGCTCATTGTAATAAGCATAAGGAGAATATTGGAATCCCCAGCTTTCACCGTCTAGATTCATTCGAATGATTCGATGATTGGTACGGGCTGGATAATTCAAGCGTCCTCTATATCCTTCATTTTCCATACACAGCATACATGTAGGATAATCTACTTTGGCTGCCTCGCGTTCTGCCGCAATTTGTTTTGGATCTTTTTCTGGTTTAGATAAATTGATCGTGATTTCCAATTCACCATATGCTGACTCTGCTGGAAATTTGATATTTTTAGCGATGGCTCTTGTTTTGATGTAATCATTTTTCTTACTTAAATCAAAGAAATAATCAGTTGCTTCCTCTGGACTTTTCGAATAATGCTGTGCAAAGAATGCATTGACAACGGAAGGCGGCGGTGTAAGAAAATCCATCAATTGTGCTTCAAAAATCTCTTGTTCTGCTGGTAATTCTGAAAGAACACCATTTTCTCTTGCCTTAGCGACAAGCTGGTCCAATAAGTCTACTGATTCTTCCTTAACTGGTCTTACTTCGACGCTTTCTAGAGCGTCTTCTCCTACCATCCCTAAAAGACGATTCTGTAAATATAAGCGGTCCATTTCCATCCATCCGCCAGCTTCGATCGCAAGTGTGGCAAAATCACAAATCGTTTGACTGATTGACATATCTCATTCCCCTATTCTTCATAACCATTTGGATGGCTGACATGCCAATCCCATGCTGTTTTGATAATTGCTTTGATATCTGTGTATTCAGGTTTCCAGCCCAGAATCTCTCTCGCTTTTTCACTTGAAGCGACTAATCGGCTAGGATCTCCAGCTCTTCTTGGTGCTATTTCTGCTGGGATTTCTTTCCCTGTCACTTCTCTAGCTGCTTCTAACATTTCTTTGACCGAGTACCCTTTATTACTGCCTAAATTGAAGAAGTTGCTTTCGTTTCCTTCTTTCAAGTATTCCAAAGCTAAAATATGTGCGGCAATCAAGTCTTCTACTTGAACATAATCTCTAATACATGTTCCGTCTGGTGTATCGTAATCGTCTCCATAAACAGCCAATGCTTTTCTTTGACCAAGAGCTACTTGTAAAATGATTGGGACAAGATGCGTTTCTGGTGTATGATCTTCTCCGATAGATGCATCTGCTTTTGCTCCGGCTACATTGAAGTAGCGCAAAGCGACATAGCGCATGCCATACGCTTGGTCACACCACTTCATCATTTTTTCCATCATCAATTTGCTTTCACCATACGGATTTTTAGGATTAGTTGGTGTATTTTCCGTGATTGGAGACTCTTTCGGCTCTCCATAAGTTGCTGCAGTAGAAGAGAATACGATTTTATTCACGTTGAACTCATGCATAACTTCAAGTAAGATTTGCATACCATATACGTTGTTGTTAAAATACATCAATGGTTTTTCGACAGATTCTCCTACTAAAGAGCTTGCAGCAAAATGGATTACTCCTTCAATCGGTTCCTTTTCAAATACGGAACGTAGAAATTCTTTATCCCGAATATCACCTTCATAAAAATGAGCATCTGGATGTACTGCTTGTTTGTGACCTGTGAGTAAATTATCTACCACAGCGACTTGATACCCCTTTTGAACTAGCTGGTCTACAGCGTGCGAACCGATATAGCCGGCTCCGCCTAGTACTAAAATTGTCATAAAAAACACTCCTTTGATTAGTGAAATTGTGTTTGTTGATTCTATATAATTTAAAAAACGAAGTCTACTTTTATGGTGGAAAAGAAGAAAGTAAAATTTCGTAAATATATCTGGTAAATTTATAATAAAACATTTAGTAAACATTTTCAAGGATTTTTTGCAAAGGTTTACAAACAAACGTAAAACTAGCCTTTTTTTCTCTTTTGTTCCATAATAGATATAACAAATAATAAATGAGGTGGATTCAATGAAAAAATTTGTATCTGGAATATTAGTAGGTAGCTTGGCAACAGCCGCTGCCGTTGCTGGTTTGGTCGCTTCTGTGAAAAAAACAGTGATCGATCCGATTGACGAAAAAGAGGCAATGATCGAAGAAAATCGTAAAAAAGCAATGCGCAAACGCGTTTCTCGTTAATAATTATTTAAAAAATACGCATGAAGACTTGTGAAAGAACAGATAAGTCATCATGCGTATTTTTATTTGTCAGTCAATATAAGTTGTGCTATTTTATCTGCTTGTCTCAAATTCCATGGATCTGTATAAGGTCTAGCTGCTGCTGCAGTTAACCAATCCACACCTTCAACTGGTATTCCATAGCAATAAAAGCCAGACTGGATTTTCCCGGAAGCATCAATCACGCGATTCGTGCCTCGCTCAACATCTATAGCTTCTGAATGATAACTTCCTGTATTATCTGAAAATGAAAAAGGGCGAACAAGTTTATTTTCCTTCAAATTTTTTATGACAGGATTACTTGAACGAGAAAAGCTTGTTTGTGGCAAACGAGCTTCGATCAAATAACGACTGCTGATTTCTTTATCTTGTAGAGAAATAACATAGCTGTTTTGCTTTTGCTGAATATCAAGCGGCGGTTCGATCAAATGAAAAATCCCCGCATCTATCAGTGCTGCTAACTCTTTCGTCCGAATAACTGGCGGACCAATCGTTAAAAAGCTGTTTAGATGAGTAAACCATCCCCACAGTATTTCTTTGTATTCCTTAGCCGAAAAAACGTGCCATTCAATAGCCTGCCGGATTGGATCACGCCAGTCTTTCAATGCATCAAATGTCGAAGTCAATGCCCCTGTGCAATTGCCTTTTTCCGCTTCTTTTATCTGCCCTTCAATAAATGCTCGGCTAGCTTCTGCAAAGGACTCATCCTGATAGGTAAGAGGAGTTTCCAGACATGACCAAGACCATTTGTAAGGAAGTAATGGTGGATACTTTCCAAGACACTCTTCTGAAGAGAGGGAAAGAAAATCATGCTCAAAAGCTTTCCTTGAAATCGGCAAGTGATGTTCTTCGATGATTTTCTTGTAATAAAACAACTCAGCATCTTTTTTCAGATAGTCAAAAAATGTTTCGCCAGTCAAAAGTCCCGATCGATGCCATTGCTCAAGGTTCTCTTTTGTAAGTAGCCGTGGCCATGCCATTGCTCCGCCTTGCTTTTGATTTCTCCCCCGAGGATAATAAGGAAGACCTCTTCTTGACCCGCTGTATACAATCGGTTCCTTGCCAGATGGATGATAGACCAGTTTTCCCTTTTTGTTTTCGAAGCGTCCACCTCTTGATACCGTAAACAATCCGACATAATCAAAAAAGCTTAAACCAAGCCCTCTTAAAAAGACATTTTCTTTTGGCGGTATCCTTGAAAGATCGACATCTGCCGGATTAGAAGGAAGCTGATACAGTAAATCATTTTTCTTTGCATAGTCTACCCAGGCTCTTTCCTCTTCTGTCTGATCATTTTCCCAATGACCGCTCGCTAAAATGAGCTGATCGACAGGATAGCTTTGCTGATCTGTCTGTAAAAGGAAACCGTCTTTTTCTTTGCTGACCTTTTTCACTAAAGAATAGACAAGCTGAGTAGAAGCTGGAAATTCTTCTTGCAACTTTGAGAAAAACCAGCGTTGATAAAGTCCGTATAGGCAACGAGTAGATTGATGATCTTTTTCCAGACGGTTAATTTCTTCTATAAATAGTTGCTTATTTTGGGTTACCGTCTGTTCGATATAATCTGTAGCAGGTCCTTTACTCCATTGAAACAAATTAGGTCCCGGCATTACCGTTCCCCCACTGGACAACGTTTCGTCTGTAAAAAGTGTCACTTGTTGAGAAACAGAGTTCATTAATAATTCTGGTGGCTGATTCAACCGCCAAACTCGACCGCCTGGACCTTCTGGATCAAAAAGAATAAGTTCAAGAGAATGTCTGCTCTGATTATTATGGAGAATCCTTTCTGCTACACTTAATCCTCTAGGTCCGGCACCAATGATCCCTATTTTCATTTGTACACCTCCTTTTCGATAAATTCTTTTAACACAACGGCATGGTTCTGGTGCTCGTTTTTTGCACCATAAACGAAAGTAATGACTGGATGTTCTTTCATAAGTTGGGTGAGTTCGGAAACAGCTCGTGTCTTTTCTTCTTCAAAAGATAATTCTTGCTGATATTTCTTTGCAAATGAAGCAAAACGTTCTGGTACATGATCAAATGCTTTGCGTGCTTCATTACTAGGCGCAATTTCTTTCAACCATAGATCCAAGCGTGCTTTTTCTTTTGAAATTCCTCGTGGCCAGAGCCTATCCACGAGTATCCGAAAGCCATCCTCTTCTTCAGCATCAAGATAAACACGCTTTAATTTGATCATAGTTATTTCCTTCTTTCTGCCTGTTTGCTTTTATATGTAGATAATAGCACAAAATAAAAAATGAACGACACAACTATCCCTCGCGTCGTTCATTTTTTCTTAGTCAATACCTGATTATTGATCTAGCTTTTCCAAAGCTGTCATAAAAATATATGCTTTATACTTTTTTGCTTTTGATTTTTCCAGACCAGCCGTCATAACCACCCTTAAGCAAATAAATCTCTTTATAACCTGCTTTACGTAATTTATTTGCCGTACGGATACTCAAGCTTTTCTTTTGATCGTAGATATAGACAGGTTGGTCTTTTCGAATCGATCCTAGTGAATCTTTCAAAACAGTGTAAGGGATGTTTCTTGCACCTAAGATATGCCCTGCATCAAACACATCTTTTTCGCGAACATCGATTACTTGTGCTTTTCTCATTCCTTCTCGAAACTCTTCTTCTGTCAAAGTCGTTGCTGAACGCTTGGCCATTACTCGTAGATAGACTTCCCAAAAGATGATTGCAAACACAATCAATAGCAAAATGATATTAATTACCCATAAAACCATGTGATGCCTCCGTCTTTTTAAGCAAATTTCAAGGCTAATGAGGCAGCGCCAATGACACCAGCTTCATTTCCAAGCTCTGCTAATTTGATTTTTGTTGATTCTCTTACTTGTGGGAAAGTGAATTCTTTAAAATATTTCTCTACACGGCTGCGTAAAAATTCTCCTGCTGCCGATACTCCGCCGCCTAACACAATACTTGACGGATTCAATGTATTCCCCAAGTTTCCGCAAGCTAAACCTAAATAGAAGCATACGCGATCAACAACCATCAATGCAAACGGATCGTCTTCTTGAGCCATTTCAAAGATATCTTTACTTGTTACTTCTTCACCGTTATCTAACATTGCTTTCAGTTTTGAATCTCCTGCGTATTCTTCTGCCAAGTAACGACCTAGACGTACCACACCAGTAGCGCTAGATACAGTTTCTAAACATCCGCGTTTACCGCAAGTACATTCGAACCCTTCAGGATCCACAGTGATATGGCCGATTTCTCCGCCTGCTCCGCTCACGCCATGGATCAAATTCCCACCAGCAACGATACCACCGCCAACACCTGTTCCTAGAGTAACGAATACAACGTCTGGATCGTTTTCTCCAGCACCTTTCCATCGTTCACCTAAAGCAGCCACATTCGCATCATTATCGATAGCGAATTTGATTCCTGTCCCTGCTTCAATCAATTTTTTCACAAATTGTACTTCTGTCCAGTTCAAGTTATATGCGCCAATAACCGTTCCAGCTTCACTGTCCACGCTTCCTGGAGTACCCATACCGATTCCAATAAAGTCTTCGGCTTTCATATTATATAAATTCAATCGATGGTTGATTGATTCGATGATTTCAGGAACGATATGTTTGCCATCATCCAAAATATTGGTATCGATGCTCCATTTTTGTTGAATCTCTCCTTCTGGTGTTAAAATTGCAAATTTTGCTGTTGTTCCACCTAAATCAATCCCAATAATTTTCTTGTCCATTACAAATTTCCTTTCTTTCGGCTTTCTTCAATTCGGTGCTCTCTTTTTAATATGCGCCACGCTGTCATGTATGTATCATGATCGATCAAACGGCTATCATACAGATTCCGCAATTCAATAGTCATCAATTCAATATCATAGATGCGTGCACCCACATAGATAAAGATGCCAAATTTTTTGAACAGCTGCTGTACATCATATAAGCTCTCCATCTTTAAGCACTTCCTTCATATTATACAAGTAAACCATATTTTTTTAAACCCAGTAAAATACATATTACAAAAAGAAATACAAAAACTAGTGTAGAAAGAATCTTCTGGTGTATCGAATAGCTTGTCTGCTGTTTCGGTAGCCCTAAAATGTTCCCTAATACTAATCCGCCCACCAGTCCGCCGACATGTCCCCAAACATCTACAGAGGTGTCAAGAAGACCAAAAACAAATGTCATCGCAATAAATAAAAGAAAATGTCTGACTAGTTGTTGGATCGCCGTATTATATTTAAAATGAAATCCTAAAATAAACAACGCACCAAACAATCCGAATATCGAAGTGCTTGCACCACCAGACAAAACATTCGCTTCGTTGAAAGCAAAACTTGCTGTATTTCCCATTATTCCGCTGAACATATAGATCAGGAAAAACCGCCAGTGACCGTATATTGCCTCAATTTGTTGCCCCATAAAATACAATATCAGTGAGTTCATGACGAAATGCATCACTCCAAAATGGATGAAGATTGGTGTCACTAAGCGCCACCATTCATTGAAGTGAACAAGATAAGGACCATACATTCCAGTATAATAAGGAATTTCAAGACGCGGAAACAACTCCATTATAATGAAGACTATTGTCTGTATCCCCAAAAAAACATAGGTCCATAACGGTCGCCTCAACCACGCACGCATTTTTATTTGCTGTTGATAATTCATGAAAACCTCCCATTTCATTTTAGTCAATAAATAATTGTTGGATCTTCTGATCAAAACTTTCCGGTTGCCATTGTTCATTCAATTGTTCTCGAAAAACGAGGCTGCATGTTTTTCGATGAAAATTTTTTAAATACCGATCGTAATAACCACCGCCAAAACCAATTCGATAACCGGCTCTATTGTAGATAATCCCTGGTACAATGAGGAGGTCGATCATTTCCGGCAAATAAAGCTTCTCTGATTGTGGCTCGAGAACGCCAAAACTCGAACGTTCAAAAACGGTGTGTTCATCCATTTCATAAAATGCCATCTGACGTTTTGGTAAAGTTTTAGGAACAACTATTTTCTTTTGTTCTTTTTTCGCCCGTTGGATAATCGGCTGTGTATCCAGCTCAAATTCATTTGATAAAGTCGTCCCTATCACTTGTGCCGACTTCCAGTACTCGCTTGCGAATAGCTGTTCACAGATTCGCTGTTCTTTGTCCTTTTTCTTACCGCTTTTGGCCAGATTTTTCAGCTTTTCAATTCCTTGCCGGCGTAATTTTTCTTTTATTTGCTCCAAAAAATCACCCTTCCTTCTCTCATAAAATGGTATAGGAAAAAAAGAAAAATAGCAATCGAACTTTCAAATAAATGTATAAATAAAAGAAAAAGAAGACCTAACAATGATTGGCCTTCTTGCCTTTTAATGAACTTCAACTGCTCAGCACGTGTTTTTGTCTGATAAACAATACATACAGAAAATATGGCGCACCAAAAAAGGCAATCAAAATTCCTGTCGGTATCTCCCCACTTGGTAGAATCACTCGTGCAACAATATCTGCGCTAAGTACAAAAACGGAACCAAACAAACTACTTAGAATAAAGGTCCAGTGATTTTCTTTACGTACGACTAGCTTCGCAGCATGAGGAGCTAGTAGTCCTACAAAGGATAAACTCCCTGTCACCGCTACGCTACCGCTTGCTAAAGCAACAGCTAACAACAAAAGGATTTTTTGACTTTTAGCCACATTTAGCCCTAATCCTTGCGCGCGTTCTTGACCAAATGATAGCAAGCCAATCCGCTGCGCATAAAATCCTCCTAGCGGAATCAAGATAATCGCCCATGGAAGAAGCGCCCAAACATAGGACCAGCTCGCACCCCAAATCGATCCCGCCAACCATGCATTGACAAATCCATAATTTTCCTTTGACAATTGGATGGTACACAACAACGTTAATGCAGAAAGACCAGCATTCACGGCAATACCAGACAATAAGATACGATTCATCCCTAAAAATCCGTTTCGATCATAGGCCGCAAGATACACACAGCAAGCAGCGAGAATACCACCTATAAAGGCTACGACTAGCAACAGAAACGGCAGAGAATATTGTGAAAAGAAACCTAAATAAAGCATCACTAGAAATCCAGCTCCCGCATTAATCCCCAATATGCTAGAATCTGCCAATTCATTTCTCGTCACTCCTTGCAAGATATAGCCAGAAACGCCAAGACAAGCACCTGCTAATAAACTGATCAGTAATCGAGGAACTCGAAACTCTCCAACAATCAGCGCCAAAGAAGAGGAGCCTTTCCCTATGAACGTGTCAAAAAGCTGATCAAGATAAATAAAAGGCGTGCCAATCATCAAACTACCTACAGACAAGACGATAAGTAGAAAAAGCAAGAAATACAACGTCCAATATATTCTTTTCACCGTTGTTCCCTCCTTACTTGTATCAGTAAAAACGGAACGCCAATCAATGCGATGACTAATCCAAAAGGTGTTTCAAAAGGTGGATTGATCATCCTTGCTGCAAAATCCGCCAACATGACCAGTCCGCCTCCAACTAAAAAAGAGACAGGTAGGACATAACGATAGTCTGTCCCAACCATTCCGCGAACAATCGGCGGAACCAACAGCCCAATAAATGAAACAGGTCCGACTAACGAAACGGCAATGGCTGCTAACACTGCAACTAGACAGAAAACAATCAACCGTGTTCGTTTAGGATGACCTCCAAGAGCTAATGCATGGGTTTCACTCAAACTAATCAAGGATATCGCTTTTCCTAATGAAAAAGAAACCAAGACAGCAAGTACATATACAGGGAACAACACTGTTAACTGTTTCCATGTGATATTGGCAGCTCCACCTACAAACCAAAAAGCAAGATCCTGCTGTAGATTAAAAAATTGGGTAAGTGCTTGACTGATTGCAGTAAAAAAAGAACTAATAGCTACGCCAGCTAAAATCAGCTGTAAAGGATTCATGCCCATTTTCGAAAACTGCAAAAAGCCAAATACGAGCAAAGTCACAGCAAAAGAACCTGCCAATGACACCAGAAACACAGAAAAGCCAGAAGCTTTGGGCCAAAAAGCAAAACTAAGAGCCATTGCCAATGAAGCACCAGCGTTGATTCCTAGTAAACCTGAATCTGCTAACGGATTTCTTGTCACTCCTTGCATCAATGCACCGCTCAATGCAAAACAACTCCCTACGAGAAATGCCCCTGCGACCCGAGGCAAGCGAATGTTTCTTATGATTTGATGACTTTGTTTTGATCCATCAAAATCAACCAACGCCTGCCAAAAGGCTATTTTTCCCACACTCGCTGCGCCATTTGAAAGAGCAATAAAAAAAATGATCAAAAGAACAAAACAGATCAAAAGCAAGAGTTTGTTTTTTTTCCTAGCCTTCATAGTTGATCCTCCTGCTCTTTTGGCAACAGATCATACGTCAGAAAAACTGGTTTATTCGTTTTTGGTAGTGTGACAATCGTTGCATCAATCTCAAATATTTTTTTCATACACTCTTTTGTGATCACTTCTTCAGGTGTACCTTCCGTAATTAATTCACCGTTTTTCATTCCTAGTAAATAATCAGAAAAACGTGAAGCAAGATTAATGTCATGGATTGACATCAAGATCGTTGTTTGTTTTATTTGATTGATTTGAGTCAATAACTGTAGGATCTCTAATTGGTGTGACGGATCTAAAAACGTCGTCGGCTCGTCCAAGATCAAGATATCTGTTTCCTGAGCAAGTGCCATAGCGATCCAGACACGCTGAGTTTGTCCACCAGACAACGTTGCGATATCTCGCGTGCGATATCCAGACAAACCTGTTGCATCCAAAGCCCACTCGATTGCTTCATGATCTTGTGCATCCATACCGCTAAACAGTTTTTGATAGGGATATCGTCCGTAAGATACTACTTCTTCTACTGTCATACCTATAGGATGTTCACTAGTTTGTGCTAATAAAGCAATTTTTTTTGCAAGTTCTTTTGAACTGTATGTAGATATATCAGAGTCATTGACAATGATCTTTCCTGATTTCACAGGTAGTATACGGGTAAAGCTTTTCAATAAAGTAGATTTTCCACTTCCGTTTGGCCCAATCAAGCTCGTGATTTTCCCTTCAGGAATCGTAACAGACATGTTTTCAATAATTTTTTTATTTTCGTAGCCGGCTGCAATATCAGCTGCCCTTAGTCTCGTCATTTCACCCATCCTTTCGCTGAAAATCATTCTCAATTATGACGCTGTTTCACTCTTTCGTCAAGCGCTACTTTCATATCTATAGCTAAATGAAGCGGTTGACAGCATTCGAAATATCAGGAATAATAACCAATGAGAAAGATTCTCAATTATGTCAGGAGGAAAGAAATGAACTTAAAAACAAAAGTATTCACATTATCTAGCATGTTGCTGTTGGCTGGGGTATTGAGCGCTTGCTCTCCCTCTTCAGATAAAGAAGCAGCTACACCTGCCAATTCGACGACCTCATCCACCAGCACGCATACAGTCACAGATACGCTTGGACATAAAGTCGACATTCCAAACGCACCTAAACGGATCATCGGTAGTTACTTAGAAGACTATCTGATTTCCCTAGGAGAAAAACCTATCGCCCAATGGACAGTGGGCAGTGGTTCTATCCAAGATTATCTGCAAGATGATTTGAAAGATGTTCCAACTATTTCTTATGATCTTCCTTACGAGAAAGTATTAAGCTTCGAACCTGACTTGCTGTTGATTTCTTCTTCCGCTACTGTCGAAGGTGGGAAATACGAGCAATATAGTAAAATCGCGCCAACTTATGTCGTAAAAAACGGAACAGACGTCACATGGGAAGAACAACTAAAAGATGTCGGCAAGGCTTTAGCAAAAGAAAAAGAAGCGGAAAAAGTCATTTCCGATTATCAAAAATCCGTCAAGAGCACTCGCGAAGAATTAGCAGATAAAATTGAGAACAAGACAGCTGCAGTGTTATGGGTGACCAACAACTCCGCCTTCATGGTCAGCAAAAATCGGTCAAGCGGTAGAATCGTATATGACGATCTAAAATTTGGTGTGCCTGATTTAGTAGAAGAAGTGTCCAAAGAAGCCACTTCTGACTGGTCTGCTGTTTCTTCGGAAAAACTAGCTGAATTAGATGCTGATTACATCATTCTTGTGAACAGTGATAAAGATGCTGCTATGTTCAATGAACCAAGTTGGAAGAATCTCAAAGCAGTGAAGGACGATCACGTACTGCAATTCGGACCTGAATCT
This sequence comes from Enterococcus sp. 3G1_DIV0629, assembly GCF_002141285.1. Classification (NCBI taxonomy): domain Bacteria; kingdom Bacillati; phylum Bacillota; class Bacilli; order Lactobacillales; family Enterococcaceae; genus Enterococcus; species Enterococcus sp. 3G1_DIV0629. Next base: position 663,797 of record NZ_NGLI01000001.1, on the reverse strand, counting down.
AGCTGGCTATATAACGGACCTATTGCCAGTCAGGAAATGGTCAATGATATCAAAGAAAAGTTAAACTGATTTTAACTAAAAAAAGCATCTTCACGTTCATTCGCGAGATGCTTTTTTATTATTAAAAACTGAATACCGGATATTATTCTTCTTTTGAAACAACCCTATTTCTTACTCTTTCCCATTTTTGAAAACGATGGGCATATAAATTTTCCTGATCCGTTATTCCCTCGTGTTCCTCTATAAGAGCGAAGTCTGAAAAATCGATATCCCCAATATACGTATCTCCTTCAAACGTGCTATCAATCAATGTCCGCCAGATTCGACCGGTGTAAGGAAGAAGTTCTTGAAAAATCCGACTGCCACCCGAAACATAGATATCTTCTGAGATTGTTTGACTATACGCCAAAAGTTCATCGATTGAATGCATCGCTTCTGCATTTTCTTTCGTGCGAAAGTTCGGTTGCGTTGTCAATACGATGATATGGCGATAAGGAAGTGAGAGATCGCCCATTCCTTCATAGGTCTTTCTTCCCATCACTAAGATTCGATCCATTGTATGTTCACGAAAAAAACGCATGTCATTTGGCAATCGCCACGGTAGCAATCCATTTTTGCCGATCAGACCATTTCTATCTTGTGCCCACATTGAAATAAACATATCATCCGCTCCTTATGATTTTAGATGGTTTGAGATAAAAAAAGTCTCAATTCTTTGACCAGCAAGGAATTGAGAACTTTAAAAACATTATTTTGTTTCACGGTGCAAAGTAACTTTGCGTTCGCGTGGGCAATATTTTTGTTTTTCCAAACGATCAGGATTGTTACGTTTGTTTTTGCTTGTTAGGTAGTTACGTTCTTTACAAGAAGTACACTCTAAAGTGATGTTTACGCGCATGTTTTTCCCTCCCATTTTTACAAGAATCCTCTAAGATGACTCTCAGACTTGATTATCTTACCATGATTTTTTCTAGATTGCTAGTGTTTTTCACGATTTTGTTAAGTAAAACTACTTGACGATAAATACAACGGTTTTACTTCTCAAACAAAATCTTTTTCTTTTTGTATAAATACCCTTACACTTGTTTATATAGATTATGTTTTTTAATAAAGGGGGATACTAATATGCCATGGAACATGAAGGACTTTCCTGCATCAATGAAAAACTTAGATAAATTGACAAGAAAAAAAGCAATCGACATCGCAAATGCATTATTAGATGAAGGGTACCCTGATAGCCGTGCGATCCCAATTGCCATTGATCAAGCAAAAAAATGGTATGAAGATGCTAGTGAATCAGAAAAACGAACCTTCGAAAAAGAAAAAAATCCAAGCAAGACGGATGAACACGATACGAATCCTCGTGCCGGAAAACTTCTTGATTCAGATGTGATCGTAGAATATGAGGAAGAACAATGGATCGTGAAATCTAAAGGGGCAAAAAAGGCAAGCAACCATTTTGATACAAAAAAAGAAGCAATCGAAAAAGGAAAGCAAGTAGCTCAAAACAAACAATCAACTTTGATCATCTATAAAAAAGATGGGACAAAAGAAAAAGAAATCAGTTACTGAGCACTTAAAAAGAAGCATAGAAACAAGGAGATCATCTCACATGCTTCTATGCTTCTTCTCATATTGTTGTTTCTTTTTTATCAAACAGTCACATAGTCGATTGCTTCTGCTTGCGGAATCGTTTCATCGACAAAGTAAACTTTATACCATGTCAAGAAACTGAAGATCGTCCAGATTTTACGTTGTTCTTCTTTACGTCCTTCGTGATGGTCATCTAGCAACTTCATGATTTTTTCTTGATCAAAAAATTCTTTTGCAAAATCTGCTTCGAATAATGCTTTGACTTGTTCGTAGCCGTGTTCTTCTTTCAACCAAGCTTTGATTGGCACGGGGAATCCTAATTTCACCCGATTCGACCACTCTTCTGGAAGATGTTTGTTCGCAGCTTGTCTGAAAATATCTTTTGTATTGTTTTGATTCAACAAGAACTTACTTGGTATTTGTTGAGCCAATTTCATGACTTCGATATCCAGTAAAGGTACTCGGACTTCTAGAGAACTTGCCATAGAAAGTTTATCTGCCTTCAACAAAATATCTTTTGGCATCCATTGATGAAGATCGACGTATTGCATCTTATTGACTTCATCTTTGATTCCTTCTGTTTTCTCGTAATGAACAGTCATTATTTCATTCACAGACGGCGCTGTTTGATATTTTGGCGTCAACACTTCTGATGCTTCTGATTCTTCGAACACTCGAGCATGCCCGATAAAATATTCTTTTGCAGGCGCAAGTGATTCATATAAATGGATACGTCCATGGAAATTTTTCATTTTTCCGATTTTACGTCCTAAATTATAGCGCGTTCCTTTTGGCAATTTTTTCAATCCTTGAGCAATCACACGGATAAATTTTGAATTCGTGTGGAATCCATACGTTTGGTAGCCCGCAAATAGTTCATCTGCCCCTTCTCCTGATTGAACCACCCGTACACTTTGTGAAGCGAGATTTGCTAAAAAGTACAACGGCACGCAAGAAGGATTTGAGTCTGGTTCATCTAAGTGATACTGGATCAATGGGAATGCTTTAAAAGACATGTCTCCGTCAATTACAGCTGCCGTATTGTCTAAGTCCAATAATTCTGTTAGTTTTCTAGCTTCAATCGCTTCATTATAGGTTTTATCATCAAACCCGATTGAGAAAGAATGATCTGGTTTCAATACAGAGGTTACATAACTGGAATCGACCCCGCTGGATAAGAAAGAACCAACTTCTACATCGCTGATTGTATGTGCTTCAATAGAAGCTTGGACAGTTTCGTCGATTTTTTCGATCCATTCTTGTCGAGAATGCGTTTCTTTTGTTTCAAAATCAGCATCCCAATATTGTTGAATGTCCAGTTTTCCGTCTTTATACGTATAATAATGGCCTTCAGGCAAACGATAGACACCTTTGAAAAAGGTTTCACCGTTTAATGGAGAATATTGGAAAGTCATATAAGGTTTCAATGCTTCTTTATTCAATTCTTTATTAAAATCAGGATGAGGCAAAAAACTTTTGATTTCTGAACCAAACATAAATGTTCCGTTCATTTCTGCATAATAGTATGGTTTGATCCCAAAATGGTCTCTCGCGCCGAATAACTCATTTTTTTCATTATCCCAAATAGCAAAAGCAAACATTCCGCGGATTTTTTGCAATAATTCTGTTCCCCATTCTTCGTAACCATGCAAAAGGACTTCTGTATCTGCATGTGTTTGAAAAACGTGACCAGCTGCAATCAATTCTTCTCTCAAAGGCTGATAATTATAGATTTCGCCATTAAAAATAATGATCTTTGTTCGATCTTCATTGTAAATAGGCTGAGTACCGCCCTCTAAGTCAATAATACTTAATCTTCTGAATCCTAAAGCAACGTGTTTATCGATATATTCACCTGAACTATTAGGTCCACGGTGAACGATTCGATCCATCATTGTATTAATAATTGTTTTTTTGTTGTCCTTGTCGTTAACAAAACCTACAATACCGCACATTTAACTTTCACATCCTAATATAAAATTACTGTTTATTTCATCCATATGCATCTTATCATAGAATAAATAGCGGACGAATATTTTCTCTCTTACAGTTTCGTCACGTGAAAACAAAAGATGAAAGTTTCTGTTTTTACAGAAAATAAAGTCCCAATATCTAATTTACCATGTTTTCTTTTTTGAGGCTATCTTATTCTCTTCGTGTTAAAAAAATATTATTGGATGCTGTTCAAAAAATAGCCTCCAGACAAAAAGACACGACCGAAAGATCGTGTCTAATTATGACTATATAAGAAAATACGCAGCCAAAGAGAGCTCTTCATTCGCTCATTGACATAGTTGAATTGAAATTATAATTTCTTGGAATGATAGTAACTACTTCATTATAAGAAAACTCATAATCAAAATTCCTTCCAAAATAATGGTCTTTCGTTGCATAAGTGATCGCGATGCACATCGCTTTTCCCCTAAACCAAATCGTTTTTACACTTTTATCTTACATCTGGTATTTTTATATCAAAAGAAAAGTCCAAGGAGATTTATTTCCTAGCATGTATGAAAGATCGTACTCAGAGGGAGTCAAAAAATATTTTGGGCTAAAAATACAACAAAAAAGACACGATCGAAATCGTGTCTAATCGTTGATATATAAGGAAGGTACGGGATTTGAACCCGTGCACCACATTACTGCGGTTCGCCGGATTTCGAGTCCGGTGCATTACCACTCTGCCAACCTTCCGTAAGTACTATTTTTAAACTTTTTCCACGAAATGTCAAGCCTATTTCTAACAGATAAATAACAGAAACCGTTTTTTTACAAAAAAAGTCCATTGACAGTTTACAGCCAACGGACTTACCGATCAAATTCATAATGATAGAACACTATCTGATTGTTTCAGGATTATCTAGTGCTAAAATCGAGTCAATTGTCCGTTTGATCAGTGCGATGATTTGTTCTTCTGTTGGATGCATGATGTTTGATGACATCAATGATGCTAAGCCAGTCACCGCTACCCATGTACCAGTATGCAAGGCATCGATATAATCATCCGATAATTGATTGTATCTTTCATCTTCTTTGACTATTTCACGGAAATAGTTGTAAGAAAAATCATGCATTTTCTTTCCGTCCCCATGTTCATCAATGTACAATGCCATGTAAAGACTATGATGTTTCTTTGCAAAGTAGATATAGTTCAAACCGAGATCAATGATTTTATCACCCGTGCGCTCAATAGGGAAAACATCTTCTTTTAGTTGTTCAAAGATTGAATCCAATAACGTATTTTTCAAATCTTCCATGTTTTTGAATTCAAGATAAATTGGCTGAGTCGAAATCCCCATCTTTTTCGCAATGTTTCTCGCAGTAAATCCTTTAAACCCTTCCTTTGCAACAACATCATAAGCAGCTTTTAGAATTTGATCCTTGGTATAGACTTTTCTTCTCATTAAAACTCCCCCACTTCTTTACTGCAGTATATGTTGTTTTATTGTACCCTATTTTTAGTATTTTTTGCAAACATTTTACTCAAAACGTTATATTTTAAATTTTTTTCTCAGTCTTCTTTAACTTTTTTTGCAAAATTAAAAAAATTTGGTTAAATTCACTGGGTTCCCTTACATTTTTAGTTTTAACCTAAATGATAGTTGACCAAATCTTTCATTTCAAGTTATAGTTAAAGAAAACGAAAAAGAAGGTGTGTAATGGAAAACGAAACTGACGTTATTTATATTCATCCTCAAAAAAGAATCGTTTCACAGAAAAGAAAATATTTTTATCTTAGTTTTACAGGTGCTTTTTTTCTTTTTATTGGCTTAGTTTCTGGTACACCTGCTGCTAATTGGAGTGGACTACTGACTATTCTTACCTCGCCAAGCAATCTTCTGACAGATTATTTTGCTTTGGGTGGTTTTGGAAGCGCATTTATAAACGTTGGGATCTTGACCTTACTTTCTGTGCTTTTGGCTTACCGGCAAAAGGTGATTTTAAATGGCCCCTTATTCGCTTCGATTTTAACAGTTACCGGTTTTTCTTTTTTTGGCAAAAACCTTTATAATTCGATCTCGATCATTTTAGGTGTATACCTGTATGCTGTATTTGTCAATAAACCTTTTTCTCAGTATATTATGATAGGACTGTTCGGCAGCGCATTGTCGCCGGTCGTTAGTTACATTACTTTCGGTATGCGCTTTCCTTTGCTAGTAGGTGTTCTACTGGGCAATTTGGCCGGTATAGCAATTGGTCTTCTTCTTCCGCCATTAGCTGCTCAAACTTTAGTTTTCCATCGCGGGTTCACGCTTTATAATATTGGATTTACCTCAGGCTTGATTGCCATGGCTTTTACTGCTGTTTTGCGATTGTTCAGCTACTCGATCGTCGAGAATACATTGGTTTCCAATGAATATCATTCCCCTCTCGTCTGGATCATTTTCGGCTTTTTTTTGCTGACAGTCGGTTTTGGTTTCTATTATAATTCCTTTCGACTTTCGGGTATTCGAGAGATTTTCGATTCATCTGGAAAACTGACAACTGATTTCATTGCTAATTCTGGTATCGGTGCTACTTTGATCAACATGGGGCTAGTTGGTCTAATGCTTTCTTCTTATGTTTTGCTGGTTGGTGGTAAGTTAAATGGTCCTGTCATCGGTGCTATTTTATCTGCGGTTGGTTTCAGTGCTTTTGGTTGTCATTTAAAAAACAGTTTTCCGATACTAGTCGGAATCTTTCTTGCTTCTTTGTTTGGGACGTTTCATGAGATCACCAGCACCGGCATGCTCGTTGCCGCTGTGTTTGGGACAGGTCTCGCGCCCATAAGCGGTTTTTACGGCAGTTTTTACGGTGTAATAGCTGGTATGTTACATATTGCTCTTGTCCATAACGTCAGCACTTTGCACGGAGGACTCAATTTATATAACAGTGGTTTTTCAACTGGATTCGTTGCAGGTATCCTTGTACCGATACTAGATAACTTTACTGCTGTCAGAAAGGAAAAAAAGACACTTGGAAAAAGAATTATCAAAAAGAATCATCGATGAGCTTCTTACTTATCTATATTCCCACGAAATAACTGAAATACGTATTGGCGTAGAATTTGCTGAGGAGGGACTTTTCATAGAAATACAGGGCACAACAGAAACTCAGCCAGAAGATCTAGATGTACTTGCTGATTTGCTGAACAATCCTCGAGACCCAAGCATGGAAATCTACTATCAGGAGCTATTAGGTAATCCTCGACATGATCGGGAAGATTATCATCTGCTAGGTAGTTTGATTGACGATGTGGAAATCATGTATGCCCAGCCGATTATCAATATCAAGATTTTCCGGCGTGCTTCTCCTCGCCCCTATTATTAGCCTATTTTACAAAACAGCTTCATCCACCTAAAACAGCTCCTGAAAGTTCGATTAAAAATCTACTTTTAGGAGCTGTTCTAAGCTTGATATTATTGATTTTCCAATCCTTCGTATAGTTCATCTGTTACAGGTTCTAAAAACTCTGAATTACCAGCAGTGATCGCCAAATGTTCAAACCAACTATCTTTTGTCGCACCATGCCAATGTTTAATCCCTTTGTGCGTTACGACGACATCTCCAGCCATTAATCGTCTTGCTGGCTTTCCTTCTTCCTGATACCAGCCTTCTCCTCCGGTCACAAGTAAGATTTGATAGCCGTCTGTATGGACATGCCAGTGATTGCGACAGCCTGGTTCGAAAGTTACATTACCTACACCAACAGAAACTTCGGGATCGTTTACTAACATATTCAGATAGCTTTGCCCGGTAAATACTTGAGCGTATGCTTCGTTTTTTTCACCTGCTGGAAAAATCACGCCTTTTTGTATTTCTTCGTGTTTTGTCATCATTTACGCCTCTTTCTTATCTTCGCTATTTTCTTCTAGATAGATTTCTTTTGCTAAACTAAAAGCCGACCAAGCTTTTGGCCACCCTACATAAAAAGCTAAATGGGTAATGATTTCTGCTATTTCTTCACTAGTAATGCCATTTTGCTTGCCAATTTTCAGATGAGCCGGCAATTGTTCAAAATTCCCTCCTGATATTAAAGCAGATAGGGTGATGATACTACGCTGATGAGGAGATAATTCTTCTCTTGACCATACTTGTCCAAATAAAACATCGTCATTCAATTCTGCAAATTTTGGTGCAAACTCCCCCAATTGATCTCTTCCTGCGGTTTGTTTTTCTGCCATTTTTTTATTTCCTCCGTTCGTGATTGCTAGGTGATTCAAACACTGTTCTTAGCCTTCATCCTTATCTATTGTTTCTTCGCATTTTATTTTAAGCCCCATTTTTTAACCTGTCCAATGCTTAGTTTATTCCATCAGTATGCTTTCCAAGCATAATTGTTAACGTTTTCTATCTTTTTTCTATTTTTTGAAAAAACAAGATATTAAATAAGTCTTTAGTTGGATGTTTTTTTGAGATTATTCTTTTATACTTATAATGAACGTATGATGAACTTACAAAATTGTTTGTTTTCTGTCATCTTAAAAAGTGGCGCAGACAGTTGCTTTTCTAGTAAAGTATAGATATCAAAGAACCTCTAAGGAGTTGATGAATAATGAATATTGCTGCCTCTCGAAAACTGATAAATTTCATTTCTATTATCGGATTAGGTCTATCAATCGCACTGACGATTTATTTTATTAATTTAGGTGTTTTCAAAGATTTGAATGCTTTAAGAGGATTAGTAGGTGATTCGATCATTTTAGGTCCGGTCATTTTTATCTTCATCCAAATCTTGCAAGTGGTTATTCCAATCATTCCTGGAGGAATCAGTACTGCAGCGGGTGTCCTGATATTTGGTCCTTATGCTGGCTTTATTTACAACTATGTTGGAATCTGTATTGGTTCGATTATTATTTTTCTTCTAGGAAGACGTTACGGAAAACCATTCATTCTTTCCATGATCAGCGATAAGACCTATAACAAATATATTGGCTGGTTAGACAATCAAAACCGCTTTGAGAAGCTGTTTGCTCTAGCTATTTTTCTTCCGGTTGCTCCGGACGATGCGTTATGTTTGATGGCTGGATTGACAAACATTTCAGTGAAGCGATATACACTGATTATTTTGATTGCTAAACCACTATCGATTTTCTTATATAGTATGGCTTTGATTTATGGAGGACAATATCTAAGTGGTCTTCTTGGTTAATATTTATTTTGCAAAATCAGTTATTGATTGATTACCAATGTTAATTCTGGGAAAGGGTCTGCAAGATACATTGCGCCCTTTCCTTTTTCATTGGATTTGCGCTACAATGTGAAAGTAGGTGATAGGATGAATTATTTGAAACGTAGCTTAGGCAACGCGTGGGATTTTTTGAAAGGAACACAAGCTTATTTCCGTGATGTCTTGCTGATGCATGGCTTTATTTTATTTATTTGTTTACCCTTATTGAGCAGTACGACTCGTTTTATTTTGCACCGAGGAGCGATTGACTATTTGTCTTATGACAATATTCCTTTGATTTTCTCTCAGCATCCTGGAGTTCTGCTGTCGTTAATCGCCGTTTTACTGACGATTTTACTATTGGTTTATTTCGAATTTGCATTTCTTTTGATGAGCGTCTTTTTTATTAAAAAGAAAGAACCGGTTTCTTTAAAGCAGCTCTTGCACTTGACGATACTTCAACTGAAGAAAGTGAGACCTATTACTTTTTTGTTTTTTCTTGCTTATTTTTTATTGATTCTACCGATCAGCGGGTTAAGTTTCAATTCTGATTTACTGTCAAAAATAAAAATCCCTGCTTTTATCATGGATTTTATTTTTGCTAACCGCTGGATCGTCGTCAGTTCCTTTTTACTCGTTTACATTTTTCTTGGCTATATTGGGATTCGTTTGATTTTCGCTTTACCTGAAATGATTTTACGAGATCGACCTTTTCGAGCATCCATTCGAGAAAGCTGGTTGCTGACCAAATCACGTCTTTTTGCCATCATGGGGCAATTTATCGTGATTGGCGGTACAATTTTACTTCTTTCTTCTTTAGGATATATCGTTGTTATTTTGGCACAAAGTGTTGTTGAAGAATTTTTCCCGAATTACGCATTGATCAGCGCTGTATTTGCGATGACGCTTTTACAAGGAATTTTATTATTCAATATCGTGATGTCTACTGTAGGAATTTTTTATATCATCGTTGATTTCATGGATGACGAAGGTTTCTTACCAGAGATTCCCAAGTGGTTTACGCCGCAAACACCCAACGTGCGTTTATCTGCGCTGAAAAACACTGGTTTGACCCTTTTTGCAGTTTTTTTCGGTATTGGCGTTTGTCTTTACAATATGGATTATCTGACTTCGGCAGTTCAGACAAAACCAGTGACTGTATCTCACAGAGGTGTAAGTACGCAAAATGGGGCGCAAAATACTTTAGAAGCACTTGAAAAAACAAGCAGAGACTATCATCCTGATTATATAGAGATGGATGTGCAGGAAACAAAAGATGGCCGTTTCGTAGTGATGCATGATGCAAATCTTCGTCACTTAACAGGGGTAAATCGAACACCACAGGATTTGACATTGAAAGAATTGACAAATCTTACGGTTACTGAAAATGGGTTCCAAGCCCCTGTGTGTTCTTTTGATTCTTATTTAGAAAAAGCGCATGAATTGAACCAAAAATTACTTATTGAGATCAAGACCTCTAAAAAAGATTCGGATGACCTGGTCGAACGATTTGTTCAGAAATACCGCAAAGCGATCTTAGAGAATCATCATATTTTGCAAAGTTTGACGTACCAAACTGTTTCTGATTTAAAAGAAGCAGAACCAAACTTTTATGTGGGCTATATCTTGCCTTTCAATATCGTTGGACCTCCTGTGACGCCTGCTGATTTTTTGACAATGGAGTATAGTACGATCAATCGTAACTTCATTAATTCTGCCCATCAAGATGGAAAAAAAGTATATGTATGGACAATCAACGATTCAGATGCTATGAGTCGCATGATGTTTTATGGTGTGGATGGTATCATAACCGATGAGATGGGACTACTAAATGAAAGTGTGAAACAAACAGATGAAGAAATCACTTATTCAGACAAGCTACTAAATTTTGTTTTGGGTGTTGGCTAATCAAAAATAGTTGATGAAATAAGCCTTTATACAACAAAAAACGCATGACCTGCTATCGCAGGTATATGCGTTTTTTGTTTGACATTCATAACGTGTCCTTAACTTTCTCTTGATTCCTTCATCGCACGAACAATAGCTAAAATAGCAGGAATTGCAGAGATCACTGCAAGAATAATTCCCATTTTCCCTGAACTTTTTCTTTTTGGCATATCTTCTCGCTCCCTTCTGTCTTTATTTATATTATAAGGGAGTTCTTGCGAATTCTCAAAAATACTGTTTAAGAAACCAATTCAGCAGGTGCACTAATATCACAGAATTTTACGAGCATGCGGTACTTGCTTTCATGGATGATTGGATGGTCTCGTTGGTCATAACTTTCAACATACACGACAGCCGTGTTGTTATATGTACGTTCAATACAGCCGATTAGTTCGTGAGATACGCCAATCGGTTTGCATATATAAGTTCTTCCTACTTCTGCTTTTACCATTTCATTCCCTCTTTTCTTTGTTTTTCTTTATTTTATAATAACAAATCTCCCTCCATTTGAAAACGTTTTATTCCGCTTTTTTATTTTTATTTGATTTATTTTTTACTTTTTAGATAACTATTTTCTTATCATAATTCTAGATGTTGTGACAAAAACGTTTGTTTATATTCTTATGTTGTTCGTGTGTTCTTTTCATTATCCTGCTAAATTATTTACAAGGGGGTGAGCATATGATCTATATCCAAGCAATAGTCTTTGTAACGTTGATGGTTGGACTACTTATTGGCTTGAAAGAAAACAGCTGATTGATTTAAGAAAAAGTAAACAAGAAAAGTGATAAATGCTTTTTAATTGCATGAAAAAACGGACGATGCTAAACTTGTTACAGGTTCGAAAGTTTAAAGGAAACTTTCAAGAACTGAATTACATTACAAAGGAGATGAATTTTATGACGTTTACAAAAACAAATATGCAATACCGCGTAGCCTTTGATACAACTTCTAACCGTTTTATGGCGATTGATGCACAAAACGAAAATAACGTTGCGTTTGGTATTACAATTGAACAAGCAGTCCGAGCATTAAATGAATCTAGATAAGGAGTGACCCATTCCAAATGGCGACTGATGAGATCTCGGAAAATCAATAAAAGACGTTTGTAACGGTGATCCGCGACAGACGTCTTTTTGTATTTTTTACATACATTTGGTCATTATATCTGTCATTACCTCTTGACCTAAATAAAAATATAAGTTTTAATATCAATTATCGTCGCTTTTTATGACAATATTGTTAGCTGTTTCGATGATGATATTTTGTTATGATCTGTATAATATTCTATAGAATAAAAATAAAAAAGGAGAATTTTCATGAAAAAAATTTTAGGGTTGATCGTTATCGTATTGATTGCTTTTATAGGTTGGAAAGGCTGGGAATACTATCAGTCTACTTATGTAGGAAAAGATTATTATGCAGTAATCAAAGCACCAATGCCTGCAGAAACTGATATTAAAGCAGATAATGGAGAAGTAATTGGAAAAGGGTTTAAATATAACGTAGATGCGTATGCTGAAAACGGTGAAAAAAGACAATTGGATTTTGATGTCATTACTTCTGGCGACTCTGCTAATGGTTCTGCTTATCCTGAAGGAACGATCTTGCAGTTGAAAGCAAGCGAAAAGCGAATTATAGAGAAAAAAGTAATCACTAGCGATAAAGTACCTTCATCTATAAAAGACAAATTAGGGCTATCTTAAGATTAAGAAACTATCGTAAAAAAGCACTCGATTTGAGTGCTTTTTTGTTTGTCGATTTTAGAAAACAAAAAAATAGAATTGGTCTTCGAAGTCACTTTCCTGTTCTTCCAGTCCTTAACCAAAGAACAAGGCAATGAATCGATTCCCATACAAACAAGGGGATGTGACAAAATTCTTGTCACATCCCCCTTTTTCCGAATAAACGGTGCTAATATGTGTTATGTACCTAAATGGGTACCAGTTTTCATTTTGAAGCGAACATGTTTCTATCACTGATTTTTTAAATCTAGCGAAAACCCCTTATTTTAAAGGCGTTCGTTCAATTCTTTCGCAAGGTCTTCAAAGCCTGGTTTGCCTAGAAGTGCGAACATGTTTTTCTTATATCATATATACATTTTTTACTTTTTTTCTCTTTTATACCGTTATAAAACGCTGAAATATCAGCATTTTATCTATCTCCTGCTTTTTCTATTTTTTCTGATTTTTAATATCACTATCACCAAAACTATCACTAGTTTTTCTATTATTTTTACTTTTTTATATGTATATTGAAACAGGAGTTAGAAAAATTAATAGAAGAACGAAAAAAGTCCTCAACCAAATTTAATTGTCTGGGGTCTTTTTATAAAAAGAAATGCATATTATCGTTTAGATATTGTCAATACATATTCAGGAAAATCTATTTTAGGGTTTACAATAGGAACGTTTGTTCGTATACTCTTTTTGAGGTGAACTTTATATGTTAATGGAAGGAAAAACACAATTATGGTTTAAATTTGATCCTTCGAATAGATTTGTCAAAGATTTTTATAAGGTGTGGGATTCAGAAGTTTTCTTTTTAGCAATCGAAGATAGCTTATTAATCAATCTCTACTATTCTAATAAGAACTACTTTAAAATTCCTGCTGCGAAAACTAGAATGAAGAAAGATGTATATTTTTTGTTTGATATCGTGACTGACGTGCCAGACGCACGGAGCGATCATCGGCGTTATGACTATATAAAGTATACTTTCGTTGATCCAGAAAGGTATATAGATTAAAATAAGTTACCTAAAAAGGACAAATACAAATTTTATTATCTTATTTATAGTAAGAAGATAATTTTAAGATTGCGAAATACGATACTATTTGTAATCTATAGTATCAGTCCTATAAAATAAACATCTAATTAATTACTCTAAATCCTAATTATAAGCCTTTTTTCTCACTTTTTTTCAAAAATATGGTATGCTTCTTAGTGAATTCAAATATAAAAGAGTTTAAAGCGTAATACACTTATGGGGAAGTGGTTTGGGGTGCGCTTTAAACTCTTCTTTATTATTATCTCACAGCATACTTAAAAGGTCTATGGATTAAGTTATGTAAAAAAGTGCCTCTTTAAACGTCCTAAAATCCAAAAAAGAATAGCATAATATACACTATCGTTGATCCAGAAAACAGGTAAATAAATTTTGCAAAAGCAATAAGTTAAAAACATTACAAAAAAGACAAGGATATCACATCAAGAAAAAATGTTTTGAAAATATCTTTGCCTTTTTGTATTATATCTATATTAAATACTCAACCACAACATACTAACTAATTTATATATTTAATTTGTTGTTTTTCTATAATTGGATAACTAATTAACTTATGACTATCTAAGTCTTCTTTATTCATATCAATTGCAGTAATTTGGCTGTCCTCATATGTCCGATAATAATAGATTCCTTTGTCAACATTGCAACAAGAAGAATAAATTGTATATTCATATTTTCCATCACCAACATCACACAAACCTTTTTGTTGTTCTACTGAACCTAAGATATGGAAAAATTGACTAATACTTTCTGACTCTGAATCTCCAGATACAGAGTTCAGCTTCGTAAAAGTCGCTTTAACAAAACGAGAAACTGAGGACAAATCTCCAGGCAATCCTATCCCTCCCATACCGCGGCTATAGGCATTCAAACTTATTTGATTTGAAAAATTATTTTTAGGAGTTTCACTCGATAAGACACGATAATTGTTTAAATTAAATAATTGATAGTCAAATGAAGGATTATTGGTAAGAACACCCACAGGGTTATCATATATATGAAGTCCATCTTTCATACTTTCAATGACAATTGATTTTTCTTTATCAGCTAATAGCCAATGTAAAGGGGATAAAGGAAGTTCATCACTATAATTTATATTTGCTAAATTGATATTTTTTAACAATTTTTTAGCTTCTCCTACTGTTGAGCATTGTCCTAAAATCCAAGGAATAAATTCAAAAGGAGATACATTGTCTTTCCCTTCTTGTATTTCTTTATAATCAGCATACCCAGAAAAATTTAGCCCAGCCATACTCAATCCTTTTTCATTTGTCGCATCGTAATAAAGAGGGTAGTCAGCTATACCAGCGGCAATACCAATCATTGCATAATGAGTATCCAAATCATTTACCTTTCGAAAATTCAACTTATAATTTCTTGGAGTAACAGTGACTACTTCATTGTAAGATATTTCATAATCAAAATTCCTTCCAAAATAATGATCACTTGTTACATAAGTAATAGACGTACACATAGTTTATTCCTCCTAAATATTGTTCTGTCCACGTTCATATTACTCCAAAGTTTTCCTCATTCCAAAAGAAAAGCACAGAATACACGAAGAAGCGTTTCTATTTGTATAAACTATATCAAAGTTCTATACTTAAATTATCAAATAAAAAGGACGTGAAGATAAATGTCAAATTTAGAAAACAAAGAAGAAAAAGTTGTAAACAAAATTGTTTCTGTTGTCAATAAACTGGATAAAGAGTTAGACGAACTTGATACGTTATCTGAAAATCCAGAAAAAAAACATAACCTAAAAAAATGGTTAGTTGAACGAAAGGCTATTCACGAAATTAAAAAAGTTCTTCATGAAGCTGATAAATATGAAAAATATGATGAAAAAGAACTTGATAAAGAATTTAAAGAAATCAATGACTTATTACTCTGATCTATTAAACGACTCATTATGAGTCGTTTTTTATATAAAGAAATTATCTAGAGGTAATCCAAATATAAATATTGATTGTAGTACAAAAAAGAAGCGTCCGAAGACGCTTCGCTGTTTAAATGCGTAAAAAGATTGGGAAATTGATTCATCAGCTATTACGATTATTATAATCTCATCCTATAAAAAATCAATACTAAAAAGCTATTCTTTCGAGTAGCTCTGAACAGATGTCATCATAACTTATGAAGGAAATAGACATAAGATTGTGTATAAAAAAATAACCACCCGAAGGTGGCTGAAGAAAGCTTTTATTTACATGAATACTCTTCTAAGTAATTTTAACACAGAACTAACTTAATTACTATAGTATGTACCCTGTAGGACTCGAACCTACAACCGAACGGTTATGAGCTGTCTACTCTGACCAACTGAGCTAAGGGTACAGAGTACCATCACAACTCCTGCTAAACAAAAGAATGCACATAGTCTAGGTGTGCTAAGTGATGGTATTCCATTCTTTTTGTTGTGATGGCATATTTATTATTACACATTTAATAGCAAAAAACTAGATTATACTTATTCTTTGTAAAATATATTATTTTATGCTATTATTTCCAAGTCATAAAAAGAAAAAAGCTTCAGATACTTATCTTTTTGGGGAAAGACTCTAGGGTGAGGGAGTATCTGAAGCTTTTTTCTATGCTCATTATCTCACATGGTTATTTTTTAGTCTATTATTTACTTTAATTTTTTAGAAAATTGAAAAAAGACCTCAGTCCAGAATAATTGATTGAGGTCTTTTTACAAGAAGAAAAGCATATTATCGTTTAGGTATTGTCAATACATATTCTGGAAAATCGATATCGATAGTTTGTCCATCAATTACATCGCCTTTTAATTCATTGGTTCGGCGTAATTTGATAAAACATTTTCTACCAGCAAATTTCTTAATGTCCATTGTTCCATCCAGTCCTAAAGGCATACCTTCTGGAATTTTATAAGCTTTATTTACGTCTTCACGCACCAAACGTTTTGATTCACAACGCCCCAATTCTAACTTGGGGTTTTCGGCATCCATAAAGAATATATAACCATGATTAAAAGGTTGTGCCCCATTTTGAGGAACCAACCAACCGGCGCCACGAAATACACCTAAACTAAACTCGTTAAACACTTCTAGTTTAGCTAAATAATTACCATTCTTTTTAACTGGCGATTTTGCGATGATATTATCATGTTTACTTGGGGTAGGGATTTCAGAACTACTATCAGCCGAATCATTATCCTTCCCTTTTCCCGCATTCGCATAAGCATTCCAAGCATTAGCATCACCATAGAAGTAATTTTTATCATAAGGAGTTGAAGTATATTGCCACATAACTGCATTAGGCCAGTGCTTAATAGCAGGGAATTCCGATTGATAAGCTGCTACCCACAGACCATAATCAGCTTGAACAATTTCTGAGAAATCTTCTTCAAATAATACTGATGCAGAAGTATAAACTAATGCCTTGATACCCGTCTTCTGTTGAATACGATCGAGCATCTGTTTAAGTACTCCTGTTCCTTGTCGTCCATACATCTCATAATCAAGTACTAAAATGCCTTTTCCAATATACCCTTGGACATTATTTAAAAAGAAATCAGTTTGAGCTTTCCAATCTTCTCCGTTAATAAAATGATAAACTCCAAAAGGTTTACCGGCATTAACTGCTTGTTGCACAAAAGGATCACAGTAACAATCAACAAACCCTGTTCCTTCAGTTGCTTTAAACATATAAGCATCAGCAGGATAATCTACGATATTTTTTGATCCATTATTATTTGATAAATCTACTACATTCAATGTCATTGTTTTTCTCTCCAATCTTTTGGTTTTTTATAACTTAAAGCTTGCTGACTATCTGAAAATCCTTTTGTTGTTGGATCGACAATATAGCCATATAAGGCAAATACCAACGCAAATAATTGTGCAGGATTCATCACGATGTTTTTCATAATTTGCACAACACCATTCCACGTTGTAACATCAGCTTCTGTCACATGTGCAACGGATCCGATAGTACTAAACAAAAACAAAATAAATGGCACCCAAAACTGCGGATTTTTAAATCTAGTTTTCCAATTAATCATTCGATACTCCTTCTTTCAATTTAATATTTTCTAATTTCAATACTTCATTTTCTCGCTGTAAAAGTTCGTTCTGTCCTTCTAATTTTTCAATTTCCAACTTGTAGAAATTGATTTCTTTTTCATACTTTTCTTGGAGCTTTTCGACTTTTCCTTCGAGTTTGTCTACTTTTTGCTGTAGTTGCTGATTTAATTCTTTATATTGCTCATACAATGAAGTAGCATTCTTAATGTTTTCATTTTCTAAAGTCACTTTGTTAGTTGACTTAGTTGCTAAAAATGTTCCAACTGCTGTAATTAAAGCAGTAACTACCATTGCTAAGTGCTGTTGCTCAATATGCAAATTACTGACCTCACTTCCATCCACAATAAAAAGCGTACTCATTTGAGTACGCTTCTATTCTTCACTATTAATAATCTCATTCGCTTCTTCATCTGTGATACATAACGGAACGAACTGTCGAACCTGTTCTTCTGTAAAACAGCCCCAGTCAAACATCATTTTCACATCGCTAAAACTAAACATGCTACTCGCCTCCTTCCGATTCTGGATTTAGTTGCTCTTTAATTTCTGCAATATCCTTGCTGTTTTGAAGCGAAGCAAGCATTGTCTTTGAATTGATTTGTGCTAAACTGTCAGCTTTTTCTTTCAATGCAGTATTTTCCTGTTTAATTGCTACATCGTTTAGCATGAGTTTAGCATTGAGCTGTTTTAGATTGCCATTCTCGTGTTCCAGTGCCTCATACACTGCTTCAAGATTATTTAGCTTATTGTGATCCAATACATTCGTCAAAACAATCCATTGGTTCAATTTAGGATCAAACATCTGATCAGCGATCGTTAGCGGTTCGCCATCAGCACGTACCCCTTCAAGTGGTGGCTGATCTGTGTAAGGAACGGATACAAGCATGTCATCCAACACTTTTCCTGCGTACTCTCCGCCAGTACGCCCGTATTTCCAAATGTTTTTCATTCATTTCACTCCTAGTCTATATAGTATTGAATTGGTGCTAAAAACAAGTTGACTGTTCCCCTAAATGAAGGTAGACCGCAAACGCCGTTCGGTCGGATATAAGCCATCCCGCCATTGTCTAAAGTATTGCTACTTTGTGGTGGTAACAAGAATTGATACTCATAATTATCAGTTGGATTACTTGGTCTAAATCCTTCTGGAATCGTACAAAAATCTTGTGTACTTAGCGTGCTACCTTTTAATGATCCACGGAACATTACTAGTTTTCCAATTCTCCTGATTTGTCCCTGTTTGTTCCATGAGTGACCATTGATTGCTGTTAGATTTACCCATCCGGTATCTTCTGGAACTGTAGCAACTTCTTTTCCCGCTATTTGCAAACCATCCTCAAAGTTTTTAAGCCCTAAAACAGTTTCAGGCTCGGTTAAGCTCACAGAATCATTCAAGCCTTTTTCAGTATATTCAGGTGTGATATCCCAACTGTAATCATTCGGATTGTTGCTGTCTTTCAAGCCTTCACCGAAGTATTTATACTCACTAATATTCGGGGTTCGAGTATTGCCTTTTTCGATCTTGAGCCAGTCGATTTGACATGCGCCAGGATTATCTGTTGGGGTTTGATTTATGGCAGCTATTCTAGGGTCAGCAGCTACTTTATCTACTGTAACAGTTAATGACCACACATCTGTGACTCCTTCCACAGGTGACAAATTACCATACCCAGCAATGCCTGGGTTAAATAATCTAAAATTTTTATCCGCTGGTTTAGTACCCTTAAGCGTTACAGTGTAAGTTTCTCCCACAACAAAAGGCTCTGTCATAGTACCAGTATATATTTCTGCACCACTAGACTTGACTGGAAATTTAACTGTAGGGTCAGCAATATCCTCACCCAAAGCCACCTTACTCAAATAATACGGTGCATCGAGTAGATTTGGCTGGTATGGTGTGGCTGTTGAGCCTTCTTCGATTTTGATGTTATAGCCTAAATAACCTGTACATGCACCAGCTGAATCATTAAACCACAAAGATATTCTAGACTCTTCTGTAGTCACAAAATTAGCAGCTGTAGTAAACGTAACGCTATAGGTCGTTCTATTGGTACCCACAGGTTTGTTTATAAGCGCCCAAACAGACCTTACTTCTGTTCCCTCTCTTAATCGAATATTACAAGATACCGCGCCAGATGGCACTTCCATATCCGCCCATATATCAACGCTGAGAGAATAAGTTTTGTTTGGTAACAATGTGCGGAGGTTTAATAGTTTTCCAGCCGGAGGCGCATCTGCAGTTCTTGTAACCGCAATGTGGTCTACTCCATCTTTAGCGGTGTAACCAGTTTGAGAGCCATTGTTGTAAAAATCATTAAAACCTACATTAGGCGCAATATTAGGGTTCCCCGAATAATCATAGCCCCCGAAGTCGATGCTGTTGGAGTACATCTTTTTCAGCTTGCCGAGATCACCGATTTGCTGATTGGTTTGATCAATACGATCATTTGTCTTATCAATATTAGTATTGAGAGTTGCGACATCTTGATTGGCTTTCGTGATTTTGTCGTTTGTGTCTTTTAATTTCGCCTCAATCTGCGTTTCAGATTCCGCAATTTTCTGTTCAATCTCTTGCTTCCCATCAGCTAGAATTTTTTCGATTTTGTCAATGGTCTGACTGAAACCATTGAAATAATAATCTTCTAGTTCTGGTGTACTATCATCGATTTGACTGCGTTTGATGTCAAAAGTAAAACGACCAGCTGTATCTAACGAGCGGTCGTTTGGAAAATCAATATATACGCTACCTTCTACTTTTCCGACATATCCTAAAATATTATCTTCTAATACGATAGACACAATACCATTCACACGATCTTCAATGGTGGCAAGATAGTCATGTTTTCCATATCCGTCTTCTGCTGTTGCAGATTTAAATATCAAGCGAATCGGAACAGTCGTCCCTTCGGGTAAGCTTTGAGGGATGCCGTTTTTCCGAACTAACTTCATTCGAAGCTTAGCTGTTCCTCGATCATGCGACCAAAAAACAACATTCGTATCATTGGGCTTAATTGCTTCTGCTTGGATCATAATGATCGATTCATTCATTTTATAAACCATCAGCTTAACACCTGCCCATTGTTGATAATCAATCCTCGACCAATAATTCTGTTTTCAGTTGTCGCAAATCCTGCAGCTGGCTTGGCATATCTAGCAGTTGCTGCATCAACGTACACCCCAATGTTATTGCCTGAACCCTTCAAGTCGCCCACGCTAAACTCTGATAGCAAACGAACTTGCACAGCTATGTCTTGATTAATGAATGTTGTTGAACCATACATATTCATCTTAGAAGTCCCACCTACGTATACAGCGTTATATGCCAAGGATTTAGTATTCTCCGCAAATTTACACTGACTAATAGCCATATAGCCACTCTGTTCATTGACAATTCCATACTGTCTTCCTTGAAAAAGTGGAGAATTTGCAGCATCAACGATCTGCATTCCGACGATTTGACAATAGCCAGTACATGTTGCGAACATAATACTTCTAACTTTTACTGGGCAATCAGATACTTGAGGGTCTAATGTGCTGGTATCGTTTAAAGGACGTATGACAAACGTTCTAAACGTTAAACCGTTGACAAGTACGTCTTCCAAATACACCCCATCACTAATCCAAATAGTGACAGTAGAAGTTGTAATGAGCGGAACCGAATTAACAGCAGTTTGAATCGTGAGAAATGGTTTCTCTTGAGATCCATCTCCAGTCTGGTCGTTTCCATCCTTTGAAACATAGATACTGATAGGTTCGTTATACCCTCCAATGATTTGTTGGACTGCTTTGTTTAATTGCTCTACTTGTGCTTTTTGACTAGCGGCATTTGTAATTAATTCACTAATTTGTTCGTCCGACAGGTTTTCATGTTCTAATAATCTTCCGTGTAATGTATCAAAGATTTCTCCCTTATTATTTACACGTGCATCCACTACTTCGTTAGGAGAATCACCGCCTGAATGAAGCACGAGATTATCAATACGACTGTTCGTTGATTTGTCTTGAACAGATAGTTTCTTTTCAAGATTGTTCAGATAATCAACGTTTTTATTGAATGTTTCTTTCCATTTTAAAGCGATATTATTTGATATTAGTTTAACAAGCCCCATCTACATCAGTCCTTTCTTAGCAAGATTTGCCAGTATTGAAGTGATTGTTTTCTTGGTATTTGATAATACAATCTCTGGCGCTTTATTAGGGATAGCTGGATAATCAGTAATTCCCACAACTTGAATGTAGGTACTTATATTCAATGGTTCATAAACAAAAAGAACCTTATCCCCTTTGTTAAGAGATACGGCCCATTTTAGTGTTACGGATCCTGAAACATCTGGATAGTCGTGTAACTGCTGTTTTAGATATTCAAGCATGTTATTTTGATTTTTATAGCGTTCATCCTCTATTGGATCTTGTATCCTGATACCAAATCGCTGAGATAAAGTGCTGGTATAAGTGACTGGATTAAAGTAATACGAGTCGTCTTCTTTTTTCTTACCAAACCCTTTAATTTGTGTTTTCAAAGCATAAGTATCAATATCAAACGACACTTCATCCGTATTATATTTATATCGGATTTGTTGTTCAGTTATATTTCCATATTCTGAAATGGGGTAAAATACTAAATGCTTATTGTTTGGTATCACAACTGCACCGTAATCTTCTAAAATTTCATTAATAAGATTTAAATAATTATCATTTCCAAAGTTCTCCTGTTCCTTTTTTAAAAATACATTGTTGGGATCTACAACTTCCCAACTAAATCCTCGGTTTCCAGCTTTAAAAATATGAGTCAGAAGATCATTGATTGATTTTGTTCCAGATATGGTGTCATATTGCCAACCATCTTGAATAGTGTAATAAACATGAGTTGCTACTACATCTTTATAGATTTGGCTACCAGAAGCATAGGGTCTCATCTGCTTGATTGAATACTGCTGACCATCAAAAACAACATAGTTTTCATAGTCAATTAAATCAAAAGTTACCTGATTCCTTTTTGTCTCTGGTACAGTCACAGATAACTCCCACGTTTCATTTTGTTGCCACGAGACAGAAAAAGAATCCTTATCGTAGTTAATAAGGATTTCCTCTTTTGTTTCTTCATAATTACGTATTAATATGTTTTTCAAAGTATCACCTACTTATACAAGAAACGGAAATCCCAAGAAGATTTCACTCTAGTAATATTTTGAATTTCGATTTCATTGACCCCTTCAGCTAAAGTGATTAGTCCATGGTTTGTATCAATACCACAACTTACACCATTCAATTTTGGGTATACACCATCCAAAACTAACGTCTGCCCTAAATTAGTTGAGAGAGAAGGATAATAAATGAAACGATCGCCTGTGGTCTTGTTGAAAATAGTCGCATTTCCTTCTGATTCTCCTTCGAGGGTAATACGTAAATCTGACTCTCTCGGATCAATTTCAAAACTGCCAGCATTAAAAATCTTAAAGAAACTAGTATTGTGTGTATAGCTAAAGTCTTCAGAAACTAGACCTTGAGAAAACTGCCAATCCTCATCCAAACTGAAATCAGATAAAGTCGTTGCAATTGATTCAGAATATCCTTTATAGGCGGAAAATGATACAACACAATTTCCTTTAAAATATGCCTTTTTGGTTACAGTCATACTCTCAACAATCACTGGGTATCTTTTACCAGGTTCTTTCGTATAGATAAAGTAGTATTCAGCTTCTTTATTAAATAGTTCTCTCAATTCTGTTTCAGTCAAAATAAGGTCATTCAGATTGTCTGCAAAATAATCAAATTCAAGAGTAATAGGAAAGGAATCAAATGAGTGTGTCAGCAGCTTTTGTCCTACTGAACCTGCATAAGAAGAAAATTCGTTTTTCGGTACAGGCATACCAATATTAATATCAATAATCTTGATTCGATAATTTGCTAGTAAGTCAAATTTACCTGTACTAAATTGAAGGAATACTGATGTTCTATCTTCCATTAAAATTCTTTCCTCTCGTATATAGTTTTCTTGCTAATGACGAACCAGTATATTCATCTACGCTTTGGCTGACTTTCTTACCGTCTAGATGACTAATTACCTTAACTGGACGATTATTCAGAGCTTGAGACAACTTCTGAAGTGAACTTTCTGAAATTTCGCTTATTAAAAATCCACTCGAATTGCTTGATACATTATTTGCTGAAGCAGGTCTAAATTGTTCCCTCGAGCGGATTGCTTTTATAATCAAGTCATCTGCAGAAGGTTTAGCAGGATTTATCATAAATTCTTTTGGATAAGCAGGGTCTTCCCCAATCCATGCTAATTCAGGACCATTTATTTCTCCACCGTCAGCATAACCATGTCCCATTCCGATATTTGCAAAGAAGCCAGCACCTGTTCCATATCGAGCCATGATATATCTTAAGCCGGCTAAGATATTATCATATCCATTAAAAATATTGCCATGACCTGGCATCTTATAAGCATTGAAAGTAGCACTAATTGTTTGCATCAATCCCTTTGCTAAGTCTCCAGTAATGGTATTAATATCTGTATAACCACCTTGAACAGCTTTCTCATTTCCGCCTGATTCTGTTTGAATCTGACTAATGATTCTGTCTATATGCCCTTTATCTGTTGGAAATCCGACCATTTTTGCAGCTTCAATTACTTGGCTTCGCCATCTTTCTGCCCCCGAACCAGCTGGAGAACTACCGCCTCCTGCTTTGAAAATATCTCCTGATCCTAATTTACCAGTGATATGCAAATGGTCGTAATGATCATTATCTGGCCATGGTTCCCATGAACCAGTTGCTGGTTGACCTGATTGTCCAGTTCTATCACGCACTTTCCCTTGTGTGATAACATATCCAACTTTATCGGCAAAATTCTCAAATACCCAGTTTGCAGGATCAAAATATTTGCTTGAACCATTCATACTTGATGGATAAGCAATATCAATCGCTTGATGCTTCCCATGCCAATATGGATCTCCTGGTCGGTAACCTGAAGTAATCCCGCTCATACCGAATTTCCTAACGGCTTGGTTTGCAATATCTACTAAATATTTATAGACATTATCTGCCATTGCACCATCGAAACTGCCGCCTCCATTTTCTTCATTAAACTTATCAAAGAAGTTTTGTGCGTATTCGATAATCTTATCTTTTATATTGGAGATACCACCTGCAGCAACTTTATATTCAGCTGAATCACCAAGGTTATCTAAAAAGTCAGAGACACCGAGTTTATCAGCAATCGTATCATAAGCTTTGCCGGCACCATCTGAAACGAAAGACCATACATCTTTAGCTTTATCTTTAACCCAATCAAACACATTTGTGATAGTACCCCAAACACCGTCTTTGTGTGCGGGTAGCCCCTTTGTCATTGCCAAGAATTCTTTAGACATATGATGGGGTAAGATTGAAGTACCAGCTTGCAGAGGACGAATTTCTGGACCGCTAACACCAACAGGGAAAATACCTTTAGATGGATGATGAGCAAGCTCGAATCCTTCTTCCCCAACCAGAGCAATTTCGTCTTCGGTCAATCCACTAGAACCTTTTGCATGAGCACCAAATTTGAACTTAATAAGGTCGTTTCCCCAATCTTTGTTCAATGCATGTATCAAATGGCCAATACCGTGTGCGACACCTTCAACAATGGATCCCATGTTTGTTTTCATTTCATCCCAAGAACCTACAACTTCACCTGTTTCACCATCAACAGCACCTTTATGTTCTCCGGCTTGTTGGGTTGCTTGATCTACTACTTCTTTATGGGTTTCTTGGGCTTTCTTTATTGATTTATCCCTTTTCTCAGTAGCAGCTGCGACAGCATCATCTCGCTCTTTCTTTGCTTGTTTCACAACCTCATCATACTGCTTCTTGGACATAGTGCCATTTTCATAGCGTTCTTTGTCTGCTTTTTCAACAGTTTCTTTATATTTTTTATCAGCGGCACTTATTGAATCATTTGCTGTTTTTTTGGCATCTTTAATGATCGTGTCACGTTGTTCTTTAGAATTTAAGATAGCAGTTTTCATTTCTTCATGAGAGAGTTTGCCTTTATGATCTTTCAAATCCTGCAAAATATCTAGCTGTTTTCCTGAAGCTATTTTCGTTTCTTTGCTAATTTGCTCGTTCAACTTAGACTGCGCTTTACTCATGTTTTTCGCATAATTTTCTTGCTCTTCTTCTAACTCTTTGTTCAATTCTTTCTTGTACTTTTTGCTATCTTTTCCATATTTTTTTGCGATATCTTGGAGTTCTTTGGTACCACCTTTTTCAATTTTTTCCAAATTGGCATAATGCTTATCAGAATAAACTTGCATATCCTCGAGAGTTTTTTGATGATTCTTTTTCTGTTTATCATCATTTTTCTTTTGTTTAGTTAGGGCTTTGTCAGCTTCTTTTTGAGTCATTAATCCGTTTTTGACGAAATAATCATAATCACTTTTAGATGATTTTTCTTTCTTTTTATAATATTTTTGTATAGAGTCTGACATATCTTTGAATATTTCAAGCGTTTTGGCTTTCTGATTCTTTAATTCTTTATCACCCTTCGGTGTTTTAAGAGCTATCTTATTAAGTTTTTCCATCTCTTTGGTGTAAGTTTTAGAAAGCTCTTTGGCATTGGAACCTACATTTTTGTTAAATTTCTTAGTTATGTCATGTCCTATATCTCCCAAAAGGTTCGTTAAATTAGGTGCATAGCTTTTAAATCCTTTGCCAATATCTTTCCCTAGATTTTTACCTAATTCAGTTCCGCCAAGTCCACCCAATCCTGCACCAATTGCAGTTCCAATTCCTGGTAAAATAGCAGTTCCAATAGCTGCTCCTGCCGCACTTCCGCCTAAAGAACCACCAAAAGCCCCTAGTTTTGAAGACGTAGAACCTTTTCCTAATAATTCAGTCGCACTTGCTAATACTCCTATAAAAGGCAAAACTTTACTTATTCCCTTACTTAGTTTAGCTAAACCGCCCAATTTTGAAACAGATTCAACTACTTCATCCGTGATACCCGTACCAGATTTTGGAACTATAGTTTGAGCTATCTCAGTTCCAGCTATGTTTTTTCCAGCTGATTTTTTGCCAAAGGAAAAACCACCTCCACTCAAAAAATCAGTGACTTTTTCGACGGCAGTTAATTCTAATAAGGTTTTTCTAGCTTCTTTTAACATGGTTATAAATTCATAGCCTTTTTTAACAGCAAACATCACGACTAATGCTTTTCCGAACAACTCTATTTCATCTTTATGTTTTGCTATTTTTCCTATGATTTCATTTATAGCGCCTAGTGGATCTTTTAATGCTTTAGATTTATCATCAACCAATCCAAAAAGATCAGCGATATCAAAAAATAATTTTTTACCCTCTTCCCATGCACCTGAGAGAAAAGTTTTCCCTATTTCTTTGACATTTTCACCAATCTCTACTAAATCATCACTATGATTAGTTAAATAGGAGAAAGTTTTATCTAAAACGTTATATACATCACCGAAAACATTCTTTCCAGTATTAGATAGCTTAGGGAGTTTTTTTTCTGCTAAATCAAGAAGTTTGTTGCCCATAGGTGTCAGCTCGTCAGTGATTTTTCGAATATCACTTCTCAAACGTACACTGAAAGTTTGTTCTGTATTTTCTTTTGTTTTTTTAGCTGTTCCAGATACATTATCGAATGTATCATTTACATTTCCTAAACTTTCAATTACTTTCATTGCGTTATCTTCACCAAGTGCTGACCAAATCGTTGATGCTGTTGTTAATTTTTCTTGCTGATTTTTTGTATTTTTTAGATCACTAATGATATTTTGAAAAACATCGCTAGCAGTTGCCTTTCCATTCTTAAACTCTTTAAATATTTTTTGCGTACCTTTAGAAAAGCTTCCCAAGTTCTCTTCGATGCGACCGTCATTCAAAGAAATAGTAAACTCTTTAACAAAATCGTTTACTTTATCTAGATTGTAAGCCCCTGATTTTAGCCCATTATCTAAAATAGAAAACATACTTTTGGCATCGAAACCTGCTTGTGACCAAATTTGTCCATATTCTGCTAGGTTATCACCTAGTTCGTCAGTTTTATCTAGACCAACTTGTGCGCCTTTAACCATGTAATCAAAAGCTTCATCAGAAGACATACCAAAATTTGTCATCAAGGAATTAATACCCCTTAACGATTCATTTAAATCCATACCAAACTGATCTTGTAAAATAGACGCATATTGGGATATTTCTTTTAACTTATCTGCTGGCATATCACCAAGTTGTGTATTCACTGAACCCACTATTTCAACAGCTTCGTCCATTGATTCTACAAAACCAGTATTATAAAAATCATTAATAACATCACGATATTTGTTAGTTTGATCCGCATTTAATCCCAATGTATTAGTCAATTTATTACTAGCATCTTGAAGATCAGTGACACGATCAATGACGTTGAAAGATGATTCTTTAAAAGCATCGAATCCTTTTGAAGCTTGTTCACCTATAAAAGTACCTGCAATAATTTCTTGCAAATTAGAAAACCCTTCTGATGCTTCATCTGTAGTTTCTTCTAATTTTTCAATGTTCCTAACCGCTGAACTTGTATCTGCTTCTACTCTTGTTTCAGTTTTAGAAGGAATACTAACTAGGTCATCTTCTAGAATTTTAAGTTCTTGGTCATCAACTTGAGCGGATACTTTTGTACTTATTTTTTCAGGAATGTCTTCCAAATTACCTTTTACTTTCTCGATATCTTTCAACAATTCGTTATCGTCTAAAATGACTTTTGTTTCGGTCTTCTTTCCAATTGTTTCATCAATCTTTTGTTTTGTTTCTTCTGCTTGTTTTTGAATTTTATCTGTTCCTTGCTTAAAAGATTCATCCATTTTATCACCAGTATTAATACCTAATCGTGATAAAATATCATCAATTAAAGAAACGTCATTTTTGAACTTTGGCAAATTTGAGAGCATAACATCAATATTTATCGTCGCATCTGCAGACATTCTTTAATTACCTCCTTTCTACTTTTTTGCTTGAGCAGCTAGCATTTCAAAGATACTTCCTAGCTGATCATCTAAATTATTTACTGTTTTTTCTGAGTCGAGGGCATAATATCCTTGTAATTCTAATAGATTCGTAAGCGCCTCGCCTTCTAATCCATTAATACTTCTAGAACGAATAGATAAAATTCGTTGAAAATGAGTATTTTCGCTTAATCCAAATAAAAGAGTTTTAAACGTGATGAAGTGCATTCGCCCTTTTTCTTTTAATAAATCGATGCCGTAATCCGCTAAAAATGAAGAATAGATCGCTCCAGCATCTTGAGAATAAGAATAAAGTTTTTCTGGCACAGTATCTCCAGACTCCTGATCACTATCGTTATTTCCATATGGACTTTTTTGTATATAATTGCTTATTTCTTCGATTGCTGATTGCTTCTGTTCAAAAGTAAAATTACTAACTGGAGATTTATTGTCAAAATAAAATAAATCAAAAGCTTTATTAATTTTTTCAAACGATTTTAAATTTTTATCTTCCAACAATTCATAGAATTTAATTACTACATCAAACGAAAGATCAAATTTATATTCTTCTCCTTCAATGATTAGTGTGTTTTCTAAATCCTCAACCAAATCAAACATTTAACTCACTTCTTTTTATGTTTGTTTTTATAATATTTATCGGCGGTCTTTTTTCTTTCGACCATAATATTTCTAAATTCTTCCTGCAATAAATTAATAATTACAAATAAAGCTTTGGTACTACAGTTATAGTGTTGATAAATTCGATTTCCTTCGCCTTTTCCTAAAATTTGATCAAGTGTTTCAATAGATTGATCTCGCATATTTACTGTTTCTTTTTGTACAAACTTCTTGTACTTCTCACTGCCGGCATCTTCTATTTTTTCCACACGTTCTTGCATCGTTTCTAACTGAGCAGGAATCTCAATATTGAGATTTGTTAATATTTGATCGATTTCGTCAGAAATCACAACAGTATATTTTTTCCCTGCAATTTGAATATTTTTCTCTAAAGATAATTTTGCATCTAAGTCAATTACATTGTTAATTGCCATTGTTTTTCCTCCTAAAAAAGAAGGATGATTTGTCTCATCCTTCTTTCACTTTATTCTTGTTTGATTGGTACATCTGCTTGATCTAGTTCTTTATCGTCTTTGTCAGCAATGTAGACTTTCACGGCATCTGTAGCTTTCAAATCTTTCCTGTAATATTCAAAGTTCGGTGGTTGAGCTTGTCCAATAGGCACAGAATAGATTCGCTCGCCATTAATATATAAACCTACTTTTTCCACCAGTGTCCCTTGATATGTACCAGTTACCCATGTACTGGTACCTGGTACATATTCATCTACAGTTAAGATTTTGGTTTCGACAATAGCCGTATATTCTTTTTCTGTAACAGCTGACTCTACACCGCTATATATAGCACTTAAGCCGTAAATATGAGAGACGCCATCTTTAATATCACTAAATGTCTTTGTGATTTTGCTATCAACGATATATGCTGCACCAGAATCGACATGATCTTTGTATGCTTTTGCTGACGTCGCCCCATCTGGACAGTCCGCAGTTACAGTAACCTGTTTTTTCTCTGCATCATATTCGAACGTCAGATTTTGGGGCGGTTTAGGGTGTCGTAACAGTTAATGCACAATCAGCACTTTTATCTCCATCTACTGTTTTTACAGTAATTGTAGCTGTTCCTGCTTTAACAGCCACAACCTTCCCTTTGGTATCAACCGTAGCTATGGTTGAATCGCTAGATGACCATGTCACATTTTTATTCGTAGCATTTGCTGGTAAAACGTTAGCTGTAAGAGTTTCATTTGCCCCAGCAACAAGCGATAACGTTGTTTTATTAAGCGTTACGCTTGTGGGGCTAATTACTCCCCCGCTTCTTCTAAGACCGGCTTTCCGTTGAATGCTAATGTGAAGCTAAATGTTTGTTTTGCATTTGCAGCCCCACCAAATGGAACGATTGCTGTCATAGTAACAACAGATTGAACTTTATTTCCTTTTGCATCTGTCCAACGTGCAAGCGTGCGTAATTCATCGCCAATGGACAAGAAATGTTTTGCCACATAATCTTGTGCAGGATCTCCGAATACTCGATGTCCAGATAAAGCAAAAGTAATATTTTTACCTGTTACGCTCGAATCAGTGAAACCTTCGCCATCATAATATGCTGTTGCATCAGTGGTATCTGCCGCTGCAGGTGTAATAGTACTGATTCCAGCTGCAAGAACGGCGAAGTTCGCTTGTTCGATCTCATCCAAACTTGTGTGACCTAAAACATCAATTTCTACTTTATTTTTAAAGTTCAATAGAAATTCTTTGTGGGTATCCTCACCTGTCCCTGTTTCTCCTGCAAAAAATTGCAACTGCATTTTCATAAATTGCTGTTGATTTGTTTTTGACATATTTTTCATTATGTTTCCTCCTATTATTTGAATTGATGCACGTTTATTTTTATATCTAACAAATAAGTAGATAGCCCCTCATTATCTTGTTCACTTGCAAAAGGAGTATCACTTATTTCTGAACTAATAAATTTAAAACTTTCATTGCTGGATTCTAAGGATGGGAGCTCATCTAAATGATTAGAAATGAGCCACAAAGTATGATTTGCTTTTTCTTGATCTTTTGTATTAAATCCCACTTCAAAAAGCATTTCTCTTTCTTTTGTACCATCAAAGTATTCTTCTATTGTTCTACTTCCTGGAAGAGAATAGATACAAAGGGTGTCTTCTCCATCTAGAAATCCAATTACACAAGGCATTGGCATTCCTTCTACTGAATCAATCGAATCAGCTAATCTTTCTAAGAGATCCATTAAAGTTTCCCTCCTTCAACGAAAGCTTTTCGCCATGCATTGATATGCTTAGATTTTGCGCGCAAATCCCATCTTCTTCCTGTACCAGGAGTTGTGTAATTTTTAATTAGCGCAATTTTCCCTGACTTCGTCACTATCAAACCTCTGAATTGAGCTTTGGCATAAGGAACTGTATAAATGATATGGTTCTCCCGTGCATAAGAATCACTGCGAAGGTGGCCTTGACGTTTTGGAGCATACAAGTTCATATCCATGTGCATCTGATTAGTCATAAAAACAGTAGCCTTTTGTATGTTCATAACAGACAGTTTTCTGTTTATACCGTTTTTTTCTACTTCAATATGCAGCATTATAAAACCTCCAATTCATACGAATAAACTTCGTTGCTGAAAGGATTTCGATTATCTACTATAGTCACCAAAGTATAGGCTGTACCTTCAAATATGATTTCTGATCCTACATGTTCCTTTGTGATTTCAGGAAATGGAGTGGATACTCCAGCAAATAAAAAAGCGATAGCATTAGCTACCACTTTTCTATTATTATTTGAACCACTATAAATCGTTTGAGGTTGAAAAATCATATTTTCAATTGTAACCTCAGCATCAAATATCGGCTTTTGCCATTTATCAATTCCTTTTTTTCGTCTGAAAATGATGGACTGATTACAATAATCTTTTGGCATCTGTGGAATCATTTGTAATTCACTCCTCGATAAAGAAGTCCTGTATAAATTAATTCTGCATAGGCTTCTGATGAAACCATTGTTCTACCATATGTGGCTGAACCAACACTGGCACCTTCAATTCGCATTCTTCCAATGCTGACACTAGTTGGTGTACCACTAAGCATTTCTTGTAAGGTTGTTTTCCCACCATTTAAAAACAGATATTCCACTTGGATGGCCATTGCCAATTTAAATTTTTGTACCCTGTATTCATTTGAATCTTGAATTAAGTCGTTTTTCAAGTAGAAATCAGCAGTCAAACGATTAATCTGACGTTCAGCATAAGGTTCTAATTCATCGAAAGTTTTTTGATCAGGAATTTTACTAAAACCTAGCTTTTCATACTCTTCGTACGTTAAATAACTCATAGTTTTAGCCTTTAGCTTCATTCAACAAATCAACAAGTTTAGCAGTCGATGTGTTAGGCGCAAACTCAACGCCTAAGTCAGCTAATTCTTTTTTCAAAGTTTCCCGATCTGGTTCTTCTTTGTTTTCTAATTGCTGAAGTTGTTGTTTCAGTTCCTGAACTTCTTTCTTCAACGCCTTATTTTTATCAAGCAGTGCGTTGTATTGAACCACTGTGTAAGTTTTTCCACCTGTTGCCGATTCTACAATATTATATTTTTTACCTGATGCATCAAGTTCTACAATATCGTAGCCTTGGGCTTTATAAAATTCTTTGTCCGTATCAGTAAAAACTTCAACGACTCGATTTGCTTTTTTAGCTTTCATTAATTAGATCCTCCCTTGGTTAAAATAATCGGCTCACTCCAAGCTGATCCAAGTTTGTTTTCATTTAAAAACTCAGCTTTTTCTATTTCATTTGAGCCTTCTCCTAGTTCGTTAAAGGTTTGTACGTATAAATAAAATTTGTCCCCTTCAACTAAAGATGGAACATTTTCTGCAGCCAAAGTCCAACTATTAGTTTCACTATAACCCATCATTTTGGCTTTATGTGGATCTGATTCATTAGCGTTTGCGTAATGGATAACATATGATTTTGCCCCTTCCACAGGATCAAAGGAGACAGATACTGATCCATCTCCATTAAATTTACCTGTTGGATTTTGGGGCGCATTAGGGTGCAGATGGTGTTACGACAAATGATACTCCATCCGTTTTTGTTTCAAACAAAATGACATCGTCATATGATTGTTCATAATACAAGTAGTTACCTGCAGTTGAGGCAGATGGTTTATCTAGACCAACAAAACTGTATTTTTCTGGTGCACACATACAAGGGATATGAATCAACATCATTTGGATTGTTTGTGCAGTTGGATCAGCAACAGCACCAGTAGTAAAATCGTATAGAGTTTTCATGTAAGCAGAAGGAACAGCTGGTTCAATCGTTACTTCATCTAAACGTTTTACTGCTCGATCAATCACACCGTTGTTATTTTGTACTGATAACGTACGTTGTAACCCTTGCGCATTTTTTAGAATAGTGCTGACAGTTGGAGTCACATATAAAGAACGTCCAACAGCTGGAACTGCGGCTTCATCCATATCGGTCATCATTTTATCAAATTGAGTCAAAATATTTTCAGTTGTCAATTCCAGTTCTACGATTCCCTTACCGCCATCTTTTGCTTTCTTCAAAGTGTAAAGAGAAGAAAACATTTGTTTGTCTTTTTCAGGAATTTTTTCAAGATCATTATAAGCTTTGGTGATATTGGCAATAGATGTTACATAGTTCGTTTCATCAATATCTGAAGGGTCTACCAATGTATCCCAGTAACGTTCATTTGTTAATTCATAAGTTTCCCATTGATTTTCGTAGTTGGCACTAGCCCCTGTAATCGAACGGCGTGTTCGATCTTTCCGTCCATTTTTAATTAATAGTTTAGGAAGCTTAACAGTTTTTGCTCCTGCCCATTTGATCAGGTTATTTGATGGGGAATTCCAAAGCTTTTGAGAATATAAAATTCCATTTTCTGAATAACGTTTTTGTAGCGCTTGTTGGTAAGATTCTGCATAGTTTAAAGTTGCATTATCAGCAAACATTTGCAGATTCATTGATAAAATATTTTTATGCATTTTAAATTCCTTCTTTCTTTTATTTAACTAGGTCGCTTGTCATTGCAGCAATCATTTGCGCTGTTTCATCATTAGGAGGGACAGCGTTTGACGGATTGCCTTGAAACGTTGCTTTCTTCTGATCTGGATTTGGTGGCGGTGTTGTTTCTCCTTCAAAGAGATATCCGTCACTTTCCTTCAATGTATTTAATTGTTCGTCTAATCCTTTGATTCCTTCATCTGTTAATTCCAGCTTTTCACTATCAAGTAAAGCTTTGGCAGCCTTGATATTACGAGCGCCTGCTTGAGTAAGAGCTAGTTCGATTGCGGATGTTTTTTTGATTTCAGCAATCTTACTTTCTGAATCAGCTTTTGCTTGATCGTATTTTTCTTGAAGGTCTGACAATTGAGTGGTTAGTTCTTCATTTCCTTCTGCTGCTTTTTTCAGGCTATCTAATTCTGTTTGATTGGCATCTAACTGCTCTTTGTATTGATTTACTTGTTGCTCTGCAGCTGCAACATTACTACTCAATTCATTAACAGTTGCTCCATGTAACGCCATGACTGAGCCAATTTGTTCATCTGATAAGCCTAGTTCCTTTAATTGTTCTCTTTTCATTTGGTCCTCCTTCGAATATTTAACGTGGCAACGACCACGAGAGTATAAAAAATAAACCTTTTAACGCCATGTTCAGGGCGATATAATTGTTGTATAGAAAGGAGCTAAATATATGGAATTAAAACCTGATTTAATTAGAGATATTTTATTGTATTCAGAAACTTTGCCATTCAGAAAAAGCGCATTTCAAAATGAAATAAATGAATCTTCTTTAAGAGAAAAATATTCTCAAGATGAAATCATTTACGCTATATCAAGAATGGGCGATGATGATGCTAAATTAATCAATGGATGGGTCAAATACGCTTCTGATAAACCCTACATGTGGTGTATAGGATCTCCAACTTACGAAGGTCATCAGTATCTAGAAAACATTCGTGATCCAAAAGTTTGGAAAGTTGTGAAAGAAAAAGTTTCGTTGGTAGGAACTGCCTCAATAAGTATTATGGGACAAGTAGCTCTGGCATATATCCAAAAACAGCTCGGTATTTAAATCCGAGTTGTTTTTAGTTTAAGGCTTTCTCACGACTATAATCCCGCACAAGGAAATCATGTTCTTTCACTAATTCTCTAATCTTTCCTTGTTTAAAACGGATCATGTCTTTGCATCTTTTCTGCATGACTTCATCACCTAAAGATTCTGCAGCAGACAAACGCTTCTTTTGATAACGAATGTCACGCTCTAATCTTCTGTGTTTCTGCTGGATCTCAGCATTTCTTTGTACTTCTTCTGGATCATATTGTGGCTGATTATTTGTATTAACATCTGGTCTACCAGGATAAAGAATATGTTTACAGTTTGTTCCTTGAGTTCCCCAAGGTTCACCATAACCATGATCATAAATAGACGGTAAATGCTGAAATTCTGGTGGTGCTTTGGACTTAGGAACTGTGAGAACCCATCCACCTTGAATATCGGCACAGGCTTTTCTAGCTGATAGATGGCTACTCATTAGAGCAGTTACACAATCAAAATCTTGCATTCTTTTCAGACGTAAATCGTTAAATGTTCGATGCGTTGTGCTTTCAATTACAGTTCTTGAGTATGTTTCAAGAGTCCATTCACGTCCTGCTTTGTCCTTGAATCCTGATTTAATTCCTTCATCCACCATTTTATAGACGTTATCTCTTACGGCTTGTTCATGCGTTTTGAGACCTGTTAAGGTTTCTAGGGTGGATTGTTTAAGAATTGCCTGATAAGCTCTCATAGCTGAGTTCTGGCTGTAATTCGTAGTGATAAGCGTCTGATTTATATTATTATTCAAGTCTAAGAATGTTTGATGTAAGAAAGAGTCCAACATCTGATTGACATCATCAGATACCGGCACGCTTTTTTGTACCATTCTTTCCAGTTCCTGATCAATCTCATTGATAATTTGAATGCCATTATCTTTGATAAGCTTTTCTATTTGGCCTTGAGTAGAGTTAGTATAGGAAGCCAGTAGATTAATAACCTTTTTGTTCAAAACGCCCATATAGTTTAATTGCTGTATCTGCCATAACATCACGTTTTCTTTATTCACTTTGTTAAGGTCTTTCTTTAACATCATTTTGATGATTAAATCAAAGATACGATCTTCTAATTCTGAATAAATGTTCGTGATAGCATCCGCTTGGTTTTGCATATTATCTGGAGTAATCAACTCAATCACCTACATCATACATAGCAGCTTGTGCATTTCGTTCATCTGTTCCTGCATCTTGGGAAGGCATTTCCTCTTTCAAGTCATCCAACCATTCTTTTAATTCCTGATCACTTAGATTGTAATTACGGATAAGAAACTGTTTCTTTGGCATCACGCCAGCAACCACAGCTTTTAAATCATCTTCTTGTTGTTTATCTTGATTGACAAAAATACCATCTTCAAAACTGATATCGACTTTATAATCATCGTAATTTAATTCAAACAATGGTTTTCCAGTTGAATTAAGTTCTGCATAACCTGCCAATTCAAAAATCGAATGTACTAATTCATTAATGGCTTTTTCAACCATTGTCAAATAACTAGAGCGTGTTTGATACGTCATTGAGTTATTAGAGACAATTTCAGTTGCTGTTTTTAAACCATCATCAGCGTAGCTCATTGAACCAACTGATAGCCCTACTTGTACCTCAAACTCTTTAATCCAATGATCAATGGCATCTTTATACTGAACTGTTCGTATTGCCGTAGTAATATCTTTTATTCCAGCACTTTCTGCCCCATACATCCCTACAAATACATTTTGATCACTATCAAACATTGGCGGATGGGCTTCATCCGTTTTAAGAAACTCAGCAGGAACTACAACACGCCTTTGTCCCATTTGAATTTCCCAAGCAAATTGATCATGAGTATTGTTAATGGTATCTAAGATTTCTTTTGCATTATCAACGATTCCAACACCTAACGGACTTTCTAGAGATTTGTTGTTTGCACCAGGTGTTCTGAAATAAACAAAAAGAGGACGTCTCAATCCTTCTAAGATGACTTCCTCTGCTAAATCAGGGTATAAAGTTTCTAATGGTACTTGTTTACCGACAGAACTTTCCAATTCTGACTTATAAAGCTCATTAGAAATAATGTACTTACCATCTACCCACTCATGGAATTCTAATAACGTGTAGTAATAATTTGTATCATTTTCTGTTTGAACTGACCTAGTAGCAATTGCACATTCGCTGATTTCATTTGTGTTAGAACGCAAAGGATAAAACTGATCTGCTCTAATCCAAGAGATTTTGATTTTATTCCCATCGATATAAGGACGCATAGCAAATCCACCAGAAGCAATTCCCTTTTCAAGATTCAGTTCAAGAAGATTATAAAAATTATTGTTATACAGTGTTTTCGCCAAGAACGTATTTGCTTCTTTTAAACTATCTGATTCTTCATCATCAGGATTCCTTAAAGCAATCTTGCATTTCTCATTAAAAATAATACTCGCTAATCTTCTTGCTGCAGTCTTGGTTACATTCAGCGGATTAAATGGGCGTTTATTTTTTTTACCAAAAGAGGTTATATATTTAATTTCTGGGAAATTATTCGCATAATAACGAAAATTTTCAGCGATTCTCTCATACTCATATGGATCAATATCAATTTTAGGATGGTCTGTGATTTTACCAAGTTCTCTGCCATTCAAATTCATATCTATTCGTTTCACTCCTTTCTTAAAAAAGTTTTTGATGCGCTGGATCATACTCATTTTCTCACCTACCATTTCAGTCCTAAATCACTTAGATTATCTTTTACAAAATATTGGAACTGGTCACATGTATGGTCACCAACTTTGATAACTTTTGGATCATCTGACTGTAAAGTATCTTCATCCCATCGATAATCACGATGCTCTTTAATAAATATTTTGTTTGCTTCTGTATCCAAATAAAAAAACCTGCCTTGTGCAAGGAGGTTCTGTACATAATCGATCATATCCACTTTTTTAGCTTTTGCTACTGCATGAAACCTCTCATTGTAATCTTTATAGTATTGATTTTTTAGAGCGCCTTCCGCCGAATCAATAGTGATTTTGTAGGCATACTTATTGTATTTTGTTTGGCATCGCTCAATAAAATCATGCAAATCTTTAGAAAGCTCATCAGGTGCCTTCTTATTTACTTTTCCTTCAGGAGAATAATAATAAGTATCTAATAAAATGACATTTTTCTTTTTGGTAATAGCGTAGCAACCACAGGTAGTCGCTGATATTTGGTGTCCACTATCGATTGAAAAACAAATCTGAACGATGTAATCATCATCTGGTAGCTCATCAAGCGGATGGAAATGATCCATGTTATAGATGAGCGTACCCAGACCAATCACTTCGCCTAAGTAAAGCCATCGATAGTAATCTTCATCATTTTCTCTATACGTTTCTATCAGCTTTAATTGTTGCGGATCCGTAAAACCTAACTCATCATCTTTATAAGTCGAGT
Source organism: Enterococcus sp. 3G1_DIV0629 (assembly GCF_002141285.1). Classification (NCBI taxonomy): domain Bacteria; kingdom Bacillati; phylum Bacillota; class Bacilli; order Lactobacillales; family Enterococcaceae; genus Enterococcus; species Enterococcus sp. 3G1_DIV0629. The sequence goes on along the minus strand of NZ_NGLI01000001.1, from coordinate 625,173 downwards.
GGTCCACTAAATGATCATCTAGGCGTATGCATTTCTCTACCCATTCATTAACCCAATCATATGGATTCTTGGGTGGATTCCATGAATAGTAAACTTGTACTTGATCTACCCATGGTGACCGTTGACGGATAAAGGTTGCATTCGTCTGGTCAAATACTTCTTCGCTTTCAAAATTTGCGGCTTCTTCATACCACAAAGCAATGACATCACCAATTGCATTTGATTTTAGTTTTAACGGATCATCAACACCATAAAAATAGAACTTAGAGCCAGTACGTTTATGAATGATTCGCAAAGGAGAAGTACGAAACTTATATTCTTTTGAAATGCCTAACATTGAAAGTGCCCACTTGATTTGTTCATAAACAGCATCTCTTAAATACTTATGCTGACTCATCATGCAGACAACATTTACTTTGTGCTTAGCTTGTGTGTGCTTCTTCATTTCCGTTGCTAATTTCAGACTGATAACAGATGATTTAAAAGAGCCACGTCCGCCTTTCATTAAAATATAAGGACACTTTGCATGCCAAACTTTATAGAAATGTGGGTTAATCAAGTCCTTAGTCTTAATTTGAGTTTGTTTCTTGGCCATTAATGCCATTTGAACCAGCCTCGCTTTCAACTAACGGAATGTCATCAATAATTACAGTTTGTTCTTCTGACGAATCATAACCATCATCTAACTGATTCAATTGTGCTTTTGCTAAATTGACTTGTACCTCCATTAATTCTAGTTTCTTTCTACGTTCATCATGTTCATCAGCTATTGAGACAAATTGTCTAATCAAGCTAGCTAATGTTCCCATTGCTCGAGACTGTGCATTCATAAAGTTCGCTTGTTTGTCCCAAGCATACTGCAAGCCATATCTTTCGCTACTACTGTTTTTTCCTGAAGACCATCCGACTTCTTCTTTTGATAAATCATCTGAACCAGAAACATACATGATTTTCTGTGCTCTGATAATAGCCGTGTACTGGATCATGATATTATTCCATAAGATATCCTCAGGTTTAGAGGTTGCAACCTCATTCATAATTTCTAACGTTTCTGAAGGTAACCAATTGGCGAAAAGCCCATGTTTTACAGCGTTTTTATTTCTGTCAGGCGCTCCCCTGTTATTAGGTATGGTTGCGTCCTTGGTTGCAACCTTTTCTTGAGACCAGTAACGGGATTTCCATGACTTTACTGTGCTGATGGATACACCATACTTTTCCGCTATTTCTCTATACTTCAACCCTTTTTCATAATCATCTTTAGCTAGTTCGTATTTCTTCACATGTGACACCACCTCGCTTGTTTGCAACATTTGTTTTGTAATCTACACATACTTTGAAAGATTTTCCTGTATGTGTTTATCTGAATAGAAACCATGACCACAATAAACAAGTTTGCATTTATCAATCTCTTTTGGCGTAGCTTCTCTTGTCATTTCAATGATGGAGTATTTCTTTTTAATCTGGACTGATTGTACAACCCTCACTGGATCATCATTATTTGGATGCGGGTATTTATTTGTTAGTGATAGATACCAGTAGTTTCTCATGATATAGCCTCCTTCATTTAAAATAAAAAAACCACTCAATTAAGGAAGTGGTTTTAATAGTATTTATCCATTTTTTTCAATTAAAAATCGCTGATAAGCTTCAGGATCTTGAATAATTTTAAAATATTCAATATCTCTTTTGGTTGCTAATTTACTTAGTTCTATTTGGTCCTGATTACCTTCAATTGTTTTTTTCAATTTTTCTGTTAAAGGTTGACCTAGACCTCTTTTAAAGTTAAAGCCTATCAATTGTAAAACATTTAATGTCTCAATAGTAACAATCTTTTCTAAAGGATTAAGACTTTCTAATAATTTGGTGGATTCTTCACCTGAAAGTTCACTGGCAAAATCTTTGAATGCTGGAATAATGTTATTAGTAATATAACTAATATCATCAGTAGTAAGTTTTTGAGCAACAAACTCATCTTCGTAAATCTTTATAGCCCTCAAAAGCTGATTTTTATCAGTTATCAAATCATTAATAATTTCTTCTAACTGAGCTATAGTAGCTTTATCATCTTTTTTTTCTCTTGTAGCTCTAATTTTATCGGATATAGTTGAAGCTGTATTTCTAATTGCTATTTCTGCAACATTTGCCGCTAATCCTATTAATTGAGCATTCGCTTGCTCATTCATTTTATGCACCTTCTTTTCTTTTAGTTCTTTAAATGTATCATAATAAGATTGTACTTTAAAAGAAGTAATCAATAATTTACTCATTATAAAACCTTCATTCTTCTAAAATAAAAAAGACCACTCAACGAGTGATCGAATATATAACAAAATAATATTTCTCTTTTGTTTTCAATAAATTCAAATATAACGTCTAATTTTTTAATAACAAATAGACATTATTGAAGTATTCATGATATCTTAAATTCTCTTCATCCTCTAGATCATTTTCTGAAATATTTGTGATAAAAGCCACCTTTTTAGATTTATTTGTCCCAATTATTTGTATCTCCCCTTTATATATTCCAATTTTTGAGAATAAAAAAATTGGGTTTACAATAATTTGATCCATTTTTATCATTACACTAATTATTACACAAACTAAAGATAATATTAATAATAAATCAAATAAAGATTCTGTAGATTCAAAAATAAAGGGCAGCATTAATGAGAGTATAAAAAAACTGTACTGTTCCAACGAAAGCGATTCCTTATGTCTAAGTTTAAGTAATTTTTTTTGTTGATTAGTTTTAATTTTTTTTATTTGTATTTTCATAAATATAGATAAAGTTACTTTATAAAGAATAACTGTAATAATTATTATTATTATGAAACAAGCACCCTGTACTAGATTGCTTGTTTTATTACTTTTAATAAAAAAATTATAGAGGATGATCATAAAGACAGGTGAATAACTTACTAACCAAAACATTAGCTCAACTACCTTAATTAATTTTATGTTCATCGATCACTCTTCACATCCTTAATTAACTATATGCTAAATCAATCTTTCGAGTTAAATACTTTTCAACAATCTTATCTTGAAATAAATGAAGCAGTGGTTTTATATCCGATTCTTCATCTATTTTTAACTTATTATCATTCTCAAAGTCTATAAAATCAAGTAAGTCGACTAATATGCCTTTTTCTTTAATGATATCTTTCTTTTTCTCAGGGCTAGTCTTAATTTTATTATATAGCTCTTTAAGTTCGTTACAACGATCATAATAGTATTGTTCAATTTCATCGAAAGTAACTCTACCCATATTTGCTAGGCTTCTTGAGTATAAATGATTAGAAGCTTTGACTCTAAACAGTTCTTTCGATTCTTCGTCTGGGAACATTGGGAGTTTGATTAAGTTTTCAATATTTTCATTACGCATTTTAGTTATGTGATCACTGTATTTAAAAGCAAATTCAAAATTTCTTGGCTGAATTATATATATTGTTTCATCGTAAATTATGAACGATATTGCACCACCCAAATCAATCATAATATGTTCATTTTCAATAAATTGTTCATGTTCAAAAATCGCTGTCTTCTTTTTCTTTCCACTTTTTCTAATACCTTTATAGTATCCAAAATAGACACATTCTTCTTCAGAATAAAACTTTACTAAATGAAAACTACTACGCAACAGATTATCTGTATCTTTAGATTTATGTATCATGGCTTCAAACATCTTATTTTTAACCTGCTTAAGAGAATCATATTTACTAAGACTCAAGTCTAATTTAGCAATTGAATCCATAAGGGTCAATTCATGGTTATAAGAATTTATACTAAATTGTTTATTATCATTATCCCAATAATTTTCTAAATTTGGTTTAATATCTTTTTTTATCCAGTCAACTAATTTATTTGACACATCAACTTCTATTGCCTTATATTTTTCATCTTGTTTTACATGCTTCATATAAAAGAACTCTGTGGATATTTTATCTAATTCAACTTGATTGAATAAGTCCATGATGATTTTTGTTTTCTTTTCCATATTGACACACCCTTTTAATTAATATCTGCTACATTAATTAAATCAAAAAGAAGTCAAGAAAACAATCGCTTTCTAAAACTTCTTTTCTAGCAGATATAATCATAAGGATTATGACAATAATATACCACGAACTTATGTTCCCGTCAATGATAAGTAATAGACAGCAGCATACGAAGAATTTAGACGGAGTTGCTGTCTATCGAAGCTTAATTAAACGATGAGGGAGATTTCCTCCCTTACATTTTATTTTGTCGAAGTCCTGTTTCCTAATCTTTCGACACTATCATAATACATCATTGAACAGGTAATTGATTGGTATAAAAAAGAAACCAAATGGGTAATAAAAGGGTATAAAAAGTGTAAAAACTGGCTACTTAAAAGCAACCAGTTCTAATGCTGAAGCAAATTGGATGATAATCTTGTTTGATTCTAGTTTGACAGATTCTTCACTAGTATTATTTCTTTGAGCAGTTACATAAATTGACAGCCCATTGATGTAACGATCATAAAATATTTTTTTACGTCTTTCAGTCACATCAGGCTTGTGCGGATGCTGAATAGCAGAGTATCCTCGAACAAACAATTTATGCAAATACTCAAATTCTTCTTGTGCTTCTTCTCTATCTATCAACATTCGTTCAGCTTCAAAAACATTATTAGCTGTAGATGGCGGAACCAAGGAATAAGATGCCGTCACTTTTGGCTCACGAGGTTGTCCTACTCTACATCTTGCTGATAGATATGCTGAAAGGAAAACACCAACATTATGTTTTGTGCGGTCCATATCAACATCTTTTGCGCTTGGTGTCTCATATTTCTTTACATCGAAAAGTACCATCCTCTGATTCCCCCAATTATGATATAATACTTGTGTCAGAAATATTATTCATAGTCGGAGGAATCCGGCTTTTTTATTTGTCCTCTTTTCCGTTAAACAAAATTATTAACATAAAAATGGATAATACTAATAAAATGAATAGATAAACCATTTACTCCACACCTCTTATTCCTAAAACCACATAATCATCTGTCAATTAGATAACGTTTCTAGAATCACTGGTAATTTGACGCTCTTCGATTTTCATCTCTAGCATTATTCTTCCTCCAAATACTTATATTCGTGTCCTTTTTTATCAACGTGATTCCGCCACGCATACGTCCGAATAGTTCCGCGCGTATATCCAATTTCTGCAGATAACTCTCTTGCCGTTCCTTGCATCAAAATGTTACCTTCGTGTAAAACAACGATGATTTTTCCTTTGCGCTGTTTTCTTTTATCTGGCTTTTTTCGTATTCGTCCGTTAGCAATCTTTCCTAGTCGCTGAACTTCAGCAATCACTTCTTCATCTTCTTGCCAGCTTTCAAAATGCGTCAGTTCGATGATTCGTTTCATTGCTGCTCTCTTATCCATTCTGAGATTCTCCTTTCAATAATTTGAGTATTTGATCAAGTGCGCTCTCGCGTCCGCCATGGAACGTGTTGAGCCACTTATCTTCATACGATGTACTTTGTCTTAAAGCTTCTTGATGCATTAGTTCAATCTGTGCTATAAGTTGTCTAATATTCAAGTGCCCCACCTCCCGATAGATTCGGTATCTCCTTTTTCCGTTTCAAATATTCTTCAAAACGTCTGTCAATTTCGGCTTTTTCATTAGAATCTAGTGCTTTTTCTTCTTGCTGTTTATCTACCCAATCAGGTAATTTTTCACGTCGCACATTATTTTGATACTTTGAATTTAAAGGTTTTGCTTGCTGATTTTTACGTTTTTCCTCTTCACCTTCAATAGCAGCCTTACTAAACAGACGTTTGTTGAAACGATTCTTGAGGATACCTTCTAAATATTTCCATCTGCGATTATTATTTTCGATTGCTGTATTTACACCATGGATCATCCAAGCATCTGCTTGTTCAATGGTCAGTCCTGCTTCTTCTAGGTCTTTTAACCAAAAATTGATATTGTCTCCCATAGTATTTCCATACGGACTACCGAATCCATTTTTTTCGAGATAAGAATATATTTGGAGCGAATACTGTTCTGATTCAGTAGTATTTTCTTTACTTTTATTTCCTTTACTTTCCTTTACTTTACTTTGTGGATTAATGTTTACATTATCTCCATTAGAAGAAGAGTTATTGTTTACATTAATTACGTATTGGGTTGGTTTTGGTGATTTTCGTCTTTTTGTTGCTTCGAAGTACACGGCTTGGATGTTTTCAGATGTCAGCACCTTAGCCGAATTGAACAGGTCTTCGTTAAAGAATTCCCATGCAACCAAGCGGGCTACAATCTGATCTAATAATTCCTTGCTTACTCCAGGCAGGCGTTTTAAAAGGGTCGCTTTGGTTAAATCATTCCACACAATGAAGTATCCTTTTTTATATACCGCACATAGCAGTTTGATAACCGCAAGCTCACCTTTTATGCCAAATTCCCCAGCAATAGCCTCTATTTTTTCATCTTCGAAAATATCAACATCAAGTGGAAAATAATCAAGACCATCCTTTGTAGGTCTTGCCAAGTCATTACCTCCTAGTACTTATGCAGTTTCTAATTCAAAATATCCTTGTAATACTTCTTGCTCTTTAAATTCATCTAAAACTTTCTTAGAAGTCAGTTTCAGTTTTAAAATATCTTCTTCCTCTAATCGGACCGGAATAATTTTATTCGCTTTAACAAAATAATTTACACCTTGCTGATGCTGTAGTTGGTGATGTTTACGACATAGTGCCATGAGCAGCAATAAACGATGATTGGTTCTCTTTCTATTTTTTCCTGCTCCCACTGATTGAAAGTGAGCAATGTCTGCATGTTCCCCACAAAGACAACATTTTCGATGTTTCAAAGAGGAATAAAACCAGTAATCATCTTCTAGAAGATAAATGTAATCTCCAGGAAGCTCGATATTTGCTTCTAAGACAAAATCAATTAAGAAATGAATCCATTGGTTAGCCTCATGGCGAGTAGCTAACCGATGGGAAAACACTTCTCCTGTACGTCCTTTGTAGTAATATTTCATCAATAGCTCTGTTCTTTCAGGGTAATCGTTGCTATATCTCGCAATATCCCGAATCAATGAATGAGAAAGAGCGTTTTGCTTTGATGTAATCTTTCGATTGTCATGGACCTTTACTTCTACATAAAGTTCTTGTCCATCCGCTAATAAATTTAAGAACTCACGATTGATTGGCTTACTAGACTGTATTCGGAACCAATTATTTTTCACTTCAAATACTTTAGCTAGGAATCTCATTCGTTCATCTCCACCTGATACTTCACGCCTAAATCTTCGATTGTCTTTTTGATAATGGAAATTTGTTTTGCCGTTCCTGTGATATTTAAAGTAAATGAGTAAGTCGGTTCATCTTCGCTTTCTTCTGCATGTAGTTCTTTGTGTACTTCTACAGCCGTTTTATTTGGTAAAGCTTGCTTGATTTCTGCTTCTGCTTTTTCTAGTTCCCTTTGTTCTTGCTCTAAAACTTCCTTAGCTGCTGCATCTATCTTTGGAAAGATATTAGCAGCCGTTAAGCCTTCATCAATCAACATGACCCAAGAATGTGGTTCTAGCTTGTTTGCCTTTGCGTAACTTTCAACTAGTTTTTTATTCTGTTCTCTTGTGTCTTTTCTTTGTTTTATCTCAATACATTCAGCTAGAATCTCTTGTTCAATCTTTTTAGTAAGTTTATTTTTAGCAGTAAAGTTTGAAGAGTTAAGCCATGAAGACTTCAACTCTATTTCTGAAACTTCTAATCCATAATTGGTAGCTTGTTCGGTTAGTTCAGCTAACACAATTGCTTTTCGATCTTCCTTAGTTTTTTCTTCAAATTCTTTGATTTGAGAATCAATTTTATTCGAAACCATTTGTATTTCAGTGCTGTACTCTTTAATTTTTTCTTCAAAAGATTTCAATGGTTCGTTAAAATCCTTTTTCACTTCTTTTCGTTTATCATCAATCAAAGTAAAAATTCTCTTCAATTCTTTACGAGCTTTTTTAGCATCTGCAATATCCGACTCTTTAAAAATTAAATTGTCATATTTTTGGACTGTTGCATTGATGAGTAAAGCTAGTTGATCCTCATTAGTAATATTGATAATGCTTGGTGTGTACTCTACGTCAAACAATAATTCTGTTGAAAGTTCGTTAGACATTTAGAAATCCCCCCATGATAATGGTGCTTTATTTTCTAATTTTCGATCTGGTTCTTCTATTACATTCTTTTTGAATTTTTTTTCTGCTTTGAGTTTTAGACCATTGACATAATTTAAAACAGTTCCATATTCATTTCTGTTTAATTGGTCAAATGGGGTGGTTATCTCTGTTTTTTCATGAATATTCGCTTCTAATATTTCCCTTTCTTGATTGGTTATTTCCGATACACTTTGTATGATTTTTTCTAAAATAGCTACTTGCTTTTCATCTATTCTCTTAGGTGGTTGAAGTGGTTTGCCTTCTTTTTCCGGATCTTGTCCTGTCGGGATTAAGAACAATGTAGTGAGAGCATACTTAAGCGCTCCTGTTTGTGCTTTGTAAACCGCCTTATCACCTGAATCTTGACCGGTTCCGATGCCTTTGAATGCAATACTTTCTCCTGTTTCCCCATCGGAAATATAGTAAATAATTTCTAATGTCGTGAGATTTTCCGTCTTCCCTTTGGCAGTCGTAACTTGTTTAGTTATTTCTTTAACGACATCTGGGATCATAACTAATTTTCTTTCGGCCATTTTCTTACGAACTACTGCTTTAATATCACTTTCAGTAGCGTAAGAATAATTATGAAAATCATTAAAACCGTTCTCTGGTATACGTTCTATTTCTTCTATAATTGATGCAAGCTTACCGATCAATTTTTTCTCAGTCATATCTCCACCGGCTTTCCAACACTATTTTCAATGAACGCTTTTAAATCATCTTCACGAACATACTCGTTTTCAATTGAATAAACTGTTTCCCCTGGATACAGAGGTTTACCTTGCCAGTCGAATGCCTTTGGTTCTTCTTCGTCAGGCAAAGTTTGCAATGGATGATCCAGTGCTTGTCCAAAGTCATTCATGCCGATTACCTCCGTTCATGAAACGCATTAATTCTTCAATAGTCATTTCTACGTGCTGATGTTTTGGTTGTTCAATACCGAAAATATCCCTTAAATAATGACAAACTTCGCATGGACATTCTGCCTTTTCCATAGATTCGGTCCAAGAAGTCAAACTATTGAGTAAAGCAATTCCTGATTCAGAAATAGCTCCGCCAATCGAAGAAATTCCTTTCCCTGTATTCATATCAAATGTGGAAATAGCGTATCCAATATCTTCTTTTTTCAATTCTTCTTTTAATTCAGCAATCAGATTTTCAATTTTTTTATTCATGTGGTAAAATCTCCTTAGTTATGTTTTTTATGTTACCGATTAGCGACGGCCATCGCTGGTCGGTCTTTTTTGTGTTGGCATTTTGAAACTTTCTCTTACAGCAGTAACAACTACTAAAGTCCCCCAATAAATCAGCGCATATGCCGGGTTAATACTTGCCAGTATGATTGCTACTAGACTCATGAGCAAAGCGCTTTTGACAGTCATTTTAAATACTGTTCTCATTACTTCATTCTCCTCTCTAATTAGTATTGCGTTCTTCCCATTCTTTAACTAATTCAAAATCGTATTGCAAAACACCTCTAACTCTTCGGGAAGGTAATGGATCATTATTTGAGTTAGTCCATTTGGAAATAGTAGCTACTGAGACACCGAAATATTCAGCAATATCTTTAGCTTTCTTCCATACTCTTTCTTTTGGCTTCTTTTTTGGAGCTAAAGGAACCACTTTTTCCATTTGTGAAACTTTCATTTTAACTCTCCTTTCATGTATCCTTGATTAATCCAATATGATAATCGCTCTTCACTTAGTTTCCGAATATCGATACCTAATATTTCACACAAAGTACTAATTAGAGTTACCTCAACCATGATTTCATCTAAGTACTCATAAGCGTATGAAATTATTTGTTGACGATCATCAACGGTTAAATACTCAACGTTTTTGAGAAGAATTTTTTCGACATATTGTTTCTTCTGCTTTCGCTCATCGGATTCAATTATTTGAAGCTTATCTAGTGAAGAAGGATCTCTTCTATAAACATCACTATCAATAGATTTGAATAGTCCAAAAAATTCATGAATCACTTGCATAGTAAAATTAGAATCTCTGAAATGATCCGTTAACACTTGAGCATTTTCTATTGTTACAGGCTTAGTCTTGTGTGGCGTTGTCCAGTCACTCAATGATTGTTGAGATACATTAACTTGCTTTGCTATTTCTTTCTTCGTTTTGCCACTCTTATTTATCACTTTAATTAATGATTCTCGAATGATAGCTGATTGTTTTAACAGCTTAAACACCTCAATTTCTTATTCGCCCGTATATCAATACGAGCAATTTTTTTATACTATTAATTTAAAGAATCAAACGAAAGCTGCTTCGTCTAATTCACGTTCAAGCTCTTTTTGAACTTCTTCAACTAAACGATCAAGTTGATCATCTGTGGCACATTTGATGATGTGAACTAGTCTCGGCCTTGCATCAAGTACGATGTTTATTTTTTCTTGTCGTGACATGAAAAGCACTCCTTTCTTAGTTAACTAATAATTTGTAGACAATTGAAACAATAATAGAAAGTAATATTGGCAAAACAATCGTACAAAATTTACCTTCAAGAAAATCCTTATCGTTCTTTTTCATTTGATCACCTCTCCATGTGTCACTTTGTTACTTTGTTGATTAAAAAAAATAGTCCAATCAAAGGATAAAACAGTGGCAATTTTCATAGCTACAAATGGACTAGGACTTCTCTTGCCACTCTCAATCATACTATAATAAGAACGCTGAATTCCTGATCTTTTAGCTACTTTTTCTTGAGTTAAATTTTGTTGCTCTCTTTTTTCAATTAGCCATTTCCTCATCATATACCTCCTATTGAAGTGTCATTTCGTTACAAATACATTATAAGTAACATATAGTTACTTGTCAATGCAAAAAGTAACAAAAAGTTACTTATTTTTAGATTCATTTATACGTAACAGCGTGTTACCATTTATATAGAAAGTGGGTGTCGAAATGTTTCCAGAAAAAATCAAAGAATTGAGGCTTTCAAAGAAAATGACGCAACAAGAAGTTGCTGATAAGTTAGGAATTACTCGCCCTGCTTATACAGCCTATGAAAGTGGAAAGAGAGAGCCTGACTTTTCTATTCTTCAATCTTTAGCTAATATTTTTGATGTTACTACTGATTATTTATTAGGAAGAAATAAAACGCCAAAATGGGCCGATGAAAATGATTTAATTGAATTAGATAAAATGCTCGATTCCAACGTTAACATGGCTTATGGTGGTGAAACATTAACAGATGAAGAGAAACAACGGGTAAAAGATGTTTTGACAGGTCTATTTTGGGAATTTAGAAAAGAAGACAAAAGTAAAGAGAAGTGATTTTCTATGGAGATGGACGTAATTAGTCTAGTTGGCAAACTGAAGCAAAAATATAATTCAGCTAATCCCTTTACTATTTGCGAAAAAATGGATATTCAGATTAGGTATGTTCCTTTTTTGAATAATCCAAAGGGACAATTTCAAGAACTGTTAGGGCGTTCAGTTATTCTTCTAAATCACGAACTAAAGTATTCTGAAGAACGGTTCTATATTTGCGCTCACGAACTAGGTCACGCAATTTTTCATCAAGGTTTATCTAGTTATTATGTCTCTACTCGAACCTCCAGAAGCAAATCAGAAAGCGAAGCGAATTGCTTTGCCGCCAATCTTATTGTTTCTCTTTATAAAGAAGATAATGATCAATACCCTAGAAAAATTGAAGATTTAACAAATTTGTATGGACTTCCTAAAAATTCGTATAGATTTTTAATTTAATTGGCGACTATCACTACCTGCCTTTAAGTGGGAGTAAATTTTTATAAATAGGATGATTTAGTTAATGGGAGTATTTGATTTTTTACAAGGTAATAAATATAAAAAGCAAGTTGAAGAACTAAAAAACGAACTTAATATGCTCAAGGAAACCAGACTTTCAGTAGAACAAATGACTTTAATAGAACTTAAGGAAGATATTCAAAAAAAGCAAAAAGAAATAGAACTTTTGGAAAACAAAATTTCCGATCTAATAGAAAATAAAGAAAAATATAATAGTCAAGTTATAGATAAAAAAAATGAGCTTAAGGAACTTAAGCAAAAACTTATTTCAACTGAAGATAGTATTGAAATGGAATCATTTGGTTTATACGAACCAAAATACAACTTTGCAAGCTCTTTAGCATACAAAGAGCAATTACAAGTAATCAGAGGATTACAAAAAGAAGAAATAAAGAAAAAAACAGCTACATATTTTTCGGAGAATTGGACTGTAGATGGTAGTCTAGCAAAAGGACGAAAAATGACAAATGATAATATCAAACAAATACTTAGGTCTTTCAACAACGAATGTGAAGCAGCTATCAATAAAGTTAAATATAGCAACCTAGCCTCTATTGAGAAAAGAATACAAACTTCTTACACTCAACTAAATAAAATGAATGAATCAGTTAAAGTAGCTATTACTCCAAATTATTTAGATCTTAAAATTCAAGAATTATACCTTGCCTTTGAATATGAACAAAAGAAACAAGAGGAAAAAGAATTGTTGCGTGAACAACGAGAAAAAGAACGAGAAGAAAAAGCTCTTCAAAAAGAATTGCAATCTAAGAAAAAAGTAATTGATAAAGATATTAATCATTATAAGAAAATGATTGACGAGCTAAATGAAAAATTAAAATCAGTTTCTGAGGAAGCAAGAGTTGCTTTAGAGCAAGAAATCCTAGATTTGCAAACTAATGTACAAGAGAAAGAAGAAGAAAAACAAGAACTGGATTATAGAAGCGCACATGCTTCCGCTGGATATGTGTACATTATTAGCAACATAGGAGCTTTCGGTCAAGATGTCGTTAAGATTGGAGTTACTAGAAGACTTGATCCATTGGAGCGAATAGCAGAATTAAGCAGCGCCTCAGTACCATTTAAATTCGATGTTCATGCCCTAATATTTAGCTATGAGGCTTATCAACTGGAATCTGATCTTCACAATTACTTTGACAAATATAGGATAAATAAGATTAATCACAGAAAAGAATTTTTCAGAGTTCCTATAGATGAAATCGAAAGTAAATTAGAAGAATATAAGAATTTAACTATTGATTTCAACAGAAATCCTGATGCTGAGGAATACTATCAATCGATTTCCATTAATAATAAGGATTTATAAGAAAAATTACTTGTGGGCGACTATCACTACCTGCCTTGAAGTGGGAGTAAAAAAATTTAGGAGAATTGAAAAGTGTCGAATTTATTTCTTTTTATTATATTTGCTAGTATAGTCTGTTTTTTTATCGGTTTAATATCATTAATATTAAATTTGATGAAAAATAAAAATAAAAAAACAAGTACTATAATTACCATTTTTTCTATCATAGCTTTTATTGTAAGTGTTACCGGTTTTGAAAAAACTTACAATGCTAGAACAAATAATTCAAATACGGGCTATGAAGCTTCGTCTTATGAGTCTTCGAATTATCAAACTTCTTTAGAAGAAAAGATAGAAGACAGTTCTTCAGCAAATAGCAACTCTCAAACTTCGAATTCAGATACTTCTAGTTTTGAAGATTTTATAAATACAAAACCTGATTTCTCTACTTTCGTAGAAGAGTATTATAAATACGAGGCTGATGGAAAAGCTAGTGAAGTAAGAAGTTATTTATCAGGTACTCCAGTAACATGGTCAGGTACAATTATTGAGACAATGCACTCCAGAATAGCTGTCATTGCCGATGAGAAATATAACGGAACCACTTGGGAAAATCTTGAGGATAATCTACGCCCTTACATATTTTTTGCTAAAGATATTGATCAAAATAAGGTCTCTCAATTTAAAAACGGAGATCATGTAACAGTTTCCGGAAAAATTACTTCTGGTGGTTCAAAAATTGCCAATGCTCAATGGGATATTCATACAGAAAATATCTCTAAATAAACAAAGATTTGCCTTCGGGCTTTTCTTTTTAAACGCAAAAGAACATAAGTTCGTATAAAAACTCTGCTAATACGACGATTTTCTAAATATTCGTTCAAATAACATACCTCCCCTAAAATATTCTTATTATTAGGAATGAAATACGAAAGGATTGGTTTTAATGGCTTCCATTAAAAAGTACTATTTAAAAAAATCAAAAGAATATCGTTATGAAGTCTATATATCAAATGGAATTGATCCTGGTACTAAGCTACAGAAAAAGATTCATAAAAAAGGGTTTAAAAGTCATGAAGAAGCAGAAAGATTCGCAAAAATTGTCGAAGGCGAAATAGCTTCGGAAGAATATACACAAAATAACCCTAAAAATTTGACTATAGAAAAGTTTATGGACGATTGGATTAATAACTATAAAATGAATGTTAAAGAAGGAACAAGAATTGTTCACAGAGCAAATATAAAAATGTACATCAATCCGTATATTGGAAAATATAAACTAGATAAATATACTAGAGCTGATCATCAAAGATTCATCAATCAGTTACTTACTAAAAAAGGTTTAGGTAGAACTAAGGAAGGTCTCTCAGTAACAACAGCCAAAAGTATCAATGCCACTCTTAGCAATGCTTTCAAAAAAGCTATTCAGTTAGGATATATAAAGAATAACCCTACTAGTTTTGTTGAGTTTCCAAGAAATCCATCTGATAAAAAGAAAGTTAAATATTATACTTTTGATCAATCTGAACTATTTCTCGAATTTGCCAAAAAAGAAAAATCATTTATATGGTATCCCTTTTTTCTTATTATATTTGATCAAGGATTGCGAAAATCAGAAGCTTTAGGGCTTCAATGGGCTGATATTGATTTTTCTCAGAATACACTTAATATTAATCGTGAACGACTTGGGGCTGCTGAAAAAGGAACTAACAAAGGTTTGATTATTACAGATGACACAAAAACCCCATCTGGTACACGATCATTGCCTATGACAAAACGAGTAAAGAAAGCCTTATTGACTTTAAGAAATCAAGTCATAAAAGAATTTGGTTTTTTACCTGAAACAGATGATCACGAAGCATTTATTTTTATAAATACTTACGGTAAAAATAAAGGTATTCCAATAAGAGATCGAACCGTTAATGGTGCTTCTCACAGAATTGAAAAACATGCCAATCTCCCCCATATAACTGTGCATGATGGTAGACATACTTTTGCAGCTAGAACGAGACAAGCAGGAATACCTTTAGAAGATATCAAAGATTTTTTAGGTCATAAAGATGTTTCTACTACACAAGTCTATGCCCATATTTCTCCCGAAGTGAAAAAAAGATCAATGAATCAACTAGAAAACTATATAGAAGAGCAAATAAAAAAGCACTCAAATTGAGTGCTTTTTTTAAGTTCACTATCACTAAAACTATCACTAATTTTATTTAGAAGCGAACATGTTTCTATCACTGATTTTTTAAATCTAGCGAGAAACCCTTATCTTACAGGCGTTCGTTCAATTCTTTAGCAAGATCTTCAAAGCCTGGTTTGCCTAGAAGTGCGAACATGTTTTTCTTGTAAGCTTCTACACCTGGTTGGTCGAATGGGTTGATTCCATTCAAGTAACCTGAAATACCTACAGCAATTTCAAAGAAGTACATTGTGTAACCCAATGTGTAAGCATCCATTTCTGGAATTTTGACTAGCAAGTTAGGTACGTCACCGTCTGTATGAGCAAGCAATGTTCCTTCAAATGCTTTTGTATTTACGAAGTCCACTTCTTTTCCTTGCAAGTAGCCTAGACCGTCTAAGTCTTCTGCTTGTTCAGGAATCGTGATTGATTTACGAGGTTTTTCAACTTTCACAACTGTTTCAAAAATATTGCGGCGTCCTTCTTGGATGAATTGTCCTAAAGAGTGCAAATCAGTTGAGAAGTTTGCGCTTGAAGGATAGATGCCTTTTTGGTCTTTTCCTTCAGATTCGCCATACAATTGTTTCCACCATTCTGAGAAGTATTGCATTCCTGGTTCATAGTTGATCAACAACTCAGTTACTTTGCCTTTACGGTAAAGAATGTTGCGCATTGCTGCGTATTGGTAAGCTTCGTTTTCTTCTAGTTTGTCGCTTGAATAAGCTTTGCTTGCATCAGCAGCTCCTTGCATCAATGCGTCGATATCTGCTCCACTAACAGCGATTGGTAACAAACCAACAGCAGTCAATACAGAGAAACGTCCGCCGATATCATCAGGAATCACGAAAGTTTCCCAACCTTCTGCATCTGCTTCTACTTTAACTGCACCTTTTGCTTTGTCTGTTGTAGCGTAGATACGTTTGTTTGCTTCTTCTTGTCCGTATTTCTTAACAAGAAGCTCTTTGAATACACGGAAAGCAATCGCTGGTTCAGTAGTTGTTCCAGATTTTGAAATAACGTTTACTGAAAAGTCGCGATCACCGATTACTTCGATCAAATCAGCGATATATGTTGAGCTGATTGAATTTCCGGCAAAGAAGATTTGTGGTGCTTTGCGTGTGTCGCTATCTAATAGATTGAAGAATGTGTGATTCAAGAAGTCGATCGCTGCACGAGCGCCTAAATAAGAACCACCGATACCGATAACAACTAATACTTCAGAATCAGATTGGATTTTTTTAGCTGCTTCTTTGATACGTGCAAATTCTTCTTTATCATAGTTCGTTGGTAAATCGATCCAGCCGCGGAAGTCGCTTCCTGCGCCAGTACCTTCCCGTAATTCGTTGTGGGCTGCTGTTACTTGGCTTTGCATGTACCCTAACTCTTGTTCGTTGACAAACGGTGCTACTTTTGAATAGTCAAAATGAATGTGTGCCATTTGTTCTCCTCCTTATAGGTTTACTCTACAGGTAATACTTTACGTTTTTTTTTATTATTTTTCAAGCAAATAAACAAAATGCTGACAATATTTCCAAGAAAGTTTCATTTTTTAAACTAAACCTTCTGCTGCCATTGCTTTGGCAACTTTTTCAAATCCAGCAACATTTGCTCCAAGAAGCAGATTTTTTTCGTCACCATACTCAGCAGCTGTTTGGCGACACGTATGGTAAATCGTTTCCATGATTTGATCCAGTTGCTCATCCACTTGTCCTCTTTCCCAAGTCAATCGCTGGGCGTTCTGACTCATTTCTAAAGCAGATACTGCCACTCCTCCAGCATTAGCAGCTTTTCCTGGACAATACCACACGCCTGCTTCATGAAGAACAGAAACAGCTTTTACTGTACATGGCATATTAGCGCCTTCTGCTACGATTTTGATCCCATTTTCTACTAAGATTTCAGCCAAGCTTTCGTCTATTTCGTTTTGAGTGGCACATGGCAAAGCGATATCCGCTTTTTCTTTCAATGTCCAAACAGATTCTCCAGCATGATAAACAGCAGAAGGACGTTGGTTCGCGTATTCTGTTAAACGTTGGCGCTTGATTTCTTTGATTTCTTTCAATAGTGACACGTCTATTCCTTCTGGATCATAGATATACCCGTTGGAATCTGAACATGTAACCACTTTTCCGCCTAGTTCTTGCACTTTTTCGATTGCATAAATGGCTACATTCCCGCTTCCGGAAACAAAAACTGTTTTTTGATCAAATGAATCTTTTTCTTCATTCAATAGATGTTTGACATAATAGACCAATCCGTATCCAGTCGCTTCTGTACGTATTTTGCTTCCCCAGAAATCTAGAGGTTTACCTGTCAACACACCAGTATCATATTTTTTCAATCGTTTATATTCGCCAAACAAATAACCGATTTCTCTAGCTCCTACACCGATATCTCCCGCAGGAACATCAATCGATGGCCCGATATGTTTTGACAATTCCAACATGAAACTTTGACAAAAACGCATGATTTCATTATCAGATTTCCCTTTAGGATCGAAATCACTCCCACCTTTTCCTCCGCCGATTGGCAGACCGGTTAAACTATTCTTGAAAATCTGTTCAAAAGCCAAAAATTTCAAGATACTTAGGTTGACACTGGGATGGAAGCGTAATCCACCTTTATAAGGGCCGATAGCTGAATTGTATTGGATACGGTAGCCTCTATTTACTCGCCAGTTTCCTTTATCATCTTGCCAAGGGACTCGAAATTGAATAATTCTTTCTGGTTCTGTTAAAAGTTCTAAAATATTCTTTTTGATATATTCGGGATGAGTGTCCAAAAAAGACATCACTGTGGGCATAAATTCATCGATTGCTTGTAAAAATTCTTCTTGTCCTTGATCCTTTTGATGTAGCTTTTCTTGAATTGCTTGAACATATTCTGTTGCGTTTGTCATTGTTCCACGCTCCTTTGCTTATCTTCCCTCATTTTAGCTCATTTTCTCTTTTGGCTCAAAACATTTTTTTCTGTTTTCTTTCTTCAAATATGCTACACTTTCCTTGAGGTGAGGGAATGGAAAAACTGTATGATGTGATCGTAGTCGGCGCTGGAACAAGCGGGATGATGGCAGCGATCAGTGCAGCTGAACAAGGCGCACGCGTACTTTTGATCGAAAAAAACAAAAAAGCAGGAAAAAAACTACTGATGACAGGTGGTGGTCGGTGCAACGTCACGAATAATCGTCCTGTTGATGATTTGATCGCACATATTCCTGGAAATGGAAAGTTTTTATATAGTACATTTGCGCAATGGAATAATTTCGATATCATGAACTTCTTTGAATCACAAGGCGTACATTTAAAAGAAGAGGATCATGGACGGATGTTTCCTGTGACAAATAAATCAAAAACGATTATTGAAGCATTGCTCAATCGTCTGAAAGAACTAGATGTGACGATTCTATTCTCTACTCGAGTAGAGAAATTGATCCACAAAGAACATAAAATTTACGGTATACGCACGGAATTCGAAGAGTTCCATGCTCCTGCCGTTATCTTAACGACTGGTGGTCGGACTTATCCCTCTACTGGTTCTACTGGAGATGGGTACAAAATCGTGAAGCGAGTGGGTCACACGGTGACGCCTCTTTATGCGACAGAGTCCCCCTTGATATCGGATGAACCGTATATTCAGGAGAAGACACTTCAAGGGCTTTCTTTACAGGACATCACTTTACGTGTTCTAAATAAAAAAGGCCGTGTATTGACTGAACATACGATGGATTTACTTTTCACCCATTTCGGTATTTCTGGTCCGGCTGCACTGCGTTGTTCAAGTTTTGTCAATAAAGAATTAGAAAAAACGGGAGAACCAGTGACACTTTCTCTGGATTGTTTCCCTACACAAACCAAACAAGAGCTTATTCATTTATTGACAGAAAAAAGTAAAACCACCAAAAAGAACTTGGTAAATGCTTGGCACGGTCTATTACCTGAGCGATTGTTGGTTTTCTTTCTTGAGCGGCTTGAAATGGACAGCCTAACAGGACAACAAGCCTCTCAAAAACAAATTCAAGATTTCGTTCAATTATGCAAAGAGTTTAAGTTATCGATCAACAAGACTTTTCCTATTGAGAAATCATTTGTAACTGGCGGAGGGGTTTCTCTAAAGGAAATTCATCCTAAAACGTTGGAGAGTAAAATCATTGATGGTCTGTATTTTGCCGGAGAATTACTGGATGTCAATGGTTATACTGGCGGCTTTAATATCACAGCGGCTTTCGCTACAGGACATGTAGCAGGAATGAATGCTGGGCAAAAAGCATAATGTATAAAAAAGAAAGAAGGAGACTGGGCAAACAACATCCCGGCCTCCTTCTTTCTTTTATACGTATGATTTATTGTTTTATATCTGCAAATTGTCCGCTCGTTAATGCACAGATATCTTGCGGTGCTAACTCCATCTGCAGCCCTCTTCTGCCAGCTGATACAATGATTTGTTCATAGCTTTCTGCTATTTGATCTAAATAAGTAGGAAATAGTTTTTTCATTCCTATAGGCGAGCAACCACCACGTATGTATCCGGTCGTTGCTTCCAAATCTTTCAAATGAAGCATTTCTACTTTTTTATTCCCTGAAACTTTTGCTAATTTTTTTAGATTCAATTCGGCTTCTCCCGGTATCACAGCAACAAGAGGCCCCGTCACATTGCCCACAGCAACCAGTGTTTTGAATATACGAGATTGGCTCTCTGGGAGCTGTTCGGCGACAGAGGACGCACTTAGATGGTTTTCGTCCCATTCATATTCGTGTTCTGTATAGGGAATCTTTTTTTGTTCGACCATACGGATCGCATTCGTTTTTACTATTTTTTTCTTTGCCAAAAAATATCACCTCAAACTTGTTCTACAACGGTTCATTTAATAATTGGATAATTTGCTTCAATGCTTTGACCGGTAATTGTCCTGGAGCAGAAGCATTGCTTAAGGAACCAAACGTCATGACGGATCCTGTCGTTCCGCCAGCCAGACGAGAAATTTTCCCCAGATCGCCCATAGACATCGTAATGATAGGCATGGAGACAAAAGCATTTGCCCGTCTAGTCAACTCCATCAATCGCAAAACATCTCGTTCATTATTGGGAGTCACTGCCAACTTTCCGATATCAGCGCCAAAATGTTCCATGACATTCAGTCGGTAAAGCAAGACAGGGTCAGCTGGTGTTTCTTTAAAATCATGACTACTGATGATCAAAGGGATATCTAAAGATTTGATTTTCTCTATCAGTCCTTTCCCTAAACTTTCAACTTTGAACAACTCGATATCGACCATATCTACTAATCCAGTGTGTATCACATATTCATAAAGGTCGCGATACTGACTAATCGATATGTCTTGTTCCCCGCCTTCAGCTAAGGTACGGAACGTAAATAATAACGGCAGCCCATCAAGCATCTCATGGATAAGAACCAATGTTTCTACAACTTCATCAAAAGAAAAAACCTCACGATAATGATCGACTCGCCATTCTACTAAGTCGGCCCCTGCTTCACGTGCAAGAACTGCTTCACGTAATACTTCATCTCGGACGGCTCCGATAAGAGGCGCACAAATCTTTGGTCTACCGCTTCCTATATTCAATCCCTTTATCCGAACCACTCTGCATCGCTCCTTCTAATGGTTATTTTTAATTTGATAAACAAACACTTTCAGATAATTGCCTTCTAAAAAGGTATCCGTCGTCTGGAAATCTTTTGGCAGACGATATAAAGCAAGTTGTTCAAAAGAAACATTCTTGGCATGGAATTCCTCTTCGATCATTGTTTGGAATTGTTCGATCGAGACATTTGCAGCATTTGTAGACGCAATAAGTATCCCGTTTTCTGCTAAAATATCCAGACTATCCTTGACCAGTTCCCCATAATCTTTTGCTACGCGAAAGACTTTTTTCTTGTTTCTGGCAAAACTTGGTGGATCCAATACAATCATGTCATATAAAAATTGTTTTCTTTTTGCGTATTTGAAATACTCGAATACGTCCATAACAATGATTTTTTGCTGATCGACATCCAGGCCATTCACTTCAAACTGTTCCTGTGTTTTTTTCAAACTGCGTTTTGCTAGATCGACACTTGTCGTTTCGATTGCCCCTCCCATTGCGGCAGCAACAGAAAAGGCGCCGGTATAACTAAACATATTCAAAACTGTTTTCCCAGAAGCGAAGCCTTCTGCTAATGATCCCCGTACTTCTTTTTGGTCTAGAAAGATACCAGTCATTAATCCTTCATTCAAATAAACGGCAAATTTTACTCCGTTTTCTTTTACGATCAAGGGCTCCGGTGCCTCTTTTCCGTAAATGAACTGGCTCTCAGGCAGATTCACTGATTCAAAACGAATTTTCTCATATCCGCCGATGATTTCCGGATAGATTTCACGAAAAGCTTGAATCAATAATTCACGATGTGTATATAACGTCTCGTTATACCAAGAAAAAACAGCATAACCTGCATAATAATCAATAATCAGACCGCCGATTCCGTCTCCTTCTCCATTGAATACACGAAAAGCGGTAGTAGAATCATCTGTAAAAAAGAAAGTTCTTTTTTCTTTTGACTTCACAAAAAGTTCTTCAAAAAATGATTGATCAAATGGGATATCCTGCTGGCTCAATACCCAACCGATCCCTTTATTCTGCTTTCCTAGATATCCTTTTGCGATAAATTGGTTTTGCGGATCAACTAATTCCACCCATTGCGTGGTTTCTTTTTGGGGATGTGCAAGGTCTTCTTTTTGGATCAGTGGATATCCTTTTTTCAATCGACTGCTTGCTCTTTTTTTTACTTGTACTTTCATTCCTTCACCTGCTTTAGCTTTCTCTTCTCAAGTATAACAAAAAACATAGGTCTTGTCTTACTGCTCCTTTTTCATCAAGCTTAAAGAAAACCTTAATGAAACAGCACAAAGTTCTGGTTTCAATTGACACTATATTGTCATACTAGTAAAATAAATGAGAATAAGTGAGCTGTGTAACATGGTTTCATGACACTTCTGTGATTAAGAAGTGCAGAAAGGAAGATTATCTTGAAATATATAAAAACACCTGCCTTTTTGAATAAGAGGCTCGGATTTTTTTCTTTACTAGTCGTTTTACTTTGGTTGAAAACGATTTTTGCCTATTTGGTCGATTTCCATCTCGGAATTGAAAGTGGCATTCAATACTTTATCTTGTTTATCAATCCTATTGCAACTACACTGTTATTACTTGGAATTGCTCTTTATATCAGACGCCCTAGAGTTGCTTATATCACAATGATGGTCATTTATTTTCTTTTGACATTGCTTGTTTTTTCGAATGTCACTTATTATCGAGAATTCACGGACTTCATTACGATCAACACGATTTTAGGTGCTGGGAAAGTAGCAAGTGGTCTGGGCGAAAGTGCCATTCGACTGTTTCGCCCATATGACGTGATCTATTGGATTGATTTCATTCTCTTGACTGTTCTACTGATCGCCAAAAAAATCAAGTTGGACCCTCGTCCGATTCGAGCAAGAATGGCTTTTGCGATCTCTACATTAGCCGTTATGATTTTCTCAGGAAATCTTTTTATGGCGGAAGCTGATCGTCCAGAATTATTGACTCGTACATTCTCTCGGGATTATTTGGTCAAATATCTTGGCTTGAATGCGTTCATGGTTTACGACGGCGTTCAAACTTACCAGACAAACCAAGTGCGGGCAGAAGCAAGCCCCAATGATATGAAAGAAGTAGAAAATTATGTAAAAGAACATTACGCAGCACCAAATGATGATTTGTTTGGACTTGCTAAAGGAAAAAATGTGATTTATATCCATTTAGAAAGCTTCCAACAATTCTTGATCGATTATAAATTGACAGATGAGAATGGTGTCCAGCATGAAGTTACACCTTTCATCAATAGTCTTTACCACAGCAATAGCACGTTCAGTTTTGACAACTTTTTCCATCAAGTAAAAGCAGGAAAAACAAGTGATGCGGAAACGCTGATGGAAAATTCATTGTTTGGCTTGAATCAAGGCTCCTTGTTCACACAATTAGGCGGAAAAAATACTTTCCAAGCTGCACCTGATATTTTAAGTCAAACAGAAGGTTACACAAGTGCAGTGTTCCATGGGAACGCCGGCACATTCTGGAATCGAAACGAGACCTATAAGAATTTAGGATATGATTATTTCTTCGATTCTTCTTATTATGACGTTAATGATGACAATTCGTTCCAATACGGTTTGCATGATAAACCATTTTTCCAACAATCTGTACAATACTTGGAACGTCTGCAGCAACCATTTTATTCAAAATTCATTGCTGTATCTAACCATTATCCTTATTCGAAATTCACCAATGACGAAGCTGGATTCCCGTTAGCCAATACAAACGATGAAACGATTAACGGTTACTTCGCGACAGCCAATTATTTAGACACTGCCGTACAAGAATTCTTCAACTATTTGAAAGAAAGCGGCTTGTATGATAATTCAGTTATCGTTCTTTACGGTGACCATTATGGTGTCTCGAATTCTAGAAATAAAAATCTAGCTGAACTAGTTGGAAAAACAAGTTCTACTTGGACAAATTATGACAATGCACAAATGCAGCGTGTCCCTTATATGATCCATATTCCTGGACAAACACAAGGCGGGATCAATCACACTTATGGCGGCCAAGTTGATGCTTTGCCTACACTGCTCCATTTACTAGGTGTAGATACAAAAAATTATATTCAGTTAGGACAAGATCTATTCTCGAAAGATCATGAACAGCTTGTTTCTTTCCGTGATGGCGATTTTGTTACTCCAAAATATACTTACTACGGTGGTACCATCTACAGTAACGAAACTGGTGAAGCCATTACTGAACCTACTGAGGAAGTACAGAATGAAATTGATTCACTCAAAGAAAAAGTTGATAAACAGTTAGCTGTTTCTGATCAAATCAATAACGGTGATCTTCTTCGCTTCTATACGAATAGTGGGCTAGACCCAATTGATACCAGTGATTATGACTACAAGAATGGCTTAGAGAAATTAAAAGAAGCTGAAAAATCTCTAGGTAACCAATCAACTAGTGTCTTTAGTCAACACAACGGACAATCAACTGTTGATCTTTATAAAACACAAACGTATCAAGAACTTCACGGAACGACCACAAGTTCTTCCGAATGACAAATCAAATCTGAAAGGAGCTGTGACAAACATCTTGTCACAGCTCTTTTTTCACAACCTCTTGCTTTTTGCAAGAGGATTTCTGGTTTTGGTTTTAATTCGTGATTTTACTAAAGGAATTTCATACTTTATTCATATTCATTTTTTATACTTTTTATAGAGGTGAAAAGTATGAAAATGATCCGCTATGCTACTGCTCGATTAATTTATTACAAAAAGCAAACAATACTCTATTGTTTATTTTCAAGCTTTTCTGCTTTTTTATTGATAGCATGCCTGACTCTTTACCATTTGCAATCGGCTTTAGCGAATCAAGTCCAAGATCGGCTTTCATTTATCGGTGCTTCTGCATCTACGGAGCTTCTTCCGGCTTTAGAATTAGCTAGCCGATTTTATCTAAAAGGCATATTCAGTTTATTTTTTCTGTTTGCCTTCTTTTTTATCTTTTTCTTTTACTATTCACTCAGGCAAAACCAGCAAGAATTGATGAATTGGCGCCTGACTGGTCTTTCTAAAGCCAAACTGTTCCTTTTTATTTTTTGGCAGCTGTTCTTCCCTCTCTTTCTTTGTTGTATCTTGGTTTTATTGTGGATCGTCAGCTTCCAGTCGATTTATGAAACACTGCTTCAAAGGATCAATTTTCTTGTCTTAAAGACTGCTGAGCTGCCAGATATCCGTGATATCTTAACTTCAGTAAGCGGACTTACGATTCCGATGGATCAGCAGACTTTCTTTACTATCGATTTTCAAAATGATCTGTTTTTCACAGATATTCTTAGAGGCTTTGCTCAAACACTTGTTGGACTTAGCGGGTGCTGTCTGATTCTCAGCCTATTCCCATTCACTTTTTTTATCCATCACTTGCAAAGCAGGAGGCCTAAACGTAATGAAACCTGAATATTTGATTAACGCTGACCATTTGACCGTTATCTTGTGTCCCCTCGAAAAACAGGATAAGATATTGGAGCACTTAAAAAAAGAAGTTCTAGTTGCTAATCTGGAAAATTTCGCCATCGTTCAAAAAGATTGGCCAATGTTTCCTTACCTAAAGCTCAAAGACCATGTGCTGTTAGATTTACCAGAAAAGGGAATCAAACAAGATCGTTTAGCCTATCAAGAAAAACTTGATATCTCTTCTTCATTACTTAATTGTGCGGCGACTGATCTTACGCCTTTTGAGAAAGTAAAGCTTCAATTGCTTCATGCGTTGCTTTCCAAACGAAACAATATTGTTATTGAAGATACATTTGATGAACTTAGTATATTGGAGATCCAAGAACTGCTCCACTTGCTTTCTTATTTAGCTCATGAAGAAAATCAAGGTATTTTACTCTTTACGCATGACGCTACTATTGCCCAAAGTCCTTACATTGATCGTTTAGAGCCTGCGGGTTAAATCAGTCATTTTATTATAAGAAAACAAGCGATATAGAAGATCGATTCATGATCTTTTATATCACTTGTTTTTTTACTCTTCTTTGATTTCTACGTCAGGCAAACGAACAGTGAATTTCGTTCCTTTTCCTAGTTCGCTTTCTACTTCTAATTTTCCTTTATGCAGGCGAACAAGCTGCTGCACGATTGGTAAACCTAATCCTGATTCACCATATTTTGTATTTTTTCTTGAAGGATCTACTTTATAATAGCGATCCCAGATACTTTTCATTTGTTGTTCAGACATTCCAATTCCCGTATCTTCGATTGTGATGATCGTTTCAAGATAACCTTTTTCCAGGGTAACCATGATTTGGCCGTTTTCGGTAAATTGTATCGCGTTTTGAATAATATTGACCATGATTTGGACAAAACGGTCATAATCCGCGTAAACATCGATATCATCATCGGCTTTCAATGTTAACGTATCCCCTGCTGCCTCTGCTTTAGCTTCTAACTGGGCAACAATATTTCTCAATGTTTCTGTACCATTGAATTTTTTAATGACCATACTGATTTGATTCGTACGGATTTTTTCATAATCCAAATTTTCATTCACTAAACGGATCAGACGCTCTGTTTCATTCTTCATCAATTTAATCGCATTTTCTCGCTGATTCTCAGGGATTGCATTGTATTCCAACCCTTCCAGAAGACCGTTGATTGTCGTAAGAGGTGTTCTCATCTCATGGGAAGCATCTGCCATGAATTGTCTTCGACGATTTTCTTGTTCTTCGATTTCTGCTTGAGATTCTTTCAGTGAATTCGTCATTTTATTGAAATCATCTGCTAACTCATCAAATTCATCTTTATCATGTACGGGAAGCTGTACATCAAAATTGCCATTCGTCACTTCTTTCGTCGCATTCCTTAAACGATTGATCCGCTTGACTTGGAATGCTGCAAAAGCATAACTGGCAATGACCGCCACAATACTGGAAAAAATAAAACCTTTGAACAGGTTCAGTGTAATTGGACGAACACTGTTATCGATATTCCGCGCAGGTTGACTGACTACAAGTGCTCCATAGAATTCATGATTCAAATTGAATGGTACAAGTGCGTAAGAGGTCGCCTGTGCTTGCCCTAAAATGTTTTTATTCGATGTGAATTTCTCTTGACGCCCACTCCTCAGATTTTTCCATTGATCCGTTGTTAAGGTAAAATTCAGCAATGCTGTATTGGTCGGATAAATGACACGTTCATTTTTGTCGATGAATATAAAATTCACATTTTGTTCTGTCAGTACTTGCTCCGTCAACAGCAACGCATTTTGAAATGCCTGATCTTGACTAAACTGCGGAAGTGTATCGGCATAGGTTTGCGTTGTCTTTTCAACTGATTCAGCGTATCCAAACAGTTGCTGATAATTGTTTTCTTCAATCGTCTGTTTTGTCAGTTGCGTAAAAGAAACTCCGACGATCAATAAGATCAACGCGACCATTCCACAAAAAGCCAAGAGTTGCTGATACAAATAACGCATTAGGCAACACCAGAATCATCAAATTTGTAGCCGACTCCCCAAACAGTTTGGATAACTTGTGGTCCGACTTTTTCAATTTTTTGACGCAATTTCTTGATATGGGCATCTACTGTCCGTTCATCACCAAAATACTGGTAATCCCAGACTAGTTCAAGCAACTGTTCCCGAGAAAATACTTGTCGTGGTTTTTTTGCTAAAGTAAACAATAGATCGAATTCTTTAGGCGTCAAGCCTTCGATGGGCCGATTGTCCAGATATGCTTCTCGTGTTTTCGTATTCATCTTGAAATGACTGGTCTCAATATCAAAATGATCATCTGAAACCGCTGCTTCTTCTCTTGCTTCTGCCAGCTCGCTACGGCGATGTAAAGCTTTCATTCGAGCAATAAGCGTCAGCGGACTGAAAGGTTTCGTCACATAATCATCTGCCCCCATCTCTAAGCCAATCACCTGATCACTTTCAGAATCTCTAGCTGTCAGCATGATAATCGGCACTGTGCTTGAAACTTTGCGGATCTCTCTTCCTACTAGCATGCCGTCCATTGTAGGCAAATTCAAGTCCAATGTAATCATGTCCCAATGTTGGGGGTTTTCTAAAAAGGCGTCGAGCCCTTCTTTTCCATCATACTTGAAGGTTGCTTCCCAACCTTCATTTAAGAAAAACATCTGCATCATTTCAGAAACAGATTGATTATCTTCAATCATTAAAATATTCATTATCGTTCCCTCCAGTTTCCAGGTCATATCTCTGTAATTTTTTTTCTGTCATAATAAAAATGGGCATAATTGGAAATACCAATAATAGCATTTCAATCAAAAAATAATTCGTATGTCCAGACGTCTTTAAATAATAACCGATCAATGTCATCAGTAAGCCCATAAGGAAAAACCAGTTCCCGCTTGTCTTTTGTGCTAGACGCCAATGAGCGTCTGTTTTTGCGGCAAGAGGCGAATGGTACCCATAAAAAGGCAGGTTTCCTTTTGAGGGCAGAATCCGAAAAAGACTGCCAATTATTAAGAATAAGATACCAATACTGAAAAAAATCATTCTTTCCCTCCTAAATTCTCTTCTTATAGTATACTCTATATTGTTGACTGAACCAATATGTTCAGGAATTCTTCACGAAAGGTTTGTCTTTTGTTCATTCTTTGTTAAGATAAACTTATTCCAATAAAAAAGGAGTTTTATTTGTGTCAAATTATCGTGCAATCACTTTCTTTGATCTTGATGGAACATTACTAGATGCGAAGTCAAAAATCACACCCGAAGTGGCAAAAGCTATGAATGCATTAAAAGAAAACAACGTTCTTCCCGTCATCGCCACAGGACGTACAGAAGCAGAAATCCACTCGATCATGGAAGATGCGGGCATTACTTCTGCGGTCACCATGAACGGTTCTTTCATTCGAGTAAACGGTGAAGAAATCTACTCTCAAACATTTTCTTCAGAAGAATGTCAGAAAATGTATGATCATGTACAGTTGAATGGGCACGAACTTTCTTACTATAACGACCAAAAAATCTGGTGTACCGGTCATAGCCAAACAATGATCGATGCTTATGACTTTATCCATTCAGATGTGCCGGAAATAGATCCTCTAGGCTTTAAAGACAATACAGTAAATATGTTACTTATCTTATCTCAATCGGGTGACGAATACTATCATGAACATTTTCCTGAGCTAACTTTTTATCGGAATGGTCCTTACTCGATTGATACAGTGAAGAAAGGAATCTCAAAAGGCGCAGGTGTCAAACGACTGAAAAAAGAACTTCAATTAGAAGAAGTTCCTACTTTTGGATTTGGCGATGGTCCGAATGATTTTGCCTTGTTGGAAGCTTGCGACAACAAAATCGCTATGGGAAATGCCTATGATGGATTAAAAGAGCTTTCTACTTTCATCACAAAGAAAAATACAGAAGGCGGGATTGTCCACGCATTGAAGCATTTTGATCTGATTTAAGGACATTTTTTCGGAACTGGACCCTTTCTAAAAAAAATCACTTATTTTTTCTTAAGAAAGGGACAGTTTTTATATAAATAATGGGGTATCATCCGCTTTTTTATTGAATTTATCCCAAAATGTGCTATACTGATTTTGTATGAAAAATACACGTAACCCTTGTTAGCTAACGGGGACGTTACGGATTCGACAGGCACAGTCGAGCTTGAATTGCGTTTCGTAGGTTACGTCTACGTAAAAACGTTACAGTTAAATATAACTGCTAAAAACGAAAACAACTCTTACGCTTTAGCTGCCTAAAAACAGTTAGCGTAGATCCTCTCGGCATCGCCCATGTGCTCGAGTAAGGGTCCTAACTTTAGTGGGATACGTTTCAACTTTCCGTCTGTAAGTTGAAAAAGAGAGTATCAGACTAGCGATACAGAATGCCTGTCACTCGGCAAGCTGTAAAGCGAAACCTCAAATGAGTTGACTATGAACGTAGATTTTTAAGTGGCGATGTGTTTGGACGCGGGTTCGACTCCCGCCGTCTCCATTGTGAGATTTCAGCAGATTTCGCTAGATGCTTAAATCCTTATTTTATAAGGGTTTGAGCATTTTTTATTTTCGCTTATTTTCTTTAAATGAATGAAAATGGCATTCAAAATAGCATTCAAAAAGAACACTTTTTAATATATATGTTCCATCCATATTATCAATGATATTCCTACTTTACAAAAAGAACATTAGTTCGTATACTCTTTTCGAGGTGAACTTTATATGTTAATGGAAGGAAAAACACAATTATGGTTTAAATTCGATCCTTCGAATAGATTTATCAAAGATTTTTATAAAGTATGGAATTCAGAAGTTTTCTTTTTAGCAATCGAAGATAGCTTATTAATCAATCTCTACTATTCTAATAAGAACTATTTCAAAATTCCTGCTGCAAAAACTAGAATGAAGAAAGATGTATATTTTTTGTTTGATATCGTGACTGACGTACCGGACGCACGAAGCGATCATCGGCGTTATGACTATTTGAAGTATACTTTCGTTGATCCAGAAAGGTATAAAGATTAAGTATGTACTCCCCTCAAAATTGAGGGGATATTTTTTAATATGATAGTACTTGTCCTGGATAAATCAAGTTAGGATTTGATAATCCATTGCGCTGTGCTAGTGCTTGATACGTTGTACCTAGCTTAGATGCGATTGATGATAAATTATCGCCTGATCGAACAGTGTATGTTCTAGTAACACTTGCTGTTCCTCTCACTTTTAGAACTTGTCCAGCATAGATCATATTCGGATTGCTTAGTCCATTTAACGAAGCAAGTGCTTGATACGTTGTTCCATATTTTGTAGCAATTGAAGATAGTGTTTCTCCATATTGAACAACATGAGTTTGGATAGCAGCTGATGGTTTATCTGGAACAGTTGTAGAATCTGGCAAGATTTCTACATTTGATTTATCAATCCAAGATAAAATATTTGCAAGTAAAACTTTGTTGCCGTTTACCTGTTGAACCTTGTAGCTTTCTCCTTTTACCCATTGTGGGATCGCTTCTCCAGTTGCCCAGTTTTTCGCTGAGAAATTCACTTTCACAGTGTCCCCCACTTTAATTTCTGATTTTGGCGTATCATTAGCTTCTTCCCCTGCATCCGTTGCTGGAGTGTCTGTTGCTGGTTTATCTGAACCTGTATAACCGTTATCTGTAATACCAGTTAAATCGATATTACCATCTAATCCACCAGCAATATAAGTTGAGGTAAATTGATAGATGCCAATACCGTCTAACGATGGGAAAATATTCCAGTTAGGAGTTGGTGTTACATTATAATCAGGATAAGCAGAGATCCATAGCGAGTCTGGAAACTCTTTGATTACTTGCTGATAATAAGCATTAGCCAATAAGAACGGCTTGCCTGAATAAAGCATTGGAGTATAGCCTGCTGCTTTAATTCGACGCATACCATAAAGAATGGCATCCGTATTTGCTTGTTTATTAGAAGATGCTCCGCCTTCAAAATCAATCGCTACAATTGAACCTTTAGGCGTTTGAATCTTTGGCAAGAAATAATCCATCGTTTGTTTAGCAATCGCTTGAGATCCCCACACATCCCACCAAATATAGGTATGCGCTCGTTTACCTTGAGCAATCGCAGAAGCAACTTGCGTGGAGTAGGTCCATTGGTCATATAAACCAGCTCCGTTATAACCACCAATTTGTGCAATAGCAAATTTATCATGAGCATACCCAAATCTTCCGTTCTCCCCTTGATAAATCGACCAATCAACACCCTGATCATTTTTTGCAGCAAACACATTCACAGGCAACAAAAAAAGAGCCACAACGGCTCCTACAAAAATTTTCTTTTTCATGTTTTTCCTCCTACTTTTTTAATTTAGTTTGTGTATAAATACCACTTGCAATGCCTCCAGCAACAATTCCAGAAAGTGCTAATTGCTGCCATGATCCCAGTTCGGGATATGTCACTGCCAAAACAACTGCAAACAAAACCCCCACAAGACAAGCAGCTGGTGCTAACCATTGTGAGGGGATTAGTTTTGGCTTCTTCATTACTTCAACTAAAATCATTACTATTGGACTTATGATTACGCCCGTTCCAATAATTTCATTAATTGCTTTTTCCATAATCTCACCTCCTTTTATTTTAATTTTTCGTGGATTTTTTCCACAGTGCTTTTGATATCTTCCACATCTCCTAAAGCATTTGTTAACTTGTCAATCGTGTTTTGATATCTTTCTTCCCTCTCATTATTTTGTTTCATTACCCAAATAAACAAACCAACAAACAATACTGCAAAACTTATTTGTTCAGGATTTGAAAGCAACGACTCCAATAATTTTTCCATGCTGTAGCATTCACTCCTTTTTCATTGCAAAATAAAAAACACCCTCCTTTGAGCGTGTTGGTAGCAAAATTCGTATTTTATACAGGTTTTACTTCTGATATTTTTAAGGATAATAGTTGTGTTGCAAACATGATTCCTCCAGCAGCTGTTTCTATAGTAAACTCTACCTTATCTCCTGTAACTAAAGTGTGGACGTACTGACCAGCTTGAGTAGTCATATAATTGAAATTCACGCTACTACCCAAGTTAGTAAAATTCGTATCACTTCCATTTTTCCTGATTTTTACATAGGCGTATTTTAATGTGTTATCTCCATGAAGTTTTACAGAACCCTCGAAAAATAAAACACAATCTCTAGTTGCTGTTAAAGTATTTCCATCACTACCTATCGTGTAAGGTAAATCACTAGAATTGTGGGCAAAATCCGTAGCGATAAGAGCCCCTATAGGTATTTTAGTACCACCAGAAACTTTAGAAAGATTTGCACCTTCACCATAAATGGCGTACAAAGGCATTTTATTCTCTATCTCATCAACCCTACTATTCGTACTCTTTATAGCGGTCGCATTAGCATTCGCTTTTGTTTGAGCATCCTTAGCTGTGGTATCTACTTCATTAATTGAAGCAGTCAACTGCGAATTAATCTGCGATACTTTCCCATCGGTATAATTGTTTGCTTTACCTGTGATTTCAGAAATTTTAACATCTGTGGCCAGATTGTCTTCGACATATTCTGGTGCTAGATCCCAGACATAATCTTTTGGATTGTTTGAGTCTCGCATGCCGATTCCTCGGTATTTATACTCACTAATATTCGGAGTTCGGGTGTCACCTTTTTCTAGTTTTACCCATTCAATTTTTACTGTTCCTTTCGTTGATTGTGGCAATTGAAAAATATTCAATGCATTAGCCGCACCATCAATATGTGCTTGTGTTACTTTAAATGTGAGTTGCCAAACATCAGTCAAACCTTCTATAGGGGTCATGTTCCCAGCGCCTAATGATCCCGCACGTAAATAAATACCAAACGTTTGAGTAGCTGGTTTGGACGCTTTCATCGTAAAAGTATAGGTTTGACCTAATATATATGGTTCATTAAGATAAAAACCTGCTGGCATATATTCACTATTTTGGATTGGAAACTTCACTGTGTCTATTTTAAGGATATTCTTACCCAACGATGTTTTACCTAGCCAGTAAGGGTCATCAAGTAAGTTAGGATGATACGGTGTTGATACTTCGCCTTCTTCAATCTTTATAGTGTAACGGATGTTTAATTTTCCCTTGAAATTAGTATTAGATAAGTTAGCTTGTAACCAAACAGATTTATGATTAGTTATTACTGGTGGTATAATATGATTACCTTCCATCGTTGTAAGTTTATACCAGATACCAGCTTGTGGGTTGATTACGTCACCAATTAATGTACCTTGTGCTCCTTCATTCCCGGCCTTATTAATTCGGTAACTCATTCTAATACGTCCTTCCCACGATACATCAGTACTAACTTCTGCTGTTAATGTATAACTTTTATTTGGCTCTAACAGTGAGAGTTTGTGACCATTACCAGCATATACATTCATATCACCACTATGTTTACTAAAATCAAAGCTTACATAATTCCCGTTAACATCTGCTTTAGTGATGCCCTCTCCCATTAGGTCCCAATCTTCAAAAGAAAGTTTTCGCATTAAATTCGGATTACCACTATAATCATAGTCCCCGAAGTCAATGCTGTTACTGTACATCACTTGTAAGTTACCTAACTTAGAAATTTCTTCTTTCAGAGCATCTAACTTGTCTTGTAGTGTTTTAGCTTGACCAGTTAAATCAGTAATCTGTTTATTTAAGCTATCCACTCTACCTTTAATTTCAGCCATAAAAGCATCAAAAGTTTCATTATACTTTCGAATCAACTCTTCCAATTGCGAAACATATTCATCGGCTTGGCCTTGCGAAATGTCAGACACTCCTAGTGAGAAAAAAATGATATCTTGCGTCGTTAAAATTTGATTATCTTTTCTATATTCTACGTAGCAGTGTTTATAGTATCCTGCTTCACTCATAAATGTTCCATCAAGAGAAAATGTGACTTCTTCACTAGTTACGCTAGTTGCAACACTATCTACGTAACGGTTAGATGGTGTTGTTCCTTTTAAAGTAAATGTTCCACCACTCGTATCCATCTGTAAGCCATTTAAAAATGGTTTAACAGTCACCGTAATTCCTTTGTCACCTTGACGAGCCACAATAGCTTTGGTGTAGTTTAATTCTTTGCTGAAATCTAGAGCCAAATTATATAAACTGCTAGCCATTTATATACCTCCTTGTCTTCGTTTTAAAAACGTTTTTGGTCAAGCACTGTGCTATCATATGCTGTATCCTCTTTTAATCTAATATCTTCATACCCTAGACGGTGTGCCACTAAATTCCATCTAACTAATACGTTTGGCTTACTAGTTTCAATGATGAAATGGTCAATATCTTCATGAGTAACAGCACACAAAACTAGTTCTGTAGGTGTCACATGTGTCATATACCGACTTAGATTTACTGTCTCAGCAAACATGGGATCAATATCAACACGAACTTTACCATCATCACCTGTAACGGCTTCCCCATAATCAGCGAAATAATATTCTGGCGTTTCATAAGCGTTCAATAGTCGTTGTCCATAATGTTCTGTTGGTACGGTTGAGTTTTTAGTACCTCTAACAGTAAAATCTTTATATACTTGTACCGTTGATTGTTCAAACCTAGCAAGTTTCCCATCTTCCCATGAACCAAAAAAACAACCCGGTAACGTTAGCATACCGTCACTAGTAAATTTCATAGTCCTGCCAGCTACTTTAAACTCCCATGAACTACCCGCACTACCATTAATGCTTAAAGAACTACCGTCGCCATCAGTTATATAACTAGCATTGCTATACCTGAAATTGGGCGCACCAAAAGATAGAAACGGTTTGTTATTGCCATTATCCCACGTACTAAAAACCAAATTTCCCTGTGGATTTCTAATCATGAAACCACCACCAGTTTTCATAGTGTATGATACAATACCGGCATCAGCACTTACATAATCACGTGCTTCTAGCTCCATAATATCTTTGTTAACTTTTTTTGAATACCAAGTCATTTTGCCATTGGCAATACTTGTTCTATAATCAGTGCCATCACTAATTAATGTAGTACCTCTAATAGTAATCCCTACTATCTCACCAGCTGTAATAAACGAGGCATTGAATCCGCCATCTAGCGTCCATGCGGTGTCATACGTTCCATTAATACCAGTTTTAGAGAAACCAATACCAGCATTGTTAATTTGTAAAACATTCCGTGCGGTATTCTTATCTGGCGTGTCCATAATCAAAATACGACTAGGTGCTTCTTTAGGATCTAATAAAACATAGCCGCCATCTTGACCAGTAATCATATCAGTTTGATGATCTACAATATCATTGATTAAATCACTGATTCCGCCACCATTTTTCATTTGATCAATGGCATCATTAATCAAATTGCTTACATTATTCTCTGTATTTTCTAAGAAGTTTGTTTTGACGTTTCCTACAACTAATTTATCGTATGAATTAGTTAAAACATTAAACGTATATTCCACGATTCTCGCTGACATATTCACTTTTAACTGTGGATGATACACATCTACTCCGTCACCCATCGAAACTTTTTCTAGATCAACAAATTTTTCATAGCCTCTTTGATGCCTCAATGGTACTAATTCAATCGAACCACTCACTTGTGGTTTTTGTTTATCTATGTTTGTTTTCAACCAGTCTTTAGCAGCTTCCCTTAATGTGGCTACATCAGTTGCTTTGTCTTTAAAATCAACAAAAGAAACATATCCAGCAGGATAATCATCCACATAATCCGTGAAAATGACTTCTTCTGGTAGAGTGATCTCTTCTTCTCCTTCTGAAGAGCTGCTAATGAATGGATAAACTCCAACTAAAACACTTTGAGCATCTATCTCTAAGTCAAGACCAGTTAAGTTTTTAGTATAAATCGCTTTGATTTTATGATCCGTACCTAGCCTTTTTTCATGACGTAATGTGTTATTATCTTTTAGAAATTCACCATGAAATCGATCTAGAATAGATCCCTCTTTTCCGCCAAAGAATTCTAAAAAATTCGCCTTTTCTATCTTCACATTAGCAAGCGTATCTACTAATGATGTGAAAGAAAACTGTGAAGGAATAGCTGGTTTCGCTAAAGCTTTTGCGTTTTGCCATGCCTGAGTAGCAGTGATCTTTTCTGTTCCACTGTCATATTTATTCAACACCGATTTTCTTATATCATTGAAAATAGGTTCAGCTTTTACTTCTATCGTATTGCCTATTACAGAAGTCTTTGCATAATAAATCCGTAGACGCTGTTTTGCTCGATTTTCATCTACATAACACTGAATAATACGTCCTTCTACAATCAAATCTGCATTAGTTCCGCTTATTGGATAAGTACCCTGAAATATCTCGGCTCCGTTTAATTTATTGCTAACAGTAGCTGTTAACCAGTCTGACAAAGCGCCTAAACCTTGCGTATCATATAAATGTTCAGCTAAATTATTCGCGTCGTTTTTATCATAAATAGTTATTAAATTATCGATCATCTATTTCACCTACCTTAACCCATTACGATAAATTTGTATTTTGCTCAAACCAGTACAATTAAAATAATTAATATCCACTTGCAATGTCGGATATTGCATGGTCTTCATTTTGTTGGACCGATCTAAAATATCTCCGTCCGATTGCTCTTCGTAGCAAAGCATCAAATCACTATCAATGACTACGTCAGTTCCTACTACTAAGCCTTCAAAACTAAACACATAATCATTTAAGATGAACTGGCATGAAGTAGCTGAAGGAGTGATGATAATCTTTGGAAAACTTTCTTCTAAACTATTATTCAGCAAGTTAAATGACTGTGGTTTATCTACGGTTATTGGTACATCTTCTTGAACTCTTGCGAATGGTTTCGCAGTGATATTTACATCAAACTCTCCCCATTCAACGATATCGTTTTCTGCATCCCCAATATCGATAGTCTGGATAACGTAATAGACGTTGGGATCATCAGAGAATTCTAATTTCTTTGCATAGTTTAACCAATGACGCATGATATAAAACGATTGCTTGAACGCTTGATGGTCTTCCACATCCTCTAAATAGTTATAGTGCAATGTAAACGACATATCTTCAAACGAGTAATCTTGTACTAAGCCACCTAACCTACCTAAAACAGAAGTTTCAACTCTCTGTCTTTTTGGAGAAGGTATGGTTGGTCTTTCAGCTAAAGCCAATTTATGCAAATAATCAGGAAATCCATCGATTATAGAATGTATACAATCAGTCATTTTTTCACATCCTTTTTAATACTAAAAAAACAGGAGAAATACTCTCCTGTTTAACGCCATGCCGA
Source organism: Enterococcus sp. 3G1_DIV0629 (assembly GCF_002141285.1). NCBI lineage: Bacteria > Bacillati > Bacillota > Bacilli > Lactobacillales > Enterococcaceae > Enterococcus > Enterococcus sp. 3G1_DIV0629. The sequence goes on along the minus strand of NZ_NGLI01000001.1, from coordinate 587,400 downwards.
AGCATTATCATTTTGAACTTTTGTAATGCTATCAATGATTTGTTGAGTTGTTTGCTTCATAGTAACCTCATCTGCGTTACCATCAATTGTGAAATTGAATTCGTAGTTGTTCACAGGTTGAATCGTTTGTGCCCTAGATGAAACTGAGGTGCTACTCAAGATACGATCACCAATTTCTTGCAGAACAGATTTTTTCAAAGGTAAAACTGCTTCAGGTCCTGCTTCACCAACACCGATGATATTAGGAGAATTAAACACACTACCTTTCGCGTACCAATCAACACCCAACGTTGGAATTTTTCCCTTCAATGGATTGAATTCCCCGCTCAACTTAAAATGTGGTAACGGAATATGTGGTATAGAAATATTCAGATTATTAAACATTCCGCTGATTGCATTCCTAATCCAATCAATTGGAGCGCTAATAGTCTTTTTGATACCTTCCCATATGTTAGCAATCGTACTTTTAACATTATTGAATATGCCGGAAACAATACCTGTTAGGTTTGACCAACCGCTTGAAATTGCATTTTTTCCATCGTTTACTTTAGAGCTAATGGTACTTGTAATTCCATTCCAAAGATTTGAAGCAGTATTTTTGATACCGTTCCAAATTCCACTAATCCACGAAGATATACTATTCCAAACGCTTTGAATTACACTATTTGCTGCATTTGTAGCATTGCTTATACTGCTTGTCACACTATTCCAGGTATTTGATGCACTATTCTTGATAGCATTCCATTTATCAGTTAACCAGCTTGTGATGGCAGTCCACACGCTGATTATACCGTCTTTTGTTGATTGGACTAGATTATAAACTATAAGCTTTATACTATTCCATACGGTACTAGCTGTACTTGCTATTGTATTCCACGTACCAGTCAACCAAGTAACAACACTATTCCAAATATTTATAATTCCATCCAAAATAGCATGGGATAAATTAATAATAAAATCTTGAATAGGTTGCCAGATTGCAATTGCCGTTTGAGAAATAGTATTCCAAGTGTTTGTTAATACAGTTAGAATATTATTCCACACCATTGTTAATGTATTTTGTATGTTTTCCCATATACTGGAAAACCATGTCACAATAGGATCAAATACATTATGCAATGTAGTAATGATATTATTCCATGTATTCGTTAGGAAATTTGTCATGCTATTCCATGTATTACTTAAGAACTCAGAAATAGGAGTCCAAACAGCTTGCCACGCTACATAAAATAGCTGTTTAGCTACATCAAAAATACCTACGATAACATTAATAGCCGCTTGAATAATTGATGTGATGAATGTCCATGGGATTTGCACAATACCCACAATATCATCCCATATGATTGACCAAACTTTTTTAACGCCATCCCAAACATTTGCTGCCCAATCAACAAAATTCTGCCAAGTTTCTTTTACTCCTTGCCAGATGTTTGATGCGCCTTCGGTTAAAGACTCCCATAAGTTATTAAACCATTCAGTTAATCCTTTCCATAAGTCTTTTACATCACTAACAAACTCGCTCCAAGTCTCTTGGACTCCTTGCCAGATATTGGAAGCCCCTTCGACTAATCCGTTCCATAACTCTCCAAACCAATCAGAAACACCTTGCCAAATATCTTGAACCCAATCTACAAATCCAGACCAGGTTTCTTTGACTCCATCCCAAACTGATGAGGCACCTTCTTTTATGCTTTTCCAGGTATCGCCCAACCAATCGGTGAATTTTTTCCATAAATCACTAAACCAGTCAGTGATTGCGCCCCAGTTTTTTATAATTGCTATAACTCCAGCGATAGCAGTAATAACTGCTCCTATTATTAATGTAGTAGGACCACCTAGAGCCATGAAGCCAACTATTATTGGCATTAATAAAGTAAATGCAGCAGTCAATCCGCCAATTGCTACGGCATAATCCTGTACTGGTTGTGGAAGATTATTAAACGCATCAGCCATCTTTCCTAGAAAATCAATTACTGGTTCGAGTGCATCTATGATTGTGTTGCCTATAGGAGCTAATGAATCCTTTAATTCAGCTATTTTCCCGTTCAACTCTTGCAACGGAGTAGTAGAATCTTCATTCATTTTTTGTGCAGATCCACTAACATCATCAAATGTATGGTTAACATCAGTTAAAGATTGGACAACTTTCATCGCATTATCTTCGCCAAGCGCAGACCAAATTGTCGAAGCTTTATTTAATTGGTCGTATTGACCATCCATATTGCTAAAATCTTGAATCATGGAATTAATAACGTCTTTTTGTGTTCCTCCGCCATTTTTCCACTCTTCAAAAGCTTTTCTAGTACTTTCACTAAACATATCCATGTTTTGCTCAAATCGACCATCTGTTAACGATATTCCCATTTCCTTAACTAAGTCATTGACTTTATCAAGGTTATAAGCACCCGCATCTAAACCATTTTGAAGCATTCCGAACGTTTCATCAGCTGAATATCCCATTTGACTCCATAATTGGCTATATTCTGCCATATTGTCGCCTAATTCGTGCGTTTTATCTAAACCGTTTTGAGTACCCGAAACCATTAAATCCATTGCATCTTGAGCGCTCAAGCCGAAATTGACCATTAAACCATTTACACCACGTAACGTTTCATCCATATCAGCGCCCATGGTGTTTTCTAGGACCATAGCTTGTTCCGTGATATTTTGTAAATCTTGATTATTTAAATCGCCTAAATTACGCTTTACCAAAATCAATGCATCTGTGGACTGATCTAACGATTCTCCAAAACCTTTATAATAAATGTCTCTGGCTACATTCGTTAATTCTTCAGCCTCTTGTTTAGTCAAACCAAAATTAGCTTGTATCTTACTCTGGGAACTACCTACACTGTTAGCTGAGTCCACTGCTTGTTTCCCTAATTCTGTAAGCTTATCGCCAATGTCGCTTAAAACGTCAGAAGCTTCCATTAAATTATTCATATCTATTTTGCTTCCGATATCGTCCAAGTTAGTTGTATCTACATTTTTAGCAGCTTGTCCTAACTCTTCAAATTCACGTTCAGCATCATTAAGCTTCGCTTCCATCTGCATTGCTTCTGTGGATGTAGCGCCAAATTCAGACTGTGTAGCTTCTAACTGTCGTCTTAGGATATCTATCGTTTTCTCCGCATTTTCAGATTGTTGAGAAACAAATTCTTGGGCTTTCGCTAATTTCTCGGATTCAGAAGCTGATTGACCAGTAGTTGCTTGCCATTTTTTGTATTCGGATTCAATCAGAGAAGCACTAGCTTGAACATTTTTCTGTTCACTGTCCAACTGTTGCATTGTAGACTCGTACGTCTGTATTTCGCCTTTTGCTTGAGCTAGGGCATTACTCGTTTTATCAATTTCGTTTGACAAACGTTGTTGTGCTGTTTGTTGATTAATCAGTTCTCTCTCAAGTTTCTGAACTTCGGTGGAATTTTCTCCATAATATTTTTTGGCATTGGCTAAACGTTGACTAGTTACTTCAACTTTTTGACTTTGTAATTCATACTGCTTTTCTAAAGAAGATAATTTACTTCCTAACTTGTCTGATTCAGAACCAGTCTGTTGTAATTGAGCTTGTTCTAGTTTTAATTCTGCTCTATTTTTAGTTAATTCAGCACTGATTTCTTTTAACGTAGATTTCAATCCGTCATCGTTAGCTATGAAAGTTACTTCTGCTTCTGTTCTCTTTTTAGCCATTTTTTACCTCCTTTCTTTAGTTTTTCTGGGATTGGTTTATTGCATAGTTTTTCCATCCTTCATAAGCACTCTTGTTGTAAGCCATTTGCAAAATGTCATCTAAACAGATATCGCTTAAAACCAAATCTGAAGGCATAGAAAAAACGTCGGTCAACATCGAATAGACATCGACCCACGTTTCAACTAAGAGCTTTGGCATTTTTACTTTTGAAGCTTTTTTTCCTTATTTGCTTTTTCGAATTCTTTTTGATAGGCATCTCGTGCTTGTTTGAACATCATCAATTGATAAATATAGCTGGCAGTAGCCATATCAAAATCCCATTTATCGATAAATTCATCGAATGAAATATAATCAGTCATGTTCGCTTGGCGGTAAGCAATATACACAGCCTTTGCACCTTGAATAACAGAAATATCCATGGATCCTTTTCCCACAGTCATTTTTGCAAACTCGTCTGTGTTAAAATCTCTATTGATCATCAATAATTTCTTGATATTCAGTTTAGGTTCTAAATTCAAAATTGTTCCATCGTTTAGTTCAATTTTTGAGTAATCTTCGTTCATTTTGCTTCCTCCAATTTTTCTTCTTGTTTGATTGGTACATCTGCTTGGTCTAGTTCTTTATCGTCTTTGTCAGCTATATAGACTTTCACAACATCTGTTGCTAACAAGCCTTTCCTGTAATATTCAAAGTTTGGTGGATCAGCCTGACTAATTGGCACGGAATAAATCCGCTCGCCGTTAATATACAGACCTACTTTTTCTACCAGTGTCCCTTGATATGTACCAGTTACCCATGTACTGGTACCTGGTACATATTCATCAACCGTGAGTATTTTTGTTTCAACGATTGCTGTGAATTCAATTTCGGCGATTTCAGATTCCACATCATCATAAAAAACACTCAAACCATAAACATGAGTGTCTCCTTCTGATATTTCTGCAAATGTTTTAGTAACCTTTCCATCCACAATATAAGCTGTCCCAAAATTTCGACCGTCTTTATAAGCTCTTGCGCTTGTCGCCCCATCTGGACAGTCCGCAGTTACAGTGACAGTCATTTTCTCTGCATCATAAACGGCTGTCAGATTTTGGGGCGGTTTAGGGTGCTTCTGTAGTCGTTGTAGTAGTGGTTGTTGAACTCTTTTTAATCACATCAGCAGATAGATTTGTCATCCATTGATCTGTTAAGTCTTCTTCAAGTTCTGCAACAATTGCTTCATGATAGAATTTACCAAATTCATCTTGCATAACTTTTGTTTCTAGTTCTAACGCAGCTACTTCATCCGCGCCATTTTCAATAGAGAATGTTAATCCTGTATTTGAAGTGCATGCTAACATACCAACTAACTTGCTATTTTCTTCGAAGTCATCCACGATCTCTGCAGCAAGTGAGAAATCTTCGCCTACGGAATCAGGACCGTAAGAGTAAATGCCTGGTTTAATACGTTCATCTTGTTTCAATCCATTGAAACGTCGATAAACTTCCATCGGTACATGTGCAGTAATTGTTACCGTCATATTGATTGGTTTAGATTTTGATTTTACTTCTGTCGCTCCACATTTTTTAACCACCGTTTGCATTTCTGTTTCGCCATCTAATTGTCCATTACAATCTGTTGCGATTGCATTTTCTGCGTTCTTAAAATTAAAAGCAATTCGTTTGATACTCACGTTATCGAACGTTGTTACTACAGTTGTTGTTTTAGCCATTATTGTTCCTCCTATTTATTTAATTTATCGAATTGACGAATCAGAAGTTCTGTAATCGGATCAAGTGCAAGACCTAATCCTCTTCTCATGAATTCGTCTGGCTGATTTCTTTTAGAAGTACCTATCCCCAAATCAGGATATTTTAAATACTCAAATTTTCTTGTAGGTCTAATGATGAAACCCAAATTAATATATTGAGTCTTAAGTGGACGACTATTTTTTGCGTGTTGGTGTCCTCTTCTTAAATCTGCTTCAGAAACAGGAATTTTTTCCGTAATCCTATCCACTGCAATATCTGAACCTTTTGATTTCAATGCTTCGTTAATCAGTCGTTCGCTCTCGCTTGAATAGCGTTCCATCCGCACAAGAAGTTCATCATGTCCATTTATTTTTAGCTCCCAACTATTTTTAGCCATGACAATCACTCTTCAATAATCGTCTAAACGTAAATACCAATTGATCGATATAGCGATCTTGATTTTCTAGTTTTAAATGGTTGGGATCCATTCTCTGAAAACGAATCGAACGATTTTGAATCAATGAAATAATATCTAGTGAATCTCCTGTTAAATCTTCTCTATTTTCTGAATAGAAAGTTAGATATAGATTTTGACCCACGCTATATTTTGGTTCAGTGATCATTTCTATTTCTCCTGTTTCGAGAATGAAGTAATTAAAATCATCAGGTAGCTCATCCTCGCCAACAGAGTCTTGAAAGAGTTTGAGCTTAAAATGTTCTTCTAAGGAAGTTTTGATAGCAGAAATTTGCTTATTTAAACGTTCTTTTTCTTTAGAATTATCAATCACCATATTCACCCACACTTTCAAGATAAAAATAGATATAAAAATTATCGTAATCGGCATAGATAACGTTGTAACGCATACTATCGATTACGATAAAATATTGATCTTTATTAAATTTCTTGGCGATTGGATGAAATGGAGTCTTTACTTTCTTAGTTAATTTCGATCCCATCGCATCCATAGATGTTATATCACTATCTCTCATGGAAAGATTTCTAAATTTTAAAGAAGTGATTTCTGTATCTTCTACACCAATTTTTTTTCCTAATTCATTTCTTTTTGTGGTTTGCGTCAAAATCTTTAACCAACCATCGTTGAACGTTTCTTCGAGTCTACGATTATTCGCCATTCCCATCACCTGCAATATATTCTTGTAGCGCATAATGTTGAATGAAACCTAATAACTCACTAGCGAAATTTTGTTCAAACTCATCTAAAGCACGATTCCAGTCGTATCTACATCTTTCGATTAGCAATCCGTATTCTAAGCTTTCAGGAGAAAAAGAAAGAGTTGTACTCACTTTACTTTGAAGATAAACAGCATTTTTAGCTATCATCTTTTTAATTAACTCATCTTCTTCGTTCCAGGTAACGTAAATATTATCCTTCACAGCTGTTAGCAATTCTTCAGTCACTTGTTCAGGCGTCATCTAACCACCGCCTTAATTGCTTTAACATATGCGTAAGAGCATTTTTTCTTGTTTACAAATGATAAATCTTCATCAAAAGGCGTGGAAGTCACATATCTCCCTTTGAAAAATAAATCTTCGTCAGCTGTTGTTACTCCAGCATTGTGCAAGATTTTTACTTCTTTAACTTTTTCTATTGGATCAGTAGCAAAACAAAAGTCTAATTCCTCGTGAACTTTAGGACCAATATTGAAATACATCATGTTCCAAAGCTGTGCCCACATCTCGGCTGTCCAGATTTGTATATTTGTTTTTTGCCCTCTAAGGTAGCGATATAGCCGATTAGAATCTAGATAAACCTTTTTCCAATAATTCGCTTTAGGACGGTTAATAATCCACTGTGCGCCTCCTGAATTAGTGTTTATAGTTTCCAAAGATTCTACTGTAACATTTACAATGTTTGCCATATCTTTTAGAATATTTTCTCCGTTTTCACAGCTTCTAATATAATCAAGACTTAGATAACTACAGCAGTCGCTACAATACCAAACATCATCTTTAGAAGGCAATTTGCGCAAATTAATTCTTTTATTGAAAATGACATCCGAATCGATATAGAAATATCGGTCGTCCTCACGCGAATGATCTTCTTCTAAATATTTCCACCATAAATATGGTTTAATCGAAGGAATATACTCTTTGTCGTCCCGCAGATCATCGTACACATGAACTTCAACGCCATATTCCTTCTCAAAAAAAATAGGAATCTGATCATCGTGTCTGCTGAAAAGCAATACGATATCTTTGATTCCTAGTTTCTTCAGATTAGTTAAACAAACTTCAAGCTCCCATTTAAACCGATTGATTGCCGGCTGACAAAGAATATACTTCATTCTGATCACCTACGCTTGTGTTGTAGTTGTTGTGGTTGTTGGTTTTGTAGTTGTAGTAGTAGTTCCCAAAGCGCTAATATCTAATACAATGAAACTATCGTTACGTTTAGGTTGACCGTTTGCATATTGTTTAGCTAGATAAATGCGTTCGTCTTCAACAAAATGGTATTCATCTGAAGCTTCAATTTTCAGCGTAGATCCTACACCCATAAAGTAATCTGAAGCTACCCCAATAACTGCTTTTCCTTCTGGCACAGCTGTTGACTGCAAGTCTGAAACTGGTACTGGCAATACTTGTACATATTCTCCATTAGCAGTTAGTACAGTCTTAGCTGGGAATACTTTAGACCAGTAATCAGTTGGATTCACAATTAGGACCACATCAGAAGGATTCACATTACGATAAATCGGATCATCTACACCTTCGATATTGAATTTTGATAGTCGTGCCATCAAACCGCCCATAGTTGCAGCATCTAAAGCTGTAATAGGTTCTGCTGTTTTTTCAGCATATTCTCCGCTAGTTTGTTTACTCATATCACGCATCATTCCGACTGGCATATCTTTACCAGTACCATCAACAATTGCTTGTTCTAATGCAATTCTCAATGATTCTACTAAAACAGTACGGACATAACGATCTAACCATACTGGACCTAAGTCAAGCATTGCCTTACATACAGGAATATAACCTGATAGCTTGAACTGCTTCATGTTAATTACGTCAAAGCCATTATCTAAAACTTTTTTAACAGCTTCGCAAAGCTTACCCCACCATGCTGGATTGACTCCGCGTGACACAATCCATTCTGTTACACCAGTTGTGTTAACAAAAGTAATTTTTTGCAATAGTGGATGAGATTGTTCTAAATCTTCAAACACACGTTCAAATACAGTAGCTGGCACTAATTCTTCGACCCCTGCAAAACCTTCGTTATTCACTACTTCGTTATAGAATTTTGTTTCTTGTGTAGTTAATACACGCTGACCACGGTTCATTAATACTAATTGATCTTGATTTTTTGCTGTTGCTTCTTCTAAAATTTTATCCTGAATTTCCTTAGATAAGCTTACCATAGCTGCGCTAAAAGATTCTTCGTTACCATCTTTAAAAGCTTTCATCAATTGGTCACTTGCAGCTGTTACACCTTTTAAATTTTTAACTGTCATTATTTTGCATCTCCTTGTCCAAATGTTTTATTTAATGCTGCTGTAAATGCAGCAATTTTTTCTGCTCTTTTTTCTTCAACGTCATTCAAAATTTCTTCAACGCTTTGTTCTTTTTTAGCTTCAGTACCTGCGCTATTTTCTGCATCGATAATTTCATCGACCAATCCATAACTCAAAGCTGTTTCTGCATCCATAAACGATTCTTTTTCAAGAAGTTCTTGCAATGCTTCATCTGTGCCATTGAATCGTGTTTTATATGAAGCCTTTACCGATTTATCAATTGATTCCAATTGATCAGCAATCGTGCGGAAGTCATCGACATTTCCTTCTCCATATGTGGAAGCGCGGTGAATCATCAATTGTGCATTGTTGTAAATTTTTATAGTATCGCCAGCCATCGCGATAATTGAAGCAGCACTAGCGGCTAAGCCGTTAATCACAACGTTAACTTTTGCTTTATTTGACTTAAGTAAGTTCCCAATAGCAATCCCTTGGAATACGTCGCCACCATTTGAATTAATCACCACTTCAATTTCTTCTTGATCACCTAGACTATCCAAAATATTTTTGATTCCCTTGTCAGTATTCCCCTCAAAGAACCAACTAGAACCAATAAATCCCTGAATAAAAATTTGTGGTACTGTGCCTTCATTCTTTACTGCTAGAAATGTTTTCATTGTCGTCATTCGCCTCACCTCCTTTCGATACTTGTTGGTTGTTTTTAGTTATAAATATTTCATCTGCCATCGCCTTATCAGAGCGATCATTTCCAACGCGTTCTCTTCCTTCGTTGATTGTAAATACCCCATTTCTAATGCCTACATCAATAGCGTCAACCAAATCTTTGAAGCTAGTAATCTTGATCATAGTTGTATCAACACGTACAAAATTCCCTGACAAGTATTCTTCTGCTTCATAGAGACTAGCGTTAAACGCATCCTGAATAAGTTCAGCAATCGGTATGATTTCGAACATTAAAAAAGCGTCCACTTGATCCGATAACCCACTCATGTCTCCCTTTAGTAGGTTTTTCGGAACGTGAAACGCTGCTGCTGTCATCTCAAAGATGTCGTCTATTAAGTTTTTTATATCTCTTGAATTGCTTTGGAAGTTTCCGCTGAAGTCTAGCAATTCATACTCCTTTTGTAGTTGGAATACTGCCCCTGCATTGTCCGCTTCCATGAATGCTTTGAACTGTGAGGTCATCATTTCATTTATTTTTCCCTGAGTGGTGTTGTCTTGAGGTCTGAACAACTCACCTTTCAGTACGTATCTACGAGCGTTAGAACGCTTGTAAACATTCATAGCACTAGAAATGAGTTTCCCATACGCTTGATAATACGCATCGACTAGTTGCCTAATTTGTTGATCTGCGTATTTTATATAGATAACCTCACTTTCTAGAAATTCTCTATCAAGAACTATGTTATTAATTTGCACTTGAGAAAACACATCATCTTTTAATGCATATTCTGTGACATCCCAACTATCCGCAATAAATATTTCGCTAGAATTATTAGACGGAGAAACGATCAATACTTCATTGTAGAATATTAATCTCCTGATCAGTTTTTTTCTAAATTCTGTTGCATTATTTTTCTTATTAGGAGCTACATTCAGCCTATAGTAAAGATCATTCTTTTTATTTTTTCCATCTTCATATGACTTGAATTCCGCTTTGCTCATCGCATTTGCAATTAAATCAATGCAAGTTTCAATTGCAAATTTTCGATACACAAAATCAACTTGCAATTTACAATAATAATCTTCTAGAGAAACTGTCGCCTTTTTTGTGAAGTATCCTACCGCCTTTTGAAAAATCCCCACTTTCTCACCTCCTTTCAAGTTAGAATACTAGAGGAGTAAATCCAGTTCCTGTATTTTCTACTGAGCTATTTGTGACTGTTACAGGAGCAGAATCATAAATATCATCTAAAAAATTCAAACCATGAAGGAATGAAAAAAAGCCATCCGTTTTTCTAGTTTCAGGTTCTATTTTTTCATAACGTATATTCCCATTAGAAATATGCTCTTCATATACATTCATGCAATACCAACGCATAATTGCATCATCGCCAAAATATAAACGTTGATTAATAAAAAGGTCATCAACCAGATCTTTTAACATACCATGTGTAACAGATCCGCTTCGAACAATTTCCACAGTAAAACCTGCTTCTTCTAAAGCGGGCTTCAATATTTTTGCACGGTACATATCCATAGCGATTTTTTTAATGTAATATTTATTACTCATTTCAAGAAACCAACCTACGATATAATCTGCTTCTATATTTTTCCCATGAACGATTTGTGATTTGCCTTGATCTATAGAAATATCTATAACCTCTCGTTTTATGTTCTGTAATCGAAGAGCTGATTCGTGGATAAAAGTATGTTGTGTAAAATAAACATCTTTATCATATTTTCCTAGCAACCCAACGCTGGCAAAATCTCGTCTATCAGCAAAATCGACTGTTCCTATCACTTCATCCATTTTTTCAGGAAATTCTTTTTCTTTCGTATGAAGAACATCATCATATGAAGCTACAGCAAATCGTGTATCTTCCATAGGTCTGTTCATTCGTTTTGTCATGAACGTAAGTCTTAAACCAGCATTACGTTGCATTTGAGAGTATTCTTGAAACATTTTCCGTTTTAAATCTGCATTGTAATTAATAGTCGGACAAGCTTTTTCCCACATATCGGGATCATCAACTTCATTATCGTTATCCAAGCGACAAATAAATGGAAACAAACTAGAAAATTCTGCTCCATCCTTGTCAATTCCAAGTTCTCCAGAAAGAATCATTTTTGATTCTTCTATAATGTCATCAAGCGGACCACCACGAACATGACCATTAGTTGTATCATAAAATTCTCTATAATCTCGAATTTTACCACCACCAGAAGTAGCCACATTTATCATTGAATAATCTTCATTTTCGTGAATTTCATCAAAACGGTTTGCACCTGGTCGCTTACCATCTTTTGTTCTAGCGTTTGCCGTGTTATAACGAAGCTTGCTATTTGTAGCGATATTTTGAATAACTTCCTTCGTAGCTTTAAACACTTTTTTATCTAAATCAGGATGATCTTTAATTACTTTAAATACATCATCAAAACTAGTCTTTGCTTGGCTTTCGTTATTGGCATAAATATCAATATCATAATTTTTAATACCGTGTTTTGCAGTCAGCAAGAAAAAATTGTTCCAAGAAGCAAAACCAGTTTTACCATTACCACGTCCCATTAATGAAAGATATCTATTGAACACTAGCGTTTTATCTTTTTTCCATCGGACTCCATAAATAAAACATTGTAGAAATTTTTCCCACGGAATTAATTCAAATGGAAAGTATTGTGCTGGTATCTTGATTGAATCCTCTACCATTTGCTTATCGAAGTAAATATCTTCTCTAGTAAAGACTCTTTCTTCTAGATACTTTTTTAGCAATAATTGCTCTTTGCATACCTTGATAGTGCCTTCTTCTATAGCTTTGAACCAATTTTCAATATGCTTATAACTCAGGAATTGATTCATTTGCTTCACCTACCAATTCAGGAGTAATGGCAAGTTTATCCAACATCAATCCCATTTGTTTGTTGACAGAAACAAGCAACGCTACTGATTCATTCTTTTTACCATTCTCCAGTCTAATGCCGTTCTCGGATATATCTTCTTCCAGTGATATCGCCGTTTCCCATAAACTGATATAACGATCAACATTATCTAAGAATGGCTCAATATTTGTTTTCTGACTTTCCAATTGGCTTATTAAAGAGCGGCGTAATTTTTCTCTGTAGCGATTTTGAGACAATTCGTTTTTAAACATTTTAGCCCTCCTTTCATGATAAAGTTCGAAAAAATCTCTTTTCCTGACAGCCCCCTCCGTTTCATCACCCCCAAAAAATTTGCGATTTATTTTAAGGGGGGGTTATCTCACCATCGGAATGAAAGCTTCAGCGAAGTCAATGTAATAATTAATCTCTTCAATGCTATATCCAAAAACATTTTTTATTCTTTCAACGTTATTATCTTTATTCAACGCTTCTCTTACTTGATTCACTTTGTATTTGCTGCAACAGTTATCTGATAACAGATCTCTAATACCTACATAGCGAACGTATATCAAACGTTTAATTAATCCTTGTGTATAAGATGAATACTCTTCAAGCTTTTCTGTATCATACTCTCTGCCATTGTCATTGATGACCATATACTTACCACCTTTCACTTGCGTCGAAGTTAGCAAAGCTTTCTATCTTCTTCTCTTGTTTATCCAATGCTGTAAGATATCTGCCATGAACTTCATTATGATGTTCAACACATAAACAAATAAGATTATCTAAATCTAAAGCTAAGTCAGGTCTATCCTTGACTTCTTTTATATGATGAACGTTCTCTACTCTATGATACTTACCTAGTCTTCTACACTCTTGGCATTCATAGTGATCTCGTTTCATCGCTTTCTCTCTAAGCTTGCGCCATTTAGGAGACTGATAGAACTTAACCAAACGATCTTCTCTTATCAACTGTAATAGCCATCTATAGAATTCCTCGGTCATGTTCCGTCTCCTTTCGCAATCTTATTTAATGCTTAGCTATTTTTTTGCCATACAATGAAATAACTTCATTGCTTTCCTTTCGTTTATATGTATCGCTCTTTATTGGTCTTCTATACTCATATACTTTTTCGCCATTACCTTTATGAACAGTGATTACTTCATACTTCTGTTCTAAGTATTGTGGTCTATACATTGTTGTTACCTCCTTTGTGCAAAATAAAAAGACCACTCAAAGAGTGATCTCATATGTACGTCTCCGCTTGGGACACATCACTTGAGAGGTGTACGGAGTTCATTCAAATTAAAGCAACCTACACACAGGCAAGTCTAATACTTCCTGCGCCTACCCACTTCCTCAATACCTCGGTTGCTAAAAGTCACTGGCAAGGAATCGAACCTTGCATGAATAATCTTACCGTTTAATCCCTCTTTAGAATTACATAGTTCATGTCCAAATATTGTTTAAGGTGTCGCCCAACTGGTTCGCAAGATTATCTTACGTTGGGACTGTACTGCGATCATCCTAAACCGCAATATTTAGATGTTTACAGGTTCTTGCTACTTCGACCTATATAAACACTAAACCTAAAGTCGATTATTCTACGTGGTAGCGTCTACCCTTTCCGCCACAGTGACATAATTAATTACCTTACTTTGATAAAATTAGACTCATACTTCAATAAATTGTAACAGTACTGAAGACTTGCGTATGCTTCATCATATGTTAAGTCTTCTTCTTTTAATAATTGAGTTAGTTTTTCTCCAACCTCTTTAACGCTTGATCCAAAAACTTCTTCTGGTTTATTGTTGCGTTTGAATTTACTCAAATAATGTTCTCGTGTACTTTCTTTATCCATTCGTTTTCCCTCCAATGCATAAATTAATTAGTTAATTGTTGCTCATTGATCTGGAGAGCTATTTCTTCTTCTATAAGCTCAACGATCTTCCTTTTTGTCGAATTTAATTCGAACTTATGATCCATTAAAGTAAGCTTTATGTTCTTAATCTTTTCACCTTCGAATTCTTTGATAATATCTTCGATTCTTTGGTTTACTAAAATAGCTAGTTGATCAATTTTTTCGGAAGCATTATTCATTTTATATACCCTCCAATACATAAATTAATAAACAGCAACGGATGATAGATAATAAGAACAATTTAGAAGGAGTTGAAATTCACATCCTTATTCTTAATATTTCCGCTGCTGTCTATCGAAGCTTAATTAAACGATGAGGGAGATTTCCTCCCTTACATTTTATTTTGTCGATCCTGTTTCCTAATCTTTCGACACTATCATAATATCACGTTAAAACACTCAAAAACCCTACACTATCCCTACAAAAACCCTACAAAATCAACGATACTGAACTAACACACCTTTTTTGTATGCTTCTGCAAATTCGATCAACGCGATAGATTTCAATTTTTCTACGTTCTTCTCTCCATATCCTCGTATCAATTGACCTATTTCATAATTAGAGTGCTTATTAACGTCACAGAAGCTGTAGTAGAGTATCTGACGGCTAATCAGACTAAGAGCCATCAAAGCCGCTAAAATCGCATCTCTTTCCGCTTCTATATCCATCATCTGAATAATCGCGTCTTCTGTCTTATTGCCATGCTTCGGTGCCTTCGGCATATCGGTTATGATAGGAGACTTAATATCTATCAAAGAGCGACCTGCCATCCGCTCCAAACGCCGAAAGTTCTTCAGCACATCTCTCGCATTACATCTTGTCTGTTTGAAATCTACCTCTCGTAACAATTGCATCAAGTCAAACCGCTCCTTTATGTGATATAATAAACTTGTGGAATTTATTAGAACAGTCGGAGCGATCCGGCTTTTTTATTTGCCTTCTTTACGACCTTCTTCTTTCCCGATAAAGTAACCTAGCATTAATGTCATGATCCAAAAGATAACTCCTACAATAATTTTTACTAACATTTCGTTTCCTCCTCTATTAAATCTAAATCTTCAGTCATCTCTCGCATTACATCTCGTCTGTTTGAAATCTACCTCTCGTAACAACTGCATCAAGTCAAACCGCTCCTTTATGTGATATAATAAACTTGTGGAATTTATTAGAACAGTCGGAGCGATCCGGCTTTTTTATTTGTCATTGATTAGTTCCATATCCACCAATCTCGCTACAGCTAAATTCTCTTTGCTTTTCGCTAGCCACTTATCGCATTCCATCGTGTTTTCAATGCGAATGATTGCTGAGTGATTATAGACATACTCTACATATCCACGAAACGGATAGATGAACTCTTCTGCTTCACAGCGAACCATGTCACCGACTTTGACTTTTGGTTTCTTACGTTTTTTAGGATTCTTTGTCGGCATATCTAGCATTAAACCGCCGATACCATGACTACTAGCGTAGAATCCGTCTTTTAGTTTCATTACTCTACCTCCTCGTGATCGACAGTGACCAGTTCATATACTTGCGTTAATCCACCAAGTCGTTGTGAAACTCGGTTAGCTTCTTCGAGGCTATCAAACCATCTCGCGTTTTGAAGAAAATCTACAAGGATTACCGTATTATTACTTATAGAGCGTTCGTCACTTCTGTAAAATTGATTCCCGAACCTTACTACATAAATCTTCATTCTGTTTCCTCCCATTTACGATCATCATTTAATATCGAAATTCCAAACTTACGAATAGCCTCACTTGCATCAGCAACACACTGACTCAAAACTTTATATGCTTCTTTTACAGAAACTCCGTATTCTTTTTCAAACTTCGCCTTCAGTGCATTCAGTTCTTGTTCTCTTAGTTTTGCTACTCTGCGGTGTCTGGTGTTCATTCTGAGACCTCCTCGAACATCAAATCAAACAGTTATCCTTTATACTTAAGTCATTGTGTAAAGACTCTAGATAGATTTTATTGGCTAAGTCATGAATTTCACATAGGTCTTCTGTGTGCATGATTGAAAAGGCTAATTCATTAATAGTCGTATCATCTGCAATTTCTTCTAACCACTCAATAGGTTGTACTAATACATTGCCTGCAAAATCTGTTACTCTTGCAAATTCTTCACCCGCTAGTGTTGTAAAGTAATTAATTGTAACTACCTCGCCTTTGTGCCACTGCTTATACCCATTTAATACTGATTTTGTCAGTCTAACTTTTTGTCTTGGTTTCATTAGGATTCCCCCTTAACTTGCAAAATAGAAAATTCAAACTCTCAAACTGCTATACAACGCTCTTGATAACTTGCACGTAAGTTGCAAGCTTATCATTCCATCTCTTCCTCAATATGACATACTTCAATTGCAGGCATTTCTCCGTATTTTATCTGCATATACATAGTTTTTTCATTTATCGATCTGATAACTTTTTTTCTGCCAAATCGGTGAATTAAATCTTTAACTATCCAAACTCTCTCATTAAACATAGCAAGAGTTCTTTCTTTGGTATTACACAACGCTACTTCTATGGCATGGATTGGCAGTGCTAATAATCTACTACCACTTTTTAAATCAGAAAAAACAATTTCTATGCCACCATTTTCTTTCTCCATGGGCACTATAGAAAACTTAATTCCATCTATTTCGACAACATGCCCTACAAATTTATGATAGCCATCTTCACAAGCCAACCAAACATACATTTCTTGTGGATCGATACTGACACTCATTTCTCTTCCTCCTTTAGTTTGCTGTCTCTGACGTTTACGAAATCACTCTTTAAAGAAATCTTTCCATGTTTTAATTTTTTCAAAATCTCGTGATAGATACTTTAAGAAGCTCCAAATTTCACTTAGTACTTTGACCAAAGCAATCGACAATTCTCTGAAATACTTTTTCCTTCCGCTTCCTCCTCTAGGACGATTATTAACTCATCAGTATCTTCGCAACGTATTTCAAAAACATCTCTATGTGAAAATCGTGTAAAAACTTCTTCACGTGAATAATTAATGCACTCACCTTCATCAGCTGTACGCACCCAAAAAGCCGTACCGTTACCGACAATATCTAGCAACTCTTTTACTGTTATAATCATTCCGCTTCCTCCTCAATCGTCCAAGCATTTGTAAACTCATCTAAGTATGCTAGCTCATCTTCATTTAAATACCCATAACCCCATAAGGATTCTAAAAGGTCATCCTTGGAATATCCTCTAAAGTCAAGCCTGAGACCGCTTAGGATGTGTACACAGGTTGTATTTCCATAAAACTTGATTGTGTATGTTTTCATTTCTATTTCTCCTAAGCCATCTCTTTTTTAAAATAAAATGTTGTTTTAACACAATCTTCCAAATCTAGCTTTGTGTCACTTAATACACGAACTCCTTTAAAAGATGCGGTTTCGAAATATACATCTTTTGCTTTCAGCCTGCCATCTTCTAGCCCTTTTGCTATTTCTGTAAATGGTACTGGTGTATAAATATATTTCATTCCGCTTCCTCCTCGTCGATCTCTATCTCGACATCTCTGCCTTCTAAAATCTGTTTGGTATCAATACCTTTTGTGGTCAACGCCAAACCGCCATCTTTTCGTTCAGCAACAATGCTAATTGCAATTGCCTTTGTTCCGTCTGGTATATGGAGTATTAGATGTCTGCTCATCCTTCTACCACCTCTTCCACTGTTCCACCAATCGTTTGAGCGGTGCGCTCAGCATCTGATTTCGAATCAAACATCTTGATCTCTTTATTGCCATCAGGGATAATCAGCGCACCTCTTCCTTGATATTCAACGAAATATCCTTCGCCTAGTTTAACTCTGTACATAGGTTCTTTCTCGACCTCGTAGCCAACAAAACAAGCTTTCTCGAAATCATAGCGACAATAAGCTTTTTCAAAGTATTCGCTCAACTTGTCTAATTCTAAATCACGAGGCAAATTAGCTAAGTCCCCGTTATCGTGCAAATCTCGTATAACATCACTTGGCGAACACTGCATTTTATTTGTCCAGTCAACGAGATCAGCTACAAATTGTTGAATAACTGGCTTCTGCGGTTCGTCTAGTTGTTTTATTATCGTAATACCTGCATTTATACCCTCGTTATAGCAAGCAGCTCTTGCATCATTTCCTATCGTTTTAATACTTTCTAACTTTTTGATTGCTTCCTGTTTATTCATCACTGTTCCTCCAAAAGCTTATATTCTCTTGTTTGTTCTAACAGCCCATATTTCACTGCTAACTTATATAAAAGTCTGGTTCTGTAGTTTCCGTTTTTCCACATGTTTGGTGAAACAACATCATGACCATGAAAGATATATACAGGTTCAGTCGTTTTTTTCTTTCGTTGCCTTTTGTTCATCGCTGTTCCTCCAATAACTCTGGATTATCGTAGATGTTTCCGATGACTTCATACGTGTATTCTTCAAACAGCTCTGTGTTAAAAATTCGATACTCTAAGTCTTCATCAACAGTGGCACAAACTAATCCCGAATGTCCTATTGAATTTTTGACAACACAAACTTTATTATCTAAATAATCGAATCCATTTTGCACGCTGATTGATACTAGATCTCCCTCAAAGATCTCCACCCCGTTCTTATCTTTCAATCCTGTGGATTGCATGAGCTTTAAATTACACATTTCAGGTCGCATAAAAACGTTTCGTAAATTATGGCCATTCAATAGTCTTTTCCACGAGATCATCTTTTTATCAATAATGTGCCACGCTCTAAACTTCGGTATCATTTGCCGCCCTCCATACTCTCAAAAATAGCAATAGCTTTCTCTATGCCTTTTCTTTCTTCGCCAGTAGCATATACATTTAGATAGAGTCTTAAGTGACTAATAGCTTTCCTGATCGATATTCGTTTCATTGCTGCTTTCTTATCCACGCTCATTCCTCCAATCTACGAATTTCCCTTCTTAAATTCTCTATGTGTAAATCGATTGCCTTTCTCGCCGTTTCATTGACCATCACTGCCTTTGTTCGTTCCAGTTCATCAATCTCACGCTGAAGGCTTCGAATACGCATTTGAATCACTTCTTCTGTTGTCATGATGGACCACCTCGTTAAAAACGCTCTTCCTTGAACCTATTCCGATATTTTTTAGCTAAAATCAACGGCACTTGATATTGATGACAGAACAACTTTGCCTTGATCTTAAAGTCTTTTGTCTGTATTCCTTTAACATCTACGACTTTTACAAGTTTGCCGTTTTTATAAAATGTGAAGTCAGGAATATACTCGATCTTGCGATACTTCTTTCCATCTAGTTCAAATTTCGGCATCAGCTCAAATCTTTCCTGAAGTTTTACTTTCCAGCCGTTCGCTTCAGCTTGCCACAAGGCTAGATCGTAATACTCTGCTTCCGCGATAGAATCAAACTTGATACCTCGATGAACAGTTTTTTTATTACGGTATTTATTCATGCGATACTACCTTTCACTGGTTTTATGCGCTTGTCTGCTGTTTGTTGGAATTTCAGTGCATAACCTTCTGAATTCTTAAATATCCTAGAAACAATTCTTTCGCCGTAGGCTTCTCTTAGTTCAGGACCAGATAAGTTTGTTGTGATGATCGTTGCCTTGTTCTGTCTGGCTTCTAAGAGCGTGTTTAACGTGTTGTTTGTAAACTGCCTACTATTTGATACCCCGCTACCTAATTCAGCTCCAATATCGTCAAAAACCACCAAATCAGTTGTTTTAATATCGGCTATAAGTGATCCTTCAATTTCTTTTCTCAGTTCAGCATTGTTATAAGAAAACTTTATTTGCTCTAATAACTCTTGATAGCTTATAAAAAGTATTTTCTTGTCATAATTTGAGCGCTCAAGTATTTCCCAAGCTGTAGCCATTGATAAGTGGCTTTTTCCGCTTCCTGATTTCCCTGATAGAATGAAATGTGCAGGATGGTTCAGTAGGACATCATTTACATAGCTTTTAGCTCTTTCTAAAGCAATTTTCGTTTCTTGGTCCACTACGTGATAATTCTCCATTTTGCATTTAAACAAAGTTTTATCTGTTAATACCGAACCATTTTGAAAAAAACTCAACGCTCGTGCTTTTAAGCTGTCGTTATATATCCGTTCGGTCTGTATATCCTCTTTCACACGTAACGCTTTATAACCACAACTCATGCATGTTGGTTTACAACGTTCTGAACCATCCTTATTTTTAGCTCGCCAACTATACAAAGGTTCGCTACATTCTGGACATTTTCCACTTTGCACTAATACTCTTCTTATTAGCTTCTCCATAGCATTTGCTAGGCTTTCCATGTGATGCATCTCCTTTTTAAATTGGCAAGTCGTCATATTCACTAGGATTACTGTACTGTAGTTTTTGACTTTGCTTTTTATGATTCTTCTTGTCTGCTTTGATTTCGAATTTGAGCTTCTCAAATTTTTCTCTCAATTTCTTAGCACTTCTAATATTTCCAAACCAAAATTCATTTGTAGGTAGCCAATTGATCACATACTCAATCGCTTCTATAGATGCTTTATCTCTTTCTTCCATCAACCTGATTGTGTCTGCCCATTTTTCGATATCTACTTTATTCATTTCTTTTGGAAAATCTTCCGTTAAATTACTTTGCAACTTTTTAGCAAGGCGTAAGTGTTCGTCAGAATACTTACCTTTCTTTTCTTCTTTATCTATATCTATATCTTTATCTTCTTCTATATCTTTATCTGTACCGTCACGTGACGTCACGCTAACGTCATTTTCCAATTTGAGACGTTCCTGTCTCTTTCTTTCTCTGTATTTACGGTTTCTTTCAGCATTTTTTAGCCTTACTTTATCCATCCCCTCGATATTTTGATGTTTTTCCCAATTACTGATGGCAATTAGTCCATCACTGCCTAGATCAATCATGTTGAAATTTGCCAATGTAGTTAGCGCTAGGCGAACCGTATTTACGTTTTTGCCGAACAATGTAGCAAGCATTTCTTCGGTATAAGGCATGTTCCTCTGGATGTATATCAGACCATCGTCGTTAGTCTTTCCTGCTAAGACTAGTAATCGAATCCATATAACGATGATGGCATCCGACTCAGGAACAGCTTGGATTAATCGTATTTTTTCATCGTCAAACATAGTAGTTTTAAGTTTGATCCAACTTATCTCAGCCAAATTTATCCTCCTATCCTTAACTTTTTAATCGTTTCATGACTTAACTTGATTCCTTTGATTTGATACTTATTTTTGAAATTGGTCACACCTATTTTGTGTTTCTCTGTGTGATGGATTCTGCAGAGTGCTGCAAATGTGTACTCTGAATGATCAACTTCTTTGCGCTTTCGTCTTCCTAGCGCTTTGTCAAAGTGATCGATATCGGCTCCTGTTTTGCCACAGATGCAGCAGACTCTTTTTGTGATGCATTTGTAGAAGTAATATTCTTGATTCGCTGGTAAAATCTCATAGCCTTCTTTGAAAGGAATATGGTGTTCAAAGATGAAATCTAAAATGATATTTGCTAAGACATTAGCATCACTCACAGTTGTATTCGATTCATCTTTCAGGCTTATTTTGCGCCCTGTGACGCCTTCAAAACGGAAGTAGAAGAATTCCTTCCAGAAGTCCGTTGGCATGCCTGTATCGATGAAAATATCGCCTATGAGTGCATAGATGAAGTTTCGTTGCTGTACTGTGAAACGTCTAGGATCAATAAAACGAATTTCAATGACTCGATCGCCATCATATCCGTCGTACATCGTCTTCAAACGTTCGATGTTCACTTCTTCATTGATGGTTGCCCCTATGTCTTTTCCTTTGAACTTTTTCAGAACCGCTGAATATGAATCGATTAATGGTTTAAACACTCATATCACTTCTCTTTTGTTTCGTCTCTGTACTGATCTTCAAGCCAATTAACGCCTCGTTTTAGAATGCCCAAGTCTCTCTTTGTCCATTTACTGTCATCAGCGGTTATAGAAGCTGCATCAGTCAACGCAACAATTGCTTCATCAATTGATTTCTCGTACTTGTTAGCAACCAGTTGTAAAGCATCCAAGAATAGCTTTTTGCTTCTTTGAGTAGCTGGTTCAAGCATCGAGACGTCTTCTGGCATATCTTCACCAGCAAATATATATAGCCCTAGCCCAAACATCGCTAGATTTTTTACAAGACAGCGCATGATTGTTTTATTGATATCAAACATAGTTGCTGCTTCACAAGTACGATCAATATAGTTTCCTGTCCAATTTTTATCTTTATATTCTTTGACTTTGTATGTGTATGGTTCATCTTTCATCGCCTTATTCGAACTATCCATGACAGGTAACCACATTTCACGTTTGATACCGTTAACTGTGATATTGGTAAAAACCATGTAACCTGTTTTCTTATCAAAGATATACGGCAGATGTGTTTCTGGATCATGATAGATTTCATAATCTACTGCCTCACACACTTTGCTAACTTCTGCCCAAGCCCATGCCCACGAAAGATAAGTGAGGTTATTTCGTTTTTCAGTAACACCTTTCACATTTATTTTGTATAAGCTATTAAAAAGCGTATTATCACTTCTATTTTTCAAAGGTTGTTCCTTTTCACTCATCAAATTCTGCCTCCATTTCAGCAATGTATTTCTTACCTGGTCCGTAATAAGAGATATCGATCAAGTTATCCCTTTCGTACTCTTCTAATGCATCAGTCAAGCCATCTTCGATGACGTAAATATATTCAGGTTTGTTTGAATGTTTTGATAGATGTATAAGATAAACATGATCCCAAATACTCACAAAATTTCCCAAGTCATCTTGATCACATGCTAGTTCTTCATCCGTCAAAAGATTTCGTCTGATTTTTCGATTATTTGTTTCCTTGATATTCGATTTGCCCCAACTAGGATCAGTCAAATATTGATCTAGAGTGGAAAGTTCTTTTTCCATGTGGTAACATCTCCTTAGATGTATTTTCTTTGTGACTCTATGCTTGCCGGCGGAGTCACTTTTTTATTTGTTGCCATGCTTTTTGCTTTTCGATATGCTGCTTGCTTAAAATAATAGGACGGCTATTTGCCCACCAATTATCAGCCATCACTTTACCGATTTTTAGCGCTTCAACTCTATTCATCCTCTAACAACTCCATTTGCTTAATAATTGTCATCGTCGCTGTAGAAGGCATCCAGTTATTAATAAACTCGATAACATCATCGAGTAGAGGTACTGCTAAATTCAATAGATTTGTTTCTTCATCTCAAATTTCACAGCTTGATACCGGCTATGCCCCTCCGCAACTAGATGAATTTGATTAGGAAATTCTCCAGTTTCTTTTACAAATTCTTTGATGAGATCATTAAAATTTTCTTTCAATTGTTTTTCGTTTATAGTCATTAAACTTTTTTTCATTAGTCAGTCCCTCCTGACTGGCTTTTTCGCTCTGTACTCAGCTTCATCAAGCCCCATAAAAATCCAGACCATGTAAACGATTGTCCCTATCAACGCTTGTTTGCTTCCCCAAAGTCCTAAAGCGTAGATGATTAGCGGTGCGCTGAACACTAATGCTCTGTTGAATTTACCCATGTTTTTCCTCCTTAAACTTTATATTTCGACATGAATTCATCAATATCTTTGATGTCATATTTCGGACGACTGTTTTCACCGAATATGATTACTTTCAACCCTTTTTTTACCCATTCGTTAATAGTTCCTGCTGACGTTCCTGTATAACGTACTGCTTCTTTCTGATTCAGATAACGTTTGGGTACATAGCCAACAAGTAATGAATCTAGATCATTTTTATTGATTAGTTCTTGCGTCATTTGTTCCCCCTCCTACCGAATTCTATTTTTCTTTCCAAACTCTATACTTAATAGCGAAATCCTTAACTACAGATAGATAAATTTCTTTTAACCTTTTATCACTTTCGATTACATCTAATTTATTTGTCTTATCTCGCTTAGATTTTGAAACACCTTCGCCAGCCATACGATTACGTAAATTGGTTAATCTAGTTTTGAGAGAAGATCCAGCTCTACGATCAACTTCTTCATATATCGCTGTTTGAATTTCTTGGTAAGCTCCGTAGCCTCCTTGCACCTGTGCCATTTTATTTACAAGATTCCGACAATCTCTACGCCAATCAGTAGTATTCAACGCCACAATTTCAGTAATATTGTCCATTTGTGTTGCTAAACGTTTTGTCTCTAACTCTTGTTTAGCTACTGCATTAAATATTCCTTGGAACATTTGAAGCTCTGGACTTAACTTTGAAGTATCAAGTAATTGTTGTTTATATTCTTTTTCTACTTGAATAAAATATTGACGCGCTTGTTTTCCTTTTTCTGTCCGTTGAATCATTGAGATTTCTTTTGCCATGTCGAGTTTCATAGCATGATCAATATAAGTTGTTGCATTGCCTTGAGCTGTTAGTCTTTTTTGACTAATAGTTAAAAAATCAATATTTTCAGCAAATCCATATTCAACCATTCGATCAAACCATTTTGTATACTGCGTACCGACTTCTAAAAATTCATGTAGTTCTCTACCACTTACTAACTGTTCATCACGCTCATTTGTTGTTACTTTGATTAGTTCTTTCATTCGTTTTCCTCCTATCTAATCTTGTAATCAGAGATAATTTGTAGAACTACTTGATTAGATTTTTTATTTTTCAATTTTCCGTTCAGGTAATTCGCCATATCTTGTGGTTTCATTCCATAAACAACAGCTAAATCATGGATTGAGATACCATTTTCTTCTATGAATTTAAGAATTTTCTCTCTTCCTATATCCGTACTCGGCATATTTTTTACCTCCTAATAAATATTGGTGTAAGAAAATTCAACAGAACTTTGTATTTTCCGTTGACATGGAGTTAAAAGTTTTGTACTATCAATGCATAGAGAAATAAGCATATAACAAAGCCTTTTATTTGCAATCGGTCGCCAAACTAACGCTTATATAGGTCTGTTTTTTACTACGCTTTTTTTCTGTTGAATTAACTTACAGGAATAGAATAATACAATACTTTAAACTTGTAAAGAGTTTAATACAAAGTTTTGTATTATATAACTATTCCAAAAAGGAGAATACAGTTTTATGACTTTATATGAAAGGGTTTCTGATCTAGCAAAAAAACAAGGACTATCCGTTTTTGATTTAGCTGATAAGCTTAATTTAAGTAGGAATTCCATTTATTCATGGAAAAAAAGTAGTCCAAAAGCCGAAACTTTGCAAAAAGTCGCGGATTATTTTGATGTCTCAACTGATTATTTGCTTGGCAGGACGAACGTCCCTAACCAAATAGAGGATGTTTCTGATGATAATATGGATCCATTGGTTTATTACCGAATGGACGATACCGACATGTCTCCAGAAGATATGGAGGAAGTTAGAAGACAGATTGAATTTGCGGAAAGATTAGCAAGAGAACAAATTCGTAATCGCAAGGGTGGGAACTAAAATTTGAAATATTCAAATAGAAATGAGGAACTTACAAAAGATGAATATTTAGAAATTACATCATACGTATTGCCGCTGCAAACTAAAGTAGGTGAGTATTTTAATCTCCAAATAAAAGATTTGAGATGGCACCATTATGTTAAGTATTGTACGGAAAAATTAGACTACGAAATTTTATATTATGACTATGGTGACACAGCATCAAAATTTATATCTGGAAGAACTAGGTTAATTGATGGTGTTGTCTCCATTATTGTAAATAAGAACCATACACACAATTCTGGAAGACAACATTTCACAACTTTACATGAAATAGCTCATGGTTTTTTACATTTAGAAAAGGGAAAAATAGACAAAATATTTTTCAGTGCAAAAACAATTCCAGCTCCTGGAGATAAACGTTCTGAAACAGAAGCGGATGTCTTAGCTTCTGTGATGATGATTTCTGACAAGTCAATAGCTGAGGAAATGAAAACAAAACCAACATTTGCTGGATTGTGTTTTAAATTTGAATGCTCATACGCTAATTTACTGATGAGACTTAAAAATTATTTAGTATTTAATTTAGATATGAATAAAAACTTTGCTTTAAAGTTAATTTTAGATTATCGAGATTATGATGATACAACTATATGTGAAGTAATCAACCATCTTTCTTCTTTTAACTATTATTATTTTCATACAAACATATTTCAAGGAATAAATGCTTTAGACTATGAAACTGCTCTAATCATAGTCGATACTTATATAAACTATACTAAAAGCATTATGTCAGATAAGGTAAAAGAAATAATAGCATCATCAGTTATCTATCAAACTCAATTTATTAGCGCGTAAATTTTTCACAAAAAAAGCCCGTGCGACAACACGGACTCATACCTCATTTCTGAGATCACAAATATATTATAACAAGAAGTGAGGAATGAGTAAAAATGAAAAAGAAATTTATCCCTTTAGTTATTCTTGCTGCTTTGTCATTAGCTGCGTGTGGTAGTTCGGATAATTCTTCAAGTGCAAATAGTAGTTCAAAAACTTCAGAATCTACTACTGTTAGTTCTGCTGAATCAAAAAAAGATTTACCTTCCGAAGATCAAGGAACTGGAACAATGTATTTATCTGGTCCTGGAGGTACAACAGAAAATGGAGAAACTCTTACTATTTTTGATGATGGAGATACACAAGTAATGCAGATTGGCATGGATGTTAGCGAGTTAGATGGAAATAAATTATCCTATATTTATATAGATGGAACACTATCTTCTAAAGAACAGCTGTCAACTGGACAATCTACTTTGGATTTAACAAAAAAATATTTGACTCCAGGAAGACATACTATAAATCTTGTTCAATACGATAATAATAATGAAGATGGATCCATTATTACAAATAAAGTAGCTAACTATGAAGTTACTAAAAAATAAATATTAAATATTGGAGAATTATTATGGCAAAAGCATCTAAAACTCAACAAGCATTAATAGAAAACGTTCTAGACTATGCTTCAAGTTTTAAAAGAGGTAACGTACAATCTGTGTCATTCAATATCCAAAGAAAAATTAGCAGCAGTGCAGTTTCTTCTATGGACGATAAACTAAATGATACTTTAAATACTATTTTACATGGGTTACAAGAAATGGATTATGAAATCATAGATATAGCAGTTAATTCGATGCAAGTTAAAAATCCATTGAGTGGCATGTCCTTAAACTTTAATTATACTATTTTGATCAAATAATAAAAACACGCCCCACCGACCAAAGCGAGCGTGTTCTAAGAAAAAACAAACCTACACAATAGGCTTATTTATAGTGCTTATTGTATCAGAGAAAGAGAGTTGATT
Organism: Enterococcus sp. 3G1_DIV0629; assembly: GCF_002141285.1. Classification (NCBI taxonomy): domain Bacteria; kingdom Bacillati; phylum Bacillota; class Bacilli; order Lactobacillales; family Enterococcaceae; genus Enterococcus; species Enterococcus sp. 3G1_DIV0629. Next base: position 559,776 of record NZ_NGLI01000001.1, on the reverse strand, counting down.
CAATTGGCTACATTTGAACAGTATAAGAAAAAGAACGGAGAAAAAGCGTGGAAGTTCCAAGCTTATTTAGGAATTAATCCAGAAACAGGAAAGTCTGTTAAAACTACTCGTCGGAATTTTAAAACTCAACGTGAAGCAAAATTAGCGCTCGCAAGATTGCAAAGTGAATATGAAGACAATTTATTAAAAAAAGAAAAGCCAAAAACCTATAGAGACGTATATGATTTATGGATGACTGAATACAAAAGAACAGTACGAGGATCTACATTGTTAAAAACAGAAAGAATTTTTAAGAATCATGTGTTAGAAGAGCTCGGAGACATATATATTTCTGAAATCACCCCTATCAAAATTCAAGAACTAATGGATAAATGGGCAAATAAATATGATACAGCTTCTAAGATGATGAATTATACAGGACTAGTATTTAAATATGCCGTTCGATTTGGAATGATTGAGTCCAATCCAACAGATTCTATCCGTAAACCAAAAAGAAGGAAAAAAACTACTACTAAAGAACCGTTTTATGATAAGAAGCAATTAAAATTATTTCTCGACGCACTATATGAGCAACCGAATATCAAAGTTCAGGCTTTTTTTAGATTACTTGCCATGACTGGTATGAGAAAACAAGAAGCAGGTGCTCTCGAGTGGAAAGATATAGATTTTAAAGCCAAGACAGTCAATATTTGTAAAGCTGTTACCAGAACAGCTAACGGACTAGAAATTGACACAACTAAAACAGTTGGATCGAGCAGGATTATTTCAATTGATCAAAGCACTTTAGACAAGTTATCTGAATGGAAAGAAGTAGCACTTCCCCCATCTGATGATTGGTTGATTTTCGGTCAAACTAATGCTAAAAATCCACACGATATAATGAGCCTTGATACATCACGAAAATGGCTTTTAAACATCCAAGATGAAATGGATAAAAAACAAAAGAAAAAACTTCCTAGAATCACCGTACATGGCTTCAGACATACTCAAGCTAGCTTATTAATAGAAATGGGCGCCTCGCTAAAAGAGGTGCAATTTCGATTAGGTCATGAGGACATCCAAACTACTATGAATACTTATGCTCACGTATCTAAACTTGCCAAAGAACAATTAGCAGATAAATTCAATCAATTTATTGATTTTTGATTTTTTGGCATTCAAAATGGCATTCATTTAAGAATACTTATTGATAAATCAATGTTATAGCGACTCCCGCCGTCTCCATATATGTATGGTTGAGACTAATAGATACTGTAAAAAACGTTGATAAATCAACGTTTTTTTATTTTGGCTTAAAATAAATTTGAATTTTTTGCTTTTTATTTAACAATTAGAATTTCGCGTATATTGCCACACTTAGTTTTTCTTCGTCAACAGTCTTTCCTTCAATAATTTTCTTTATAGATTTATCCGTTTTAACTTTATTAGTTCCTATAAAAAAATACCAATCAAAAATTACCATAAATAATGAGTATCTATTTAGAAAACATTAGAAATAACCAGTAAAATGAACGGCTAATTGTACTTTTACTGGTCATTTATAGAATTTTTTTAAGGAGATAGAATATTATTAATACGTGACACTTCCATTTATGTCAAATGTTTTGGCCCGCTCATTACTTTCAAATCGAAGAAAATACGTGCCAGAAGTTAATGAACTTGTGAAAGTACCGTTGCTAGTTCCAGAAAAATTCCTAGAAGAAACTATAGTTGAGCCTATCAGATTCTGCCGTGCAATAGCAACATTCAACACAGTAGATGCTCCAGCACTCCGTCTAGTTTGATTATGCCTAACAGTATACGAACGTGTAGTTGAAGTAGACCAAAAGGACTTTAGAGATACCTTATATATAATCTAAAAGAAGCGAAGGAGAATTTCTGACAGTGAAGCAAACGAAACTAGTTTTTATATACTGAACTAGATTCAGGTTGTATAGAGAATCAATTAAAGAAAATTTACAATTATTGTGCCACTTAAAAAGAAAAGAGACATATAAAAAACAACGCCAACTAAATAAAGTGCCTTCAAAAGCTTGGACTCCTCGCTTTTGAAGGCACTTTATTTAAAATCTTTATGAAACTAAAGTATGTTCATATTTATTGCTGTAATTATATAGATATTCTGTCGTTTCCAACTCATAAACGTGAGTGTATTTTGCCACTACTTTTCCGCATTTTTCTAATATTTCATTGCGATCGACGTCATGATATTCGTCTACGCAGATCACAACACAATTTTCTAATTTACTGATTACTTCTCCAACCACTTTTTGTTTCAAGCCAATAGGTTGGCAAATATATTTTTTCCCTAAAATGATAGTTTCATTATTCATATTTCATCCATCCTTAATGTGTTTTTCATTATTTAAAATGATAATACCATTAAAATATGATTATGAAAACCAATAACACTTGTGATTTTATAAAAAAATAAAAAAACCGAAAAACAGATATGTTCACTGTCTTTCCGGCTCTTTTTATTTTTGATTTCTCTTCTTTTTTGTTTCAATAGTCAATTTTAATTATTAATAAATGAAAAAGCATTTATATTAAAATTTGCTAATAAAAGATCTACATATTTTTCTAGAAATGCTTGATCGATTTCATCGTACCCTTTCGTTACTCCGCAATCGATATCTAAAACACCGATTAAATGACCTTCTTTTACCATTGGTACAACGATTTCTGATTGTGCGGCTGAATCACAGGAAATATAATTTTCATGTTTTTTGACATCGTCAACGATCAATGTCGCTTGTTTTTCAGCTGACTCTCCACAAACTCCTTTTCCCATCTTGATACGTGTGCAGGAAACTCGCCCTTGGAACGGTCCTAAAATCAATTCATTACCATCAAATAAATAGTATCCTGCAAAGACGGTCTCAGGTAAAGTTTCATTCAGCAATGCAGATGAATTTGCTAAGTTTGCTAACCAGTTATCTTCTGCTTCTAATAATCCTTGTTGCTGTAATAATAGAATTTCGTATGCATCTTTTTTCTGTTTTTCTGTCCACATGATAAAAACCGCTCCTTTTTAATCTATGGAAAAGATTATAGCTCAGTTTTTTGGTAAACGCTAGGTTTGCTTCTCAAAAAAGCGAGATACGTTAGGTTGTTTACCTTAAACGCATCTCGCTGTCTTTTTTATTCTGCTTGTTGGATTTCTGCTGCTAAATCAGCATAATCAATCGTTTCGTGAACAAAAGTCGGATCATCAACTGGAAAGTGCTGTACAAGAGAAGAGATTCGGCTGATTTCCACGTTTCCTTCAGTTACTTCAAAATCCATTACATGTCCGCCAAATGTATGTGTATCATCGATAAAATGCAGATGAAATCCCGCTGCAGCAACACCTTGGAATAATTCAGGCGTAAAGAACCCAACTAATGTTCCGTGAATGTTGCTTTGTTGGAATTCTGGTTGAGACTCTGAAATTTTCGCTAGTCTTCGATAAGGCTTTTCTTGTTTCGGCATGATACGGATATGCATGTTTTTGAATAATCCAGTTATCTTCACTGCTAAAAATAGATTTTCCCCATCTTCTTTTACTAAGATGTCTTTTTTCAATTGTTCTCCATCTGCAGATTCTGAGACAGAAAAACTAGTATCTGGCGTAAAATCTGTAATTGCTGCATAGGGGGTAAGTTCACTTCCATCTAATTGGACAACTGAGCCATCTGATCTTCCTTGATAAGCTACGCCATCTAAAAAGATGACTTCACCATCAAGTCCATGCAATGTTCCCAATCCCAGAGTTCCTTTTTCCAATATGTGAGCAATCGTTTCTGTTCCATCCATCAAGCCGGCCATCAAAGCTCCTAATGTCCCGTGCTGGTATAAGATTTTTTCAGTCATGTCGACACTTCCTTAATAGAATTGATCTGGTAAGATTGTTTCTCCCAATTTCTCATTATCACGGTAATCGATCGGAATATCAATAATTACGGGTCCTTCTGTCGCAAATCCTTCTTCTAAAGCTTTTTCTAATTCCTCTACACTTGTAGCTCGGATCCCTTTAGCACCAAAAGCTTCTGCATATTTCACAAAATCAACTGGACCAAAGTCTACACCTGACGCCCGTTGATATTTCATTTTTTCTTGGAACTCTACCATATTGTAGTGTCCATCATTCCAAATCAAATGAACGATATTCAATTTTTTACGTACAGCCGTTTCTAAATCCTGGGCAGAGAATAAAAATCCCCCGTCGCCGGAAACTGATACGATTTGTGTATTTGGACGCACCAATGCAGCAGAGATTGCCCATGGCAATGCAACACCAAGCGTTTGCATACCATTACTGAATAACAAATGACGAGGTTCATAACTTCTAAAGTGGCGTGCCATCCAAATATAATGACTCCCTACATCTACGGTAACAGTCATATCATCTGTTACTTTTGACTGAAGCGTGTTAATGACTTCTAAAGGATGTAAGATACCTGCTTCTCCTTTTGATTGAACAATATCCCGCTCCGTTAATTTTGCTTGAAGAGATGCTAAATATTCTTTTGCATCTTCTGACACTTGTTGAGGCTCTAATGAACCTGTCAATAAATCAAGAGTGGCTGAGATATCACCGATCAATTCTCTTTCAGGCTGCATAAAAGGATCGATTTCAGCTGGCGCTTCATCGATCACAATGATCCGCGCATCTTTTTCTGCGTTCCAGTTTCTTGCTTCATATTCGATTGGATCATAGCCAATTGCAATAACTAGATCACTACGTTTCAAAAGCATATCGCCTGGTTGGTTTCTAAACAATCCCACACGACCAAAGAAATGCGCTTCTAATTCACGTGAAATCACTCCTGCTGCTTGGAATGTCTCTACAACAGGCAATGCTGTCTTTTCAACTAATTGTCGGATAGCTAATGTTTCTTTTTCACTTGATCCCCGCATACCTACTAATAATACCGGTAGTTTTGCTTCCCTGATGCGTTCGGCTAAATAACGGATATCATCTGCAGAAGCAGAACCTAATTTAGGATCACTCAATGGCTTGATGATATTACCTTGAACTGGCGCATCCACTACATCTTGAGGAATGCTGATAAAACTCGCTCCTTTTTTTGAGCTCTTAGCCATACGATAAGCATTGGCAATCACTTCTGAAATTGTTTCCGGATCTTGGATTTCTGCACTGTATTTTGTGATTGGCTGGAACAGCGCTGCATTATCCATGCTTTGATGGGTCAGCTTCAATAGATCGCTTCGTTTTACTTGCCCGGCAATTGCTAAAACTGGGTCTCCTTCTGCTGTCGCTGTTACCAAACCTGTAGCTAAGTTACTAGCACCTGGACCACTTGTTGCGATAACAACCCCGGGTTCTCCTGTGATACGTCCGATTGCTTGTGCCATAAATGCAGCATTTTGTTCGTGACGAGTTACGATTAATTCAGGACCTTGATCCTCTAATTCATTAAATACACCATCGATTTTTGCGCCTGGTATACCGAATACATAATCAACGTGATGGTTAATCAAACTTTCTACTACAGATTTCGAACCTTGTTTCATTTTTTCAGCCATTGAACATCGTCCTTTTTATGCTTTATTTTTAATTATTAGTTAGAAATAATCACAAACAAGTGATACAGTTTCTAAACCTGTTTCATTCAGAAGTATAGCACGTTTTATTTCATTTGTTTAGCTATATGTTTCAAAAAATGAAAAAGAATGGCAGATTTTACATAAAAAACTGTCATTCTTAATTGAAAGTTTCAACCAATTTCACAAAAGGTCATGCATAATTCAGCAACAATCGTGTCTCATCAATCAGAAAGTTTAATTTCTGTCCGTTTTTCAAAGTGACAGTAATCATCTCACCATCTTCTTCGATCTTATCTGATGCTAAAGAAAGATAGTTCAAGTAATCGTCTATGATTTGTTTTTTCTCCCGATTATTTTTATCTTCATCAAAATAAGATAACCGCACGACTTTTTTGTTCGTTTCATCAATGATTGCCGTTCCATAGCCTGTTTGCGTGAGGAATTCCATTTGCCAAAATACGCTGTCCCCTGAAATCAAAACTTCATAGTCTTGAACAATCACTGGCTCTTTTGGCATGGCTAGCTTTTGAAATAGCTGATTTAATTCCTCTCGTAGCCGATTGACCATATCTAATTGGCTCTGATCTGATTCTTCCATGATAGAAAAGGATTGTGCTTGGCTCATTGCCGTTTCGATAGAGGAAGAAGCTGAACTTAAAGAAGAAATATCTACTGTTCTTTGTTCTTTTGTAGTAATGCTACTCGCTAAAATATCTGGTAAAAAAAACAATCCTGCGCTGAATACCAGAAAGAAAGCAGAAAGAAGGTATGATTTAATTTTCATCTTTTTTCCCTCCTAAAGCAAAATCGATCGTGATCGTCGTCCCTGTACCAAGTGTACTTTCTATGTCAAAAGAACTATTATGCAATTCGGTTATTTTCTTTACCAAAGCTAATCCAAGTCCTAAATGTTTCGTTGTTCTTGAAGGATTTCCTGTAAAAAATTCATCTGTTACTTTAGACAAATTTTCTGCTGGTATCCCTCTACCATTATCGGAAAACTTCATAATATAACGCTTTTCTTCCTTTATTCCTTTGACCACTAATGTTCCATCTTCTGCTATAGCTTCTAATGAATTTGCCAAAATATTCATGGCTAATAGCTTGAAAAGATTGAGGTCTAGCAAAATATTGGCTGGTTCTAGTTCGATGGTATAAGTAAACCCTTGTTTCATTCCTTTAAGAAACTTGTTTAGATCATCGCTAATCATATTAGTCGAGATTTCTTCAAGAGAAACACTTGTTCTTTCCAGTTCCATCAATTTCAAAATATCATTGGACAGATGTTTTAGCCGGTTGCTTTCTTCAAGGATATAATCGACAGATTCTTCGGCTGATTGGTCCAATTTTTCCCATTTCAACATTTGAGCATAGCCAATAATGGAAGTCAGCGGCGTTCGAATTTCGTGAGAAAAGCTAGAAACGAATAAATCTTGCTTTTCCTTTGCCTGGCGGAGAGTTTCTAGATCGTGGCTCAATTTATCGGCCATATTGTTCAAACTGCTCCCTAATTTTCCAATCTCGTCTTGAGTATTGACTATTGCCCGTTCTTTCGTCTTACCTTCTGTGATATGCTGGGCAACGGAAATCAGCTGATTGATTGGTTTCAAGATCATGCTTGTTAGAAAATAAGTGACTGGAATAATGGCTAAAAGTAAAAAGAGCAAGATCAGACGAAAATAGACAAGAGAATCTTTGACGATTTCTTCATAGTTTTTTGCTTGATGGTAAGTTGCTAAACGATAGACAGTATCAGGTATCTTTGAAGTTGAATAAAGCACCTGTTTGTTTTTAACAGTAGACATGTCGCTGATTTCCACGGTACGATTAGACAACTCTTCTGGAGGTTCGTATTTTTCAAACAAAGTAGGCTTTGTTGTAAAAACCGTTTTGCCTTTTTTGTCTAGAATCTCAAACTCTCCGATTTTGGCTGCGGCTACGAATTCACCATTTTTTCTCATTTCATCTGTTGTTTCATCTCCGTCTGTTTTCGTCGACAACAGCAATAAGAGATTTTTCTGCTGGTTGACTAGCACTTCTTTTTCTTGAGAAACTGTGCGCTGGTAAATCGCATGCAGTGTAAAACCACTGACCACCAAATAAATGAGTAGAAAGAAGAAGAATAATGAAAAGAAAACTTTGCTCGTATATTTCAAGTTCATCCCTCCAATAGGTAACCTACACCATAAATCGTACGCAAGTCCTGTCCTAATTGTAATTTATTTCTGATTCTTTGAATGTGTAAATCAAGCGTTCTGGAGTTGGGCTCTTCTTCCCTTCCCCAGATTTTTTGATAGATTTTCTCTCTTGGCAGAATAATCCCTTTGTTTCTAATTAAGTAAAGAAGTAATTCATATTCCTTAGGAGTCAAAGAAACAGCTTGGTTTCTTGCAGTGACAGCTCTTGTTTTTTCATTGATTTCGATATACTGCCATCTCAGTAATTTATTGGAGTTGGTTTTTCCATTTCTTCGAAGAACAACTTCCACTCGTGCTAGTAATTCTTCCAGATCAAATGGCTTTGTTATATAATCTTCAGCACCTGATCTTAAGCCACTGACTCGATCAGAAAGCTGATCTTTGGCTGTCAAGAAAATGACAGGAAGATCATATTCCCGCATATACGCAAATACTTCATAACCATCGATTTCAGGAAGCATGATATCTAGCAAAACCAAATCAAATTCCTGTTGCTCAATGATATCGGCTGCTTCTTTACCTGTGAATACCGAATAGACTGTATAACCATTTTTTTCTAATGTACGAACTAAAAGTTTGTTGATCGCAGGATTATCTTCTACTACTAGTATCTTCATACAGTTCCTCTCTTTCTGCCAATAGAGCAAATTTGATCCCTAACCTATAAATATACACGAATATCAGTGAAAAGAAAAAGATGAGTACGATCAACAAAAAAGATGGACCGTCTATTTTGGTAAATGCTTCAACGAATCTCATGAACGTTTCCTTGCTGTCAGTGAAGACATCCGTACTGTTCAATCTTAAAAAGCGACCGAAGTAAATCCCTATAGCATTGATAAACAAGACGACGCTGATAACTAACCATTGATAGACGCCTATTCCGATTTTTTTGACAATTACATTGGTAACCATCCATAAGCTTTCACAACCGAAAAATGTGGTTGGGAAAACAGAAAGAACGACTAGCAATAATTTATACCAAATTTCCATCTTCATGCTTATCATCATAGTAGATGGATCGTAAGGTGAAAGCAAAGACAGATGGAATAAATCGGTGAACAAATAAAAGTTATTTGGAAAAAACAGTAGCCAGAATAAGATCAGCACGAGAGAGACTAGTTTGGAGTTGCTGACTTTTACCCATCTTGCTAATTCAATCGGGATATATGCCAGAATCGTATTAGTAAAAAATAAATAAAAAACACTTTTTTCATAAAAAGAAAGATAAAGTACGAGCAGCAGCAAAATGTAATATCCTCTAATAAAATACATCTGCTTTTGAATCATTGGACATCTCTCCTTTTTTAGACTAAGCGGGTCGGTGATCATTGCGCCCATAATAATTTTCTATTTTTGATGGATTATCTAGCAAATCGCTGATTGTCGTAAAAGTATATCCTTCTTTTTTTAATTCATCAATCAATACAGGAACAGCATCTACGGTCTCAGGATAGATATCATGTAGTAATATGATGGCGCCATCATATACTGTACTTTTTACTTGCTGTAAAATTTTTTCCTTTTGTCTGGATTGCCAATCTTGAGAATCAACAGACCACTCGATCATTGGTCGATGAATGATTGCTGCTCCTTTTTTTGTAATAGAGCCATACGGAGGTCGGACATAGGCTGGCTTTTTACCGATTGCTTTCAAAATAGCGTTATCTGTTTGAGTGATTTCCTCGCTGATTTCTTGGTCAGATAGACCAGCTAAATCCTTATGAGAAAAAGTATGACTGCCGATTTGATGACCTTCTTGCACCTCCTTTTGTAAAAGCTGTTCGTTTTGGGAAACATTTTCTCCTAGAACAAAAAAAGTGGCGTGTACGTTTTTTTGTTTTAAAATCTCTAAAAGTTTTGGGGTAGTGGATGGATTAGGTCCATCATCGAAGGTAAGAGCAACGGTCTTTGATGATTCCTTTGTATCTTCTGTTTCTTTATTTTTTTCATTTTTTGCTTGCTGTTCCTTTGTGGTGATCGTCCGACAGGTAGAATTGGAACTTTGCCATTCTGTTCGTTCTTGTTTCCTAGAACTCTCAGTATTTTCTATTGCTTTACTTTCGTTCGTTGAGGGCGTGAAGACTCTGTTCGTCATATAGACGCTTCCACCTGTAATCCCTATTAGAAGGACGATTGTCCCAAGGGTTATCAAACTTTTTTTAATCATGTTCCTCTCTCCTGCTTTACTGTAATTGCTGACTGATTCGTTTGATTTCTGTGTCAGTCATTTTTTGGTAAGAGATACCGTCAATTATTTCTTCTTCTCCTTTTAATTGATCCGTACTCATTTTAAATTGGGTACTCTTTGTTAAATATAATTTAAATAATTCTCCCAAAGGTAAATTTGTTTTCATATTGTTCCCTAGAACATTGATGATTTGGTCTATTTTAGGTATGGTTTCCACAGTCAACAGCTTCTGCATGATTGCTTTGATCACTTTTTGCTGTCGTATTTGCCTCCCATAATCACCATTAGGATCATCATATCTCATTCTTGACCATGCAAGTGCTTCTTCTGGAGATAACGTAAGGGACCCTTTTGGAAAATCATAGTGGTCAAAGTTGAAAGCAAAATCATTGACCACTTCAATATCGCCAACAATACTTAGCATACTCTCTAGCCCCTTCATATTCATTGTCATATAGTAGGGAATAGTAGTATGAAGCATATTCTCTGTCGTTTGTATAGCTGTTTGTTCTCCTCCATAAGCATAAGCGGCATTTAATTTATCAAAACTATTATGTCCTGCGATTTGAACATAAGTATCTCGTTCTAGACTGATAAGTTTTACTGTCTCATTTTTAAGATCAACATGGGCAGCAATCATCGAATCCGATCTTCCTTTTTCTGTCCTACCAAATTCTCCAGTATCTACACCTAATAGCAGTACATTGAACCGATCGGGTAAATGTGTGGCTGCATCAGCTGTATATTTCACATTCATGTTGGCTGCTGTTTTCTTTGAAACCTCAGACAAGTTTTGCAATTTCATATATTCGCTTACACCATAAGCGCCTGCTGCTATAATAAACATCAATAGAAAAATAGATATGACTTTTAATATTTTGTACATTTGTACTCTCCTCCTTTGCTGTTAAGGATAGAAGCAAAATCTATCTGATTTGTATCTAAATCCTATACTTTAGAAAAATACAAAAAAGGTTGTGACAAAATTTTGTCACAACCTCTTGATAAAGGCGGTATTTCAGAAGTAGCTACTCCGAAAAATAATTTATTTACTGGACTGGCCGATGATCGTTTCTGCCATAATAGTTCTCGACAGTCGTTGGACGCCCTAATAAATCCCCCACTGTCATGATGCGATACCCTTGCTCTTGCAGATAATCGATCACTTGAGGAACGGCACGAATCGTTTCAGGATAAATATCATGGAATAAAATAATTGCACCATCGTATACTGTTGCTTGGATCTTCTGCAAAATCAAATCAGGATTTCTTGTCTTCCAATCTTCTGAATCGACCGACCATTCGATGATTGGCCGCTGGATAACACTTGCTCCTACACTTGTGATCGAACCATAGGGCGGACGAACGAAAGTGGGGGTTTTACCAGTGGCTTTTTTGATCTCAGTGTCTGTTTTTGTCACTTCCTCTGTAATTGACTGGGCAGAAAGCGTCGCCAGATCCTGATGATCATATGTGTGATTGCCGATCTCGTGTCCTGCTTCAGCTGTCTGCTTCACAATGTCAGGATGTTGCGCCGTATTTTCTCCTAAAACAAAAAAAGTGGCGTGTACGTTTTTTTCTTTAAGTATTTGCAACAGCTGTGGTGTCGTGGTCGCTCCTGGGCCATCATCAAAACTGATAGCAACACTTTTGACAGTTGGATCTTGGACAGATTCTGTACTTTCTTGTGTTGGTTCTGGTTCAGTTGATTGACTTTGTGTTGATCTCACTGATTCTTGAGTGGATTCGTTGACGCTAGCTGTTTCAGTCGACTTGTTTTGATTCATTGATTGTTCTGATTGTTTGAAAGATTGTGACGAACGCTCCGATGAAGTTACTTGTCCTTTCTCTTCGGTGATCAAGGAGGCGAACGAAGTGACTTCGAAAAATAAAATACCTAGCAAAGCAATAATTCCAATAACTAAAAAAGACCGTTTTGACATACACATTCTTCCTTTTACCCTTATTTTCGCAGAATTTCTCAAAAAATTTTTTGCTACTTTGTTGCTACTTTATCGCTACTTTATTGCTCTATCATCGTTGGTTATTTTAAAATCAACATTCGATAACACTCAACCTAAAATAAAGGGCTCTCATTTCTTTAGAAATTTCTGCTGTTTCCCATTGATACTAGGATAAATGAAAAAAGAATGGCATACGAGATAAACATGTCTATTTTTTACTGTATTTTGATTGAATACTGTGATAATTCAAAAAATTTATCCACACTTTACACTTTTCAATTGAAACCTTCTATGATAATGACCGCTTTCAAGTGTAAAAAAACACTTAAAAGCGGTCATTGGCTGTTATTCATAAGATTTTCCTAAGATAGTTAAATCAATCAGTTGATTATCCATATTTGCAACTTTAGGTAAATGCCCCCATTGCTCAAATCCATTTTTTTGGAACAGCTTGATGCTCGCTTGATTGATAGTAAACACAAAAGCTAAAAGTGTGTCGATTTTACAATCTTTCAGTTGCGATTCAGCAAAGGATAATGCTTTTTGTCCTAAGCCATGTTTTCGATAAGTTGAATCAATATAAATACTTATCTCTGCAGTATTTGCATAAGCTGGTCTCCCGTAAAAATCGCTAAGGCTCAGCCATCCTACGATATTTTGATCGATCTTTATGACCCACAACGGGCGTTCTTTGGTTTGATGAGCATCAAACCATGCTTGTCTAGATTCTATTGTTATTGGTTCTAAATCAGCTGTAGATAAGCGAGTAGGAATCGCTTGATTATAAATTTCTACGATTCTAGGCAAATCTTGGATCTGTGATAAAGCAAAGTTGATCATTGTTCACAATCCCCTCATACGTAATTGAGGTTATTATATCACTATCCTTCCTTGCTGCAATCATCTTTTGATATTTTTCTGAAAAATTGTTTTTCAATTACAGAGTAGTTGGTCGGGAAATTCTCGTGTATCTGTAATCAAGGTCCTACCGAACCCTGCAGTTCCTCTTATCCCATGAAAGTCAGAACCTCCGAAACAAGAAAAATGATAGGTTTGGATGAACTCTGAAAGGACTTTAAGGTCTCTTAAGCGATGAGCTGGATGATATTTCTCCAAACCATCAATCCCGAATGAAGCGAGTTCAGGGATCAAATCATAGTTGTCAAATTTCCCTGGACATGCTAAAACAGTCAATCCTCCGCCGTATTTGATTGCTTCTATGGCATCATATACATTTATTTTTTTCCGACCATCAGAAACTTCTTCTGTCGTCATGAGTTTTTGATAAAACAGAGGATTCATTTGTGTACCATAACCTCTTTTTTTCAATAAACGATATAAATGACAGGGATAAAGTGCTGTTGCCGTCTCTGCTTCCTTCCAAAGTTCTTCTTCCTTCAAACGATAGCCTTCTGCCTGCAGTTTTTTTAACTTACATAAAGTTTGATTTGTTTGAAAATGGAGTAACGGTCTGCACAACTGCTCGATATAGCTCTGATTTGAAAGATTATAGCCCAATATGCGGACATCTTTTTGTCTTTTCAAGTCAAAGGCACTAATTTCGATTCCTTCAATCAAATTAACAGGTGAATCATAGAATACTTCTTTTACTGCTTCTATCCCTGCGAATGTATGATGATCCACGATGGCTAAATGGTTTACTTCTTGGGTTGTTGCTAAAGACAAAAGCTCTTTTGGATGAAAGAAACCATTCGAATAGCAGCTGTGCACATGTAAATCTGCCTTCATTCCCGTTCTCCTCTTTCTATAAAAAATTATGTTTTGACTATATATTTTTCTTTTAATTTCAAAGAAATGAATTCTAGCAATACAGCAATCGTCAAGATCATATAGACCATTATACCAATCTCTCGAAAATCAAAATAAAAGTTACTAGCCATCGTCAACTGAAAGCCTAGTCCTCCTGCACCAGCTGCAGCTCCTACTGCGATCGCATTTGTAAAATTGATTTCAAACCGGATGAATGTCCAAGAAAGCAACGTCGTAAAACAATTAGGGAGAACACTTTGAAAAACAATCTGCCACCAGCTTGCTCCACATGCTTTCAAACTTTCAATCATACCAGATTCCATTTCTTCGATACTTTCAGAATAAACTTTTGTCAAATAAGCAATGCTGTGAAAAGACATCCCGATAACTGCTGCATTCGCTCCTAATCCGATCAAAATAGAAAAAATCATGACCCACAAAATTGTGGGAACTGCTCGAATAAACGACATCAGCCCTCTTATCATATTGGAAAGAAAGCCGCTGCTTAAATTTCTGGAAGCTAACAGACTAAGAAAGAAGGCAAGAAAAGCACCAATTACCGTTGTTAAAACAGAGAGCCCAATCGTTACACCAAGGCTTTCTACTAAAGAGAACGCCGTAAATCTTCCAGATAACTGTGGACGTAAGAAAATATTGAACATATTGGAAAAAAAAGCAGAAACTGCTTCTGTTAATTTGACATTCCCGTAATCCATCGTGATTACCGTATATACAGAAACCAAACATAAAAATAGGAGCATAAGCTTTACAATGATCCGTTCTTGACGCCATAGTTTTACTTTTATTCTTTGATTTCTTTTCCTAAATGCCACTTTTGAATAAGAGGTTGGATTAAGTATGGCATTCGTTTCATTTGTCTGATAATCCATCATCAGCGGATCATCCTCCTTACTGTATTCGAAGTCGTCTCCAATATGATAACTGCGATAATGACAGTCAGCGTAACCATTCCGACTACATCGTATTGGAATCTTTTGTAATAAAAGTCAAATAAAAAACCAATACCAGTTCCTGTCAGTATCCCGACTAGCGTAGCATCCCGAATATTATTTTCAATTAGAAAAAGGAGCCAGCTAAGGAGCTGATTCAAACACATCGGCAAAACACCTTGCCAGATGATTTGCAAATAGGAAGCTCCTGATGCCATCATCGCTTCAATGACGCTACCAGATACTTCATCGATCGTTTCCATGAAGGAACGGGTCAAATAACCAAATGTCGTAAAAGTAATCGCCAAATAGCCGGTAAATTCGTTTTGTTTGAAACTTAGCAACAAAATCATTGCCCATACGACGATAGGGACATTTCTGAAAAAACTCGCCATGCCTCTAGCCATCACTTTTGTGAAACGATTCAACCCGATTTCTCTTGAACCAATCACAGCTGCTATCAAGGCAATTACAGCACCTGATGTCGTAGCAGTCACTGCCATCACTACCGTCTGGATGAGTCTAGACACGATGATCGATAAATAGGCTAGAGAATCACTTGTCGGAATAAAGTTGGAGAATAGCCAGGTAAAACTTTTTGGTATAGCAGAAAAAGCTGTTCCTGCCTGAAATCCAACGCCATGGGCTGAAATAAAATAAAGAAAAGCAATCAGCAAAATATAAAACAAGCGATATCTTTTTTGTTGTCTGAAAAATTTTTCTGCCTCTATCTTTTCCATTCTCTCATCCTTTACACTAATAATTTTTTAGATTGGTAGATCGTTTCTATTTTTTCCTTTGTTAACTCAGACGGTCTTCCTTCAAATACGATTTTTCCACTATTCACTCCAATGATCCTATCGGAATAATCGATGGCTGTTTCCACTTGATGCAAGTTAACAAGGCAAGTAATCGCCAATTCATTGGTTATTCTTTTTAAGTAATCCATGATCGTTTTAGCAGATTTTGGATCAAGAGAAGCTATTGGTTCATCACATAAGATCAGTGCCGGATTTTGCATGAGTGCTCTGGCGATTCCGACCCGCTGCTTTTGTCCACCACTTAATTCGTCACATCGAGTGTACGCAAATGCCGAAAGATCGACCTTTTCTATCAGATCAAAAGCCTGTTCTTTTTCTGCTTCTCGATAAAGCCCAGCAGCTCCACCGAACGTTGTTTTATAACCTAAGCAGCCATGCAGTACATTTTCGATTACGGTAAGACGACTGACAAGATTATAGTGCTGGAAAATCATACCAATACGTCTTCTTTTCTTTCGCAGTTCTTTTCTTTTCAGTTCATTCATTTCCCTCTCCTCAAATCGGATCCTCCCACTATCTGCTTCGATCAATCGATTGATCGTACGCAAGATAGTAGATTTCCCCGCCCCAGAAGGTCCGATGATTGAAACAAATTCTCCTTTTTCAAGTGAGAATGAAATGTCCTGCAATGCTTGATTTCCGTTTGGATAGGTTTTTGTAATATTTTTTACTTCTAATAGCATTTGGCTGTCCTTTCCAATCTCTTCTTATTTATTCATTTCTTTGATTTCATCGTAAAAGTCATCTGTGACTTCCACATATCGCTCATTTCCTTCTTTTGTGAACATCCCTGGGACATCAGCATCTTTTGGTGCAAAAATAGCTGTGTTTTCAGCCGTACTATCGGCAGTCATTCCTTCGATGATCTTATCGATATCTGCTTCAGACAACGTCTCTTTGTTTGCTGCAATTGGTCCATTCAAGACCGGTATGGAAAGAATGACTTGTGCTTGTTCCCCTTGCACTGTGTCAAAAGGAGCTTGAGCATCTTTTTTTACTTCGTAAATGACTCCTGCCTTGTTTTCTTCTCCTTGAATCACATCAAAATATTGCGGCATATTCATAAAAGCAGCTACATCCGCGTCACCTTTTAATAAATTGATCATCGATCCTTGATGAGACCCACCAAATAACACTTTTTCAAAGAATAGACCATCCATGATAAGATCATCTGTATTCTTTAAATCAAAATGTTCAGCGATTTTATTGCTCGGTACAGTAAAACCAGAAGTTGAGGTATTCGTGACGAAAGAAATCGTTTTGTCTTTGATTGGATCAATCGTATAGCCACCTGTTTTTTCATACTCTTTGCTGTTTTCTGGTTTCACCGCTAAAAAGCTGTAATATAACGCGTCTTCCAGCGTTCCGCTTGGCCCAGAATTGGTCAAGATGGCTTCTACTTGCTCATTTTTCTTGTTTGCTTCGATATAACCTTCTGCACCCATATAAGCTAAGTCTACTTGTCCATTTGCAATAGATTCCACGACCACGTTGTAATCTGTACTTGTCACTAATTCGACTTTCTTATCTGTAGCTTTTTCAATCACCGCTTTTACCGCTTCTCTTGCCGGTTCAAACTCTGCAGCGGATTCATTAGGGTAAAAAGCAATTTTGATCGTATCAGAGGATTGGTTTTGATTACCACTTACTGTCTGATTGGACGAACGACAACCTGCTAACACTATTAGAGTTGCTATTAATACTATACGCACCATTGTTTTTTCTATTTTTTTCAACTCAAACATATCCTATGCTCCTTTTATTTATTTGCTACATCTTTAGTGTACCTTCTATTTGTAAAGTTCTAATTTGTATCCTTCTTAATTCAAATAAAGATTGTAAAAACTATGTAAACACGTGATTTCTCTATTCAAAAAGTTTATCTAAGCAGGAACAAGGTTCTTTGGCTCTTTTCGGCTGGCTAGTCCTAAATCGCTTTAAACAAAGATTTACAAAACTCGCTGTGCTGGAAATATTTTTACGACAGATTCTTTCCTATTTCGGTTAAAAACAAAAAGCCTGATCTGCAACATGCAGGTCATGCTTTTCATTCACTCTTACTTGATTAAAGAGAAGTATCTGTGATAATTGCGATCAATTTCTTTCTTAACTGATCGAATTGACGATACGATTGATTGAATAATGTTTGCACAGACTGATGGCTGTTTTCCATCCAATTTTCTGGCTTTTCCTCTCCAAGAAAATCAGCTAGAAGCTGGTCTGTTTTTGTTTTGTTTATTTTCTCCGCTTCTTTTAGCAGATAAAAATCTTCTACACCACGATACAGTTCTTTATAGCGAAGAGACAAGAGCAGGCTGCCAGAGACAGATGGATAGACTAAGCACAAGTCACCAATTGGAAGTGAACTGGTATTGTAACGGATATCTTCTCTTGCATGTTCCGGCCAGCAGTTATATGCCCACCTCAGCAGACCATCCGTTCCAAAATAATAAGCTAATGCGCCTTGTAACCGGCTTTCTGTCAAGGGACTGTGTAAGAATGTATTTGGTTTATCTGGATAATTACAGATGTAGTATTGTGTTTTTCCAGGAAATTGTTTCTTCAGCCATTCATGGTTTTGACAAGTACAATAAAAAGATGTGACTGGATAGTCGATTTCTGAAATCAAGGCTTGTAAGACTGGTTCCTTGTCAAATGCCACTTTCAACTGCAACGTTGGTTCGATTTCTTTTAGACGTTTGACAGCTTCTTTAAACGTATCGATTTCGTGTGCTTTTGGCTCATCTGCCATGAGACGAACTTTGTCCCAAATGTTCTTTTTCTTGAAATAGGTAAACAATTGCTGGAAATATTGTCTGAGCTCTTCTTGTTTTTCGATGAATGCCATTTGCTGCATTTCCTCATCATAATAGCGGATCACAAGTTTTTCTGGATGTTCTACTGCTTTATTCAAAGGAAAGAAGGGCGGCTGCCAAACACCTAAAAGGCCGAACACATCGATTTCTTTATCGATTCCTGCTTCAAAAAAACAAGCTAAATACTTATCCAAAATCGAAAAATCACACTGGATATTTCCTTCTTTTGTTTTGAGGACTTTGACCATTGAGTATTCATACAAGTTAGCTGGGAAATCTTTGACAATATAATTGAACCATCCTTTCCAAGGAATCTCTCCTGCAATGACTGTAATCGTTTTTTGGCCTAACTCAGCTAAGGTTGAAGCCATTGTCTGAATCAGTTCAAAATGTTGATTACTCCAAAGAGGCACTTGGAATGTACGAGAAAGATTAGAAGGTTGCTGCCAAATGTCTAAATGGAAAGAATCAGTTACTTTATCACTGAACGTAAAGGCTTCTACAGTTACTTCTAATCGTTTCTGTCCAATGACTGTTTCTTTTGTCGTTATCCCTGCTTGATAAATCGTGATATCTATCGGATAGATGCCGGATTTTTGTTGACGATCAATCGGGATTTCTACATAAATAGGAGCAAAGCGATCGCCAGGATAAGTATGTGTGGTTTCTTCCAACAGTTTATCCCCATAGAAAATATCGTCTTTTCCGCAATAATATTCAATAAAATTCGATTTGATTGGCAGTTCCGAGTTGATCTCTATCCGGTATATAGGTATTTCAATCGCATCCGGGATCGTAAATTGATCGTCTAAGCTGTAATGATTTTTCTTCCCATCATGTAGCAATAACTGAAATGCGGTTGTACTATTTCGATAAACAGATAGATTTTCGAGTGGTTCCGGTTCTTGGGCAAGCATACTTGTAGATGGTTTAAAGGTTTCGTTCGTCAGCAAGATATTCATGGACAACCTCCTGTTCTTTTTTCGGATAGGTATATAAAGAGAATTTGATGATTTTAGGCATATTACCGATATACGGCGTATAGCGCTCATCCCCATTCAAAACACGCTCTGTGATCCATTTTTTTCCTTCAAAGTATCCTTCTTCAAAATTCAAAATTTCTGAACGCCGCTCTTCATCTACTGCTTCATGGAATAGCGCAAAGTTGCACCCAGCAAAAAAATAATCATTTTCTGATTGAAAAAAGAGACCGGCAGTGTTCAGCTGCTCTTTCTTGTCTTTACTTAAATATTTGATCAAAAATCGGTAATTTTCATCTTGATACTGATACGCCGTGTCCTTTTCCTTTTTAAAAGAATGGATCTTGAGTGTTTCATCCGTTAAAAATGGGGTTAGTTCTTTGATTATTTGATAACACTTAGTAAAATAAGGCAAACTTCCTGTCGGATCAAAAGCCGCTTGGTCTAATCCTAACTGTTTCAAGAAAGCCTGATCCTCGTCTATTATAGCTTCCGTACTTTTTCGAAGATCTTCGATTCCAAAAGGAGAATACAAAAGTGCTCCTTGCCCAAATGCATAGAAACAATTGGATAGATAGCTTAGATCTTTTCTTGTTTCTGGTATGAAAAGGGGTTGATCAATCATTTGATAATCTTGAATGATTTCCCGAACATTTTCTTCATAGATGTCTGGAGCAAAAGCCGTTAAGCTAGGTGCATTTTTTGCCCATACGTTTAATACATTTTTTGTAGGCCCACCGCTAGGATAGTCGCCCGCGCTTTTTCCTTCTTTATGCAGCCAAGCATTGGTGAACAACGGGATATCTAACCATTTTTTTGCCTCTACTGCCATCTTTTCCAGTGCATGACTAAAGGCATAGGCCATGAATGTTTCCTCTGGAAGTTCTTGCCAGTTTTTTGCTCGAGGATATAATTCTCTGATTCTTTCTGGAAGTGTGGATCCATATATTTGCTGTGCTTTTCTAGAGTGATCCCTTGCCGTTTCAAGACAGCCGACCTCGTTTTGGATCTGCATCATGCATACTTGATCTTTCAGCGGATGCTGACTGATAAATTGACATAGGCTAGATAATGCGCGGCAATCTGCTTCAATTGCTTTCGTGCAAAATGGTGAGATACAGTTTAACTGCTCTTGCTTTTGGTTGACTACTCTAAAATAATTTTCTGTGTCTGTCTTGATCCATGAAGGAACATAAGTAGATAAACCGTTTTTCCATAAACCGAACCATAGAAAAACCAACTTGATCTTACTTTCAGTCGCTTTTTGTAACTGGGCTTCTATCAAATCAAAGTTGAATATTCCCGGACTTGTCTCGATGCTTTCCCAATAAACAGGTACAAGCAGGGTGTTCAATCCGAGATTGTTCACAAATGGCCAAATATTTTTTTCCATAGAAAGCACCGTAGAAGCTACTGAATTATGCACTTCTCCGCCTAAGAGAAGACAGGGTTTTTCATCCATGAGAAAATAGAACCGATTGTTCTTTTTGATTATTTCATATTTCATTTGTTTCCTCCGAGTATCGATTCTTTGATAGGAAAGTTCAACGGTACCAAGTCAATTCATTTACCCATTGACTGATCTTTGTTTTTGGAAATTTCTCTGGCGAAACCTCACACAGCTGGTTGAAGGACAAACTTCGAATGATTTTGAACCTACTTCTATCGGCTAAAAATGGCAGATGTTCAAGTAAGATCGATTGATTGGCTTCAATGGCGTATAAATTTTTGATCGGTACTTGCCAAATGTCTTCGATTTTTTGCGTAGTTTCCGCAGCTGCTTGTACCCAAATGATTTCCAGCCACTCGATACAAAGCTCAAACCACTTGGCAAATCGAGGGTCCACCATCTCTTCACTATTTCCACTCCACTTATTTCCTAATGATAATCCGTGCTTTCCTTTTTGAAAAATATGTGTTTCAAAAGGTACATCGTTTTCTTCTAACGCTCTCAAATACAAAAGAGAATTCTCGATAGGCACCACATTATCTTCGAATGTAGAAAACAAAAAAGTAGGTGGCGTTTGCGGTGTCACACACATTTCCAAAGAAGGAGCCTGGATCTTCATCGCTTCTGCAAAGGAGCTTAAGATAGCCGGATAAGCAAGGATACAAGCACTTGGTTTTCGATCGGACAAAGTAGACAAAGCGGCTGCTAAATGCCCACCGGCTGAAAAACCGATCACTGCAATTTTGGTTTGATCGATTTTTGCTTTTTCAGCTAGTAAGGCAATCAGATCCATGCTTTTTTCTGCATCCGTCAGTGCTTTGTGGAAATCACGGTGTTCTCCAACGTGATAGCGCAGCACACCCGCATGATAACCTTCAGCAGCAAATTTCAATGCAATCGGCTCTGCTTCTCTTTCACTGCAAAATCCGTACCCTCCTCCTGGAATCACTAGTATGAACGGACGTTTGTCAATACGGTGAAATTCGGGCTTTTCTTCATGAAGATAAACCGTTAGAGTCGTATTGGCTTCGTTGTCAATAGTCATCGTATCGATCTGCATAGGCTTACTCCTCTTCGTTTGATCCATTTTCAGCAATCAATTTTTGGTACCAATAAAAGCTATCCTTTTTATAACGATCCAGCGTCTTCAAAGAATCGTCTGTTCGATCAACATAAATAAAACCGTATCTTTTTTCGATTCCTTCATGGGTGCTGATCAAATCGATCGCGCTCCACGGACAATAACCGATCACCTCTACACCATCTTCCATTGCTAGATACATTTGCTGGATATGCTGTTTCAAATAGTCGATGCGATACTTGTCATGGATTTTTCCATCTTCTGTTAATTGATCTTTTGCTCCTATTCCGTTTTCGGTTATCAATAACGGCAGACGATATCTTGAATAGATCTCATTTAACGTATAACGGAACCCTTCTGGATCGATTGGCCAGCCGAATTCAGTCATTGGCAAATGTGGATTCGTTGTCGCTTGAAAGAAGCCGGGGATACCAAAGCCAGATTGCTGATCGATCTTGTTTTCTTTTTGATAATAGGCTGAAACAGTCATGGTATTGTAATAATTAAAAGCGATATAATCGCATGTACCTTCTAACATAATTTTTTTGTCTTCTTCTGTTACTTCAGGACAGGCATTGATTTTTGACAAAATGTTCCAGGCATTATGGTTATAGACACCATAAACCGCAGCATCTAAAAACAACCAGTTTCTTAAAGCACTCATATTCATTGCAGCCAACTGGTCTTCTGGTTTATCAGAAGCAGCATATACACTGGCGATGTTCGGCGCAGGACCAATCTTTCCTGGATAATTCCCATCATGGTAATTTTTCGTGACCAGCGCTTGAGCAACGAGCATATGATGGTTTTCTTGAAACTTTTCTTTCATTGATTTATTACTTGTACCAATAATCGATCCAGCTAAAGCCATGACATTTTGTTCATTGATTGTTTGCCAATAGTTTACTTCTTGACCGAATGTGTCAAAAAGTAGCTGGCAGTAATCAGCGAAAGCTTGGATCGTCGCCCTATTTTCCCAGCCTCCATTTTTATGGATTTCATAAGGCAAATCAAAATGGAACACCGTCACGATTGGTTCGATCTCATTTTCCTTCAATAATGCAATGAGTTTCTTATAAAACTCCAGCCCTTTTGGATTAACCTTTCCATTAGACATGACTCTACTCCAAGAAATAGAGAACCGATAAGCTTTTAACCCTAGCTCTTTAAATAAACGAACATCTTCCTCAAAGCGATGGTAATGATCTACCGCCACTTTGAAATCACTTGTTCCGTCAGGTATTTCTTTCATATCTTGAACAGACGGCGCTTTACCGTCTGCATCCCAAGCTCCCTCTGTCTGATACGCACTAGTGGAAGCTCCCCATAAAAAATCAGTTGGAAATCTCATTCAATCGTACTCCTTTCGCTGCACCAATCAGATTTGCTTCAGACTCAAAGGCGGCAGCTTCTATCGTCATTTTCGTAATCGTTTGTTCGATCATCGGCGACACAGAAAAGATGGCTTCATAGTTTTTCTGGATATCACTGATCAGCCTTTTTTGTTTGCTGATTCCACCGCCAATAATCATTTTGTCCAAATCCAGCAAACATTGGATATTGAAACAGAGAATCGCTACTTGATTGCAGTATGTGCGATATAAAGTTTGTGCTTGTTCATCTTCTTTTTGATATAAATAATCAAATACAAGAGGTCCTTCTGGTTCACACTGAAATAATTTTGCCAGTTCTTCTACTAATCGAACAGCTGACAAATTGATCCCTGCAAATGATTCAGCTCCATTTATCCCACGATCTTGTATCAAGAAACTAACTTCTCCAGTTTGACAATGCGGCCCTTTTCTCACCTGCCCATCCAGCAAAAGTCCAACGCCGACGCCTGTTCCTAGAATAATTCCTGCACCATTTTCAATCCCTTTTAAATGACCGAAACTTGCTTCTCCCAATACAGCAGCTTTCGCATCATTTTCTACAAACACACGAACGGGCAGCTGTTTTTCTATTTCTTGCTTTAAATTGACTTCATTCAGGCATGCGACTGCTCCACCAAAAAAGACGGTTGACGCTTCTTTCACCGCACCAGGAACAGAAAATCCGACAAATTCAATGGGTTCGAGCTGCTGATAAGAACGGATCAATTCGACAAGGACCAAGATAAAATTGTCCTTATCTGTTTTTGGTGTCTCTATTTGTCTTTTTTCTCTTATTTGAGTATCCATTATTAAAGCTGACTTGATATACGTTCCACCGATATCGATACTTAATGTCCACATGCTTTTCCCCTTCATTATGCTTCGACTTCTGCATTGATGATTTTTTCTGCTTTCGTTTCTGCTTCTTCTTTTTCTAGCGCCGCTTCTAACTCTAGTTCTTTCTTATCTGCGATCTTAATGAATGGGTACCACATCACCACACCGATTGCCATACAAATAACCATCAGGATCGTGTAGTTCAGTCCGCCTGATAAAGGCATCTTCACAAATGTAGGAGTTGTCCAAGGTAATAGCGACATAGTCGGATTCAAAGAAATCGGCAATATGGTAGTGGTTAATCCCCATGTAACGAATCCTGCAATCAATTGTGTAAAGATTTGTGGAATAAAGAAAATCGGATTCAAGATGATCGGCATCCCAAACATCAATGGTTCTGTCACATTGAATAAGGATGGAACAAAAGATAATTTACCTAACTGTCGCATTTTGGCTGACTTGCTTTTAATCATGAAAAATGTCACGAATCCCATGAATCCAGCTGCGTACATCCCCATGTAGATAACAGATGGAACTAAATAAGGTAATGCTTTTCCTTCTTGGAAGGCAGCAATGTTCCCAACGACCATCGTCATACTGATTGCGCCTAAAGGTCCTTGCAAAACAGCATTGTGGATACCGAAGAACCATAAAACAGCTAATAATTCCATGATAATGATGATCGATAGCGGACTCGCTACTAAAGAGTTCAACGGGGCATTGATTACGTCAATAAAGAATTGGAAAATCGTTCCTGATTGTGTCAAGCCAAACAATACTCGCAAAGCAAATACAACAACAAAAATGATCGTAACGACAAATACTGGTGACAAAGATTGTGTGACCATCGGTGGCACACTTTCCGGTAATTTGATCATAATATTTTTCTTAGCTAAGAAGGCATAAAAACGGGTAATGAGCAAAGCGACAAGCATACCGATAAACAATCCTTGACCGCCCAGATAATCCAATCGCAACGCACCGACAGCTTGTTCGACTGCTTTCCCATCTTGTGTGACAGTCGTCATGACGGATTGCGGCATCAGCATAATGAAACTTGCCAAAGAGATGATGGATGCATTCCGTTCATTAGTCCCTAGTTGTTTTGCATAAGAGAAAGCTAAACTGTATACGACATACAACGAGAAAACACCTGTAGCACCATTAGTGATTGCTTCCACATGAGGAAAAATCCCCACATTTTTCAAAAAATCGATCCAGCCAGGAAATGGGAAATTTCCAATAATCGTAATGAAGGCAATCCCTAATGTAATTGGGCTTGTTCGGATAAACCCCTCCATCAATGCGGCTAACACTTTGTTCTTTTGTAATTTCTCCGACATCGGCAATAGTCTGCTGCTTAAAAACTGTTCTAATTTTTCCATCTTTCTTCTCCTTTTTTATAATTGAATTGTACGGTCCTCTTCTGAATCTACTGTCGAGAGAGAAAAAGTAAATTCGCCAGACTCCCAAATTTTTTCCCCTTGATTGTTATAAAACATAAGTGCTTCTTTTGATACTGTAAAGTTAATCAATTTTTTCTCATCTGCGTGTATGGAAACGACTTGACTCGCAATCAACCGTTTGACTGGTTGCACAATAGAGGCTGTCTTGTCTTTTACATAAATGTGGATAACTGTTTCTATTGGTGTTGCTGAATGATTAACTGCTTCATAAACAAATTGCAGCTTATCTTCTTGATCCTGTATCTCCTGCAAGTTTGCTTCGACTTTTCCATATGTTTTCCCGGCACCAAAAGCAAACAGCGGCTCATTGGATTCATCAATATACTTAGACACAAAACGGGTCGAATGCGTACTTGTTTCTAAAGGTCGGCCAGTTGAAGCATGTGCATAATAGATTGGGATCTGCCCCTCACTCCGTGGGAATGTCATACTAAGTCGAGCACTTGGCACTGCTTCCCCTGCAAGAAGATTGGCAATACCGATGCCTCCCATCGTTCCAGGATACCAAACGAGCAGCAAACTAGAAAAATAAGGTTCGATCTCTGTTAGGACCAGCGGACGTCCGGTATATAAAATCCCTACGATTGGTTTATCCAACGCTACTAATGCTTTGATCAAACGTTTTTGCTTTTCAGGTAATCGAAGGTTGGTTTTAGAAGCTCCTTCTCCACTTTCTAAAAATTGTTCACCAATCGTCAGCAAAATCACGTCAGATTTTTCAGCAGTTTCCAATGCTTCTTGGATTAACGTTTCCTCGTCCTCAATCGTTCCATTCAGTTGTTCAATTCCGGCTTTTAACGGTCCAAATGGTTCATAGGAATCAAACAGGTTGAATCCTTTTGCAAATAGCAGCTGTTCTTTTGAAAAATGCTGTTCTAGTCCATCTTTGAGTGGGATACTATCTTGTGGTTTACCACTTACAGAGGCCCAGAACCCAATTGTCAGGCGACTTTTGCCGTAAGGTCCGATAACTGCGATTTTCTGATGTTTTTTTAATGGTAGTGTGTCGTCATTCTTCAAGAGGACACAACTCTTTTCGACTAGCTTGACTGCTACTTCTTTCGATTCTTCCGTCAAGATTTCTCCTGTGTTCTCTTCTTCGAGTCCTCGATACGGATCTTCAAATAATCCAAGTTTGTTCTTCAAAACTAAGATTCGCCATACTGCCTCATCCAACAATTGTAAGATTTCTTTGTTTTCTTCTGCTAATTTTTCTAAAGAATTGGCATAGACAGAAGTCATCATATCGAAGTCCACACCGGCTTCTAACGCCTTTTTAGCTGAGTCTGCTTGATCTTTCGTGTAGCCATGTACTTCCAACTCTTCAATAGCCGCATAATCAGAGACCAGTACACCGTTAAAGCCGAACCTCTTTCGAAGAATCTCCCGATTCAGCCAGCGATTACCGGTAGAAGGCACACCATTCAACACATTGAATGCGGTCATGACTAGTAAACAATTGGCTTCAACTGCCGCTTGATAAGGAGCAAGGTATTCATTGAAGAGACGTTGGTTGGACATATCGACGGTATTGTATTCCCTTCCAGCTTCTGGGGCACCATATCCTGCAAAATGCTTGATACATGCCCCAACACGGTATTTGTCAATCAATTGGAGATCGTCTCCTTGGTACCCTTGGACAGCGTGTTTAGCAAACTCTTTTGCAGTATATACATCCTCTCCTGGAGACTCCATCACCCGTCCCCAACGAGGATCTCTTACTAAATCAAGCATGGGTGAAAATAGAACATGTAGTCCGCTTAAGTAACTTTCTTTTGCTGTTTCTTGTGCAGCTTTTTGGATCAAATCAAAATCATACGATCCCGCTTGTGCTAGTGGGATAGGAAAAATGGTACGAAAACCATAAATAACATCTGACATAAAGAGGAGCGGGATTTTTTTACTACTTTCTTCCATTATTTTTGTTTGGATTTTTTTTAGCTTTTCTGGTTCATTGATATTATAAATGGAACCAATCTGACTTAAATCAAAATCATCAGGAAAACCTAACTCCTTTGTTGGTCCAGTATTCATCACATCACTATCAGTAAACAAGTCGCCGTTCAACTGGACTGTTTGTGCGATTTTTTCTTTTATTGTCAAGGAATCGGCTAGTTGCTTTAATTGTTTTTCATCCATTAGTTTCTCCTTTTTTGTAACCGTTTTTACATTTTTAATTATAACGATAAAATTTTCTTTGTTATACAACAAAAGAAGACTTTATATAAAAATAGAAGGAAAATACCTGAAAAATTTAATATTCAATATGTTATTTTTGCGTTACAATGGAAGAAAAAGGATAGACAGGAGGAAAATAATTGAAACAGACAGCGATTTCTAAAATAATGGATTTGTTATACAAAAAATATCTGATTCCCATGGTTTTATTTGATTCAAGCGGCAAAGTTTGCCATCCGGAGATTTCATGGGATATACATCCTATCATGGAGACATTCATTTCACCGAAAGGACATCAGCCCGTATGTTTATTTAATCACTTTCCTTTTATGTTTGCTAAGCTTGATTTTATGACAGACAGCAAACCCTATTCCTTGTTGATCGGCCCTTGCGGCATGATTGGAGAATCTCCCGATACATTTCTATTCAAAGGCCATGTCTATCACTACGGTATTCACTATACGAAAGAAACAACTGCAGCATTTGAAGAATTCGTTCAGCTTGCCTATGCTTTTCTAACACACAAACTGTTGAAAAAAGAGGAATTGCACTGGGTTTACCAAAAAGAAATCAAGCAGCGCTCTACCACAGATCAACGGTTGGAGGACAGTCTATACGACCGGCGGATGCAAGAAGCCACTTTTGATTCTTACCAATTTGAGCTTCGATACACAGAATACATCAAACGGAATCAGCCAGAAAAGATCGATTGGTTATTTAAAAAGATGCAAGAAACGTATCATGTCGAGTTATCCGAAAATGAATTAGAAGGTTTGAAGCTGAAATTCTCTGCTTTTGTTGCCATACTGACACGTATCAGTATTGATGAAGGAGTCCCAATCAATCAGGCCTTTAGTTTATCAGATGCCTTGATCCAAGGCTTGTTCCGTATCCATTCTTCTAATGAATGGCACACTTATATGAAAGAAGCGACTTATCGTTTCATGGAACTGATCCATCAGCAACCTCTAGCCGATAAATCCATGCTAGTCAAGCAACTAATCAATTATATAGACAGCCATATTTACGACCGTGTAACACTTGGCGAGCTGGCTGAGACATTTGACAAGCACAAAACACATCTTTCTGCTTTATTCAAAAAAGAAATGGGCCAAACGATCCATTCCTACATCCAAGAACGAAAGATCAACGAAAGTAAACATTTGTTGCTTTTTACGGACAAGAGCTATAAAGAAATCAGCGTATTGCTTTCATTTGCAAGTCAAAGTCATTTTATTCAGGTCTTTAAAAAAACAACTTCCCTTACGCCAAGAGAATACCGCGATCAACATTATGCTTATTCCGTCCATTAAAACGATAAAAGTGCATATTTTCTGATTAATAAAAAAACAAATATCATTTATATGATGAAATTTATAGAAAAAATCTGTTATACTAATCGTAATGAAATCTGTCTTAGGGGAATCGAACCATGAAAATCTACTACATTGAAGATAACTTGTTTCATCAGGAATTATTGAAGAAAGAATTACTAAAACATAAAGAGTTGAGTGCCCTCTCTCTTCAAATATACCCGAGCAGCGAGTTGGAAACGATTTATAAGCGTTTAGATACACTGGTCTTTTCTTCTTCTGATTTGTTTATTATCGACATTGATTTAAAAACATTGCATAGTGGCATTGATTTTGCTAAAAAAATACGGAACAAGAATCCAGAATGCTCGATTATTTTTCTATCAAACGATAATACACGCGGATTAGAAATCATTAATCAGCAGATTCGCCCAGATCGCTATCTTGATAAATCAAACTTAGAAGAAGTTGCACAATCATTGAAACAGCTACTTTTAGAAAAATTGGAAGCTCAAAAACAATCTTCCACTATCATTGAACTGCAAGGCGCCACAAGGGTCTTTTTGATTGCGCCAGATGAAGTCAATTATATCTCAACGATCAATGGTTCTCGCTCCACCTTGGAATTTTATGGAACAAATGAGAACTTTGTTATTCATGATAAAATGAAAAATATCAAACAAAAATTCCAAGACTATCATTTCTTTAATGATCTGAAAAGTTTTTCTATCAACCCATTCAATATCAAAGAAGTAGATAAACAAATGATGGAAGTCCATTTCAAAAATAAAGATACACTTCTTTTAAGTTCTTCTAGTGTAAAAAAATTATTACGCCACATTGACCAACTAAAACAAACAAACGGGTAGGACATGTCTGTCCTGCCCGTTTTTAACTTCCTTATTCCACTTTGCTAGCTATTCATACAGTTTTACTGATTGACTTCTCATAAATCGCCAATTCCAAGACAAACATTTTCGTACGTTTTAAATATTTGATTCCATAGTTGGCATTCAGATATTTATCCGTGATTTTCGAAAAGTTATAAAGACCGAGTCCCCCATTTTTTTTCGTTGAGCTTCCTCTTTTCATCAATTTAGCTAAGCTTGTTGAGGACATATCAGCAGGATTTTCGATTTTGAAATAAAACCGCTCCTTTGTTTGATTGATCGTAATACTGATCGGCTCTTCTTTTCTTGTTTCATCACAATGTTCAATGGCATTATTCAGTGCAATAGATAAAAGACGAAGAACATCGATATAATCTGCTTTGATATTATTGATGATATTCAGAACTTGGATATCATAAGAAATGCCAGACTGATTGGCTCTTTCCATAAAATGATAAAAAAGCCCGCGTACTGCCGGATCACTGATTCGCTTCAAGGGATTGTGTCTCGCATCATCAATCGCTTCTAAAGAATAATCCTTTAAATGGGTCAATAGTTTGATAGAATTCTCCTGACTGTCATTCACCAAGCTGTATTCCAACGCAGAAATATAATTCAAATAATCATGACGGAAATCATCTAATTTCTCGTAGTATTCTTTTGTTTCCTGATTGTCTTTCAAATAAAGTTCGATCACTTGGAACTTTTTCTTATATATAATAAAGACAATAAAAAAAGCAGTATAAAAAATACTATATAAAAGCGTGATGATCGAAGTAAGGATATAATCCAACGAGTAAAAACTAATACCTAAATGAAAGATGTAAATCAGCACATAAATCACAACAGATAAAATCGTCAAGCCTTTCAGTTTTTTCGTATAGCCACTAAAATAATCGAATATATCATACTTTTGATCTGCTTTTCTGATCAGCAAAAATAAACTAGTTGCTAATGCTAACTCTACCAAAAAGTTCAAGTAACTATTATAAAATCCCAAATACCTTGGGATATCGATTGCTAAGAAAAAGGAAATACCTACCACATTCAATAAAAAATTCTGTAACAGGAACGATAAAAAAATATTTTCTACCAAAAGATATAAAAACCAACACATTGTAGCATAAGCGATTGCAAAGAAAACGAATGTGTATGGAACAAAAAACATATTAGCTATCATTAGCCCCAAATAAAACAAGAGGAATCGCCATTTTGACGCCCCTTTAAACAACAGACTCATCCAAATAAACAAATTTAGATAAGCAATGAGAACAAACATGATTGACTCCATCAACTAACTCCACCCTTTCGCCCCTATCATAACAAAAATAAGAAGGAAAAACAGCCACGTTTCCCCTTCTTATTTTTTATGGTACTCTTTCAATCGTCCATTCCAACTGTGACTGATATTCACCAGTATAAGCGCCTGGTGAAACAGCTAACTGGAATTGATGGTTTGCATCTTGTTGCAGAGAATAATCCGTAGCATTGTTTTGAACAACTGGCAAAACCACCGCTGAGCTATCATTGATTGACAGCTTTTCTTCCCCATTCAGATAGGTCAATTGCGCAGGCAAATCTCTTGTTCCGTCAGAAAAAGATGTGGTCTGTTTGACTTTAAGCTGCCAATCTTTCGGAATTCCTGTCGTATCTTCTACAACTACCCCAACAGTTGCTTGTGGTGAAGAATAAACAGTGGTACCGGAAATAACCATGTTTTTGAATTGGATCTCCGGATCGATCGATTTAAAGCTGACGTTTCCTTGATTCAATATGATTTTAAAACTTTCATGATTAGATAACTGACCTTCTGCATCTTTGGCATAAACTTCTACTTGATTATCGCCAGTGTTAAGATCAGCAAGAGAAATCTCTTGTGAGAAAGGAAGCCATGAGTCTTTTGCTGTATTGCTGACATTGTCTTGCAAGACTCTTTCTTGCCCATTCAGCTTATAAAATAAAGAAACAGTATTACTGTCTTTATCTTTCCATTCCCCATCGATCGTCAATGACTGATCTGTTGGAAACACACTGACCGAGGCATTTGCTAAAGAATCAGAAAGTTTGATTTGTGGCCTTAAAGCTTCATCATTTAAAATTTGGTAAGAAGTCTCATACGGTCGTACTGTATAATTATCCCCAATAAATTCTGTATAATCTTCTGCTTTAATTATTTTTTGATTAGAATCAATATTTTTGACTTTTACATCAAATGTTATTTCTACACTTGTCCATTTATTTTCATGCACGTCTCCTAAATCATTGGTCAATTCAGGAGCGATTAGATGATTTTCTGGTGTAATCTGTGGTTCTTCCTTCGTTATCGTGCCTGTTTCTGGGTACTTAACTGCTAATGTATGAGGGACATATTCCACATATGGATTAAGAAATTCTTCTCCCACTACATCTGTCCAATTTTGAATTCCGCCTAAATAAGTTGCTTTTAAAGAATAAGTCAAAGTGTCACCCATGTTTACATCTTTATTAATGACACTTGTGTTATTTTTCAATACATCTGTGGTAGTTTCTACGTTAACAGCTTTAGGCAGTTCTGAAAATACTACAGCATTAACGTTAGAATCATCACCTGTAGTTCCTGTGAACCCCCAATAAACATAGTCACTGGAAAATACAGTTCGTGGAAGATTACAAACCCTGCTTTGTCCATCAAATACATAGGTAATTTGCTCTGTAATATGATCATAGTGGACTTCAAAATCATGCCATTGTCCATTGGAGAGAGAGCCATTTGGTAGATTGATCGGCTCTGTCAGCAAATTGTGACGTACTTTTACCTTCTGTGTAAGCCAACTTGAATATACATCATAGGTCTCTGGATTTCCTGGCATAGTTGCTGCAATATGATTTGGACCAGGTTTATAGTTATGGCTATTTTCGTCATATGCATTACCTTTACCTTCATTTTGATGCGTATCAAATTCAATAGAAAAACTGTTTTGTAGTGCTTCTTGTGCAGCTTCAGTGCTGTTTCTAGCTTCTTGTGAAGAATAAACGCCTAAAGCTCCACCTTCTGTTGAACTTGAAAAAGCATTATTACCTCTTGGATCGTTTTGAAGCGTGAAAGTAATACCATCCGCTGCGTATCTTCCTTTGTTTCCTAAATACAATTTCATTTTTGTATCAAAATCTTTGTTCAAGTCTAATTGATAGTTAGTTGCTGACCACAACGCAGCTCTTTGATCCCTATTATCATCAGTGAGAACACATACATCGTTTCCATTTTTATTCTTAGCAATCGTAGCATGACTATTGCTCCCAACTGGCATTAAATTAAACGCATCTGCTAAACTTGTACCATCTGGCGCATTTAAAATAACATCATTTACTGATTCGGCTCTAACCTCTTGTATTTCAAAAATAAGAAAGAGAGAAACAAGACCCAGAATCGAAAATATTTGTAAAAATAGATGGATATTTTTATTCACCTTTTTTTTCAATATTCTCACCTACTTTTTTTGTTTAAGTAATTTGTAACTTAAAAATGCGATGATCAATAATAACAAGATTCCGACTGTGATGATAGCTGGGAGATATGGGATCACTTTGTCTTCTGTCACTGCTTCTTTGTTGATCTTTTTGGCTTTTTCTGACTGGATCGTAAAATCAGTTGTCAGATGCCATGTTTTATCTGTATTCCCTTCGTTGGCATCAATCGTCACCGTATAATCTCCAGCTTCGATTTTCTCCTTATTCAAACTGATTGGAAAGTCAAAGTTCGTATTAGGGGCAATCGACATATTCTCCTTTTTTGTTTCATAAAGAACATCTTTTGACCCTTTTTTCGTGATTTTCGCATCAAAATTAACTTTGCTGATGATTCCAGGTGTTGGATTTTGCACATTAGCAAACACAGTCGTATAGGAATTTTGCAGACCAGCTTTTGCTGAGTTCAGTTTCAAATCGGGCGTGACGGCATCTGTATCGTTTTGCAGTTTCACACCGATCACGTACGCATATTTATTACGGATTGCTGTTCCGTCTACTTTTTCACTCACATTATCTTTTTTACTGATGTGTATTCCACCAAGAATGATTCCTTTGAATCGATCTTTTGGCATTTGAACTTGGAAAGTCACATCTTTGGATTCACCAGCTTGTAATTCAATTTCTTGATTTTTAGGAGTGACTAGCTGATTCAATACATATTTAGCAGACGGATCTTTCTTCAAATCTGTTTGTCCGTAGTCAATGACCCCGTTACTGTTTGTGGCAGCATTATTAACATCTACATTAAAAATTGCTTTTTCTTTTGCTGAGTTAGCTAAATGGATTGAAATCTCTTTTTTTTGATTTGGATCTAATTGCAAATCAAAGTAAGAAACGTTCTTATTTTTTTGAAAGTCGGGAATATTTGCATTGACGCTATACGCTGATTCATTCGAATCAGCGTATGTCGTCAATGGCATCACTACAATACTTAATAAACTAAGAGCAGCAACAAACAATGATTGAAGTTTGTTCATTTTTCTCTCCATTCTAAGCAGTTGGGCCTGCTGTGAGTGTCCAAGTGATCGTTGATGTGTATTCTTTTGCTTGCGCAGATCCTGAAGGGACAGATAATTGAACATTTGTATTGTTTCCTTCTGTTCCTTTAAAGACATCCAACCATGTTCCTTGACCTTTTAAACTATCGGCTGTCATGACTGTTTTGGCTTCAGTGTTGTCAAAGATCAGATCACTTGTTACGGGTGCTTTACTTGTATTATCAGAAGTTGTTTCTGCTACTCCGTTTTTAAATGATAATTCTGCACCTTTTAACTCTGAATTGTCACTAGCAACAAATTTTGTAGCTGCAGCCGTTAATGTCCATCCTCCTTCTACTCCACGTTTATCAGTGATCTGAACATGTGGCTCTGCATTTTCAGCGTTGTATACTTGGCTAGTCGTTGAGATATCTTGTGTGCCAAATGTGATATTTGAGACATAGTCGATTGACAAAGGACCGTTATCTCCAGTACCGTGGTTATCTGGGTCGTCCGGATCTACTGGGTTCACTGGATTGTCAGGATCATCTGGATCTACCGGGTTCACTGGATCAGAGTTATCTCCTGTAAATGTGATTTTTGCTGTAGAAGTAGCTGAATCTTTGGTTGGCTCTATTTCATTTGCTTGTACGTTCAATGTGCTTAATAATGAGCTTGATAGCAATACTGTCGCTGCTAATGTGTAAAATACTTGTTTTTTCATCGTTGTTATTCTCTCCTTATTCGTTCGTAATAAATGTTTAATTAAGCTGGTGCGTCTGACAAAGTCCAGACAAGTGTAGCTGTGTAATCACCCACTAAGTTACCTGATGGGACTTTAAGCGAAACATTTGCTGTATCCATTTCATCTGCCCATGTTCCTAAACCAGTATTAGCAGCTGCTGACATGATGTTTTGCGCATCGTTATTCACTACTACTTCGTTTGTAGCAGGAGCTGCAGAACTGTTATCGGCAACCGTTTTAGGAGTTCCGATAGGCAATGTTAGTTCTGCACCATTCAATGTTTTGTCTTCTGAAGTAAATCCTGGTTTTTCTGTATCGTAACTAACTTGTAAATTCCAGCCAGCACCCGTTCCTCGTAAATCTGAAATTTGGACTTCGGTTCTTAACGATGGTTTTTGAGCAGTATATGTTTCGGTTTTTCCTGAAATCGTTTGTTTCCCAAAATCGATTTTTGACATATAATCGATACGCAAGTCTCCAGTATTTCCAGTTGGATCATTTGAAGGAGTATTATCATCAGGGTCAATTGGATCGATTGGACCTACAGGATGATCTGGATCTTGTGCCGTCAAACCGATCTTTGCAGTACTTTTCCCATTTAGGCCATCTGCATGTACAGCTAATGTTCCTGCCAAAAGTGTTGTACTGATTAATGCTGCAGCTAAAATTGTTTTTTTCATTCTCTATTCCTCTTTCTTTTCCAAAATATTAAAAACAAACTGATTACTAAAAGAAATACTCCACCCCAAGTAATAAATGATTGCTGAATCTCGTTGGTTTTCGGGTATTTCTTTGGTCTGGATTGATCTGCCGATTGATCGGCATCTTGCGAGGATGGTACGGATGGATCGGTTGAGCTTTGCGGAACACTTCCTTCAAAAGTGATACCTACACTACTTTTTTCACTTGCAGCAAACACTACTTGGTTGAAAGCAGAAAGTTGTATCAAGCAGCTCAACACAAAAACTAATGTCAAACATTTTCTAACTCTTTTCATGAAAGCCCCTCCCATTTTTCTTTTCGAACACCTCCAAAGTTATAATCTTCATTTCTTTGTAATGATTACAATCCAGAACAACGGTTATTATAGCTGATTTATTTCCGTTCTTTTTTTATTTGTAAGCGCTTATTTAACGAGTTGTGTAAATCTCTTTATTTTTTTTGATTTAAAAATGAAAAAATACAAAAGCAAGACTGTCATACGTCTCGCTTTTGTATTGAATTTTCTTCGATTAGAAATACTTATTACTGTTCAAAAGCTTCTTTGAAACGGTGAATCAATTCATTGACTACAGGTGATAAAATCCGATTCTTTTTCCAGACTAGCATACAGTTCGTTTCAATCATTGGGTCAAGCGGAACGAATGTCACTCGCTTTGAATGATGACTTACAGCACCTTCTATGACTAAAGCAGCACCTACCTGATTCTCAATTAGCGCAAATACATTGAAAATCAAATTGTACGTTCCTGTGATCAGCAACTGCTCCTTTTTTATGCCTAACCAGCCAGCAAACATTCGCTGTATTTCTGGACGCTTTGAAATCAAAAGAGGTACATTCGCAAAGTCTTCTTTTGTTATCGCGTCTTTTTTTGCTAAAACAGAATTTTCTGAAATGAGCAATCCCCATTTTTCCTTTCTTGGTAACAAAATCGTTTCGTATTTCTCTGTATCTACTGGATCTAGCAAAATCGCTAAATCTAACAGGCCTTTTTCTAGTCGCTCCGTGATATCATCACTTGTTCCACTGTGGATATGAAATTGAACGTTGGGATAATCACGGATCAGCTTTTCTAGTAATAGTGCCAATGTATTCGAATTATCAGCTTCCACACAGCCAATCGTAAATCGTCCGCTGAATAATTGTTTTTTTCTGTTCTCGAATTCTTGAGTGGTTTGATTTGTTAAATCTAAAATTTCTTCTGCCCGGCTTTTTAGAAAATAACCTGCTTCTGTCAAGATCATTTTGCGGTTTTCACGTACAAACAGTTCTGTTCCTAGTTCCTCTTCTAACTCCTTCAGTTGTCGGCTTAAGGTTGGTTGTGTAAGATGTAGAACTTCTGCGGCTTGAGAGATTGTTCCTTCTTCTGCAATTGTCCAAAAATATTTTAGTAAGCGTAACTCCATAGCGATGCTCCTTGATTTTTTACTTGATACATTCTATTTTATTTCTAGATAACACACGATCATATTTCTTGATTTTTCCTTGTAAACGTTCCAAACATTCTTGCATTTCAGCAATTTTTTTCGTCAAAAGTTCACTTTCTTCAATCAAAAGCTTACGCCGCTCAAATACAGTTGCTTCTCCTTCGCTAGATAGGCGAATATATTCAATCAAAGACTCGATCGATAATCCGGCATTTCGCATACAGATCGTAAAGTCGACCCATTTTAGGTCTTCTTCTGTATAATCACGGATTCCGCCTTTTGTCCGATTAACTGGTGGAATCAACCCGATTCGTTCATAATAGCGCAATGTATCGGCCGAAATGCCCTTTTCTTCACTGACTTGTTTGATATTCATCTGATCACTCTTTCTATTAATTTCTTGCCACTTTACTTATGTATTTTATTTATTCTACAACTTTAAGTGTACTCCAAGTCAATACTCATTTCTATTAAAACTAGGTTGGATTATCTATATCGGTTGTTTGTGTATTATTTCAAATAAAAAAGACTTGTTTTTTTATTCTTTTTTGGATATACTTTTAACAATTTAGTGAAATTTTAGGAAAAGGGGTATAAAAATGACAACGTATCAGCGAAAGGTATTATTATCGACATCGGCGGGAATTGCTTTAGAGAATATGGATATTATGTTTTTAGCTTTTTCATTATCTTCAATGATTGCTTCTTTTCATATTAGTGGT
The DNA here is from genome assembly GCF_002141285.1 of Enterococcus sp. 3G1_DIV0629. Taxonomy (NCBI): domain Bacteria; kingdom Bacillati; phylum Bacillota; class Bacilli; order Lactobacillales; family Enterococcaceae; genus Enterococcus; species Enterococcus sp. 3G1_DIV0629. Next base: position 521,846 of record NZ_NGLI01000001.1, on the reverse strand, counting down.
ACGCAAGCGGGTTTCATTTCAACGATCACTAATTTGGGGATGCTCATTGGAGGTATTTTTTTTGGCATCATAGCTGATAAATATGGACGTGTGAAAGTATTTTCTCAAACGGTCCTTCTGTTTTCGATTGCTTCTTTATTGATGTATTTTGCTTCAAACATCTACTTGGTTTATCTCTTTCGCTTTATCGCAGGTGTAGGAGCGGGAGGAGAATATGGGGCATGTATGTCCTTGATTTCCGAAAGTTTTTCAAAAAAACAAATTGGACGAGCTTCTTCGGTTGCTGGTATTGGTGCGCAGGTCGGTGCGGCTTTGGCTGCGATTTTAGCCGCTGTGATCATTCCAACGTTTGGTTGGAAGATGTTGTATGTCGTAGGTGTACTGCCGGTGTTGATGGTCTTGTTCATTCGTCGCGGCTTGACTGAACCAAAGGAATTCAAATCTGCACAATCCGCCGAAAAGAAAACCAAACTTAGCAGACTGTTTGAATCAAAACATCTTGCTTGGCAAACATGTGGCCTTAGTATCATGGTGACTGTCCAAATCGCCGGCTATTTTGGGTTAATGAATTGGCTGCCTTCGATTATGCAAGATCGATTAGGACTTTCGGTTTCTGGATCTTCATTGTGGATGGTCAGTACTATTTTAGGCATGTCTTTGGGGATGATGACTTTTGGCATGATCATGGATAAAGTGGGGCCTAAACTAGCCTTTTCTCTGTTTTTAATTTGTTCATCCTTATCTGTCTATCTACTTGTGTTAGCCCATAGCCAGTGGAGTTTGGTAGCAGCCGCTGTGATAGTCGGCTACTTTATCAATGGCATGTATGGTGGATATGGCGCAGTGATTAGTAGTTTGTATCCAACAGAAATCCGCGCGACGGCGAATAATTTCATTATGAATCTTGGACGAGCTGTTGGTGGTTTTTCTTCTATCGTCATCGGTTTCTTGATGGATCATTATAGTTTAACTGCCGTAATCTTGTTTTTGAGCAGTATTTACCTAGTCAGTCTGCTAGTCTTGACAACTCTTACTGGTGTTACAGCATTAAAGGAAAGCTTGCAGCATTGATATTTACTTCTGTAATTCTGTAAATGACAAGAAAGAGGTGTGGCAAAAGCTTGCATCTGCGGTAATAAGACCAGTCAAATCAAAAACATGAGACACTGTTTCCGTTTGGCTGGTCGTATTACTTGATGCAGGGCAGCTTTTTCACAACCTCTGTTTCACGGTGTTCAATCAGCTGGTCTTCAGTATTCGTTCAAAACGCTGATTTCACAACCTCTTTCTTTATATCGGCACATCTTCCATTGTCCAAACTAAAGTTCCTTCATAATCCCCAACTTCATCTGAAGGTCTTAGTTTCAGTTGGATATTTCCTATTTGCCCAAAACTTGCTTTCCCCGTTCCTTGCCAAATCTGTTGATCACTTCCAGTTAATTCGATTGTTTTTCCTTGGATAGTGAAAAACAAGGGACATAACTGCTTAGACTTATCATTGATCAGCGGTTTTTCTTCTCGGACTTTGATTATCCATTTGCTTTGTTCTAAATGGCTAGAATCTTCAACCTGAATTTCTTTCTGGTTTACTGCCGCGACAAATGTGTCATTGGCAGGTATTTCTTGTTCCCCAAAATCGATGCTTTTAGGTAAAAGCAATTGCGGGCCTTTTTCGACTGCTAATCTCCTTCTATCTGGCGGCGACTGTTCTTTGTCGTCAGTCATTACATAGAATGAAACTTCTTTTCCAATCCAATTTTCTGGAAAAGCTGTCTTTATTTCGTCTTCTACTTTTTCTGGTACATGTGAGTAGGTCTGTAGTCTTTTTTCTTCCTCATTACATTTAGCCATCAAATAGATAGTTGAATCTCCTTCATGAGAAAATGTGAATTTGATGGTACAGCTTTTACTAAATCTGGATACCATCAAAGGATTTTCTTTATTCAACAATTCAAATCTCAAGGGTTCGCCTTTGCGGTAGCGATGGATGATCGTTTGTGTTTCTAGCTGGAATCTCCCATGATCAGTTTCTTCATTTTTTATCGGAAAGAACCCGCTTATCTCAGGATAATCCTTCGATAAATCATAATCTGTCGTAAGGATGCCGGTCTTAATCACTTCTTGACTCAAAGACCTATCTTGTTCATCTAAAAATTGAATGTGGACTTCTCCTAAATAATTGACGAGACTAGCACCTGTATTTTCTGCAGTCTCCTGTCCATTTAAAATTGTTTTGACTTTAAAAGGCAGCGGTAGCCGATCATTTATGATGGCCGAAGTTTCAACTACATTTTCTTTGCCTGTCCATTCCAACTCGACTTCATATTGCAAAACGGTATCATACAAGCGATGATCTTCAGGATTTTTCGCAGTGATCACCATTTCCTGCCCTTCGACCTTACTGCTGAATAATTCCGTTATATCTTCTCCACTAAAATTCGTCACTTTTACTTTTTTTGCTTTGTATTGCTGGGTTTTAGCTATTTGCTCTAAACCGAATCGAACTTGGAGTTGATTGGCTTTTTTCCATTGGCTAATATTAGGAATCGTTTGCTTTGCCTTTAAGCAAACATCTTGGTCTGCTTTTTCAAAAAAAGAATCTGTGGCATAAGCAGAAGGAAAATCTGGCTTAGCCAAGAAATCTGTTCGATATATAACTGAAGATGGTGTGCTGTCATTGTTGTGCACCACAACGTGAAGTTGGGAGACTGGATTTGTGATCACCTCAAAGCTTTGTCTAGGATCTCTCCAAGGTATGTTTGGTGTGATGTTTTTATAATAGCCCCAATAGTCTCCCCACTGACGGTCCCCATCTCCATACACGTCATAAACGATATTCGTCGGATTATTTGTACATAAATATTTGATTACTCGGCTAGGATTGCGATACCCTACATACTTATTGACATTCAATCCATAATAGTTGAAAGAGGTCTCAATTGTTAAAGGATTTCCACTTGCATCTAAAAAGTCATAAGTTATGATCATTTCACCAGAAATATCGATACTTAAAAAATTTCCTTCAGTGAAAAAAATCGACCCGCCATCTAAATTGCTTTTATTTCTTTCAAGTGTTACCTTCAAATTCACTTCTTGGCCCTTATAAAAACCGACATTTTTGATCAAGGCGCTACTTTTACTCGTACTCCAGTCAACCGTGACAATCTTTCCCGTCACTTTCCCCTCAATCGGTTCTACAGAAGTATGCTTACCATAATGCATGATGAATGTATTATCTGCAGGAGTCGTGATTTGATTAGCCCATCGGAAATAGCTTAAATCCGTAAGTGGTCTTGGAGCTGCTGCTACTTTTGGCGATAACCATAGCAGGACAATAAGCGTAAAAACCGACAGTACTATTTTTTTAGAATTAGCCATTTTCTTACCTCCTGCTTTGCTTATTCTTTTTTTTCATGCGATATAACATTTCTGCAATCATGATTAGACAAACGCCTAATATGATGAGCAGCCAGCAAGTATTCTCATTTGTTTTCGGAAATAACATCTCTTCCATGGCCATCGGCTTTTCTGTACTATTTTCTGTAATCGTTACTTTTTCCATCGGAACATGCTTACCTTGGTTATTTTCTTGATAAAAAGAGATACCAGCCTCACTCGTTGTCTTTTCAGTTGCAGAAACTGGTAATGCTATTCCGAACATGAGTAAGAAGAATCCTAACCTAATTGCCCATTTCATGTCTATCTCCTCCTAAACTAGCTTTTCTCTCGTTTCAATTTAGAAATATACCAGACCAGACAAATGATGACGATTAGGCAAAAAGCAAGGAAGAAATACATCATGGTATCCGTTGGTTCATCTTCTTTTTCTACATGTACTGCTTCTTTATTCAGTTTTTCGTCATCTCCTTTGATTTCAAATGCTTTTACCAGTGTCCATTTTTTCCCTAAAGCGTCTTTCAAATGGATCGTTAATTCATAGAAACCTTTTTTCAATGGTTTGTTTTCCCAACTGATTGGTAACTCAAACTTGCTTCTTGGAGCCATAGAGATTTTTTTCGACAATTGATGCAAGACACCATCTTTTCCTTTTTTCGTTATCTCTGCTTCCATTTGCATTTGACTCATTAGGACCGGCTGCTTATTCTCCAGAGTAGCAAATAACGTAAGATAGCCGTTTTGTAAACCTGATTTCACTTTAGACAATGCAAATTCAGGATCGATCTTTTTATCTGAACAACTTAATTGAGCACCGATCGTATAGGCGAACTTGTTTGCCAAACTGAATCCATCATTTTTTTCTTCTTTTTCTTTTGTTTCCTCATAACAATAGAATCCACCTAGTATCGTACCGTCAAATCCTTGCTTAGGTATATCTAACTGGAAGGTTGCTTGTCTTATTTCTTGTGGTTTCAACGTAATGGTTTGTGGCTTCGAAGCAATCTCTTCGAAAGTCGGACTTCCTAGTAACTTTTCCCCGTGCTTGGAATAATCCACTGCACCATTAGAGTTGGTCACAGCGTTATTCGCTTCTACTTTGACATTTACTTGACGATTACTTGTATTCGTTAATTGAATTGTCAATTTTTGCTGTATACCAGCTTGTACTTTCAAGTCAAAATAACTAGCTTCTGAAATCTGGTTTTCAGGTAAAATCGCTTCTGCATCAAAACTGACTTTGTTTTGATCAGCAAATGAACTAGCAGAGAAATACAGTAAGATCAACAGAAACAAGCTACTAAAAAAGATGGGAAGGACATATCCCCATCTTCTTGTTTTATGCTGGAGCATCTGTCAACACCCAAGTTAGTTCCGCTGTATAGCTTTGTGCTTCCACTCCCGCACGGGGTACATGAAGCTTGACGTTTTCATTGCTGCCATCTGTTCCTTCAAATACTGCTGCAAAGGCGCCTGCCCCTTCTCCTTCTTTCGCAAGCATCACGTTTTGGTAGTCATTATTCAAAACAAAAGTTTGTTTTGGCGCATCTGCTAATGTTGGTGGTGTGGATTGATTGTCTTTTGTCACTACTTTTCCATTAGCTAATGATAATTGTGCGCCAGTTAGCTCATGTCCGTTTTCTCCAATAAATGGTGAGATCGAAACGCCTAATGTCCAACCTTTTGCTCCTCCGCGCGTATCATTGACTTGGACATGTGGACGTTGATTCAAGGCAAAATAATCGGCATCCCCCTGTTTTATTTCTTGTTGTCCAAAAGTAATATTCGATGCAAATGGAATAGATAATGCTCCTGTATCTCCAGTACTTGGATCATCATCATGCGTATCATTTGGCACGATAGGCGTGACATCATTTCCAGATCCAGCCTTTAACGTCACATCTGCTTGGTTCGTTGTTGCAGAAAGTGTATGATCGTCCTCTTCTGCAAAAACATAGCCCCCTGAGATACTGAGCCCCAACAAACCTAAAGCCGTACACGCAATCACTTGTTTTTTCATTTATAATTCCTCCTAAATAATAATTGGTTTAATTTAACCAAGGCTAATTTTGGCACGGAGAGAACGTCTTTTCTAGTTTAAGAAATTTCTAAAAAAAGGAAAAAAAATAAAAGTAATATGATTAATTCAGTATTTATACGCAAAAAAGAGGCAGATTCTCTCAGAAATTCAAAAATTTGAACTTTCTAAAGAGAATCTGCCACCGAAGTTTAAGTCCAGCTATTTTTCTTGAGCGATTCGATAAAGTAACTCTTCCAACTGCCGCCAATTTCGTTCGGTCGGAAGATTTTTCATTAAAAGCAATGGAATATCTTGTGTATCTAAATAATAATTTGAGATAACCAAATCTACTTCTGTGATTGCAGTTTGATAATCATAAAAAGCTAGTAAGTATGAATGACCAAATAATCGATGGATCTTGTTCATCAGCCAAAGACGATGCGTGTGATGCAGATCATCCTGTATGAGAATTTTTATCGGATCCATTGCGCTTAAGAGTAGATCGTAATAGTCAAGAATGTAATAATAATTCAAGAAAAGCTGCTCCCAATTATCTATTACTTGCAGTACCTCTTTTTCAGCATATTTTCTCACCGTTTTTTGGAGTTGCTTGATTCTTTTGTATATCCTTGGATTTTCTGCTTTGATTTCTTTTGCATAAGAGCGATTGAAAAAAAGATCTGTATTCCCAAAAAAGAAACGGCTTCTTTCATGGAAAGCAACAAAATTGAATACTAATTCTTGATCATCTGTATCCAATCGAAAATCAAATTCTTTCTTTACAGCGTTTTCTAAAGCTACTAAGGTTCTGTAACACAAGCTGCCACTAATTTCATGTGACTTTGCATAACTATTCTCGTATGTTGGATTTCCGTCAATGACGCCGAATGAATAAATCACTTGATACAAAAAATACTGTTCATCTTCCGATAAAGGGATCTCGATTGCTTCGAGCCATTGTCCGATCAACAAAAAGAATGGATCTTTCTTGATGACTTGTTGATCTGTTTTATCGACTATTATCGAAGCAAATGAGCTTCTTTCTAAAATAACAGCCAGCCAATAAGAAAATACTCGTTTTTGAAGAGGATCTAGCTGGATATGATAGATTCTCTCAAACTTCAAGAGATAGTTCTCGATTTTTTCTTTTGAAAACTTGAATGGCCAGCCGCCAGTTCGAGTAGAATGCCAATAAAAGTAATAATAGAAACTTCGAATATACTGTTCTTTTGCTTCAAGTTCTAGTTTAAACGGATGGAATGTGATCCGATACCTCTCAAAGTACTTTACTAATAACTTCGCATAACGAAAAACTGTGGATACACTCGTATATTGAGCGTCTGCATAATCTTCTAAATTTTTCTCAGGATGTTGATACATGAATTCAATCAAATGATAATTATATGATTTTCTGTAGAAATGAAGATAAATAGTGTAGATTGGGAAGTTCTCCTGCTTTTCCATAGAAAAGCGCCGATTATTCTCATTCTTCAAAATGACCTTATCAGGATATTGTTGGAACAATTCTTCTAAATCTGTTAGATAATTCAAGATAGACTTACTTGATACCTTCAATTCGTTTTGTAGCTCTTCTATTGAACACCATCGATCCGTTTCAAGCAGTAAATGAATCATTTTGATTTTCTTTTGAGAAACTTTTGTTAAAAAAGTCTGCATATTTTCTCCTCCTGTATCTACTTTACTACATACAAGAAAAAAACGGATACAAATATCCCACTGCAAAACAGTTAATGGTGCATAAACCTGTTATTATTTCTCTTTTTTTCCTAACCATTCTCTTGATACGAATCATTTAATCGTTTATTATATAAATGTCAATAATCTAATAATAAAATAACGTACATATTTTATTATTACATACTTAATAACAGAACTATAGCAAAAAATCCCGTGTATCAACACGGGATTAGATTAAGTTTCCTCAATCACTATTCATAACACAATTATTATAACAAGTAAGTAAACAATTGAAAAGGGCATTTATTGAAAACGGTTGTTTTTTACTTAAGGAGGAAATTTAGTGAAAAAATTAGTTGCGTTGTTTTTGGTCGCAGGAAGTTTGTTAAGCGGGTGTGGTGCTACTACGTCTACTACTCAAAGCACAAGTTCAGCTCAGACTTCCAGCAGCAGTACCACGATCTCCGAAAGTACGGCAGATTCATCGAAAGAACAAGAACAAATTGAAAAGAAAAAAGAAGAAGAAAAACAAAAAGCGGAAAAAGCTGCACTAGAAAAAAAAGTGACAGAAGCGGAATCTGCTTTGTCACAAGCTGAAGCAAATCCTACAAAAGAAAACTATGCAACGGCTTCAGCAGCTATCCAAGCGCTACCTGAAAACAAACAAGAGTTGACAAGCCGTCTTGCTGCAATTGATTCCACGATCAAAGCAAAAGAAGCAGAAGAAGAACGGAAAAAGCAAGAAGAAATTGCACGACAACAAGCAGAACAAGCGCAGCAAGAAGCAATCGCACAGCAACAAGCCGAACAGGCGAGGCAAGAAGCAATCGCACAGCAGCAAGCCGAACAGGCGCGACAGCAAGCAGCAGCTGAACAGGCCCCTCAGCAGGCACAAGCCGCAGCTCCTGAGCAAAATAATGAACAAACTGTCTATGTCACACCGACCGGTTCAAAATACCATACACATAAATGTGGAAATGGTACGTATACCCCTGCCACTTTAAGCGAAGCTCAAGCTCGTGGTTTAACCCCTTGCTCCAAATGTTATGGAAACTAATTCAAAAGTTATACTAGAGTAATAAAATTCTTCTGAAACATAAAAAAATAGAAGCTGGCGTTCCAGATAGTAAACCAAAAATAGCAGTTTACGCGTCCCTTTCGTCAGCTTCTCTCTTTTTTCATTTAGTCTGTTCCCTCTGCTTTTTTGGACATCTTCATTCATTCTTTCTCAATCAAATAGTACACCTCTTTTTCTTTTCGCAGTTTGTATCTTCCTTTTTTCAATTTCATTGAAAACTGTTTCGAATGTTTATGTTTTACATGGATTTTAAGTAGGATCTCCTCATGTTGCAAGCGATAGTTTCCGCCTTTTAAATCAGAAAATCTCACTAGACCGTATTCATCAGAAGCTTTCACAAATGGCACTTTTTCTCTAGTAATATAGTGTTTGCCGTTGAACGTTTTTACAGAAAAGACCATTCCTTCGATTGGTCGTCCGTTTTTGTTCTTTACATAAAAAGATAAAGGATAGTTTCGCTTAGCGATGGCCAAAGAATCTAAATAAGCGATGAGTAGCCAAACTAAGCCGATCGATCCAAGTAGTATACCGATAAACCAAGTAATAAATTTCCATTTTTTCCATTGATCAATTCCTTGGATCGCTTTTTTTGCCTCTTTTGCTTGATAAGGAATACGATGCCCCGTCACAAGCAGTCGATGTGTATTGACCATATAAGGAGTGCAGGTAAGCAAAGTCACGAGATCCCTACCTTTTTGGATACTCAAAGAATCTACTTCATCAGGTAAGACCACTTGGATTTTTTCTACTTGATACGCCAATGTCTTTCCATTGATCTGGATGAAAAACTGGTCTCCTTTTTTCAACTTAGGCAAATCTGTAAATAATTTTGCTTCTGGGAGTCCACGATGCCCAGAAAGAACGGCATGTGTGCTTTTCCCGCCAGTCGGATAAGAACTTCCTTCCAATAATGACGTTCCTTTTTGCAAAAATATTTCCGTTGTCTGATTGAATATGGGTAAGCTGACATTGATTTTTGGGATTTCGATGACTCCAAGCATATGTTCCATAAAAAAGGCATTACTAGGTAAATCTTTTAATGCTTTTGCATCAACTGCTTGGTTGAAACTAGCTATCCCTGGTGATACGTTTTGCTCTGCCAGCTGTTGGTTTTTCTTTGTCATTTTTTCCTGCTGTTTTTTTATTTCTTCTGAATTCTTACTCGATGCCTGCTTTTGATAATGGATGATCATCTGCTGGGCAAGAAAATCATTCAGTGAATCTTCTACAAAAGGATAAGAAAAGATCCCGATCCCAACGACTAAAATGATTGCCATGAAGATGTCCAGTATTCTTATTCTGCTTTTTTTCATCATGTCCACCTATTTTCTAATATGTATATGAAGAGGTTGTGTGCCTGCCGTTCAGCTCTGAGTCACAAGGAACAATTTCAAAAAATAGCTTCTCATGTTTGATGAATATTGTGACTTGTGACCGAGGAGTTGGCAGGAGAACACCGTTTAAAGAAGAGGTTGTGAAA
>NZ_NGLI01000001.1:436348-512074 GCF_002141285.1 Enterococcus sp. 3G1_DIV0629 | reverse complement strand
GCCCAGAAAGAACGGCATGTGTGCTTTTCCCGCCAGTCGGATAAGAACTTCCTTCCAATAATGACGTTCCTTTTTGCAAAAATATTTCCGTTGTCTGATTGAATATGGGTAAGCTGACATTGATTTTTGGGATTTCGATGACTCCAAGCATATGTTCCATAAAAAAGGCATTACTAGGTAAATCTTTTAATGCTTTTGCATCAACTGCTTGGTTGAAACTAGCTATCCCTGGTGATACGTTTTGCTCTGCCAGCTGTTGGTTTTTCTTTGTCATTTTTTCCTGCTGTTTTTTTATTTCTTCTGAATTCTTACTCGATGCCTGCTTTTGATAATGGATGATCATCTGCTGGGCAAGAAAATCATTCAGTGAATCTTCTACAAAAGGATAAGAAAAGATCCCGATCCCAACGACTAAAATGATTGCCATGAAGATGTCCAGTATTCTTATTCTGCTTTTTTTCATCATGTCCACCTATTTTCTAATATGTATATGAAGAGGTTGTGTGCCTGCCGTTCAGCTCTGAGTCACAAGGAACAATTTCAAAAAATAGCTTCTCATGTTTGATGAATATTGTGACTTGTGACCGAGGAGTTGGCAGGAGAACACCGTTTAAAGAAGAGGTTGTGAAAAAGCAGTTTAGTTTCGAGTATTAAGATAAATTTTTTGAAAATGGTTCCTCACATTGTTGCATACATTTGACTTAATACCAAGAGAACGACCACTTCTGTCACAACCTTTCTCCCCATTTGAATCACTGTCGTTTATTTATTGTATGATTTTTGTTTCCAATAGTTTAAGCTTCTGTTTCTTGATGGCGTTTTTTGAAGTAGATCACTGCTCCTCCAACTAAAGCAATACCTACCAAGATGAATACGATGATCCCCATACCACCAGTTGAAGGCAAGATTCCTTTAGGTTGGTTCTCGATCGTTGTTTCATCAGAAGTTGTTGGATCATCATCTACTGTAAATTCAGTGTACGCAGCTTCATTCTTAGGTAATGCGTAGCCTTCTGGTGCTTTTGTTTCTTGAAGGCAGTATGCCCCTTGTTTCAGCCCTTCGATTGAAAATTTTCCTTCTGAATCAGAAATCAATTTCACTTCTTCCCAGTCAGAACCTGTGACTTCATCTGACCAAGCGTATGGGTATTCTCCTGAGGCAAGGTTTGCTATTTTTTTCATTAATTTAACAGTTGGATCTTTTGCTCTTAGAATAGAAAATTCTGCACCGGCTAATTTTTCTTGCGTGTTCACATCTTGTTTGATGAAGTGGAAATCACCGTAGTTTTGGACATTTTCTACAGTAATCGTGTTATCTGTAGTTGTATTTTCCCGATTGACTACACCGTTTGGATTCCCAAGATCGGCTTCATCCGCGCCATGGATGATTCCGGTTGTTTGTTGCAATTTTCCGTTTTCTACTACAAATGAGGTTTCTTTTTGTGGATCGGTCAATTGATAACCATCTGGTGCTTTTGTTTCAACTAAAGTATAATTGCCGTCTAGTAACCCATTGACACTGATGGATCCTTCAGTATCAGTTGTGAATGTCAATGCTGATTCGGCAGGACCATAAAGAGCGACACCGGTGTTTTCATCAAAACCAGTCACAAATTGATTGTCTGAATTTTTGATCTGAAATTGCGCCCCTGCTAACTTATCTACTCCTGAAAAGTTCCCAGCTTTTTGGATTTTGATATTGCTTTCTTTGATGACATTTTTAGCATATAGATGAATCGTGTCTAAAGGTTTGTCAGGGTCTGATGAATCAGGGTTGTAAAAGGGTAAGCTTAACACGATATTTGGCGACGTTTCGACACCAGGTTTTGGTGTTTCTACAAAGACGTATACAGCATCTTTCCCATCAGATTTACCTGGAAGAGTCAAGTTAGCTAATCCTTCACCAGAAGTTGTTACACTTGCGAAGGGTGTAGCGTCTGCTGGAACTGCTGTATCTTTACTTGGATAGTACGTAGCAGTGATGTCGTATACGTTGAATTCTACGCCGTTCAACGGTTCACTATTCGGAAATGTCAATTCCGTTCCGTTGTTTATTTGATTTTCTGGTGCTGAAGTGAATTTCAATTTATGCAAATTAACCGTGACATTTTCTGGTGTAGGTGATACGGCTGCAGAGACATCTGCAGTTCCTAGGCTGAGAATGAAAGGAAGCAACATAATAGTAGTTCCTAGAAGTGCCCATATTTTTGTTTTGATGTTTTTCATTTTATTTCCCTCCTATTGTTTCCTTTTTGTTGTTTTTTATAAAACCAAGCTGTCCCTGTTGAAAGGACTAGCAACAACCCTAAGATTGAAAAACTTCCAAGCATCTCTTCGTTTGTTTTTGGAAAGCTTCCTCCACTTTTTTCATGTGATGAGCCATTCGTCTGCATCTGAACTGGCGTTTTTCCGTTATTTGTCCGATTTGCTTCTGGTTCGTTGATGATTTCCAATGGTATAGGATGAAGTGGATCATAACTGCCTTCTTCAACTTCAAAGAGAATTGGTGCTGGACTCCATACATATCCTTTAGGCGGCTTGATCTCAACTAGTTCATAGCTTCCAAAAGACAAACCATGGACAGAAAATGTTCCATCTTTACTGGAAGTAAAAATCGTTGCTCTCGGATCATCTTTGGCTACCCAGTGATTTATCCCATTTTCTTGCGCTAAATATTGATTATCTCTTTTGACTAGAAATTGAGCATCTGCCAGTCTTTGTTTCGTTTGCCGATCCACTTTGACAAATTGTTTGCCACCTGTTTGGATGGCAAGATGTGTTTCTACTGTTTGATTGTCAGTCGTCAAACGTACCTCGTTGTCAAATGTCGTTTTTTCACTGTTTTCTTTCAATGTCATTTGGTAACGGATCGTTAATTTTTTCCCAGCAAACGAACTGAGATCTTTTCCAGGATCTGATAATACAAAACCATGTTTTGTTTTTTGTGTATGAAATGTATGAATCTTTTCTCCACTAATCAAAAGATCAATTGTTTCTGGTTCTAGCCACAACTGAGGATCAGCTGTATCTTTGATCGTATAGGTTCCTATCTCGTTGATGTTCTCCGGAATTGTGGTGGTGATGAGATAAGGTACTTTATCCCCATCTGCAAAATCTGTCTGCTTGTTCTCTACTTTTTTTGTTAATGTGAGTGCAACAGGTATTTTTTGTTCGCTCTTGGGATACAAGTGGATGGTCGTCAATTTATGATTAGATGAATCTGTCACAGGAAGCACGACGACAAATGGTGCTGATTTTTCTTTTACTTGATCTGAAGATTTTATTTCCGCAAATCGGTAAACAGCGTCACGACCTTGCTCGTCTTTGTCCGATACACGAAAAGAAGCAATGCCCTCTTCCTCGTCTACTGTTTTTGTTACACTTTCTGCCAGTATTTTTCCACTATCACTTTTTTGTGCTAGCTTTCTTTGTGCATCTTCTACACTACTTCCTTCTGTCCGCAGCTTGTAAAATTCATCCGAGACATCATATATAGCGAAAGTAACACCGTTCAACCCTTTTGCCTCCTGAAAGTTATCTGGACTATCCATTCCGTCGTTTTGACTGATACTTGGCATCTGTTCGCTTTCGAACATTCGATTATGCAAAGTAAATGTGATGGGTGATTCTCTAGCTGACACAGTCGGAGAACCAATAAAAAAGCCCAGTAGGATAAAAAAGAGAACAGCAAACTTATCCACACGTACATTTTTTGTTTTTTTCATCGCTGTTCACCTGCTTTTCTCTTACGATGGATAAAATAAAAGAAGCCAGAAAAAATAAAGATTATTCCCAAAAAGACAAAGGGTAGTAGACCTATCCCGCCTGTCGAAGGAAGCAAGAGAGTCGGATTGATCGTCAACTTAGCGGTATCTGTTGCGGTAATCGAATAATTATTGTTTACAGTTCCTTCCCTTAAACTAATCGTTACTATTTGTGTTCCGATATCTGTCCGGCTGTTAGCTGTTAGTGTATAATCCAATGATTCACCTGAGACAACACCAGCAACGTGGACATTTCCAACCGGAATCGAGTGACTTTGGGCATCATAATTAAAGACAGCGTCATCGACAGTAATCACTGCACCAGCTTTATTGATGGTATAGGTTCCTGATGTGTTAGCTATATCAGTAAATGACATCTTGGGATTTGCTGCTTTGACTTTATCTATTCCGCTTTTCGTTAACTTGATTGTATAGCTGCCAGCATTAACCATATTTTTTGCTGATTGTGCATCTACTGTGTAGTCCGTGTTGCTAAGTGTCACTTGCACTGGAGTAAGCGAACTGGTGACACCTTCTGCTGGCTTGACATGGATTGACGGGATTCCTACTTTTCCATCATATGTCTTACTGCCACCGAGCTCTACCGTACCGCTGATTGGCTTGATCGTATAGATATCAGATGTCTGCACGATAGTAAATAGATAGTTTGTTCTGGCAGCTAGTTTAGCTAGTCCGCTTTCTGTCAATTGCCAAGACGTATAGGTTCCAATTTCAGTAGGCGCAGTTACTTCAACTCCCTTTTCATTCATCGCTTTGAAATCAGTTGGATTCCATGTGATTTGATCAATACTGAGATCATTGTTTAAAAGGGATGTTGATTCTGTTTTATCATTAAAGGTATATTTAACGATCGGTACAACAGAAAGACCATCATAGTACTTACTGCCATTTACATTGATTGATACTCTTTCATTTGTCTTATAATATAGGATGACTTCAGAAATCTGTTTTCCATTTGCGTCCTTTACGATTACATTTCCATTTGTATCTAAACTAGCTGAAACACTCGTTGCTGATTGGTTCTTTGTTTCTGTTGCTGAAACAGCTGTAAAGGTATATCCGATGATAGTAGGCACATTAGTCGTCAGGTCTTGTGCAGCACTTCCGTAAGTAAGATTCATTATTTTAGAAGGAGCAATCGTCTGTCCAAAATAGTCTTGATACTTAATAGTGATTGGTGTTTGTTTGCCTGTATAGGTCACCGTATCGACGTTACTTTCTAGGGCTGTGAAAGAACCGTTTGTTTGTGCAAAAGAATAGCCCGTTACTGCTGTTGGAGTAATAACCACTTTGTCCCCCACATGGATGCCAGATAGTGCAGTACCATACGTACCGATTTTTGCTGCTCCACCATTGACTGTATAAGAAAAAGTTCCTGTCCGGTTCGCATTGACCTGAACCGTTGCTACTTGATAGGTTGGGACAACTGAAATATTCCCCTTGTTATCAACGATCTGTCCATTTTTAATCGAGTACCCTGTGAATGGAATATCGTTTGCTAACTGTATACCGATTGAAAAAGTACTCATACCTCCTCCGGCAGGAAGCCCTCCCCATGTTGAGGGTGTAAAAGAATAACTTTTATCCGCATTGGGTGTAACGGAATCGATCGTATTTCCAGCGGTAGCCACCCCCATATAGATACTTTTTGGGAAGGTGGTAGTAGTACCATTTACTGTGGAGCCAATAAACAGATTATGGATATCTGGACGGTTATCAATAAAAGCGATTGCTTTGGTAACACCTTGTAACATGGTTTTATCCGCACTCATCGTTCCGTTAACCGCAACAATGACTCCATCTTTGGCATATATCACTGTATATCCATCTGGTATGGTATGTCCGTTGAAATTCGTAGTGGCCGCAACAGCACTAAATGTCTGACTTCTACCTGTTTCTGAATAAGCTTTTTCCCCTGCTGCTTTTGCTGCTGCAATTTCTTTTTCTGTCGGATCAATCAGCTGAGTCGAGGGTGTAGTTGAGGTTGTCTCGTTGTTGCTAGACTGATTGGTACTTTCTGTTGACTGTATTTCAGAGGCGGGTGGACTATTTGTCTCCTCGATCATTTGGTTAGCAAAACTTGACGTTTCTGTATAAACGTTTACATTCATATTGGATAAACTTCCTAAGAAAGTAAGAATCACGATTATCGAAACTGCAATGGAACGCAAGTGTTTTCTTCGAGATACAGCTTTTAGTCTAGAATCAAAATGTTTTTGACATATACGTTGGATTTTATTTTGAGTTTTCTTGGTCATTTTCATCCCTCCTCTCAATAAAAAAACGTTATCAAATAAACACGTGCACGTTATTCAAAATTTAATTTTTACTATTTTATTGATGTATGGAAAGTTTGAATCATTTCTATTCTCTTTTTATTCTAAGATTATTTTAGTCTTGTCCTTTAATAGAAAGATTTTATTTTTAAATAAAAAATACTCTTTTTTTACGATTATTGAAAAAAAAAGATAAAACTTGATGAATTGAAGTATTGCTTAAATTTGGAAGCTAGGAGGGAAGAATAAAAGGAACTAGGACGGGATTATCTACTATTTTTCTTTGTTTTAAATATTTGTTATCTTTGAACATAAAAGAGAAATGTGTCGACTGCAGTGTTGTGTCCTTCATCACGAATAAACGGTGTTCAATTAGCTGATCTTATATTCACTTAAAAAATGGTAAAGTACGAGTTGCTATTCCCCATTTTCAATTTTCTAACGCGCAGGACAAAATACTGTTTTCACAACCTCTTTGGAATAAAAGCATATATATTGTTCCAAGAACGAAATCTTGTTATCTTTTTAAAGGGCATTTGTCCAAAATCTAATTTTAGGAGGTACGTTTTGACATTTATTCGTACAAATAAAAGAGAATTATCTTTATTCATTCTTTATTTTTTATTCATAGGATTTCAATTAGGGATCCTTCCATTAGCCTTATTATCTATGGTAACGAACAGTGATTTAATACATTCAGAGTTTGTTGTATTCGCGGTTAACTTATGTATTCCTTCTATTGTTGGTATCATTTTGTTTCGTAAAGAGATCATAGAAAGTTTTTCTTATTTCAAAGAAAAAACTTGGCTGAGAATTGCTAGTATATTTTTTTGGGTAGGCTTGATCTTTTTAGTAGACGTCTTCATGCAATACATTTTAGGTCCTACTAACCAATCAGCCAATCAGGAATATTTATTGCAATTAGGAAAACAAACGCCGCTATTTTTGACTTTGATTGTTTTTGCTTTCTTTGGTCCGATTTTAGAAGAACTTATTTTTCGTCATCTTTTAATTAATTGGCTTTCTCAATCTATTGGTTTAATTTTGTCTTCTTTGATTTCTATTTTTCTATTTACATTTATTCATGTAACGCATCCAATTGATTTTTTCATGTACGCTCCTGGAACGATTTTACTGACGATTGCTTATTTAACTGCGAATCGCTCATTAGCTTTTATCATGGCTATCCATATTTTGAATAACGTTCTTGGTTTTGTATTATAGATACAGATGACAAAAAAATTCAAGTATGCAGCGTTGGTTCTACGCCGCATACTTGAATTTTTTTCAATTAGTATAAATCAAAACTTCTAATTTTCATTTTTCCATCAACTGATACGCCCGACCATCCGAACTTCTTTTGAAAAAACCGAATGTGATTAGGTAACGCCTTTGTTCGACATAATCAGCACTAGAAAATACGTCCATCAATATCGAATTGACTTCTGTTTCTGTATAGATTACTCCATGTTCGAATCGTTTCAAGACTTCTTTCAGCAGGATGTATTTCTTTTTTGTTGCGCTTGGTACTTGTTTTACTTTACCATCCTTCATAAATGTCTCCAAAACTTTCATTTTCTCTTGCTCTGTATAAGTATAAATCATCTTCTTTCTCCTTTTGATTCTAAGAATACTCCATTTATGTTAGAATATTCTGGATTTTTTATTAAAGCGGTTACTCTCAAGAAAGATATTATCATATGGCTCTTTTTTTTACTAATATTTGTCGATAGACTCATCCTAATAAGTTATTCGCCCATTCGAGTAATTAAAAAATACTGAATCAAGAATATCGCGTACATGATAAGAACAAAAAAAGAACCCTTGAATGCCAAGGGTTCTTTCTCTGTCTGATAACAATGATTAACGACGGATTTCTTTGATACGAGCAGCTTTTCCGTGTAATGCACGTAGGTAGTACAATTTTGCACGACGTACTTTACCGTAGCGAACTACTTCGATTTTTGCAACACGTGGTGTGTGCAATGGGAATGTACGCTCAACGCCCACTCCGTTAGAAACTTTACGTACTGTATAAGTTTCGCTGATTCCAGCACCGCGGCGTTTGATAACAACACCTTCAAATAACTGGATACGTTCACGAGTACCTTCGACAACTTTTGCGTGAACACGCACAGTGTCACCAGGGCGGAACGCTGGGATGTCAGAACGTAATTGGTCTTTTGTTAATTCTTCGATTAATGGATTCATGGTTTTCTTCTCCTTATTCCAAATATTCTTATGAGCTTCTCTCACAGCGGAATATCGTAATAGTTAAGTGCTTGTGCACTCACCATAAAATACTAACATACTATCAATCTACTGTAAAGAATATTTTAGAAAAAGTTACTTGGCTATATCTGATGATTTTTCTTGCTCTTCTTTCTTGATTTCTTCTAAAAATTTCGTCATTTGAGGTGTCCATTCAAGTGTTTCCAAGAGATCAGGTCGGCGTTGATAGGTTCTTCTTAGCGACTCTTTTAATTGCCATTCTTCAATCAATTTATGGTTTCCATTTGTCAGCACTTCTGGTACTTTCATCCCTTTATATTCTGCTGGACGAGTATATTGGGGATGTTCTAATAGACCAGTTGAATAAGAATCGGTTTGGGCAGAAGTATGATTGCCTAACACATCTGGCAACAGCCGAACTGTTGCATCGATCATGACCATCGCACCTAATTCTCCCCCAGTAAGGACATAATCCCCTAAGGAAACTTCATCTGTCACTAATGTGCGGATACGTTCATCATACCCCTCGTAGTGACCACAAATGAATACCAGGTGTTCTTCCTGTGAAAATTCTTCTGCCATTTTCTGATCGAATCGTTTACCAGCTGGATCAAGAAGGATGACTCGTTTCTTGACATCAGGTGCAGCTTGTTCAATTACTTGGATATTATCATAGATTGGCTGGACTTTGAGCAACATACCTGCTCCTCCGCCATATGGATAGTCGTCTACTGTCTGATGTTTATTATCTGAATAGTCGCGGAAGTTAGAGATATTGATGTCTAATAAACCTTTATCTACAGCCTTACCGATGATGGATTCACCCATAGGACCTTCAAACATTCGCGGAAATAAAGTCAATACATCAATCTTCATCGTCAATCAGCCCTTCTGGGATTTCTACACGAATCACCCCAGCTTCTAAATCAACTTCTTTGACGACAGAAGCGATATATGGAAGCAAGATATCAGCCTTTTTCGGACGTTGTACGACCCATACATCATTGGCGCCTGGTGACAAGATTTCTTTTACTTTACCTAGTTCCGTTCCATCTTCTTCCACCACACGCAGACCGATGATCTCATGGTAATAGAATTCATTTTCATCTAGATCTACAGAGTTGTCTTTTGACACTTTCAATATGCCATCCCGATATTTTTCCACGTCATTGATGGAAGGATGACCTTCAAAACTCAATAAGTCAAAATTTTTATGTTTACGATGACTTTTGACCGTTAATTCAATAGGTGCTTTTCCATCTTGGAATAATGTCAGCACCGTCCCTTTTTTGTAACGTTCTTCTGGAAAATCCGTTGTTGAGATCACACGGACTTCACCTTTGATACCTTGTGTGTTTACGATTTTTCCTACATTCAAGTATTCAGTCAACTTATATCCCCATTTCTTTTTTGTCTGTTTTATTTTAGCATGTGCGGAGAGGCAATTCTAGTTTTCTTTTAGGGTATTAAGCCAATTTTATGCAAAACTGCGGCGTGCTGTTTTTGATGACTTCTTATTTCTTGAAGCTGAGCACTTCTGTCATGGCTTCTTCATACAAACTGCCATCTTCAATGCAGCCATAGGGTCTTGATGAGTGATCGTATAGACATTTTTCGGTTCTTGCCAGCTTACTTCTACGGCTCGATTCGTCGTATCTCCCATATCAATAGTTATCTTACCAAATTGTTCAGGTGCTGGCAGCCTGTTTTCTTCCAAATAGGCTACGATTTCTTTAGCTAACGGTAAGGGTTCTTGACCATCTATATTATTCCCACGGATCCGAATACGCCAATTTCCTTCTTGCCATTCAAGGTAGCTTGAACCTGCTGCTCCTTGCTGATACCCCGTGATTTGATGACCTAAATCCATTTGCTGCCCATTTGTATCGATCTCAAATGGCTGCAAGACTTGTATCGTTTCTTGACTAGAAGCAAATCCATATTGATAGAGATAAGTTGCAATAGGCGTTTCTTGATTCAATTCGTCAGCATTCAATCTGAGGTGACGATCTGATCCGTAATATAAAATAGAATAACCTTGCTTTGTTTGTGCCGCTGCGACATTGAGATAGCCAGAAGAAATTGGTACATCTAAAGGCATGGGCACGTTTGGTTGTTGTTCTTTCAACTGGTTTAAAGCAGTCTTCTCCTCATTATTTGAGGTAGTCCTTGTTTGTTCAGTAGATGAAGCCGTTCTGGTACTACTTTTTTCTGTACTTGCAACAGTTTCAGATGTACTGCTTGATGGTCGCGTATTGTCTGATTTTTCAGTAATCAAACTGCAGGCGCTTAACAATAAGACAAACGGAATAAATAACATCGTATTTCTCATTATCTGCTCACTCCCTCCTATTATAAGGATACGCTTTCTTGCTTCTTTTGCCAAATAATCATTTCTTCAATTAATAAAAAAACAAAAAAACTGTACTCGAAAATTCGAGTACAGCACGTTTATTTACTTTTCCTTATCATCGATGATATTCAAACGCACTTTTTTTGGTGCATTGATCCGAACACCGTAAACGATTGTGCGGATTGCTTTGGCAACACGCCCTTGTTTTCCGATGATACGGCCAATATCTTCAGGTGCCACTGTTAGGTTGTACTCGTAAAAATCTTTCGACTCTACGACATCTAACTTGACTTGATCAGGATAAGTGACTAGCGGACGAACGATTGTTAAGACTAAGTCGCTTAAATCTTTCATATCCGGTCACCTTATTTCTTTGAGAATTTAGCTTCGTGGTGTTTTTGCATAACGCCTTCTTTTGAAAGGATGTTACGTACAGTGTCAGAAGGTTGTGCACCTTTTGATAACCAGTCAAGAACTAAGTCTTCTTTTAAAACTACTTCTGCAGGGTCTTTCAAAGGATTGTAAGTACCTACAGTTTCGATGAAACGTCCATCACGAGGAGAACGTGAATCAGCTACGACGATACGGTAAAAAGGACTCTTTTTAGAACCCATACGTTTTAAACGGATTTTAACTGCCATTATTTATTTCCACCTCCATTGTTTTATTCACAAGATGTAGTGTAACAGTTTTTTTTTACCCTGTAAAGCTTTTTTTCTTTACAGCTTGATTAAATTCGATTTTTTTTAGGAAATAGCAGATTTTAGACTTCTTTTTTGTTAAAAACAAGCCACCCAGCTACGATGGATATGACGATAGAACAACACGTCACTGCTAATGACTGAGTATAATCTGTAAGGTGGATTTCTTTCGTAAGATAATTTGAGGAAGAAATCAAATAAGTCGGTACATATTCTGCTACTTTAGAGAACAACCCAGCACCATAACTCAGAATGACCGTTCCCCCACTAGCCAACAGAACCGCATAATTGGAAGAAAGAAAAGCTGAATAAAATAAAATCAATGAATAAATCCAACAGCCAAAAAAATAATAAGTAAAACTGATAAATAAAGGATGGAAGATAATCGACTGGTCCCAATAATAAATCGTGTATGCTAGCGTAATACTATAACAGCACCAATAGCTGACACTCCAAAATAGTATGCCCATGATCCATTTCGATAGAAATATCTTCCAGCGCTTCATCCCTTTTGTCAGCAAGTTGATGATTGTTCCATCTTGGTATTCGCTTGTCAATATCCCGCTGAATAAAAGAAGGAAGAAAATCAGCAACATTGGAATATTTTTATAAAATTGTGTCCATGAAGTCGTTGCATCAACTGTGATTTTCTGAACAGAAATCCCTGACTCTGCCAGAGTTGTTGACATAGCTTGCACTAAATAAGGAGTCAATTTAGCTAGCAATGGATTCATTATACCGAAAATCACTGTGAGCGCACTTAGCGTGATGATTTTGCCAGTACGCCAGTTTTCCTTCAGCTCCTTTTTGGCGAAGGCAATGAGTTGTCTCATGATTGAACGACCTCCAAAAAGAGTTTTTCTAGCGTAGGTTCTTCCATCTGGACTGATTGGACTGGCAATTGATACTTGGCTAGCAAATCCATAGCAAAAAGCATTTCTTCTTTACTTTTTTGTGGATAAGCTATACGCAGTTCACTTCGGATCATCCCTCCAGGTAAAAGCTCTTCAAATTGTTCGCGCTCTTTTTTGGAAAAAAATACGATCTCAAACCCACTAGCATTTGTTTGCTTTTTCAATTCGTCCACTGATCCAGACAACACGATTTTTCCATTATCCAAAAAAGCAACTTTGTCACAGATACGCACCACATCAGATAAAATATGAGTTGAAAATAAAATCGTCGTTTGCTCTTTCACAGAGGATAAGATATCTAAGATTTCTTTTCGACCAACAGGATCAAGAGCAGAAGTTGGTTCATCGCAAATGAGTAATTTGGGCTCGTTCAATAATGCTTGAGCAATCCCTAAACGTTGTCGCATCCCTCTGGAAAAGTTTTTGATCCGCTTCTTTTCATTCGACAGACCGACAAGTGACAACAGTTCATTGGTTTTTTCCTTTATCCGCTGTTTAGGCATTCCTGTGAGTTCGCCGCAAAAGATCAAATACTCAGAAGCGGTCATATAATCATAAAAAACCGGTACATCAGCTAAATAGCCGATTTCTTGATTGGTCGTTGTTTGTCCGTACTCTACTTCTTTTCCGTTCACTCGGATCGTTCCGCTGTCTTTTTTGATAAGACCTAAGATCAGTTTCATAGTTGTCGTTTTTCCAGCACCGTTTTTACCGATGAAACCAAAAATCGTCTGTTCTTCTACAGAAAAAGATAAATCATCCAGCAATTTGTTTGTACCAAAAGACTTTGAGACTTTTTCAAGTGTCAAGATAGCCACTACGCATCCTCCTTGCCAAAAATCAAATAAAGGACAGGACCGATAAACTGCATACCAACAATAACAATAATCACCCATATCATTCGATTTCCATGTTTATATGCAGAATGTGTAAAGATATGATGAAGTACATAAATAAGTAATCCAAACTGTACAATGATTAAAGGAATTAAAAATGGAAGAAATTCTTTGATGCCCATATTACTCGCCTGCCAATCGTTTTTTTAGTTTTTCAATTTTTGATCTTTCAATTTGTTGAAAAATCGGATTTTCTAATGCACTTAATGCCCCTTCCCTGATGATTTTCGTGTCTCTTATTTGCTGTACCCCAAGATCTGCTCCTTCAAATATCTCAGTTATCTCATCAAAATACCTATCACCATGAAGGATCCTGCCTTCCTCGCTTAAAAGTATAAGTGTCAAATCCACAAACTGTTTTAAGCACTTTATTACTTGTTCTTCTTTTTCATGTTTCGCATAAGCACAGGCTGCAGCGTAAGAAAATTGAGCACAACTGTTGGGATGGACCGCCGTCAGGTTGAATGCTTGGATCACAGCATCTATTCTATTGACAGTTTCTTCTATAATCGGTAATTGAATGATTTGGATCAATAGATAATGGGTGGCTGAAGATACGAGATTGATTAAATGAGAAAACATGCTGAATTGAGTATAGCTTACCGCTTTTTTTGTTTGTCCAGCGGCTCGGTACGCTTGGATAAGTAAGGTGTCGCTTTGCTGGGTAAAACGATAGGGGTCCGCTTTTTCTTCGATTTCAGATAAAGCTTCTTCTGGTTTGCCTAACTGGAGCATGACCGCTACTTTTAACAAAGAAGCATTATTGCATAGAGATAATTCTGCTGATTCTTCAACGATTTTCGTACATAACGCTTCTGCTTCAGACAGAATTACTTGTTGTTCCTCCAGATCCTTTGTTAGCATAAAATGATTCAACCACAAAACGGCTACTTGTAAAAGAAAAGGATAACATGAGTAATATTGTTTGACCGCTTTTCTACAGTCCTCCATCACATATTCAAAGGGCTCTTCAGAAAAAGCGGTGGTCCACTGCTGATAAAAGTGTCTGATTTGCTCTTTCGTCAATTGAGGATGATAGCCAAGCAGTTCATCAACAGACACATCAAAAAAACTGGCTAATTTAGGCAATATGAGTACATCAGGCATACTTTGGCCTGTCTCCCATTTGGAAACAGAAGCTTTTGTCACCCCTATGAATTCAGCTAGAGTTTCTTGAGTCACGCCTTTTTTCTTTCGTAAATTTGCTACATTTTTCGATAATGATAATTCTTCCATCTTATCCCTCCTTTTTCTTCATTATATAGACTTTCTAAGAGGGTTGGCAATGGAGACTAACGATACTTCGCGATCATTTGTCAACTAAAACGAAACTTTTGCCAGTAAGTGTTTTTATTTGCTCCAGTTACTTATTTTTTGTAAGATTATTATAGATAGTTTGAAGGAGGAAAAATCGTATGACAAAAAAAATTGGATTTTTTATTGGTAGTTTAAGAAAAGATTCTTACAACAAAAAAGTAGCAGAAGCTTTTGCGAAATTGCTTCCTGAAGGGTACGAAAGTGTATTTGTAAAATTCGATGATCTGCCATTTTACAATGAGGATCTTGAAACCCCAGAAAAAGCTCCTGCTGAATGGACTCGTTTTCGTGAGGAAGTGAGCGGATTAGACGGTGTCGTTTTCGTTACTCCTGAATACAACCGCTCTGTGCCAGCAGTATTGAAAAATGCTTTAGATGTAGGCTCAAGACCTTATGGACACAGTGTTTGGGATCATAAACCAGGTTTAGTCGTTACTGCATCACCAGGTGGGATCGGCGGCTTTGGCGCAAACCACCATCTACGCCAATCACTTGTCTTTTTGAATGTGCCAACCTTGCAACAACCGGAAGCATATATCGGAAACGTTGCGAATCTAATTGATGAAAACGGCAATATCGTTGAAGGAACATTAAGTTTCTTCCAAACGATTTTAGATGCGTATCTAGATTTTTCTAACAAATTAGCAGAATAAAATCAGAACAATAATAAAAAAAGAGGCTGGGACAGAAGCGTTTAACTCCAAGAAATAAGAAGGAATTCACGAAAATTGCTTTTCAAATTTTTGTGAATTTCAGCTTATTTCCGAAGGAGTCGCTTCTGCTTCCGCCGTTTATATGTGTTTAGAGCGTGAGACAAAAGTAAAGAACACTTTTGTCTCACGCTCCTTTTGTTTTATTTACTTCTACTTTCGTACATAATGTAATTCGATAAATTCACCGAATCGTGTCGTATCTAGCAATTCAAAACGTGCTTCATAGGTTCCTTTTTGGAATAAAGGGATTCCGTCCCCTAATAATACAGGGGCAATCTGGATATACCATTCATCAATCATTTGATGTTCTACTAACGGTTTGATTAATCGACCTCCACCCACGACCCAGATATCTTTTCCTTCTGTCATTTGTAGATTTTTTAGAAAAGCAATAGGCTCTTCGTGTACGACCTCAGCATCTGGCAATTGTAATTGTACGTTAGTGGAAAAAACGAAATTCTTTTTCTCTGGATAAATTGCTCCGGTTTCCAAATATTTTTTTGCTTCCTGATAAGTTTTCCTGCCCATGATGGTCGTATCGATTGTTTCATAAAAAGCTTCATAAGTGGTTTGCTCACCTGTCGGAGTGTCAAAAAGCCATTGAAGATCATCCGTTTTCGTTGCCAAATAACCATCTAAACTTACAGCGCCATAAAATATGATTTTTCGCATGCTTTATTCGCCCTTTCTTTATTTTCTGCCGATACGTACGACCTCTTCTTTACGGAAACAACTGTCAAGGTGATCATTGATGATCCCGACTGCTTCTAAAAAAGCATAGATTGTCGTACTGCCAATAAATTTAAATCCTCTTTTCTTTAGATCTTTTGCTAACTCATCTGAAAGAGGACTTGTTGTCGGGACTTCTTCTTGTGAATGATAAGAGGAATCAACGATTTTTCCATTAGAAAACGACCAAAGATACTCAGAAAAACTGCCGATTTCTTCTTGAATCTTCAAGACTGCTTTAGCGTTTTGGACAGCTGCTTCGATTTTTCTGCGATTCCGAATAATTCCTTTGTTTTCCATTAGTTCGCTCATTTTTGTTTCTCCATAATTTGCGACTTTTTGGATATCGAATTGATCATACGCTTCATCGAATGCGTCACTTTTATTTAAAATCGTCTGCCAACTCAATCCTGCCTGATTGATGTCGAGCATCAATTTTCGGAACAGCTTTTGGTCATCATATTCAGGAACACCCCAGACAGTATCATGATATTGCCGCATATTTTCTGTCTGTTCACTCCACGGACATCTCATCTGTGCCACCTCTTCGTTTAGAGTAATTGTATCAGTAAAGAATAAAAATTGCTGATAGAAAAGCCCCGGCAGTAGACATTTTCTGTCTGTACCGAAGCTGTTTTTTCCATCTTATTTCCGTTTTTTCTTTTTCTTCTTATTTTTCTTGATCATTCGATTCATCGCCATTTTGCCTAGTTTTCCTTTGACGCCTGAACCAAACATTTGGTCCATACCTGGGATGTTCATATCCCCTTTGGACATTTGTTGCATCATTTTTCTTGATTCCTTGAATTGTTTGATCATTCGGTTTACTTCAACCACACTGTTTCCAGAACCGGCAGCAATTCGGCGGCGACGGCTTGGATTCAACAGATCAGGATTTGCTCTTTCTGCTGGTGTCATAGAATAAACCATCGCTTTTTTGCGTTCGACGTCTTTTGGATCTACCTTGACGTTTTCGATTCCAGGGACTTGATTCATTCCTGGGATCATTTTGATTAGATCTTCCAGTGGACCCATCCCCATCACTTGATCGAGTTGTTCAATAAAGTCATTGAAATCAAATGAGTTTTCCCGCATCTTCTGTGCAAGTTCTTCCGCTTTTTTCTCATCATAGTCTTGCTGCGCTTTTTCGATCAGTGTCAGCATATCACCCATACCAAGGATACGGCTAGCCATACGATCTGGGTGGAATACTTCTAAGTCAGTCAATTTTTCACCAGAACCGATGAATTTGATTGGTGCGCCTGTCACTGAGCGGATCGATAGTGCTGCCCCGCCTCGAGTATCCCCATCAAGTTTAGTGATGACGACTCCAGTAATACCCAATTGCTGATTGAAGCTGTCAGCTACATTGACGGCATCTTGACCAGTCATGGCATCGACAACCAGCAAGATTTCATTTGGTTGAGTCAATTCTTTGATTTGTTTCAACTCATCCATCAATGTTTCATCGATGTGCAGACGTCCTGCCGTATCGATCAATACATAGTCGTTTTTCTTTTCTCTTGCTAACTCCATCCCTTGACGAACGATTTCTACCGGGCTGACTTCTGTTCCCATGTCAAATACAGGAACATCTAGCTGTTGACCTAATACTTTCAATTGGTCGATCGCTGCTGGTCGATATACGTCCCCTGCGATTAGGAGCGGACGAGCATTTTCATTTTTCTTTAAATAATTCGCTAATTTACCGGTAAAAGTTGTTTTACCTGCCCCTTGTAGACCAGCCATCATGATAACAGTTGGTATTTTTGGTGATTTATTTAACTCTGCTGTTTCAGAACCAAGTGTGATTGTTAATTCTTCATCAACGATTTTTACGATTTGTTGTGCAGGTGATAAACTTTCCAGCACTTCTGCCCCTACCGCACGTTCGCGTACGCGTTTAGTAAAGTCTTTGACTACTTGCAAGTTAACATCGGCTTCTAGTAAGGCAAGGCGGATTTCCCGCATCATTTCTTTTACGTCAGCTTCTGATACTTTTCCTTTTTTTCTTAGTTTTCCCATCGCCTGCTGGAGACGTTCAGTTAAGCTTTCAAATGCCATATTTTCTTCATTCCTTTTATTTATTCTTCGATTGCTTGAATTTGTTGTACATATTCAAGCAGTTTTTTATCTTCCGGATACTTATCTGTAATATATGCGGTCATCTTTTCCAATATCTGTTCTCGGACAATATAATCAGAGAAGAGATGGAGTTTTTTTTCATAATCCTCCAAGATCTTGCTTGTCCGCTTGATATTGTCATATACTGCTTGACGACTTACTTCGTATTCTTCCGCGATCTCACCTAATGAAAAATCATCTGCATAATATAACTCCATGTAGTTCATTTGTTTTTCTGTCAATAAGGTCGAATAAAATTCAAAGAGCGCGTTCATTCGATTGGTCTTTTCGATTTCCATTCTGCTCACCTCTAGTTTTCAGCCATTCTTCATCAGAGAGCACAGTCATTTTTTGCTGAATAAAATAAGCAGTGGCCACTCCGGCGCCATTTTTTGTTATTCCGGAAAAGCTTCCATCATAAATCGAATGGGTTCCGCATGAAGGGCTTTTTTCCTTCATAATGACTAGATCAATGTGTTTTTCCTGCAATTTTTGATATGCTTTAATCGCGCCGTTTTTATACGCTTCCGTTACATCTTCGCCGCTTGTCGTCCATACTTTTGCTTGATCTTTCCACACATCGAACCCATTTCCACCAATGATTTCAGCAGGATCTCTAGGGATAGGCAATCCGCCGATTACTTCTGGACAGACCATGACAGCTTCGCCAGTTTCAACTAGTTCCATCAATTCTGGTACTTCTTTTTTCTGTCCATCATAGCGACAGGCTAGACCGCCTAAACATGCACTGATTCCAATCATTGACTGCTCTTCCTTTCTATTCAGCAAAGTGCCTTCCTATTATACCATTTATTTCTTTTGTAAAATAGCCCCTTGTACTGATTCTATGCTAAAATATAAACAGAATGAAACCTATTTAAAGGAGATTTGAATGAAAAAAATACTAGTTGTTGATGATGAACCTTCTATTGTGACGCTCTTGACGTTCAATTTGGAAAAAGAAGGCTATAAGGTAACCAGTGCCGCAGATGGAGGCGAAGGATTAGAATTAGCATTAGAACAATCATTTGATTTCATCATTTTAGATGTGATGCTTCCAACGATGGATGGCATGGAGATTACTCAGCGGCTGCGTCAAGAAAAAAATGAAACACCGATTTTGATGCTGACGGCTAAAGATGATCAGGTGGATCGGATCATTGGTCTGGAGATAGGTGCTGACGACTATTTGACCAAACCATTTAGTCCACGTGAAGTATTAGCCCGTATGAAAGCCATATTCAGACGGATCGAACCTCGTAAGCAATCAAAAGATGAAGCTGAGCCTGAATATCTATCGATTGGACAAATCACTGCTGATTTGACCAATTATCAAGTCACCGTAGACGATCATCTGATTGAACTCACACCGAAAGAATTTGAATTACTCGTTTATTTCATGAAACGAAAAGACCGTGTGATCGATCGCGACACATTGCTAGACCGCATTTGGAATTTTGACTTCGCAGGACAAAGCCGAATCGTAGATGTACACGTTAGTCATTTGCGAGAAAAAATCGAGCGAGATCCAAAACATCCAAAGTACTTGGTGACTGTTAGGGGATTTGGCTATAAGTTTCAGGAACCAAAACGATGAAATGGAAAAAAGTTTATGAACGTCTCTTCTTTCTTATTCTTTTGATCAGTTTGTTTTTTGGTGGTTGGCAATTGATCTCCCATTATTTCCAACAACAGATCGTCGAACAGCAAGAAAGCTACCTGACAAAAAAAGCACAACTACTGATCCGGCAATTAGATGTCGAAAACCTCCAAGCAGCGCAAAACAAAACTGCTTTGGAAGAATTCGTCCATCAGTCGAACGAACGAATCACTTTAATGGATGCTAATGGAAAAATCTTATTTGACACAAACAATGAAACATTGAATGAACAGCGAAGTTCTCGTCCAGAAATAAAAGCTGTATTGAATGGTGGGAACCTAGGCAGCGCTTTGCGTAAAAGTACTACTTTGAATGAGGATCTTTTATACGTCGCATTACCAGTCAAAAAAGGAGGCCAGTTAGAAGCCATTTTACGTATCGCAGAACCGACAAGCGGATTTTTACCGAGAACGGAAAGTTTTCGCCGTTGGGTCTTTTTCTTCTTTCTGTCTTTCTTCCTTGTTCTGGCAGGAATGATCTATTACCTGATCTACCAAAAAAATCAGCCTTTGAAAACTGTCCTGCCTGTTCTTAGAAAAATGGTACAAAATCCAAACCAAGCAGAAGTAATCATGCAGACACCTGACCAATGGGAGGAATTGTATCAAACAATCAATGCGCTGAGCGAACAAATGAGTAAGATGTATCGAGCGTATACTACAACAGAAGAACAATTGTACACATTATTAAATGAACTGATGATAGGCGTATTCCTGATTGATGATGCTGATTCTCGTTTGCTACTGCTTAATCCAAAGATGCAGTTGCATTTAAACGTGACAAGCTATGAACCCGAACAACGGTACACAGAAGTCATCCAAGAGCCAAAACTCATTCAGCTGATTCACCAAGTGACTCCTGAGCATCCGCTGATCCATCAGGAGATCACCATCACTGAAGGACGACAGACATTAGACTTGAGTTTGCGCTACTTTACTAATTCAGAAGGTACCGGACAGATTCTAGGGGTGGCGTATGACTTAACGAAAGTGCGACGTTTAGAAAAGCTACAAAAGGATTTCGTTGGCAACGTCTCTCACGAATTAAAAACTCCTGTGACTTCACTGATTGGTTTTACCGAGACTTTACTGGATGGTGCAAAAGAGGACCCGCAAACTCTGACTTCTTTTCTTGAGATCATGCAAAAAGATGCGATTCGGTTAGATAAATTGATTCGGGAAATCATCCAGCTGTCAAAAGACGGTGAGAATTCTTACGAGATCCAGACGATTTATACAGAACCTTATTTCCAGCAAATCGTTCAAAATTATCAGCCAATCATCGAAAAGAAACGGTTGACGATTCGATTGATTGGAAAGAACGAACCATTTACTACTAAAACAGATATCCTTTATCCAATCCTCAAAAATCTGATTGAAAATGCTGTCCAATACTCAAAAAACGACAGCGAGATCATTATCCGTTATCAGGCAACAGATGAATTATCGTTTTCTGTCCAAGACTTTGGTATAGGTATCGACATTGAGGATCAGGAACGAATCTTTGAGCGTTTTTACCGCGTAGACAAGGCGCGAAGCCGACATTCAGGCGGGACCGGACTAGGGTTAGCGATTGTAAAAGACTACGTGCAACTCCTTCATGGTACGATTACTGTAGACAGTCATCTTGGAACAGGTTCGACTTTCACCGTTACCATTCCGAAAATGTAAAAAAGAGCAACTGCTCGTGCGTTTTAAAGTTGGATGACTCATCCTGCTTCGAAAGATACACGAGCGGTTGCTCTTTTTTAAGACGATTTTCTTCAATTTTCTCGTTTAAATATCGATAGAAATTTTTTAACTACGCGACTAAACGGCTTTGGCTCTTTTTCATTTTTACGTTCAAACAAATATTCTACCAATGTAGTCAAATGCCTAAAAATCGAATCTGCCGAGAAAAATAGAATGCTCAACAGCAAAAGCGATACAGCTGAGATACCGGTGATTGAAAACAGTTTATGCAAAAAAACGACCGAAAAAAAGATACCGCTAGCACAGAAAAGAATGATCTGACTTCTGAATTTATTCAGAGGTGAACAGATTTTATAGAGAACGAGGAACCCTACTGCGATCAAAAGCATAGTAGATGCTGTAGAAACATCTGTTTTATTTAGATTCAAAGTCACCCCGCAGATTACCAACGCACCGACTACGATCATATCTGTTAGTCCACCTGGCACAGCCTTTTCCATCACATTCATGATGAATTTCCCTCTGATTCGCTTTTTGTTTTCTTCTAGAGCAAGCAAGAAAGATGGGAGTCCGATCGTAAACAAACTAATCAATGTAATCTGTGATGGTTCTAAAGGATAGGTCAAAGCAAAGATGACTGAAAACAGCGAAAGCAAAAAGGAGAAAATATTCTTCACTAAAAACAAGCTGGCTGATCGCTCAATATTGTTCACGACGCGCCGTCCTTCTGCAACAACTTCCGGCATGCGTGAAAAGTCAGAATCAAGCAAGACCACTTGTGAGGCCTGCATGGCGGCTTCATTGCCAGAAGCCATCGCTATACTGCAATCTGCTTCTTTCATGGCTAGAATGTCATTCACGCCATCACCTGTCATAGCTACTGTATTGTTACGCTTTAGCAATTGAACGAAGATTTTCTTTTGTTCTGGCTTGACGCGTCCAAAAACTGTATATTTTTCGACAGCTGCTTCATATTCTTCTTCTGATAATTTAGACGCATCAACGTACTGATCAGCATGTGAAATCCCTGCTTGGACAGCTACATTAGATACAGTGAGCGGATTATCTCCAGAAATCACTTTGATGGCTACTTGCTGTTTTTTGAAGTAATCGAATGTGGCTCTTGCTTCTTT
This sequence comes from Enterococcus sp. 3G1_DIV0629, assembly GCF_002141285.1. Taxonomy (NCBI): domain Bacteria; kingdom Bacillati; phylum Bacillota; class Bacilli; order Lactobacillales; family Enterococcaceae; genus Enterococcus; species Enterococcus sp. 3G1_DIV0629. Next base: position 489,551 of record NZ_NGLI01000001.1, on the reverse strand, counting down.
TCTGATAGGATTAGCAATCAGAATATAGCCTAATGGTGTGACTGCTTCCGTTAATACTGGTTCTTCAAGAATCCCATCGTACACACCAAAGACCAACACGCGATAGCCTTTTTCAGCGAAAGAAACAAACTCTTCCGCATATTCCGACAACTGATCTCGCAAAACCATTTCGGGTGCTCCTAAAACATATACCTTGTCTTCCAACGCTACACTGCTGAATTTTTGGACAGATGAAAAAGGAATGACCTGGTGATAGGATTGATCAGTGGTTTTTGTAAAGTATTCTTTGACAGCTTCCATTGTTGCATTATCTCCTGCCATCGCTTTTGCATAGTCAGCAATGCGCTCTTCCAGTTGATCTGATTGGCTGATTATTTCTTGTTTTTTAGAGACAATCACTTTTTGGACAGACATTTTGTTTTCTGTGATCGTTCCTGTTTTATCTACACAAAGGACATTTACTCTTGCCAATGTCTCAATGCTTTTCATATTGTGTAAAAGAACTCTTTGCTTTGCTAGTTTAGTCGCACTTAATGCTAATGCAATCGTTGTTAGCAAGTACAGTCCTTCAGGTATCATACCGATCAATGCTGCTTCCATTGCGACGACACTTTCTTTCATCGTGTTTCCATTAAAAAAGTAACTTTGAGAAAAAAGCAGAATACCGATAGGAATAATGATGATCCCAATCCATTTGATCAATTGATTAAGAGAAGCAATCATCTCCGACTGTTCTCCTTCTCCCATTGTCTTGGCTTTGACTGTCAATTGGGAAATATACGAATCCGCTCCGACTTTGTCTAATCGGGCGTAAGCTTTTCCGGAAACAACGAAACTGCCGGACATCAATGGATCACCTATTTCTTTGGTTATCTCATCTGCTTCACCTGTTAATAAAGCCTCGTTGACTTGCAGTTTTCCTTCCACGACCTCTGCATCTGCTGGAATCTGATGTCCAGTCTCTAGAATAACAATGTCATCTAATACAAGATTTTCTACATCTACTGTTTGTTCTATCCCCTCTCTTATGACATTGACTTTTGCTGTATTCAACACATTCAATTCATCCAAGATTTTTTTGGATCGAATTTCCTGAAAGATAGCGATTCCTGTATTGGCTATGATAACTGGTAAAAAGGTCAAGTTTTTATAAGATTCTACTAGGCAAAGCAAAATGGCTAAGATAAGAAAGATCAAATTGAAATACGTAAAAATATTTTCTAATATAATTTGCTGGTTTGTTTTGAATGTGGGATCGACTGAATCGTTTGCTGCACCTTTTTCTATTCGTTCCTTAATTTGTTCTGCTGTCAATCCTTCTTTATACGAGGGAAAAAGACGGATAACTTTGTCAGATGATTTTTGTGTTCTTTTCTTTTTTTTACTTCGATTTGTCCATTTATTCTTCATGTGGCTACCTCGATCAATTTCGTTTTCTGGATATTTACAAACTTCTCCTATCCAGTATAGAACAGATATGAAAAGTGTTCCTCATATTAAGCTTGCATACACCTTTCATTCCTGTCATATAGCAAAAAAAGAGCGACGACAGTTCTATGTCGTCGCTCTTTTTCTCAATTAAAGGAAAAATCTATATGCGGGGAAACATAGTTGATTTTTCCTTGATAGTCACAATAACTGTAGGATATTTATCTGCTAGTTATTTGATATTTCCTTCGTGATCACGTTCTACTTCCATCATTGTGATTGGTAAATAACCCAATTCTTTGACAGGTCCTTCTTGGATTTCTTCTGTCATCATGTAGTCTAAGAATTTTTGGACTTCAGGGGAAGGTTTTCCGTTCGTGTACATATGTTCATAGGACCAGATTTTCCAGCTGTTATCCGCTACATTCTCTTCTTTTGGTTCTACACCGTCGATACTTAGTGCTTGTGTGGAATCATCGAGATATGAGAAGGCTAAATAGCTGATTGCTCCTGGTGTTTGACTTACAAGCTGCCGAACAGTTCCTGATGAGTCTTGTTCTTGGGACTGTATAGGTGTGGCACCATCTAGTCCCCATTTTTCAAATGTCGCACGGGTACCGCTGCCGTTTGCACGGTTCACAACGTTGATTTTTTGATCTTTCCCGCCAACTTCATTCCAATTAGTGATTTTTCCTGTAAAGATATCAATCAATTCCTGTTTTGTGATATCTTTGACACCTGTATCTTTGTTGACGATTGGTGCCATCCCGACCACTGCTACTTTATGATCCACTAATTTAGAGGCATCGATCCCGTCTCTTTCTTCTGCAAATACATCAGAGTTTCCGATAGTAACTGCTCCAGCTTCGACTTGGCTCAATCCAGTTCCGCTTCCTCCTCCTTGTACAGAGATTTGATAATTCGGATTTTCTTGCACAAAACTTTCTTGCGCTGCATCGACCAAAGGCTGTAATGCTGTCGAACCTACCGCAACGATTTTTACTTGTTCATTTGAGTCACTTGAATTATTTTGTGTGGCAGAGCCATCTGTATTTCCTGATCCTGAGCCGCATCCGGCTAAAAGAATTCCCATCATACCTAGAGTAAACAATACTTTTTTCATTTTATTGCTCCTTTCTTATTTACAACTAAAGTTTATCAGTCGACTGTAAATCCCTCGTATGGTTGCTGTAAAAATATAGTTAAGTTATGTAAAAATCATGTAAACGTTTTTCGGATTCTTTACACGATAATAAAAAAAGCATATGAGAAACAGGAGTTTTCCGCCGCTCATATGCTTGTTACCGATGATCCACCATCAACGGTTATTTTTTATAGATACAGATCGTTCACTTTTTATCCGGATCTCTGTCCAGAAGTAAAAGAATGTCGCAAGAATAAATGAGACAATGACTAAATAGAAACACGGTTTAATGGTCAAGAAATACATGGAAGGATACGCTGAATCCTTCAGTCCGCTCTCGCTCAAACCATTAGGGCCGATGATCATACGAGGCAACAAGGAAAACATAGATGTGAATATGAGTAAACAAGAAAAATAAAGCAGCTGCCAATTATAATGATTAATCAGAGATTTTGGCAGTAATAGACCTACACTTATCACTAAGTAAAAAACAGTCAAAGCTGGAAAATTTCTAGAAACCACAAATCCACTTCCTTGGATCAGCCCTAATATCTCTGCACCTTGCACAACAGCATTTACCCATGTAAAAGGTAGCAAAACGATAGGAAAAAACCAAAAAAATAAATAAAGCCGATCGATTACTGCTTTTCTTCTCATCAATGTTCCCCCAAACCAATTTTTCTTTCATCATACTATACAATTTTCTATCTAAAAAAATTAGGGGGAAAAACTTTTTTTTTAGAGATAATGGCATGAGAGTTTATTCATTTAATCTAGAAATAATGAAAAAGTAATTGATTATTATATGATTCAATTTACAATAAAACTAACAAAATAATAACACTTGTTAGGTGGTGACAAAATATGATAAAAACGTGTTGGAAGAATCTTCCATTGCTTTTATCTTTTGTTCCTTATGTGCATTTCGCTTTACTGCTTGATTTCTATTATCATTCCGTAAGCGGATTCATCACATTGATATTTTTATCTCTTTTTGCTGGATATTATTTCCAAAAAAGCAGGCGTATTTTATCTTTATTTATCGCCAATATTATATCTACTGTCACTTCCTATTTATTTTGCGTCAATTTTGCTGAATGGCGGTACTTTTATCATCCTTTAAAACCGACCCAACTGATTTTGATTCTAGCTGGCATTTACTTAGTTCCACAAATCCTTGGGTCATTATGGGCGGTAGCCTTATCTTATAAAAAAGCACGGCATCCCTAAAAAAACAAACCCTATATGTACAAAGAGAAGCTGTTTTTCTTCTTTTTGTACATATAGGGTTTTCTTATAATTCATGTAGAAAAATTTTCTTGATAATGATCTTATCCATCAATTGGGATTGACTGTTTTGCTCCCCTATGATTTCAGCGATGATGGTCCGATTTTGCGGTTTTCTTCTTAGCTGGTAATTGATTTTCCCGGTTTTCATCAATTCGCTGAGCATATCCACGACCCCGCCAAATCCGGTTTTTTTCGTAATAAAACCAAGTGCGACCATTCGTTCATCTAGATTTTTTGCTGTAATCGTCACACCAGTAATAAGCGAGTGCTGTAATGTTTGAGCCAGCTCTTCCATCCCTTCAGCATTGGATACGACGGAAGCTGTTTTATTGACAGATTCTTCGTGTATTTCTTTTTCCTTTGGTTCTTTCAGTTCCTCTTTCACTGTTTGACGAAGGACATCTAGTTCTTGCAAGAGCGTTTCGTATTGTTCTTGGGTCAGCATTACACCAGCTACTTTTTCCCGATTAAATATATATACGCCAGTTCCCGCGTCTCGCGCTTGAGCAAATACATCCATCGGCGATCGTTTTACTTCTGTGATCGAAGATGTGGGAACTTCTAATTTCTTTAATTCCAATGGATTTCCTCCTTTACTAATCGCTTTTTATTATAGCATAGACTGATTTGTTTTGATCTTTTTTCCAAAGGTTTTATCGGTTTTTCCCTAACCAGTAATTGATATCTGTAAGAAGTCTTTCGATACCAAATGAAGGATGGTACAGATACGTTTTTTGATCTTCGTTATGGTCTAATGGAAAAAAATGATCCGTAATCACTAGATCTGCATAACGAGGTGGTTTATTTCGAGTGCAGACATGAATTGAAATCCGTTTTCGATGTCTTAGCGTTTTGTTCAGTACCCCGGCAAGTCTTCTTGCTTCCTGATGTTCATAACGAAAAAAAAAGACGATTTTCACTTCAGGAGGATGGACATCTAAATAGCCCCGTTCTTGGAGTGTCTTAAGTAAAAGCATTCCCCACTCAACTGCGGGGTGTGCAAGTGCTTGTTGGATTGCTAGACGAAATTGATACAGTTTATCTTTGGAATTGGGAAACTTTTCTAATGTTTCCTGATAATAACGAACTTCTTCTTCCACCAATCGATCATGGATACCAATCACATAACGAAGCCATTCTTGGTAAAGTACTTTTGTCAGTTTTGATTTATTTCCATTTTCAAACTCACTATTCAGCCAAAACAGCGAATCAAGCTTTTCAGTTACGATCGTCAATTTCCGATAGTCTTGTGTCTCTTCTATCCGTTCCCACCGTTTTTCAGTAATCTGATTACAGCTCAAGCGCAAGATCGCTAGATAATTTTTTTCTTTTATTGGCAAAATCTGCTCTTCTCTAAAAAGTAATTCTGGAAACAACTCAAAGAAAAGGGTTCGACTGTCTCCTAAAATCTCGATTTCTGCTGGATCCTTTCGTTGCTTCAATAATTGGATGAACATCTCTGAAAAGGACTGCTCTCCATCGTCTGCAAAAAAATGGGGGAAATCTTTCAAGAAACAAAATAGCCGGTACCGTATTTTTCTTTCTGAACCAAAGATCTGCGCTTTTTTATAAGAAAACGAAAGGTGATACTCACCAAACCATTTTCTCAACCGCTCTTGTGTAGAACGATCATACTCCTGCTCATAAGGTTCATTCAACAGCAGATTTTTCAGTAGACAAAAAGGTGGTGATTGAATCAGAAAAACAAAAAGGAGGTAAGGTTCGCTATATCCTTGATCATAAACTAACTGAACGGTTTTCTTATGAAGAATCAGCTGGATTGGACAGTCGCTTTCTGCCAAACGTTTTAGATGCCGATCAACTGTTTTGACATCGATTTTCAGTTCTTCAGCTAGATCCGTTTTTCGCCAGATCAGATCTTTCATTAGGTTGATTAGTGAAAATAAATTCTGTGCATTTTTTGATAATAGTTTTTGCCATCTCATTGATCATCTCTCACCTAGTTTCTAAACATATTGTTTGATCAGAAAGGGCTCTTTTCTAAAAAGATAAAAAGTCCCTTTCTATTTACTTAATTACGCAAATTTCTCTCATTATTTTTTATTTTACTTAATTTAATTGTATTCTCATTTTAAAACGAATGTACTTTAAAAAAACATAATAAAATCACTTTGCTTGTAGGATGTATCCCCTTCCATTACAATTAAAATAAATAGTGATTTCATGAGAAGGTGATGTGGAAATGGAAGCTAAAATCGAAGAATCCAAACAAAAAATCGATCAGTTGATACAAGAATTAGAAAAAGCGGTCCTCGGTAAACGTTCCACTATCCAATTGATGATCGTTGCCCTGCTAGCAGGTGGTCATGTCTTGTTCGAAGATATTCCCGGTGTAGGTAAAACATTACTAGTCAAAGCACTAGCAAAGGCTGTGCAAGGAACCTTTAGCAGAGTCCAATGCACACCCGATCTTCTTCCTAGTGATATTTTGGGCTTTTCCGTCTATAACTCACAATCAAAAGAGTTTGAATTTCGTCCGGGACCAATCTTTACAACGATCTTGTTAGCAGATGAAATCAATCGTACGACTCCTCGCACTCAGTCAGCACTTTTAGAAGCAATGGCAGAGAATCATGCAACGATCGACAACAATACATACCCCCTAGACAATCATTTTTTTGTCTTAGCTACACAAAATCCAATCGAGTATGAAGGAACATATCCTTTGCCGGAAGCACAGCTCGATCGTTTTTTATTCCGACTACAAATTGGTTATCCTTCTTTTGACGACGAACTTCTGCTACTTTTGGATAAATTTGAAAAAGTGTTGGATAATTTGAAGGTCGTCTTGAACAGTCATGAAATAGAAGAAATAAAAACAAGTGTGGCGAATGTCTTTGTCAGTCCAGAAGTGGCATCTTATGCCTTGCAGTTAGTATCCGCAACAAGAACCCACTCTGCTATCCAGCTTGGTATCAGTCCACGAGGAAGCCTTGCCTTTATTCAGGCAGCAAAAGCCTATGCATTGATCCATGGGAGAAATTACGTCACGCCCAAAGATTTGCAGGATTTAGTTCCTTTCGTTTTTTCCCACCGCCTGATTTTTTACGATCGTTCATTGAAGGAAGACGAAAAGACACAAATGATCCGTGCCCTTGTTGCACAAATCCCAATTCCCGTGAGGTAGATAATGGAAAAAGCCAAAGATTATTTCATTAATTTTGTGTTATTTCTGATATATTTCGTCATTGTCTTTTTTGCTCTTGTATTCAACAATTCTTTAGGGTGGTTCTTATTGGCCTTTTTTACTCTTTATGTATCATGGAGTGTGTTTTCATTAAGCACCTTTCTAAAGAAACTTTCTGTTACTTGCACAGTCCAGCCAGTCGTTTATCGTAAAAAAAGTATACAGGTTATTTTTTCTATAGCCAAAAAGAGAGCTTTTTCTTTCCCTCTCCCTCGTTTACAGATCGTCTTTCCAGAGATCTTTGCAGAAAAAAAACAAGAAATATTGATCCTTACAAATAAACCGCAAGAAGTCCAAGTACTTTGGCAACCAAAAGAGAGAGGGTTCCATGAAGCATTAACCGTCATTTTTACAGCCTATGATAGTCTAGGACTTTTTAGAAAAAGGACAAGAAGGGAGCTTTCTTTTCCTGTGACTGTTCTTCCTGCTTTTCATAAGACTCAAGCAGAAACATTGCAGAGAGTTCTGGAAAAAAAACAACAGCTGAACGCGTATCAAAAAGGTCTTGATTTTCGAGAACATCGCTCTTATCGCCCCGGCGATTCTTTTAACCGAATCGATTGGAAATTGTCTGCTCATAGTCAAGAGTGGTTATATCGCGATTACGAGTATCAAGAAGAAGAATATTCTCCGCTTCTTTGCTTTTGGGGTTCACCTAGCTTGAAATTTGACCATCTGCTAGATTTGTATTTTTCTTTATGGCATCTGAGAAAAGAAAAGCAGCCAGAACTTCTGATATTAGGCGACCGTATCTTTCATGGCAAAGATCCTGGATATACCTATTTTGCTTCTTTGAACGCTGGAGATGAGAAAACTTTTTTGGCACACTTGAAAAAACAGGCAAAAAAACAAATCGTCCTCTTTATTCCTGAGCATTCTCCTGAAGTCTCAGAAGCTGTCGAAACATTGTCGAAAGATCGAACGGTCTATCTTGTTTATTTCGCAGAAAAACAAATCATGATCCAAGAAAAAGACAAGGTATGTTCACTGCCAGGAGGTGAATGGATTGACGATTAAATGGGAAAAATACCTGCGTGGCGTTTACTCCTTTATGATGCTAAGTGTAGGTGCTCCGATATTTGTAGCAGCTAATCAATTGCAAAACAGCTACCCTCTTATCCTAACTATTGGTATCCTATGTCTTATTGTCTGCTGTATTCCTAAAAAATGGGTACGATTGCTGCTTTCTTTGCCAGTAATGATTGGCTGCTTGTTTACCTATTTTCCTTCAAAGATATTTTCTTTATTATGGGTCTTACAGTTTTTTTCGTCAGTTACAGAGGAATTCTTCCATCTATCCCAAGGTAAACTTCATTATTTACCAGAAAAGACAGCTTTTTTTCTTATATTGTTGTTGATCTATTTATTTATTACTTTGACCGTGGATTACGACTATTGGTATGCACCCTTTCTTGCGTTGATGGGTTACTTCATGATGCTTACCGTTTTTCGGGAAAAAGAACTATTGTACGAAATGATTGCGGTAGTAGCTGTTTTATGCGTATATTTGGCAGCAAGGCAATTTTTCTCCATCCGATTGTTGTCGGGAAACGCTCGATTCCAGTCGTTTACTACGATCCTGCTTATTTGTTTGTTCACTTTCAGCGCCATCTTGCCTTTATATCTCCCAAAAGTACACCAATCTCTTGAGGAAACGAGTGAACCGATCCGAGAATATCTTAATGATGAGGGGCTTTATGACACACTCCATGAGTACCAATTAACCGGAAGTGCCAGAACGGGTTTCAGTGAAAATGATGAACAACTTGGTGGTCCATTGTATGATAATGGCGAAGTTGTTTTTACAGCGAACCAGAAAGTAAACGGCTATTGGAAGATAGAAAATAAGAATCATTATACCGGTTCTGGATGGGTAGAAGATCCGGATGCACCCATCCAACCAATCCAAGAATTTCCTGTTGATATCACAAGCTACCAAACAGTTATGGAAGAAAAAGAAAACATTACATTGACGCTAAAAAACCAAGCTTTCTTACCTTATCCTTATGGAAATACTACCTTGACTGATTTTTCATTAGCCAGTGGACAAACGCTTTACTATTTGCCTGAAAGCCAACGATTCATCCCTGTCCCGAATGAATCGACGCGATTGGCGTCCTTACAAACAGAAAGATTAGCTTTTACGAGAGAAGAATTAAAAAGCAGTCAGTTAGAGGCCGATGATTTAGAAAATCAACAGACAAATCTTCAGTTGCCGAAAGGTTTGCCTCAACGTATTGAGGACTTAGCGATCGAATTGACCAAAAATGAAGCAACTTTAATTCGTAAAGTCGAAGCTGTCGAACAGTATTTGAAAACAAGCGGGAATTTTCGCTATTCCAAAACGGATACCGGACATACGCCTAAAGAACGCGATTATGTAGATTATTTCCTCTTCGATTCAAAAATCGGCTATTGTGACAACTTTTCAACTGCTATGGTCGTCCTTCTTCGCACGCTAGGCATCCCTGCTCGGTGGACAAAAGGGTTTACGGATGGGATTAGAACAGGAACAGATGAGCAAGGAAATGAGGAATACAGCATTCTCAATAGTCATGCTCATTCTTGGCCAGAGGTGTACTTTCCTGGGTTTGGCTGGCTCCCATTTGAACCAACCCCTTCATTTGCCAATCCAACTATTTCACAACCAGCCGCTGAAACAACAGAAATCGTCCACTCTGCTGAAGAACAACCAAAAGAAAGCGAAAATATAGCAGAAACTATTTCCAGTGAGAAACCTGAGGCTATTTCGTCAGATAACACGACACTCACACCGTCTTATAAAATCGTCTTATTCAGCCTTGGGGTGTGTTTATCCGTCTTGTTGTTCTTTCTATTGTTATTTAGAAAATCTCTGCGCTGGACAAGTTATCTTATCTATCTTCATTTTTTTGCTTCTACTAATGCGGTTGCGTATCAAAAACTTCTCCACCATTTGGAAACACTGGTACCGCGCAAACCCGCAGAATCTTTGCAGGCATACAGCCAACGAATAGAACAAACATTCGATCTAGATCAACGTTTCATTCGATTAACTGCTCAATATGAAGCAGAAATATATGGACAACAAGCAGATCCGGTAAAATTCGATAAAAAAACCTATTTAGAACTAACGCATATAATAAGAAAAACGGTATACAAAAAGGTTATGACAAAAGGGAGCAGCTTCAAAAAATAAGATAAAATTACTAGAGAATCTACTTCTGGAATGCCGAGAACCAGCTGATTGAGCATCGATTATTCGTAAAAAAAGGTTGTGACACGTGTTTTGTCACAACCTTTTTTCATTATTATTTGATTTTCAATGTCAAAGCATTCAGCGCTACGACTACCGTACTTAATGACATCAAGACAGCACCAACTGCTGGACTTAATAGGATACCAATTGGTGCAAGTATTCCGGCTGCTAGTGGGATTGCGAGAATATTGTACCCTGCTCCCCACCAGAGGTTCTGGATCATTTTCTTTCGCGTTTGCTTAGCTAAATCAAGGAAATGCAAAATATCTTTTGGATCGCTGTTTGTCAAGACGACATCCGCAGAATCGATTGCGATATCTGTTCCTGCACCTATTGCCATCCCAATAGAAGCACGGGCTAAACTTGGCGCATCATTGATCCCATCACCCACCATGATTACTTTTTTCCCTTGGTCAAGATATTTCTGGACAACAGCTTCTTTATCATCTGGTAATAAACCGCCGTAATATTCTTCGATCCCTAAATAATCTGCTACTGCTTGAGCAGCATTTTTATTGTCGCCAGTAAGCATGACTGGAGTGATTTTTCTTTCCTTTAATGTTCGGATAAACTCTTTTGCTTCTGTTTTTACTACGTCACCTAAAGCAACGATTGCAGCTAGATGATTTTCTAAAATCAGGAAGCTGATGGTATTTCCTTGTTCTTGGTAAGGTTTCAATAATGCTTGTTCTACGTTTAATCCGAGACGCTCAACTTCTTTTTCATTAACTATTTTCACTTGTTGGTTTTTGACTGTTGCCTCTAGCCCAACTCCTGAAAGATTTTTTAGATTTTCGGCTTGATAAGGCTTGATTGCATGTTTTTTCAAATAATTCATAATGCCAACAGCCAATGGATGATTGGCATTTGCTTCCAATGCTCCTAAATATTGAAGGATTTCATTTTTATTGAACGCATCATCAAGAACTTCGACACCCGTTACCGTAAATTTTCCTTCTGTCAGTGTCCCGGTTTTGTCCAGCATGATCACATCTAGATCATTGGCTTGCTCTAGTGCGTTGCGGTTTTTCAAAAGCAATCCGTTTTTAGCGGCGATCGATGTGGAACGAGCAACAACTAATGGGATAGCTAAACCTAGAGCATGGGGACAGGCGATGATAAAGACAGTGACCATACGTTCCAATGCATTAGGAAGATCTGTCAAGAACAACCATGCGATAAATGCCAAGATACCGACAATTAAGGCAACATAAAACAGCCATTTTGCCACTTTGTCTGATAATGACTCTAGCTTGGATTTTTCTCCTTGTGCTTTTCGCACCATTTCCATAACCTTCGCTAGATAACCATTTTCACCAGTTCCAGTTACTTCGATTTCGATCGTTCCATCCCCATTGATAGAACCGCCGATCACTTTGTCATTGGCTCGTTTTTTGATTCCTTTTGATTCGCCAGTCACAGCTGATTCATCAACGATTGTTTCACCTTTCAAGATAACACCATCTGTTGGCATTTTGTCACCGGAACGGACGATCAAATGATCGCCTTCGTTTACTTCTTTTAGTGAGACTGTCTCTTCTTTTCCTTCATTTGTCAAGCGTTTCACTGATTCTGGCAGTAATTCTGCTAGTTTTTGTAAAGCATTGCTGGCATTCGAAACAGCGTTCATTTCGATCCAGTGACCTAGCAACATAATGACGATCAATGTAGCTAATTCCCAGAAGAAATCCATGACGTGCGTATGAGGATTGATCAGATTCGCGATAAACGAATAGACACTATAAATATATGCAACTGTAATCCCCATCGCGATCAGCGTCATCATAGCAGGACTTTTTTGTTTCAATTCCATTTTTGCCCCGCTTAAAAATGGCTGTCCGCCATAGATAAACAGTATAGTTGCTAAGATCAGTACGAGCCAATCCGAACCAGGAAATGTTATTTGGAAGGGAAATTCCATTCCCATCATTGGTGAAAAAAGAATGATTGGGATAGCTAGGATAAGCGATAGCCAAAATTTTTGTTTGAAATTCCCCATGTGCATGGAATGATCCATGCCGCCATGATCGTGATCCATGTGCATCGAATGGTCCATTTGTTTGCTGTCCGCTATATCTCCATGGTTATGTTCCATATGCATTGAATGGTCCATCTGGCTATGGTCATGCTTCATCTCCATCTGTTTTTCGTTTGAATGAGCACTTTCTTTGTTTCCTGCTTCTTTTTTATGCTCCTGTTTTTTCTCCATATCGTTCCCATTCATTTTTACTCCATCCCTTCTCTTACTTTTTCATGTGCTGATTTAAGCTCAGGGAGTTCAACAATACACTGACGGAACTAAACGCCATCGCTCCTCCTGCAATGATTGGATTCAAAAAGCCTAATGCAGCAAAAGGAATGCCAATCGTATTATAGACAAAAGCCCAGAAAAGATTTTGTTTGATTTTTCTCAATGTCATTCTAGACAACTCGATTGTTTGAGCAATGGACGCCAAACTACTATTCATCAGCGTTACATCTGCTGTTTCCATCGCGATGTCCGTTCCACTTCCCATTGCCATACCAACATCAGCTAATGCGAGAGCTGGCGCATCATTGATTCCATCGCCTGCCATACCGACTTTTTTGCCATCTTTCTGCAGTTTTTCCACATAGGCTGCTTTATCCTCTGGAAGTACTTCGGCAAAGATGTGCACTGGATCAATACCCACTTGTTTACCGATCGTTTCGGCTGCCAGTTTGTTGTCTCCTGTCAACATAAAGACATCTAATCCTTTATCCTGTAACTGCTTGATTGCTTGTTTGGCTTCTTGTTTGATTTGATCTGCCACGGCAATCAGCCCGATTACTTGCTTTTCATCAGCTAAAAACATGACTGTTTTTCCCTGCTGTTCTAATTCTAACGCGTGATCTTGGTATTCATCAAATGATAGGTTCAATTCAATTAATCGTTTACGTGTACCCGCAAAATAGCGTACTCCGTTAATCGTACCGCTGATTCCAGCACCTGGGTGAGCTGTAAAATCAATCATATCGTATGTTGCTACTTCTTGCAGTTTTCCGTATTCCACGATTGATTTACCTAGTGGATGTTCAGAAGCTTGTTCTAAAGTATAAAAAATAGATAGGACTTCTTTAGAACCGACTAGATCTGTAACTTTGGGCTTTCCTTCTGTAATCGTTCCAGTTTTATCCAAAACAATGCTGTCTAAGTGAGCAGCTGCTTCTAATGCTTCTCCGCCTTTAATTAAGATTCCGTTTCGTGCGCCAACACCCGTTCCTACCATGATAGCTGTTGGAGTCGCTAAACCTAATGCACATGGACACGCAATGACTAATACAGAGACGCTATGGATCAATGCAAGTTGCCAATCACCCGCGATCAAACCTGTCGCCACTAGCGTGATGAATGCAATGACTAAAACGATCGGAACAAAAATCCCTGAGATTCGATCTGCGATTTTTTGAATTGGTGCTTTGCTTCCCTGAGCGTCTTCCACCATTTGGATGATTTGAGCTAAAACTGTCTGCTTACCAACTTGTGTGACTGCCATGTGAAGCAGACCATTCGTATTGATTGTTCCGCCAAAGAGTGTGTCATCTGGATTCTTTTCTACAGGAAGACTTTCGCCAGTAAGCATACTTTCATCGATCGCACTACTTCCTGAAATGATTCGACCATCTGCTGGGATCTGCTCACCAGGACGGATGACTAGCTGATCGCCAACGACAACTTCTTCAATCGCTAACGTTTCTTCTTTACCGTTTCTTATCACTTGAGCTGTTTTTGTTTGAAGAGACATCAATTGTTTGATTGCATTACCTGTTTTCGTTTTTGCTGTATGTTCCAAATATTTGCCGAGCAAAATCAGCGTGATGATCATACTGCTGCTTTCAAAATAAAGATCTTGGGGATGTCCACGGAAAAATCCGTTGTAAATGCTCAATGCAAAAGCAGCTGATGTTCCAATTGCTACCAGTACATCCATATTTGGTGCTTTCGTCTTGATTGCATGATACGCCCCTTTATAAAAACGTGCACCAACATAAAATTGAACAGGGGTAGATAGGACTAACTGAACGATTGGCAAATGAAAAAAGTGAACAATTCCCGCATGGCTCCCCAACATCATGGCAATCATTGATAGCATCAATGGCAAAGTCAAAATCGTACTCAATACAAGATCGAATAGCATTTTTTTCAAATATGCTTGCTTTTCTTCCGCAATTTTTTGTTTATGGGCTTCATCGTACAAAATCGCACCATAGCCGATATTCTCTACGCTTTGGATTAATTTTTCAGTGGTCGTCCCTTCATATTTGACACTTGCTTTTTCAGTGGCCAAGTTGACTGTGGCATTGACAACACCAGGTTGTCCGTTCAGCTCTTTTTCGATCCTAGCAGAACAATTTGCACAAGTCATACCTGTAATGACGAATGTGTCCATTTTGGTTTCTGCTGCTGCCATCAAATCACCTCTGCTTTATATCCCAATCCATTGATTGCTTGACAAATCTTTTCGGATTGGACTTTTGTTTCATCAAACTTGACCGTACCGTTTGCTTTTTTCAAGTTCACTTTTACTTTCTGTACGCCGTCAAGTGAGCTTACCGCTTCTTCGACTCTTGCAACACAATGATTGCAGCTCATACCTTCGATTGAAAATTGTTGTTTCATTTTTTCTTCCTCCTATTGATGTTGTTTACATTCACATTGGCCTGGGATACAGTTGCATTCGATTGTTTCGACTGGTTGCTTTTGTTCTAATTGTTTCAAGATTTCATTGATATCTTCTTGAGTCAAAGTAGCTTCTTCTACTAGATCTGCAATCGTCTCTCCAATCCTTTTTGCACAGATATGGGAAAAAAGATTTTCCGTCGCACTACGAACTGTTTCCATCTCTGAGACAGCTGGATGATAAATGAATTTTTTTCCTTCTTGTTCTGTCCAGATCACTTCTTTTTTTACCAAACGTCCCAGCAAAGTTTTGATCGTTGCTGGTTTCCAATCCATCGAATCAGCTAAGATCTGCGTGATTTCTTGGGCAGTCGTCTGTCCAAGTGTCCAAATAACCCGCATGATCTCCCATTCTGAATCGCTGATTTTTACCGGCGTTTTGACTTTCTCCATTTATTTCACACCTTTCGTTTACAAATGTAATCAATAACTTATGAATACAGATTACACTTGTAAACAAAAACTGTCAATTATTTTTGCTCTCTATTTTCAATTTAGTTAAAAATTCTTGTTTTCCCCCTCTTGTTTTAAGGATGATCAGTTTGTTTCGTGCATGGTTTTCTTGGATCAGCTGTTGTATTTTCGGCTCATTGTTTTCTTCAAAATGCCAGATAAAAGATAAAAATTCTACGTATTCCTTATTTAGTTTCTCTGTAAATGCTTCAGGTATATCTGGCCGTGATTTTTTGTTTATCTTTCTTTTTAGAGAACGCCAAACTACTCGGTAGATGGCGACATAACGCGGCACTTTAAGCCAAATGATTTTATCTGCTTCTTTGATTCTCTCTTCTAACGTAGAAGTATAATTTCCCTCAACGATCCATGACGGATTAGATACCATAAACGATTGCTGTTCTTGCAAAAACCACTTTTTTGCCTGAATACTGTAATCTGTTGTATGCCATAAAAGGTCTAGCGGCAGTAGCGGAAAGCCCGTGATTTCTTTGATCTTCCTTGCGAGGGTCGATTTACCCGACCCACTTTGTCCAATCACGATGATCTTCATTTTCCTCCCTCACTTCTCTTTGGAATTTGGTTCGATCATACCACTTATAACGACACAAAAAAACAAGAGTTGGCTCTACACGCCAACTCTTGCAAGAAGTAATTTTATTTTAAGGCTGAACCACAGTTTCTGGCTCAGTGATTTCTTTATTTTTGTCTCGACGAGCGATGGCCGGCAAGATCATGCCTAATAAGATCAAAACGATTGGCGTGATGATATTCGTGAATAGCTGGAACCACCATGCTTTAGGATCCGCAGTATAATCTACTTTTGGCACCATTCCTAAGATACAGGCGAACGCAGTGAAGGCAAAGCACCAAGCACCGAAGATAAACCCGATTTTTGGATTTTTGACAAATTTATATTCAGAATTGAATTTCTTATAAGCTTTATTCAACATCATATACGCCAAGAATACCCATAGGTAACGCATTGGCATAACAACTGAGTTCAAGTTCGTCAACCATTTAACTAATTCATTCATATCTTTGATACCGAAGATTGGCAGCAAAATAATGATTCCTACTAGTATACCTGTCAAAAGATAGCCGTTTACTAATGTACCTTTATGACTACGTTTACGTAGCCAGTTTGGTACGAATTCTGGATCTGCATCTGCTAACAAGATTTTTAACGGTGCATCGATTGAAAAGGCTAATGCGGAGATTTGTCCGATCATATTTGTCAATGCGTAAATAATCATCAATGAGTTACCGATACCATAGTAATTACCTAAAATTTGAAAAGCACTGTATGCCCCATTTGCCATCAAGTCTTTAGGAATATTATCGCTAGCAAACAGCATGCCCATTGCGACTGAACCTAATACAGCACAAATCCCTACCATTGCTGCTAAGAAAATCATCCCTTTAGGAAATTCTTTTGCAGGGTTTCTTGTAGAGTTGACATAAGGGGATATTTTTTCCGCTCCTCCAACTGCAAATACTAACATAGAGACGGTTGTGAAATAACTGAAGTCAAAGGTTGGAATATAAGTTTTCACTTGATTCATATGCGGTGTGGCAAATTCCATCGTTGGGTTGATGAACGGTGCCGTTACTGCTAAAAGAATAAATAAGATCGACATAACGAACATCGCTGTTCCGGCTAATCCGCCGATTACTTTCAACGTAGAAAGTCCTTTTGTTGATAAATATAAAAAGGCAAGAAATATAATAAGTGAAATAACTGCTACCATTTGGACTGACATCGTATTTACGATATTTCCATTTCCTTGGACCGCCCAACCCCCTGCAATCAGGATGGCTTGAGGTTTTTGTGCCAAATAAGGAATATGCACGACCCAGTAAGTCCAAGCAGCATAATATGCCAGCCGTTTATTGGATGTCGTATTTTCGACCCATGAACTGACGCCTCCTTTACTATCCTTGAAGGCTGATCCTAATTGTCCAACGATCAATGCGTATGGAATGAAATAAATGGCTAGAATCAATAGCCAAGAGGTGACAACTGATACTCCTTGCTGGGCATAGTTATTAACTACATTCCCCATGCCCCAAACCATGTTGAATGCAATTAACGCAACAGTGAACCAGCGTAATTGTTTATTGTTCATTCGTTCTCTCCTTTATAATAAAAATTTGTTAACCAAATGTAATCATATTCAATTTTTAACAAACTTACAAGACAGCGTTATTTTATGTGTGTATTCTTTTATTTAATACACATCATTTTTTCATATTTTTTCCATCAAAAAAAGGAGTTGTTTTCTTTCATTTCATTGATTTTATTGTGTTTAAAGCAATTTTGAATTTTCTGTAAAATTAAAAACACCGGTTATTTTATAATCTTAGCTATTTTCTTTGTATTCTTTTATTAAGAAAAAGGAATAAAAAAAGAGGACGTTCATTCGTCCTCTCTACTGGTCAATATTTATTTTTTACATGTAAGCTTCGCATGGCATTCAAAACAGCTAGGACAGTTACCCCGACATCTGCAAATACTGCATCTCCCATTGTTGCAAAACCAAAAGCACCTAAGGCAAGTACCAGCATTTTTATCCCAATAGCAAAAACAATGTTCTGCTTGACGATCTTCAATGTTTTCTTTGCTAACCGGATCGCATCTGCAATCTTCGATGGTTGATCGTTCATGATGACTACATCTGCTGCTTCAATTGCAGCATCGCTTCCTAATCCACCCATTGCGATCCCTACATCTGCTCTTGCTAGCACCGGTGCATCGTTGATCCCATCTCCGACAAAAGCGGTCTTTTTATTGCTTCTTTGTAAGATTTCCTCTAACCGCTGTACTTTATCTTCTGGGAGTAGTTCACTGTATATCTTGTCCACACCAACTTGCTTCCCGATATGATCAGCGATTTTTTTCGAGTCACCTGTCAACATGACTGTGTGCTTGACACCAGCCTGTTTTAGTTGAACCAATGCGTCTACGGCATCTTCTTTCAAGGTATCCGCAATGACAAGATAACCACTATAACTTTGGTTGATTGCTATATAAAGCAATGTACCGATTTCTTGACTTGAAGGAAAAGAGATCTCAAACCTTTCCATCAATTTGTGATTACCTACTAATATTTGTTTGCTGTCAACTTCAGCTAAGATCCCTTCACCTGCAAATTCTTGGATATTTGTTGCCGGTAAAAGCGGACCTTCGTAGCCTTCTAAAACGGATTGAGCAATCGGATGTGTAGAAAACTGTTCTGCACTTGCAACATATTGCATAAATTTCTTTGAATCAATTCCTGTTGGATCGATCGTCTGGATCGAAAAGTCGCCTTTCGTTAATGTGCCAGTTTTATCGAATACCACTGTCTCAGTTTGTGCAAGCAATTCCAAATAATTTGAACCTTTTATTAATACACCAATTTTACTTGCTCCTCCGATCCCACCAAAGAAACTAAGGGGTACGGAAATCACTAATGCACATGGACATGAGATCACTAAAAACGTCAACGCACGGTAGATCCATTCAGAAAACGCCGCTCCAGAAACTATTGGAGGTAAAACAGCCAATAAGACGGCCAGCCCTACAACGACTGGTGTATAATATCGCGCGAATTTGGTAATGAAATTTTCAGCTGGTGCTTTTTTGCTGCTGGCATTTTCTACTAATTCTAATAATTTACTGATGGTAGAATTTTCATAGGATTTTTCTACTTGAACTAAAAATGGTTTATTTTTATTGATAAATCCACTTAATACTGTTTCACCAACATATACAGATTTAGGAACGGATTCACCTGTAAGTGCTGATGTATCGACTAATGAGTCTCCTTCGATGATCGTTCCATCTAACGGTACACGTTCACCAGGCTTAACAAGTACATACTGACCAATCCGCACGTCTTCAGGATTCACGGTCATCAGTCCTTCTGCTGTCTGTATGTGCGCTGTTTCTGGACGGATAGCCATCAATTCACGAATCGATTTTCTTGAATGATTGACTGCCAATCCTTGGAAATATTCGCCGATTTGATAAAATAGCATAACCGCTACGGCTTCTGGATATTCACCGATCAACATAGCACCAATCGTAGCAACAGACATGAGGAAATTTTCATCAAAGATCTGTCCTTTGACGATATTCATCACCGCTTTTTTCACTACATCATATCCTATCAGTAGATAAATCAATAAATACCCTATCAAACGAATTGGTTCATTAAAATCAAATAATAGCAAGACAGCGATACCTGCAAGTGAAAATAAAATCCGGATCAGCGTGTTTCTCTCTTTTTCATTTCCATGTTCAGATACTTTTTCCTTGTCTATTTCTGTTACCTTGACATCTGGTTCTAATTTTTTCACTACTTTTTTTGTTTCCTGTTCAACCGCAGCTAATTGATCTTCCTCTACGTCAATCGTTAGTTTTCCAGAAGTGAAATTTACCGTTGCTTCCTTAACTCCATCGATTTGTTGGACTCCTTTTTCGATTTTCATCGCACAGTTCGCACAGTCTAAACCTTCTAATCTGTAACTTTTCATTTTAATGACCTCCTCGCTTTAACATATGAATATCTCTTCATAACTAATTATAAATGAATGGTTATTCATGTGTCAAGGTATCCGAAAGAAAAAATGAAAAACATCTGTATCGGAAAATTTCTTCCAATACAGATGTTTTTGCTTATTCTTTCTTTTCCTCTTCGATCATTGCCACCGCTCTTATCCAACCCGCACTTGCCTTCTTGATTTTGACAGGATAGCAACTCAGTTTGAATCCTGTTGCTGGCAATTTGTCTAAATTCGTTAATTTTTCGATATGACAATATTTTTTTTCGATCCCTGCAAAATGTCCTTCCCAGATGATCGAAGGATCTCCAGTTTCATCAAATTCTTTTGCGATATAAGGTAATGGTCTGTCCCAAGACCAAGCATCTGTACCAACAACACGTATTCCTTGTTCCAGCAGCCATAATGTAGCTTCTCTGCCGACACCGCATCCGCTGATGAGGTATTTCGGTGTTCCCCAGTATTGATCTGCTCCAGTTCGAATCAATACGATATCTTTTTCTTTCAATTCATAGTCGATTCGAGACAAAGCTTCTTCAAAATCTTTCACAGTCAGTTTAGTTCCATCTGGCTTATCTGAAAAATCTAATACTACTCCATCTCCATAACACCAATCTAAAGGAATCTCATCAATTGTCCAAGCAGGTTTGCCCTTGTCCATCGTTGGATGGTAGTGATAAGGTGCATCTAAATGTGTCCCCGTATGTGTTGTCAGTTCGATTTTTTCGATTGCCCAAGCTAATCCATCTGGAAGATCTTTTGATTGAGCCGTTCCAAAAAAGCGAAGCATATCTGGCACGCTTTGTTCATGGTCCATATACATAATCTGTGGGATCATTTCCTTTGGATCACTTGCCAAATCGTTTTCAATTGTTATGCTTAAATCAATAAATCTCAAAATTCAACCTCTCCTCATGCTTTTTTATCTCTATTGTTATGAAACTTATGACACGATAATAACTGACCAGCCACTGCTTATTTTTTCTTTTTTTGAATACTAAATAAAAAAAATATAAAAGCCGTATCGCTGATTGATGCTCTATCATTCATTATGACTGATTTAAAGAAGTCTTTTAGAACTATTTTTTCAATAATAAAAAAATGAAGTTCTTTAAAACCGAATAGAAAAAATGAGTTTTCAAAATATAAAAAGAACCAGATAAAACACGTGATAGTTGTGTTTCATCCAGTCTTCTCGTTCATAAAACATGTTTAGGATACTCTTTTAGAATATCCCGACTTATATAATCTCTGCGCCAAATGGCATCAACGCCAATCGAGCAAGCTTGAAAGATTGCTTTGCAAATGGTATCCCTATAATCGTGATACATAGAAGGATGCCGCTGACGACATGTCCGAGAGCAATTGGGAGGCCTGAAACGATCAGCCAGATGATGTTGACAATCAATGACATGCCGGACTGGTGATAAATTACTTCTTTGCCAAACGGCGCAAAAGAAAGGGAGGCGATTTTAAAACACTGCATACCGATGGGGATACCAATGATCGTGATACACCAAAGTACCCCTGCTACTAACCAGCTAAGACCACCAATTAGTCCGCCAAATATAAACCAGATGACATTTCCTAAACAACTCATTGTATTTCTCCTTTTATTACTGTTTTTAATTAGAACTGGACAAAAAACGACTTGATTTTTCGTTTTTTAGCTTCCAGCATCAAGTATTCCGCAAATTTTTTTTGGATTTCTTCTGTTTTTTCTTTTGTTACTAATGTGTGTTGGATTAGTTTTCCTGCTGGTCGATGATCCACCCGTTCTTCTGATTGCTGTTCATCTGCTTGCGCAAAACCGATAATCCGGTTTTCTTTTGTTACAGCAACGATCAATAGTTTATTCCTATCATGTAGTTCAGCTGCCGTTTTTACTTTTACGAATGACTCTGGATGATCAGTAATCAGCTGATTGATTTGAGGGAGATCTTCTTTTACAGCCCTTCGTATTTCCATCATTTCTCCTTTTTCTTTCGTTCATTTTTATTTCCACTAAAAAAATCAACTGCGGAAATCGCATCTATCCAACTTTGTGCAATAATCTCATGTCCGCCAATCGTTGGATGCACGCCATCTTCTTTTGTATATTTCGAAAAACCATAAGCGATTCCTAAAGCATTGAATATTCCATCTAAAGGAATCAGCAATGTGCCATATTCTTTTGCGAGTTTACGAACGATTTGAATCTTAGGGTCTAAGTCTTTGCGCCACCCATAACGATCATTTGTCACAGGAAGTACAAAAGGTTCCATTAAGACGATATTGCAGATTCCAGCTGCTTGAAGCTTATTTAGTAACTCTCGATAAACGGATTCAAATTGCTGCACAGATTTCTCAGTGCCGAATATAGCTTGATCTCCAGTATTATGCCACGTATCATTGATTCCAATCAAAATCGATACATAATCAGGTTGCAGAGCTAAACAATCTTCTTGCCAGCGTGCTTGCAGATCTGCGATTTTGTCTCCTCCTATCCCACGGTTTATACATTCAAATTTCATCGTTGGATATTGAGAGATTAGTTTCCCGGCAATCAAAAGCGGATACCCTTTACCTAGATCCGTTGCTTCTGAACGGTCTCTTCCTGCGTCTGTAATGCTGTCACCAATAAATAACACACGTGTTTTCATTTGTCAAAAACTCCTTTTTGAATAAAACGACGATTTCCTTCCTTATATTATCCCATAAGCTCTACCAAGACGAAAGAGAAAATAGATGTATAAAAAAAGACACCCGCCTAGTTTCCTCAAACGATTGGATGAATACTCAGCAAGTGCCTACTTTTTTATGCTTTTTTCTTAACGTGCCGGATTTTTCTTGATTCCTTCGTTGTTTGATTCAGTGAAATCGATCAGACCTAAGTTTCCGTCAATCAGCCCACTGTCGCCCGTCAAACTCAAAATATGACGAGAAGCATCAAAACGTATATTCATATGCTCATCTAAGTCTGCCAACGAATATCCCTTTACTAATATCTCTCCTAGATTGCTTGGGATAGATTGGTCATAACTTTCTGTCGACATATCTGATCCGATGATTCCAAGGGTGAATTGAACTTGCATGTGGATCATTGCATGCTGAGAATACGGACCTACTCCATCTTCGAATGTTAATATTAGTTTGTTTCCAGGTGCTAGATGCTGCTTTATTTCAGCAGCAGAAGCATTATCAAATCGGATCTCCATTTGAATCGCCTTCTTTGTATATGTTTGATTGATTGCGATTTCATTATAGAACCTTGTGAATCAAATAGCAATTTCTTTTGCTTTCTTCTCTTGTCTGCTGGAAACTTCCTTTATCCCGTATTAAAAAAAAGAACTGCGAGAGTTCGCAGTTCTTTTTTAGAATAAACGGTGTTCAATCAGCTGACCCTCGATATTAGCTCAAAAAACGGTAAAATATGAGAAGCTATTTTTCCGTTTTGTTTCTCTAATACTCAGGTCAAGGCACTGATTTCACAACCTCTTCCTTAAACGGTGTTCAAAAGCCAGTTTCTCGGTATTAAGTCAAATTTATGCAAAAATGTGGAAAGCCATTTTCACAAAATTTTTCTTAATACTCGAAACTAAACAGCTTTTTCATCACTTCTTATGGATAAATTCGGTTCAACAAACGTGGGAATGGAATAGCTTCACGCACATGGTCGATACCAGCAATCCAAGTGACTGTTCGTTCAAGACCTAGACCAAAACCAGAGTGCGGAACAGAACCGTATTTACGTAAATCAAGGTACCATGAATATTCTTTTTCATCCAAACCGTGATCACGGATTTGTTCTAACAAGAAATCATAGTCCGTTGCCCGTTCGCTTCCGCCAATGATTTCACCGTAGCCTTCTGGTGCGATCATATCTGCACAGATCACCACGTCTTCTCTTGTTGGATGTGGTTTCATGTAGAATGGCTTGATGGCTTTTGGATAGTTTAGGATAAAGACAGGTTGTTCGAATGAATTCGCAATGAACGTTTCATGAGGTGAACCAAAATCTTCGCCCCATTCGATGTCATCAAATCCATTTTTCTTCAGTAATTCGATTGCATCATCGTAAGTAATACGAGGGAATGGCAATTTTGTATAAGTTTTTAAGACTTCTTTGTCTCGTCCTAGTACATCCAATGCGTATTCGCAATGATCTAAAACATTTTGTACTAAGAAGGCTACATATTGCTCCTGTACTTCTAAACTTTCTTCTTGGTGAGTGAAGGCCATTTCTGGTTCGATCATCCAGAATTCAATCAAGTGACGGCGTGTCTTTGATTTTTCAGCACGGAAAGTCGGACCGAATGAAAAGACTTTTCCGAAAGCCATAGCAGCAGCTTCCATATATAATTGACCACTTTGAGATAAATAGGCTTTTTGATCAAAGTAGTTTGTTTCGAATAGATCTGTTGTGCCTTCTGGTGCTGAACCAGTCAAGATTGGCGGATCGATTTTGACAAAATGATGTTGATTAAAGAATTCATACGTTGCACGAATGATTTCATTTCTGATTTGCATGATCGCATGTTGTCTTGAAGAACGTAGCCATAAATGACGATGATCCATCAAGAAATCTGTTCCGTGTTCTTTTGGTGTGATTGGATAATCGTGGCTCTCGCTTACTACTTCCACATTTGTAATCCCGATTTCATAACCGAATTTTGAACGGCTGTCTTCACGGATTTCTCCAGTTACTAGCACGGATGTTTCTTGGTGCAGATTTTTAGCTGTTTGGAAAACTTCTTCTGGCACTTCGCTTTTTACAACCACCCCTTGGAAAAAGGCTGTTCCATCTCTTAATTGTAAAAATGCGATTTTTCCGCTTGATCGTTTATTTGCGACCCAAGCGCCGATTGTTACTGTTTCTCCCACATGGTTTTTCGAATCGATGATTTGAATTTGTTCCACGTATGACTCTCCTTTTATATTCCTTGAATTTCTTCAGGATTAATTTTGACTTTTACTCTCAATAAATTGCTTGATTCTGCGTACCGCTTCTTCTAACGTAGCACGATCAGTCGCATAACTCATGCGGACATTTTCTGGTGCCCCAAAGCCTTCGCCAGTCACAAGTGCTACCCCTGTTTCTTCTAAAAGATCTTCTACCCATTGTGTGACATTTTCATACTTACACATGCGTAGCGTTTCTTTTACATTAGGAAAAAGATAGAAAGCTCCTTGCGGCTTTTCAAGAGAAACACCTGGCAGTTCTGCCACAAGCGGATATAACGTATTCAGGCGTTCTTCAAAGGCGTTCCGCATTTCTTCCACTGTATCTTGCTCACCTTTCAATGCTTCAACAGCTGCATATTGACTGACTGCTGTCGGATTGCTAGTTGACTGGGAAGCAATAGCGATCATTCCATTGATAATTTCAGGATTCCCAACCGCATAACCGATGCGCCAGCCTGTCATCGCATATGTCTTAGACACGCCATTGATGATGATGGTCTGATTTTTGATTGCTTCTGAAATCGTTGCAATTGGAGTAAACTCATTGCCATTATAAACTAAACGACCATAAATATCATCAGCAACTATCAAAATATCATTTTTTACTGCCCATTCACCAATTGCCTGCAGTTCATTCTTGCTATAAATCATTCCAGTCGGATTCGATGGCGAATTGATGATCACGGCTTTTGTTTTTCCTGAACGAGCTTGTTCTAACTGTTCAACAGTAACTTTCCAGTTATTAGATTCTTTCCCTTTCACAAAGACAGGAAGACCTTCTGCCAGTTTCACTTGCTCGCCGTAACTGACCCAATAAGGCACAGGAATGATGACTTCATCTTGCGGGTCCAGGATTGTTTGAAAAAGTGTATACAAAGCAAATTTCGCGCCATCTGTTACGACCGTTTGTGAAGATTCATAGACAAGTCCATCGTTTTTCTTCAGATAATCAACGATCGCCTGCCGAAGTTCTGGGATTCCTGCTGTTGGTGTATAATAGCTAGCTTTTCCGTTGCGGATTGCTTCGATTGCTGCTTCTTGGATGTTTTCTGGTGTCGCAAAATCCGGTTCTCCCACAGTCAAACTCAGCACATCTCTTCCTTTTGCTTTTAACGCCTTGGCTTTTGCCGCAGCTGCCAAAGTAACAGATGGTTCTAATCGTTTCGTTCTTTTTGATAACTCCATCCCATTCATTCCTTTACCTATTAAATTCCCTTGATTGTCTTGACTTCATCTCCTGATTCAAAACCAATCAGGTAATAATTCAATTTTCCATTTGTTTCTTTTCCTACTACTTCCCATACAGGCTGATCATCGTACATTCCTAAAGCTGCTTTTTCGATTTGGATTTCAGGATGAGCTGCAGCAATTGTTTGTTTCGCTTCGTTTTCAGTCAATCCCTTCGTTTGATCCAATACTTTTACTTTTTCACCAGATTTAGGAATGATAACGGCGATTTCTTTTCCTTTATCATTCGTACCCGTCAATGAAAAGTACGTTTTCTTTCGAGTAAACCAGTAAAAATGATCGGCTTCCTCGAGATTTGCATATTTCTTTGCGATTTCTACTGCTTCTTTTTTCGCCTGGACCGCCGGACGACTGGAACGCAAGTAAAAAATCGAGCTGATCACGATGACCGCTAATAAAAATACGATCAAGCCAAGCAACACGCGATTAACCGTTTTTTCCTTTGTCTGTTTTTTCTTCAAGGGTCGTCGCTCCTTTATCTTCATTCCTTTTCATTATAGCAGATTTTAATGATGAAAAAAGACGGCACCTTTAACTTCCTTCTTCATTTTTCTTTAAGAATTCATGGATATCCTGATAGATTTCATCCATAGCTAGCTCTTTTATCGGTACTTTTTTCGGTAATGCATGGATGATTCGTGCACCATATTTTGCAGTGACTAATCTCCGATCCAAAATAAGTAATACGCCACGATCTGTCTCCGTCCTTATCAAACGACCTAATGCTTGGCGTAACTTCAAAGCTGCTTTAGGCACGGATTCCTGATAAAAAGGATTGATTCCCTCTGATTCCAGATAAGCATTCCTAGCTTTGACCATCGGACGTAACGGGTTGTCGAAGGGTAAACGTGTGACTACAACGATCTGCAAAGCATCTCCAGGTAAATCTACGCCTTCCCAAAAGCTGTCAGCACCAAATAATACGCTTTTTTCTGACAAAATGAAGCGTTTCAAAAGTTTTTCCCGACTTCCTCCAAATCCTTGAGCAAGAATTTCACGTCCTTTTTCTAGCATAGACAAATGCATTTTCTGATATACCTTTTGCAAAACATCATGAGAAGTGAATAAAACAAGGATCGGCCGATCTTCTTGTTCAATCAATCCTGTGAGTGCTGCTTCTAAATAATCGATATATGCTTGATTGCTGACTTGATGGACTGCAGGTGCTTCTTTCGGCACATAGATTCTTGCCTGTTTCTCGTAATCATAAGGAGAAGCAATCACTTTAAGAGGTGCTGCTTCAATGCCAAGTCGTTTAGAGAGATACTGTCGATTAGGTCCGATCTTCAGCGTTCCTCCAATATAAAGAATATGGTCATATCGAGGATACCACACAGTTGACGGCAACATCGCCGCTTGAAAATCATGGAGATGAAAAATCATCTGCTGTGCTGTATTCCCGGGAACGAACCAATGGATCAAATGATCTCGCCAGTCTTCTATCCATTGGTCCATCAGCAAGTATTGCTTGTCTAATTGATCAAATAAGCTATATAAACTTGCTAAATCGATCCGCATCTGGTTGGTCCAACTTTCTTGGATAATCTCAAAAGTCAAGCGCATTTGTGATTGTAGTTGTTGGATTTCTTGATAGAAAAGTTGCAGATGATCCATTGCTGTCCCAGATTCCAGTGGCAGCTGATCCAACATTTCTTTTGTCATCATGACTTCTTCTGGATATTGTCCGTTAGGTTGTTTGCTGCTTACTAAGTTCATTAATCCCTCTGCCACGCAAATCTGCGCTTCGCATAGCGCAGAGAGTTCTTCTCGATAAATCGACAACCAGCGTAAGGCTTCATGTTCCTTCGGCAAATAACTTTGTATGCGGTCAAATAACTGATTCGGCTCTTCCAGCTGCTGGATTTGTTTATGGAAGTAGTTAATACTTAGTCGTTTATCATTTACTTTTTCAGCAATTTCCGGCAAATGATGCACTTCATCAATCAACAAATAAGGACTAGCTGGAAGCAATGGTTCTTTTCGCTGTGTTTCTTGTACTAAAAATGCATGGTTGACAATCAAAAAATTGCTTTGTTTGATTTTCTTTTGCAAGAAACGCACAAAATCTTGTTTGTAAAACGACTGATTCCTTGCTAAAAACCCGGTTCCTCTGTGCGCGACATCTGCAAAGAATGCATGGTTCAGATTAGTTAAATGTAATTCATCCAAATCACCGGTCTTCGTTTGTGTTAGCCAAACTAAGACAGCCATTTGGTACAAAGCATATTGTTTTTGTCCCGGCGGTTCCACAAGTGTACCTTTAAAACGCTGTAAATCAATATAGTGGCGATAGCTTTTGATAATCACAGGTTGTATCGGCTGCTGTAGCAATTGATTCAGTAATGGAATGTCTTTTTCCATGATCTGCTGCTGCAAAACAAGCGAAACGGTGCTGATGACAGCTGGTTTTTCAGGTGTAGCCAAATAACTCAAAGGCAACAGATAACCAATCGTTTTGCCCATTCCTGTAGCTGCTTCGATCATCAAATCTTTTGATTCATCCTTTGTGAAATGGTCGTAGACAGCATTCATCAGCCTGTTCTGTTCTTTTCGATACATCAGTGTTTTACCAAACATTTTTTCTTTTGCTTGTTTTTTTCTTGGATATGTCCGCTCGCCATAATGGACGGATGTGAATAATTCCACTTCTTTTTTCTGCAAAGCTAGCCCATCGACAATTTCTAATGAGAGATCAAGGGGCTCCGGGTTTTCTTTCATTTCTTCAAGCACGTGGTAAATGAAACGACTCGTATCCATTCCTGTATGGCTACTCAATCGTGCAATCTGCTCTAATGTGATGATCGGCAATTTCCTCATTCGTTCTTCGATCAGTAAAAGAAGCTGACCTGTCACTTCGGCATCACTATCCGCCTGATGAGGATTCTCATGAATAAAGCCAAGGCTTTCTGACAAATCAGCTAAGCGAAAACTTGGTTCCGTCGGCAAGAAAATTTGTGCAAGTTCTACGGTATCGATGCCCGGTATCTTCAAACTAGGAAGTCCGCATCGCATGAGTTCATGGTTCAAAAAATTATAATCAAAATAAATATTATGCGCGACAAATATGGTGTCTGCCAAAAGATTGTAAATCGTTTGGGCGACATCTTCAAAATAAGGCGCTTTTTGGACGCGTTGATTCGTGATCCCTGTTAAATGCTGGATTTGTTTTGAAATCTTCCGCCCTGGATGAATATCGATCGAAAAACGTGAAGTAATCCGACCAGCTTCAATCATGACGCAGCCAAATTGGATGATCCGATCTTCTTTTGGATTCGTCCCAGTCGTCTCGATATCAACGACTGCATAAGTTCTTGGTTTCAAAATATCTTCCTCTTCTCCTGCCTCTAATGTTCTTTTGAAATTATACTACAAAGTGCAGAAAAATACTCTCATCGCTTTTTAAGGAAAAAAAGACAAAAAAGCCCAGACACGTAAATGTCTGGACTTTTATTTTTAGTATGGGTGAATTAAGCTTTAGTAACGTTTGTTGCTTGAGGTCCGCGTTGACCTTCTTCAACGTCGAAAGTTACTGCTTGGCCTTCTTCTAAAGTTTTGAATCCGTCGCCTTGGATAGCTGAGAAATGAACGAATACATCGTTTCCGTTTTCTGCAGTGATGAATCCAAATCCTTTTTCTGAGTTAAACCATTTTACTGTACCTGTTTCCATAATAAAAATCCTCCTTGTGTTTCAACACATATTTTGCAATTACTTGAATGGTGTATATCTGGAAGATGTTTATTTGAAACAAGCTACCACAGATTACCGAACAAAAACTACTCCTATAGTATATCATACCGTTTACAAAAACGCTAGAGTTTTTCGATATTTTTTTATAAAAAAATGTTTTCTCAGCGATTACATCAAGTGAAAAACCGAACTTTCTTAATGACAAACGTTCTATTGTTCAGATACCCCTCTTTCGACCCATTGCACCTCTTTAAACTAAAAAATTATTCTGTCTGACTATTTATTGTTTCTGTTTCACCGGTTGAGGATGGGGAAGACTCTTTAGTAGGTCTGATGTTCTCATGGTATTTCTGATAGCCTATGACAGTGACCAGAAGAACAAGGCAGACCAATACGATCAACGAGATTAATTTTTCTTTTTTGTTCATACCTATACCTCATAAATGACAGGATGATGCCCATCATATTTCTGAGCATGGGTAACAGCAAAAGCTGCAGCTGTTGAATGGAAGAAATGCCAGCAACTTTCGTAATCACATGACGGACAATACCAAAAATAGCCAAACCTTGGCTGCAAAGCCCGTTCTTCTGTTTCAGGGAACGCAGAATCAAACGCTGATGTCTGCGCATAAATATTTTTGTACATACGTGCGCCTGTGCTTAGAGAACGCTGTGTTTCTTCTGCAAAAACTGGTTGACTTGTTAAACTTAGGGATAGAGACAGCAAACACCATAACAGTCTTTTTTTCATAAAGACCTCCTTATCGATAAGTTTTTCCCAATTAAAATCATATCTCAAGAACGACCGTTATTTGCATTTCATTCATAAATGGTGTTTTTTGTATCATAATCGTCAAAAAAGAGGTCGTGACGATGTCACGACCTCTCCTTTAAACGGTGTTCCAGAAGTAGCTTCTTCGGAAATAAGCCGAAATTTCACAAAAATTTGAGAAATAATTTTCGTAAATCTCTTCTTATTTCTTGATGCAGAACAGCTTTTCCTCTCTAATACTCAGATCAAAACACTGATTTCACAACCTCTTTTAATAACGAAGAATCGCTGTCAGACTCTTTTCATCTGGCGCATCTTTTTGATCCAAAATAAACACTTTCCCACCATTAATAATCACATCGTCTGCCAAAGCATTCAGCACTTGACGCCGATCATATTCTGTTTCAGGATCTTCTCCGAAACCATCAGCTAAGTTTGACGTAGCGATAAACAAATGGGATACTTTTCCTTCTTTCGCAGCTGGAACGATATCAACTAACTGATCGATGAATTTCTTATCTAAAAGTTTATTGTACTCTTTTGATTCTTGGGCTGCTAATTCACTTGACAGCTTCTTCGCTCCTTCTTCGATATCTCTAAAGGATAGTTGTGCTGGAGAAGCAGAAATCGCAACGTCTGCACAATAGTAAGGATTTTTGGCGATTTTTTTGAACATCGTCTGATTTTCTGGTAGAGCGAATAAATAAATCGGCCATTGTTCAGGATTTTCGAAAGAATCCTTCAAGTACGTATCAACTGCTTGGTAATAGTTGACCCAATCGATCTCTACTTCTTCATCTTTTGGATTCACACCATGGAAAGTCACGCCATCTCGGGCACCGCCCCCTCCATTAGAAGAGAAGTTCAAACCGCCACCTGTCAGTTCAGATCCCAATGCAGTAACGACATCGACCGGTGCCCCTTCTGGTAGAGACACTTCTTTTACTTGTTTGTTGCTGACTTCATACAATTTCATGGAGTCGCGGTTCAATCCCAACAGATAATAGGAATAGTTGAACTGTCCATTTTTGATAATGGCCAGTAAATAAGGAAGATCACTTACATAATATTGATCGTCTACCGGGATACTCAAACGATGGATATAGGTTTGATCAGCAGTTATAATGACCGCTACACTCGTAGTTGCACTACGCCAAAACGAAGGATCTCCTAACAAATTTTCAATTTTTTCTTGGAACGGGGACCAGTCATGCTCGGAATATTTTTTTTCAAACCGTTTCTTTGCTTCTTTTGCAAAATTTTTGAATTTGATTTGATCTTTTTCCACATCTTGATGTGCGACATGCGTATTCAGCATGATCGTGACGAACGGTCCTTTAGCGCCTTCTGAAGTCAATTGTGACAATAGTTCTTTATCCTTTTTTGCCATAAACGTACCCCTCCTAAAAAAATCATTCCTTTGTGTCTATCTAAAGTCTACCACAACACTATTTTTCCATACAATAAAACGTATCTAAAAAAATAAAACGGTTTCTACAGTTGGATATTTTGCAATTTTTTTAAGTTATCTTCATAATTTCCTCAATTATTTGGGCACAGTCTTCAACTATTCTTCATGAAAGGCTGTTAGACTAAGAAAAAGAATAAAAGAGGTGGACCTTATGCATTTGATTATGATTTTTAGTTTATTAAGTATCATCAGCTTATTTGCTTTCAGCGCTTCCCGCTTATTAGAGGCGGAAACACAGCCTGTCCCTGTAAAAGTACGAAAAAATGACCGCTAACCTTTTCATAACGCGCGTTCTTATCCTAAAGTTTTTTTCAGAAACATTGAAACTCTCTTCCCTCTCTGATAAAATTTTAATTTGTAGCGAAACAAATTAAATACAAGGAGATCGGATATGTCCATAAAAAAAACACGTCTAGTCCTATTATTGGCTAGTCTCATTCTTTGCCTTGCTTCTTTTCTACCAGCTGTTGCTGTGCAAGCTGAAGATACTTTCAAAGTAAATGCAAAAGCAGCCTTTGCTGTAGATGCGCAAAGCGGTAAGATTCTTTATGATCAAGATGGAGAAAAAACCATGGGGATCGCTTCAATCACAAAAATCATCGGTCTTTACATCGTCCTTGATCAAGTAAAAGAAGGGAAACTATCATGGGATGATAAAGTTTCAATTTCAGATTATGCAGAAAATTTGAGTGTCACCCCAGATTTATCAAATGTTCCTTTGCATAAAGAAAATACCTACACCGTTAAAGAATTATTCGACTCTGCAATCATCCAGTCAGCCAACGCTTCAATGGTTGCCTTGGCAGAAAAAATCTCTGGCAGCGAAGCAAAATTCACTGAACGAATGAAAGAACAATTGAAAGATTGGGGAATCAAAGATGCAACGATCGTTAATGCATCAGGACTGAATAACTCTTATCTTGGCGAAAACCGACCAGAAGGTACTGGAGAAAACGACGAAAATCAAATGTCTGCTCAAGATGTGGCCATCGTGGCCCGTCATTTGATCTTGGATTTTCCAGAAATACTGGACGTATCTAGCACTACGACACAAATGTTTGGCGAAAACACGCAATCACCCGTGGAAATGGTCAACTGGAACTGGATGCTCCCAGGATTCGTGAATTATAAAGAAGGCGTGGACGGATTAAAAACTGGTACGACTGAGCTTGCAGGTGCCTGTTTCGTCGGTACGATCACTAAAAACGATCAACGAATCATCACTGTCGTATTAAATGCAGACGGCCATGCGGAAAACCCAAGTGCCCGTTTCAATGAAACAGCCCGCTTAATGGATTATTGCTACGACAATTGGTCAGAAAAAGAGCTTGGAAAAGCCAATGCAAGTATTCCTAGTCTAAAAACCATTGATGTAAAAGATGGAAAAGAATCAACAGTGCCCGTTGTGCTTAAAAGTCCTGTAAAAGTATGGGTACGGAACGACATGGATACTGGAAAATTAACAATCACACCAACTCTTGACAAAAAGCAAGTCACTGACAATGAGATCCAAGCACCTATGGATAAAGGGACAAAAATCGGTACCGCAACGATCACCTTGGCAGAGGATAAATTAGGTTATTTAGAAGACAACAACGCGCCATCCACAGAAATCATCACGGATAAAACCGTAGAAAAAGCAAATATTTTCGTTATTGGCTGGCGACGTGTCGCAGAATTTTTCGGCAACTTCTTTTAATTGAACAAAAAGAAAAAAGCATCTTTCCGTGAGAAAGATGTTTTTTTGCTTTTTCTAGTTTAAATAACAGCTTTTTTCATCTATTTTCGTTATACTGTATAAGAAAAAGGAGTTGAATTTATGAATCTAACCAGAGATCTGATTTTTTTGGTTCTCTATCTTATTGGGGTATTCTCCATCGTTTATTGGCGAAAACAGAAAAAGGATCCTTCCTTGTTCTTTTACAGCAGTACGTGGACATTTGCGGTAATCTTGACTTATTTTGTCGTGTTGGAAATTTTTTATTCGACCTTTTATTTTTTGATTCCCTTAGGTTTTTTCAGTATCTTTGCCTTTTCCTATTTTTCAGAAAAGCGAAGGCTGCTGAATGGTCTTTTATTCAATGTTTTCCTCATTAGTTTTGGCATCTACTTATTTGTCTTGCTATACGAAACACAAAATATTTTTCTTGGCGGACTGATTGCCTTGATCACGATCCCGTTACTGCTTGTCCTTCTATTCGGGATTTATGGATTGATCGTTTTTCTTTTTTGGAACGGTGTCACAGTTTTACGTAGAGAATCGCATTCATTAGCTAATCTTTTAACGTTGATACTAGCCATTTTTCTTACATTGTTTCTTGTTTTTGACTTTTTCTTGTTAAAATATTTGCCGCAATGGATAAATGCTTTGTTTTTATGTATTCCATTGATCTTGATCTATCTATTTATCGTATTCTACAACTTTTTGACTGTCTCATTCTTGTATCAGTTCAACCGCCCTCGATACAACCAAGACTTCATCGTTGTGTTAGGCGCCGGGTTGATCAATGGAGAAACAGTTTCTCCTCTTCTTGCCAAGCGAATTAATAAGGCAATTGCTTTTTATTGGGCACAAAGCCGTGCGACATTAAATCCGCCTATCTTATTAATGTCGGGTGGACAGGGAGCAGACGAAAAAGTACCAGAAGCAATTGCGATGAAACAATATGCCATGGAACAAGGAATTCCTGAAAGAGATATTCTTGTCGAAACCAATTCGACAACCACTTTGGAGAATATGC
The DNA here is from genome assembly GCF_002141285.1 of Enterococcus sp. 3G1_DIV0629. NCBI lineage: Bacteria > Bacillati > Bacillota > Bacilli > Lactobacillales > Enterococcaceae > Enterococcus > Enterococcus sp. 3G1_DIV0629. Next base: position 454,678 of record NZ_NGLI01000001.1, on the reverse strand, counting down.
GCTATTCAAAGGAAATCATGGATCAGCAAATGAAAGGTCCCTATCGCGCAATCTTCAGTTCCAACAATTACCACATTTTCAGAGCTGGTCTCTATGCACGACAAGCGAAACTGAAGGCAAATGGTATTGGGGCAAAAACAGCTTTCTATTACTTGCCTAACGCGTTCTTAAGAGAATACATCGCCATCTTGATGATGAACAAAAAAAGACATATGATCATTTGCGGATTGCTTTTCGCAGGTTCCGCATTCTTATCACTGATCACTTTACTTTTCTAAAAAAAAACAAGGTGTGACAAAACATATGTCACACCTTGTTTTTTTCTTTTATTCTCTTGACGATTGGCAAGAATAGTATTCCTTTTTTGACGGCTACTTGCTGTGCAGAATAAATACCGCTGTTCCCTGAACACATAAAGCTGATCAAGCAGATCATAAAGAAGTAAACAGCAGCTTGTGAACCAAATAATTCGATTCCCATCACAAAACAGGCAATTGGTGTATTTGTCGCACCAGAAAATACCCCGATAAAACCCAATCCAGCAAGAAAAGGAACAGAAACATGGAGCAAAGGTGCTAGTGCTGCGCCAAGTGTTGCACCAATCTCAAACAGTGGTGTCACTTCTCCCCCTTGGTACCCCGCACCTAAAGACAAGACTGTGAAGAATAATTTCCCAATAAAATCATATGCATGTGCCTGTCCATTAAATGATTCCTGCAATAACGGAAGACTCAACCCAAGGTAACGTTGTGTTTGCAAAATCAACGCTGCGGCTACAACTACTGCTCCACCTATCGTATTTCGCCAAACAGGATGAGGAATCCATTGCGTATAACGTGCTTTTAAAAAGACGATCGAACGGCTGAATACCCAACCAATCCCACCAAAAGCAATCCCAGCAACAAAAACTTTGAAGAACAGCAACATATTCCATTCAGGAATCACACCCATTTGGTAATGTAGATGAGAAACACCATAGTTTTCCGTCATGAAATTTGCAAAAAGCGCAGCAAAGAAGCTAGGGAAGATCGCTTCTGTTCGGACTTTCCCGATTGCCAACACTTCTAATCCAAACAATGTTCCGGCTAAAGGTGTGCCAAATACAGAACTGAAACCGGCACTGATCCCGCTGATAATCAAAATCTCCCGTTCTGCTTTATCCAATCGGAACAAATGGGCTATATTATCAGCTAATGCTCCCCCCATTTGGACTGCTGTTCCTTCACGACCAACAGATCCCCCAAATAAATGAGTAGTGATGGTCCCAAACAAGGTCAATGGAATGAGCCGCAACGGGATGTTTTCTTCTCCTCCATTCCCTTGATCGATCACTAAGTTATTCCCACGACTAGAAAGACCGCCGTGATACGCATAAAGATAAGCAAAAAGAGCACCACTGACTGGTAGTAGATAAAGGAGCCAAGGGTGTGCTAGTCGGATATCTGTCACAAATGTCAGGCTATTTAAGAAAAAAGCAGACAAGCTCCCCATGAATACTCCCAGAATCGCTGTAATCACCAGCCACTTCAGCATGTACGCCAAAATACGCACTGGACTCGGTAATTGTTTTTCCATAAAAAATTCCTCCTCAAATAAAAAAACGCCTACTAAAGAAAGGGGCTGTCCCCAGACTTTAGTAGGCGTCATTAGCTATCTTACGTTAGCATTTAAAGGCGAACACCATCACCTATTCACTTCCATTAAAAGATAGCATACTTTTCTGTAAAAAACAATAAAATTATCGTTCTTTCTTTACACGTTCAGCAAATTCATAGAAAGGAGCTAATTTCGTTAACTGTTGATTACATTGGTCACTATCATGACAAATATAATTCCCCTTTTTCGTATACGTGCCATCAGAACCGGCTTTCGTTGTAGAAAGAAAGAGCGAAACATTCGATGTTTTCTGACAGATTGCACAGATTCCCTTATTAATCGTGGGTGATAAAGTACCGCTGATCCCTTTTAATTTTCCATCTTCGTAATAAACCATGAATTTTTTTTGTGTCCCTGGATCATTCCAACCGATGTACGTATGTGCTTGCAAGTCGATTTCGTTCCAAGCTGGTTGTTTGAGTTTTTTCACTTTTCGGAATAATTTATCGATTTGTGGTTTGCTCGGCTGCATAAACGGCTGGACGATTTGTTTCAGCTCCTCCAATGCTCGTTCTGCTTGCGTTTTTGTCAGTTTTATATCTAAAACTGTCGCTAAAAACGTATCGATTTCTGGTGGTTCGTAACCTAATACATCGCGAATCTTTTCAGCTGCTAGAGCCTGAACCGTTTGTACCGTTTTTGAGTCATTGACAGATGAGTACGCATTTAATAACTGATCAACTTCTCTTTTTATAAAAAAATATTGATATGGTTTCATTGTTTGTTCCATGATTTTAAAGTCCTTTCTTCTATCCAAAGTGCATACTTTGTAGAAAAAAGTGATCTTCTGCAAAGTATGTGTTACCTGAAGATCCCGGACTCTTTTAAATAAGATACGTTTTGCATCTTATCATCACCCCCTTTAATGTTCATTCTTCTATGTACATGATTCATTCGATAAATAAAAGTAAACTGTATCTTGACCAGATAGTCAACTGCAAACAGAAAAAACCGAGAAAATCGGCTAGATTTTCTCGGAATATGACCTATTATTGGTTTTACCTGTTAAATCGAAGATTCTTTTCCAAAGTAACGTTGCCATCTCTTACGCATACTTGCTGACATAGGCTGAGCGGCTTCTTTGACTGCGCAGTATTTGTCTACAAATGTTACGATATATCCTTCTTTGTACTTAGGCGGTGCGATCGTTGCGCCCCACATGTGCTTCAAAATGATATCTCGCTCAAGATCCGACAATTCGGTGATCTTTTCTGCATTCTTTACAGCGATTCTTGGATGGATATACGCATGTGTACCTTCATCAAATTTCGTCGTACGCCAATCATAGTAGAACAGATCATGCAAAAGTCCAGCACGCGCTGTTGCTTTAGCATTGCCACCCCATTTTTTTGCGAGCAGATAACTATAGTAAGAAACACTGATGGAATGCTCCAAACGAGTGGAATGAACATGCTGTGTGTAATTCGCTAATTTTTTCACTGCTTCTGTTTCTAAAAGATCTTCTACATAAGACATATATTCTTCGTCTTCACGCCATTTTTCTGTCATAATTATCGATCTGCCACCTTTTTGAATTTCATTTTCTTCTGAAATTGATCTAAGTATACCACCAGTGTTCGGATTATTCTAGTCGCCTTGGATAAAATAGCCAAAGCTTAATAGTTCCTTAATCATAAAGAAAAATGATAAAGAACAATCCCTGCCGCAACCCCAACATTCAATGATTCCGCATTTCCTTTCATCGGGATATATACGTTCTGATCAGTCAAAGACAAGATTTCCTGACTTACTCCCTGACCTTCGTTTCCCATGATTATTGCGAAGTTATTTGATTTTTCTACTTTGTCTAATGCGTGTGCTTCTTCATTTAATTCTGTGCCATACACTGTAAACCCTTTGTCTTTCATTAAAGGGATCACTTCTGTCAAATCTTTTTGCAACACAGGCAAATGATAATTGCTTCCCTGCATGCTCCGCAGCACCTTTGTACTATAAATATCTGCCGTTCCTTTGCCTAATAAAACACCAGCCATATCAAATGCATCTGCCGTACGGATCATCGTCCCTACATTTCCAGGATCTTGTACATTATCTAATAACAGCCAACCTCCTGAAAAATCTGGCGTGCCTTCAGCCGTTAACGCCATCACTGCTAAGATCCCTTGTGGTGTAGGTAGATCCGATACAGCATCCATGACCTCATCCGAAACTAGAAAAGTAGAAATCTCTTTGTTTGCGGCCAGCCAGTCTCCCCATTCTTTCATGCCTCGCTGTGTCACAAAAAGTTCTTTTATTTCTGCATCAGACGACGCAGCCTCTTCAATCAGATGGAACCCTTCCAAAAGATATTCTTCCTTTTCTTCCCGATATTTCTTTTTATGTAGTTTTTTTAATTCTTTGATTCTTGGATTTTTTGCTGATTGGATCTCTTTCACATTCCTCACCTCCCCATGATTATATCATGGAATAGGTGCTTGAGCTTGTTTCATCCTAAAAAAATCGGTATCATTAATTTATAAAATAGGAAAGAAAGGTGACGAACATGCGTAAAGTTAAAATGAACGTCCAAGGACGCGTCCAAGGCGTAGGATTTCGCTACATGACCAAGATGGTTGCTGATCAACTAGGCGTGACTGGAACGGTAAAAAACGAAGACGACGGCTCAGTCACAATCGAAGCAATCGGCAATGACGACATCATCCAGAAATTTATTGAAGAAGTCAAGAAATCTCCGAGCCCAAGTGGACGAGTGCAGTATGTGGATGTCCAAGAAGACCCGATGATTGAGGAACGAAAGAAATTTGATGTGGTGGGATAAGGTTGTTTTTGAGGCGCTTTGCCTCGAGTATTAAGGAGAAACATTTTCAAAATAGCTTCTCATATTTTGAAATGTAATGACTTAATACCGAGAGGCAGCTGATAAAACACCGTCAGTTAGGTTGTGAAAAAGCTGGTCTGCATCAAGCATTAAGAACAGGTTGTGAAAAATAGCTCTCCATATTTTTCAACAGGCTGGACTTAATGCCGTAGATGCAAGCTTTTGAACACCGTCAATAAGGTTGCGAAAAAGCTAGTCTGCATCAAACATTTCGGACAGCAGTGAAAAAGCTGATCTATCACTTGCAGTGAGTTCATTTGACTCCGCTTTTTCGGGCAGAATAAAAAAAGTTTTTAGTTTATTAAAATAAGAAAGAAACACTTGGAATCATCCTACTTTTTCCTAGTATTTCTTTCTTGATTTTTTGTCTTTTTTTCAAAATTTTTCGCTACGTAAAAGAACGAATATTTATATGAAATTTCTATGAAGTTGATTGAATTCCATGCGCTTTTTTAGTATAGTTAAGTTTGTGTAAAAATTATAGAAGAGGAAGTATTCTATGAATAAATGGAAAAACTGGTTATTGGGATCCGGACTTGTCAGTATCCTGCTCTTTTTATCTGGCTGTGTGCGGATGGATTCAAACGGAAACCCTGACACTTCGGGAATCGTTTATCGAGTACTCGTCCATCCTATGGGCCAAGCGATTACATATCTAGTTGAGAATTTCAATTGGTCTTATGGCTGGGCAGTTATTGCAATGACTGTGATCGTCCGTATCATCATCTTGCCACTAGGTATTAGTCAATCGAAAAAAACAATGATCCAATCTGAAAAAATGCAAGCGTTAAAACCACAAGTTGAAGCAGCACAACAAAAGCTAAAAGCTGCAACAACACGTGAAGAACAAATGGCAGCACAAGCAGAAATGCAGCAAGTATACCGCGAAAACGGATTGAGTATGACCGGCGGAATCGGCTGTCTGCCTCTATTGATCCAAATGCCGATCTTCTCTGCCTTATACTTTACGGCACGTTATACAGAAGGTATTCGGGAATCATCTTTCTACGGCATCGATTTAGGCTCACCAAGTATGGTGCTTGTTGCCATTGCAGGGGTCGCTTATCTGCTTCAAGGATATATCTCAACGATCGGTATTCCTGAAGAACAGAAAAAGACGATGCGTACGATGCTGATCGTCTCTCCTGCTATGATCGTCTTCATGTCGATCAGTGCGCCAGCCGGTGTTACACTTTACTGGGTAGTCGGTGGTGTGTTCAGCTGTCTGCAAACATTCATCACAAACGTTATGATGAAACCACGGTTGAAAGCACAAGTGGCAGAAGAGTTGAAGCAAAACCCACCAAAACAAGTCGTCACTCCAAGAAAAGATGTGACAGAATCAGCTAAACCAGCTGACAGCAAACAAGCAACCAAACAAATCAAGCAACCCAAAAACAGTACAAACAATAAAGGCCGCAATGCAGGAAAGCAGCAAAAGCGAAAATAAAAACATAGGACAAAAAAGATGAGAGCTAAGCCCTCATCTTTTTTGTTACTCTTCCTCTTCTGCTATTCCATTAATTAATTCGTTGACAAAGACAATGCTTTCACATCCTGCACGAACAAACTCGGGCTCTGAACCAATCATTTGTGAGTTGATAAATTCAATGACCATCGGAAGATTCATCCCAGCATAAAGAGTAAACTGTTGTCCTTCCATTATTAGTTTAGAAATGATATTTGCAGGTGTACCGCCTAAAAGATCGCATAGTACCACAAAATCATTTAACGAATCTGTGACAGTGAGAAACTTTTGCTTGTATGTCTCAGTGCCATCTTCTGGTAATAAAGGTAACGTGTAGATATCCTTTTGAGGCCCCATGATCATTTCTGTACTTTTTTTCAATTCCTCACAAAATTTTCCGTGACTAATCAATACCAATTGTCTACTCATTTTTCGCTCTCCCTTATTTCGAAATCACACCCAATGCAGATAAAGCAACACACACAATTAATACGATAAAAATCGCTCGAGTAGGAGTCATATTTTTCTTTCCTAACAACCAATAAACACCGCCGACGATCCCAGCGGGTAAAATTTTAGGTAAGATCATATCGATATAGTTTTGCATATTCAATGTCACGTCGCCAATCGTTGGTGCCCATGAAAATTTAACATTGATCATTGTCGCAACTAATGCCCCTACCATGAATACCCCTAATAAAGTGGCTGCGTCCGTTAATGCAGTTAAGCGAGATTGCATAGTAGTAACTAAGGAAATTCCTTCTTTGTATGCAAATTCAAGTTGCTTCCAACGAAAAACCATGACAACGATCTGAGCAAAAATCCATATAAACACACCTATCGGATTTCCATCAGTTGCCATATTCGCCGCCAAAGCCCCAAAAATCGTTGGAATCAAAGCAGCAAATACGGAATCTCCAATCGCTGCAAAGGAACCCATCAATCCAGCTTTCAGCCCCGATACGGTTTCCTTGGAAGCAATTCCTTCTTTTTCTTCCATTGCAAGATCAATCCCAGTAATGATTGTATTAAAAAAATTAGAAGTATTAAAAAATTGCGTATGTGTTTTCATCATCTCTTTTAATTCTGGTGTGTTGTCTCCATATATTTTTCTTAGTTGTGGCAAGATAGTATATAAATAGCCAGAACCCTGCATTCTCTCATAGTTCCAACCTAATTGAAAAGTGAACAAACTTCTTCGATTGATTTGCTTAAAATCTTCTTTTGTTAATTTGTAATTAGATTTCGTCATCTTCGATTTCCCCCTCAACAGAATGTGATGGCTCACTAGCTAATGGTTGATGGTCTTTGTTTTGATCATTCTTATAACTGATCATTGCTAGTGCTAGACCAATCAATGCTACAGCAAGCATCGGCAGCGAATTGAAAGTTGCCGGAAGATCTTTAACAACGCTTGCCACACTTGTTCCTAATAATTGAACATTAGAGAATAACGTTGCTAATAATGCCGTGATCGTAAATCCTAAAATAAGATAAGAAAGATGTTTTTTTACTGGTAAATAGCGCAGAAGAATGGCAAACCCAACAGCTGGTAAAACAGCTCCTGCTACTGAGAGCCCATCGCCTAGCCATTTTAGATTCCCGTTTAAAACAGAAACAACATTTTCAACTAATCCACCACCAAATGCTAAAGCTAAAAATACAGGAATCATACGAGAGAGCGACCAAGGTAAAGCTCCCATTAAGAAATTGCGTTCGATTGCTTGATAATTCATGTCTTCTACGTGACGGTCAATACGATGGGCAAAGTATGTGTTAGCGAATCTAGCTAAAATATCCAATTGGATCATTAAGCTTGCTACAGGCACTGCAATAGCAGCAATCGCTTGTTCTGGATTCATTCCAAGAGAAATCGAGAAGGCAGTTGCTAAAATAGTCCCAGAGTTGGCATCTATTTTTGATGCGCCTCCAAACGTCCCCACTCCTAAAACTGTCAACTGCATACTGCCACCAATAATCAAACCTGCGTTTAAATCACCCATTACTAAACCTGCATATAACCCTGCAAACACTGGCGCACTCATTGAAGAATAGATCTGTAATTCATCTAAAATTTGATAACCTGCATATAATGTTAATAATAAGATCTGCCACCATTGAATATCCATGGATCATTCCTCCTATTTGATTAAAAGATTCATAAAGTCTTCTGCTTTATCGTTTGGTACCATTTGAGCAATTAAATGTATACCAAGCTGATCTAATTTTTTAAATACTTCGATATCTGCATCTACCACATTGATTGATTTTGTAATGGACCGTGTTTCATTCGTTTGTGACATATTCCCCACATTTACTTCTTTGATAGGAACTCCTTTTTCTACTAAAGATAAGATTCGATCTGGCTTTTTTGCTACGATCAATACTCGTTGAGAGTCATATTTGCCAGCTAAAATATTTGTTGCTGCTTTTTCAATTGGCAAAATGCTTAATTTTACCCCTGCTGGAGTCGCTAACTTCAATCCACTTTTTTCAATTGTGTTTGTGGCTACCTCATCATCCACGACCATGATTCGACTAATATTCAGCTTCGTTGTCCAAAGATTTGCTACTTGTCCATGTATCAAACGTCCATCGATTCTTACACCAATAATTGCCATCATGCATTCTCCTTATCTATTTTTTCTATTAGTTGTTCAATTAAATCTGTGACATCATCAAATATCCCTTCTGTTTCAAAGATAACGTTTTCATTTTTTTCTTTCTTATATTTCATTTTTAAGCCAAGAACAAATTCCCTCCCAACTAAAGAAAACGCTTTCTTTTACATTTAAGTTCATTTGATTTTCTTAACTTGAATGTGTTTCATCAACATCGTAACGTTCATAGGGTCGATCCAGCCAGTTTTCTCTTGTTGCGCGTTTGCCATGCCGCAAGCCATAGAAAATGCGAGAATCTCTTCGTTTGATTGCCTTTTTGATAACGCATTGGCCAATCCTGCAAGGGTCGCATCACCTGAACCAACAGGATTAACAACTGATATTTTAGGAATAATGACTTCGTAAAAACACTGAGCAACTTTTGCCACAGCACCTCTCTCTCCTAAAGAAACAACAACCCATGGCACTCCTTCAAATATTGGATGAGCTAATAAGGACTGAATTTTTTCTAATTGAATCGAAGAACAGATACGTTGGCCAATCAGTTCTCCTAGTTCTTCCAGATTGGGCTTGATAAGTAGTGGCTTCTCCTTACCTTTCAATACTTCAAGCAAAAATTTACCAGAAGTATCTAGTAATATGTCTTTCCCTTTTTTATCAGCTAAAGCAACCAATTGCTTATAGTAATCAAGAGGACATCCTTGGGGTAAACTTCCTGAGATTGTCATAATATCTGATATTTCGAGGAGCTGCTTAAAATGATCGGTAAATGTCTGTTGTTCTTTCTTTGTTATGAAGGGGCCTTGTTCCAAAAGCTCTGTTTGTCTCGAACCATGCAGGATAGCAATAGAATCTCTTGTCTCTCCTTTAATTGGAACAAACTGATGCATGATCCCTAACTGATCTAGCTGGTTCTTTAGATACTCACCGTGCTGGCCACCTATTAAACCAGTAGCTATCACCTCTTCTCCTAATAAATTTAGAACCCTCGCCACATTCACTCCTTTTCCTCCCGCTGTTTTATTGACTGTTTCAACTCGATTGACTTTGTCGAGGTTTAATTCTTCAACTGTATAAGCGATATCGATGGAAGGATTCAAGGTAACTGTCGTAATCATTTCATCTTCACCTTTTTGCTTTTTGTTTTATTGAACCAAGGGGTAGCGGTTTCATTTATTACTTTATTTAAAGTCTCGATGTTTTCTCTCCCATTTGTTCTTAACCAATGAATAGCTCCGTCTTTTCCATTTTCGACGTATGCTTTGACCCCATCTTTCCATGTCGCACGTCCACACAATACACCATTGAATGTGGAACCCGATTTATGAGCAAAAATCAGTGTTTGTTGAAATAATTCTGTTGAAACACCCCCGCTCAAAAAAATGAATGGTAATGGAGTCGCTTCACTTTGCTCCTTAAAGAAGGCGGCAGCCTCTTCTTTGCTGTGAATAAATTCACCTGTGGAATAGCCATTCACATAATTCATATTGACAGGTACTTCTACTTTCAATACATCAACTTTATATTTTGGATCAGAAAATTCTTTCATCATCTCAATAACTTTGTGGGGCTTGACTTTTGCATACTCGGGAGAAGAACTATCGCTTATTTGTGCGTCATAAGAAACTAATTCCAAATAGAAGGGACGATTTTCTCCTTCACACTCACTACCTAAACGTTCGATAAACACATGCTTCAAATGATTGATTTCGGGTGCTTCATCAACATCGTAGTAAAGTAAGAATTTTACTGCATCCGCTTGCTGTTCTTTCAATCTGAGAGAAGACCAATCCGCTAATAGATCAGGTAGACGACCAGGCGTAGTTGTGTCATAGCCGGTTTTCTCATAAGCTAACAATAACCCCGTCTCTTTTGCTCTGACTTTTGCTGCTGGCAATCCATATTCCGGATCCAATAAAATAGCAGAAGCATAGGGTGTTAGCTCAGCTGATACTAGTTCTTTGAATTCACTGATTTGGTCTTCACTTGGCTCTTTTCCCAACGATTTGATCATTTTTTTTAGAGCACCACGCTGATCGATCGCTAATGCACTAATAATTCCATCTTTTGTTGATAGTCTCTCCATTGCCCTATTTTTTTCTTCATTCATCTGTCATTTCTCCTTCGGTTTCATATTTATGAATGATGACGCCCTTGACTACTCGATTGACCGTGCCTGTTGGAGATGGTGTATCTGGTTTATTAGCTACTTTGATTGAAGTATAGAGTGCAATGATTTGTGCAGTCACAATCATTGCTAATGCAAGATAGGCATCGGGCAATTTACTCACCGAGTCTTCCAATAGCACAGTCATACCTGAGAAATCAATAGTACCCGGTTGCGCAATCGCAATGACATTGGCAGTGACCCGATCTTCTTTTATTTCCTCTAAAATATCTAAGTCATAATTTCGCGTATATGGTTGATTGCTCACAAAACCTACAACGAGTGTCTCACTATTTAAAAAAGACTTTGGTCCATGACGGAACCCCATCGAAGAATCAAAAATTGTAGCAACTTTACCTGCTGTTAATTCTAAAATTTTTAATTGTGCTTCTCTTGTCGCACCTGCCAAACTTCCTGACCCCAGATAAGCGATCCGTTCAAAAAAATCAGGTAATAACTTTTGAATTTCTTGATCTCTTGAAAGAAGATCTTGACCGATTGTAACTAATTGTTCAAGATATCTTTCTTTTTTCTCCATTGCTGTTTGATCAAAGATCCATAAAGCACTCAATAACATACACGTAAAACTTCCTGTCATAGCAAAACCTGCATCGTTTGCTCTCTCTGGCATCAATAACAGATAATTCTGTTTATCATCCTGTGCGTTTTTTGCCAACATCCCCTCTTCAGCACAAGTAATCGTCAAATGAAACAATGTTTCAACTTGTTCATTTGCAATTTGCACAGCCGCTACACTTTCTGGACTGTTGCCACTGCGAGCAAATGAAACTAATAAAGTCGGTTCATTTGGAAACAAAAATTCTTTTGGTGAAGCTACAATATCTGTCGTGCCAAAACTGTGGAAGACAAAAAACTGATTGTCTCCATGTTCATTTAGATAGGGTAAGAGCGTATCCCCAATATATTGAGACGTTCCTGCACCCGTAAAAATAACACGTATTCTTCTTCCGTTTGCTTCTTTTTTTATTTGATCAAAAAATAGAGCTAAATTTTCTTGGCTTTGCATCAATCTATCGATTGTTTCTTTCCAGAGATCTGGTTGTTGTTTTATTTCTTGTGTCGTGATTGCTGCACCTATTTGTTTTAATTTGTTCTTCGATAGCTCAAACATGTTGTTCTCCCTCTCAATCATTTTCGGATATGCCGAATTTTATAATGAAACTGGTCCGCTCTTGCTACACTATCCGTATATTCGATAATCTCATTTTTCACGTTATAGGTTATCCTCGTCAGATGTAAGACGGGAGCGCCATCAGCGATTCGTAGCACAACAGCATCTTTTTTTTGCACAATACTTGCATAAAACTCTTCATCAGCTAATTGAACTTGTTGTTCATAATCCTGTGAAAACACATCATACAACGGTTTACTTTCAAGTAACGGCAAATCAAGTCCCATAAATAGTTTCGCCGGTAGATAAGAACGCTCAACCATCAATGGCTCTTCATCTGCCAAACGCAATCTTTTAAGTTTAAATACAGTTTCACCTAAATGGATGTTCAAATTCTTAGCAATTCTCTTATTAGCTTCCATTTGTCTAAATTCTAAAATGACCGTCTTAGGGACGCGCCCTATTTCGCGCATTTCTTCTGTAAAGCTATACGCTCCAGCTAAGTTCGATGACTTATCAGACAAATCAGAGACATAGGTACCTTTTCCATGTCTTCGGTAAATATAACCTTGATTTTCCAATTCCTGTAAAGCCAGACGTACGGTGGTACGACTCACCCCATAGTGTTGACAAAGTTCTCTTTCAGATAACAGCTTATCATGCGGAGTCATCTGTGTTTCGATACGATCCTTCAATAAATCAACTAGTTGATAATACAATGATTTTCCTTTATTTGAGCTCTCCATAAAAATTACCTCTTCTTTACTGGTTATAACCACAACACAAGAATAGTGAATTCTTAATCATTTGTCAAAGGTTTTTTAGACTAAAAAAGCTATTATAACAACGATCCGAAGTTTTATAGTTTGAATAGACAAAGATACCTTAAAAATACAAGTTACCAATAAAAGAACAGAAAAAAAGACGAACCACATAAGCGATCCGTCAAAATGGACTAACTTATCAAGCAGCGTAATCCACATTAATCCCTATGATATTCCTACAACTATCGTTTTATTACTTCCAATATCATTTACAACAATCAAAAATAGCTTATTAATGACAAACGTTATTAATAGTTTTAGATAACTTTTGCAGTTTTATACTTTTTTTCTATAAAATTTGACAAACATTTTTTTAAATAACTAATTATTTTTTCGAATCTGTCACTCAGACAATCCTTTTTCTTACTTCTTAACATAAATAGATGTCGCTGTTTCTTCTAATAGTGTACTTAATTCTTTAATATTTTGTTTTCCTTCTTCTAATATCCAACTACTCGCTTTTTCTTCGCCTTCGGTAACAAAAGGTGCTACTCCCTTCGCCCATGTTGCTCGTCCACATAAGACACCATTGAATGTCGAACCTGATTGTTTTGCAAAACGCAATGTATCTTGAAATAGTGCAGCGCTGACTCCCGCACTTAAAAAAATAAACGGTTGTTCAGTCACTTTCGATTGTTCATAGAAATACGTGGATGCCTCTGCTTGACTATAACAAGTCTCTTGCCCATATCCTTCCACAAATCTCATATTCACTGGCACTTCTACTTTCAATACATCCACTTGATAACGTTCTTTTGAAAATTCTCGCATGGCTTCAATAACTTTATGCGGTTTTACTTTTGCGTAGTCCAGAGAAGACGGATCGCCAATAGTTGCATCATAAGAAAGGATCTCTAAAAAGAAAGGTATGCCTTCTGCTTCGCATTCTGAACCAATCCGTTCTATAACTATTTGTTTTTGCACATTAATCTCTACTGGTTCATCAACGTCATAGTACAATAAAAATTTACAAGCATCCGCACCCACTTCTTTTAACCTTTTCACTGACCAACTATTCAATAAATCTGGTAGTCGGCCCGGCATTTTCGCATCATAGCCGGTTTTTTCATAAGCTAGCAACAAGCCACATCCTTTCTCTCGAAGCGCTGCTGCAGGCAGACCATATTCTGGATCGAGTAAAATAGCGGAAGCATACGGAGTCAGGTACTGAGAAACCATCTGTTTAAATTGGATGATATCTTCTGATGTAGCTTCTTTATATTGGTTGATCATTTTCTTCAAAGCACCACGCTGGTCAATAGCTAACGCGCTAATAATTCCAGCTTCATCCGTCAATCGCTTCAAACGTTCCTGTTTTTCTATACTCATTTTCTTCATATATCTTCACCTATTTCTTTAGTTAATATTGCGGCTATTTCTGTTTTTGATTTTGCTGCTCTCAACTGTTCTGTAACCTCTTTTCGCATCAATGATCGTGCAACGAGAGACAATAATTTCAAATGAGTCGTTCCTGCTTCTGAATCTGGGATAAATAACGAAAAAATAAAATCAACTGACTGTCTATCTAAACTGTTCCATTCAATTCCTTTGTTCAGTGTGACGATAATCAAACTAGGTTCATTGATTGTATGAGACTTCGCATGAGGGATAGCAAAACCTGACATTATTCCTGTAGTGCCTTCTTTTTCTCTTTCTAGAAGTTTTTGATATACTTCTTTTTCGTCATGAGCGATTCCTAAACAGAATGTTTGCTTTGCTAAAAACTTAAATGCTTCTTCTTGACTATCTAATGGCTGTTGTAAAAAAATGTTCTCTTCATGAATGATTGTCATGATAAGCCTCCTGCTCTTCCTTCTTCGATAACTGTACGATTTGCTGCTTTATTATCCATCTTCTTGTCTTTATCAGTTACTCTTTTCTTTTGGATCAAACCTAGTATCACTCCACCAACGATCGAACCAATAAGAATCGCTGTAACCCATTGGATTTTTCCCGTCACTACAGGTAACACTAAAAAACCGCCATGTGGGGCTGGTACTTGGACACCAAACAGATAAGTCAAGACAGCAGCAATTGATGAGCCTAACATCATCGTTGGTAATACTCGGATCGGGTCTTTCGCAGCAAACGGAATAGCTCCCTCCGTAATATGAGTTGATCCTAAAATAAAATTAACCAAACCTGCATTACGATCATTAGTATCAAAATATTTACCAAACAATAAAGTTGCAAAACCAGTAATCAACGGTGGTGCAATGCAAGCTGCTGACACGCCAGCCATAAAAGTCGTGTTTCCCTGTGCCAAAAGAGCTGTACCTGTTACATATGCCGCCTTATTAATCGGTCCTCCCATATCAAACGCACACATGCAACCAACAATCACGCCAAGAACAAGTGGATTCGAATGTTCAAATCCAGCTAAAAAGCTCATCATTCCTTCATTTATAGCCTTCATTGGACCCGCCAACAAAGACATCACGATGCCAATAAACGCTACACCAATAACTGGATATAAGAAGATTGCCTTCAAGCCATCTAGTTGTTTAGGTAAAATTGTCAGTAGCTTTTGCAAAAATAAGATAAAATAACCTGCTAAGAACCCAGCTAAAATACCTCCTAAAAATCCAGTACCGCCATTCATGGCCACGATTCCACCAATAAATCCAACGACTAACCCTGGACGTTTCGCGATCCCTTCTGCAATATAAGCTGCTAAAACTGGAACCATCATCCCCATTGCTGCATCGCCAACCGTTTTTAACATCGCCGCTGTAGCATTATATTGTGCATGGTCTGGATCAAAAGAATAGATTCCCCAAACGGCAAATGAAATAGCAATCAATACTCCGCCAGCTACCACGAAAGGCAACATATGAGAGACACCATTCATCAAATTTTTATAGATGCTGCGACCAAAATTAGCACCACTTATCGTTTCTGATTCTAAAGTATCAACAGCTTCATTATCTGCTAAGATGGTCCCTTTTCCTGCCAATGCTTCGTCAATCAGCCGTTGTGCATCCTTGATTCCTGTACTGACAGAAACATCAATGACTCGTTTTCCCGCAAATCTTTCTGAATGGACATCTTTGTCTGCGGCAATAATGACAGCATCTGCCTGTTTGATTTCTTCAGCCGTTAATTCATTCTCGATCCCAATTTGTCCATGGGTCTCCACTTTGATCGTGATGCCTTTTTTCCTAGCTGCTTGCTCTAATGCCTCTTGCGCCATGTAGGTGTGCGCAATTCCTGTCGGACAACCGGTTGCTGCAATTAGTTGATATTTTCCCATCTTTCGAACCTCTCTTCCTTGATTTTGATTTGTTTACTTAATTCCTCCACATCCAAAAAATCAGTCAGTCCTTTACGAAAAGCAGTCGAGCTGCCTGCTGCTATGCTTTTACGTAACGTTTCATCAAGCGGTCGTCGATTCATGTATCCTGCTAAAAAAGTGCCTAACATGGCATCACCTGCACATGCTGTATTGACGACTTTTCCTTTTGGCGAGTTTCCCCGAACCACCCTGTCTTTCGTAAAAAGAATCGCTCCTTTCTCACCGAGGGATAACAAAACATTTTCTGCTCCTGACTCTACTAGTCGTTGTCCATAAACAAAGTAATCTTCATCTGTAACCATTTTTCGTCCGAACCAAAAAGAAAGTTCTTCCTCGTTCGGTTTCAACAAAAATGGTCGATAGGGCAAACAATCCATGACCTCTTGATCACTACTATCAATAATCAAATGAATCCCCTTTTCCTGACAAATCCGACTGATTTCCACTAAAACCTTCGGAGACATTCCTCTTGGTAAGCTCCCAGAAACACAAAGGTAATCCTCTGCTTGTAATGCTCTTATTTGATTTAAAAAATTATGGACAGCTGCCTGCGGTATTTCAGGTCCTTGATTCACTAATTTGTATTCTTCTCTCGTTTGATTGACTTGTGTAAATACATTGATACGCGTCATACCAGGCACTTCAATAAACTCTGTATGGATTTGTTTCTTCTGTAAATAGTCTTCTATATATTTTCCTGTGAAACCAGCAGAAAAACCTAATGCCGTACTTGGGAAATCTAGCATCTTTAATACTAGTGACACATTCACCCCTTTTCCGTTTGCCTGAATGTCATCCTCTTTTGTGCGGTTTACCATAAAAGGATGCATCTCTTCTGTTTCAATAAATAGATCAATTGCCAAATTCATCGTGCATGTGTAGATAGACATAACCAATGACCTCCTTGACTCTATTATGAAATACGCGAAAGAGAAAATGTTTTCTTAATCGTTCCAACACAAAGAAAACCTTTACATTTATAAACACCTCGTGCTATTTTTTAACTAACTTTTGGTGAAAGAAGGAAAGAATATGGATCACAAATTAAGTGAAACAGAACAGTACCTCTGGAACTTTATCGAACACCACATCCTAGAGATCCCTAACTACTCCATCGTGAAACTAAGTGAACAAGCAAATGTCTCAACAGCCACCATTGTGCGGACAATGAAAAAGAAAGGCTATGAAGGATTTACTTCGTTTAAGCACCATCTAAAAGAAGGAGAAAACAAGAACATCAATTTTTCTTTCTTAGATAAAGTAGACAAAGGTATCCGTCGAGCCATTCTAAAAAATGAACAAGAAGTGGTACGTACGATCAATATGTTGGAAATCGGGAACATTGAAGATGCAATACAAAGAATCAAATTTGCTGACCGGGTTTTTGTCTTTGCACGAGGATTTTCAGAAATGATTGGTCAAGAGATGCTCGTAAAACTTCAATTAACAGGGAAAAATTGTCAAATGCATACCGATCCAGAAATCATCAAAAGCATCAGTCGAAAACTAACTAAGAAAGACAGCGTTATTTTTGTTTCTTTGAACGGCGAGACAAAAGAACTCGTCACCGCCGCAAAGAATTGCTATGATGCAGAGATTGGTTCGATTCTAGTTACAGCCAATCATTCCTCTACACTCAAAGATTATTGCGAGATAAATCTCGTAGGTTTCAAATCAGAAGGTTCTTATTTCCCTGATTATGAAGTACGTTCACGCTTGCCTCTCCAGATCATCGCGAGAATTCTGCTCGATGCCTATGTATTGCGTATGGGGGAGAATTGAGGGTATTTGATTTGCGATTGATAACGATTGCAAATAATGGGATTAACAACACTATGAAAAAATCTATTAAATTAATTTTTAAACACTACAATTTAAAATTGATAAAATACATCAATATCATTTTTATTTATATAGAAAATTAGTAGGAGATCAAAAACTTCCTAAATGATTAAGAGATTGTAAAATAATTTATGAATGAATAAATATATACCATACGCACCATGTAAAACATTATAATTTTCCAATACCACACTGAGAAGTACTCACATATATTAATGTTTTTCATATATTTTTCATAATCAATAGCTTAAATGTCCTATAAAATAGTTTTCTGTCTCTAAAAAAAAATTAATATCTCACTACTTATATACCTGCAATTACTAAAAGAGAACACAACGCTAAAAACTAAACAGTAATGTTAAAGTATGCTTTACTTCAAATTCGGATAATAAAACTGCTAAATGATTACCTAAATTGTTATCTGAGCTATAACTATTAGAATTTGCTATGTACTATTAAAAGCTTGAGATTCAAAACATTTACCAC
>NZ_NGLI01000001.1:429795-436216 GCF_002141285.1 Enterococcus sp. 3G1_DIV0629 | reverse complement strand
TATAATTCTTCTCTAAAATATTCTAATCCTATATTACCTCCACCTTTAAGCGTAATAATATCTTCTTCATTTATAGATGTGTATAAGAGACAGATTGTACATAAATAGACTAAACTACCTAAAAATATCTGAATATATAATTTGTTAAAAAAAGGATTTATAAGTTGAAATATTCTACAGATAAAAAACATAAATAACCCACTTATTATCATTTTCCACAAATCTTTAAATATATACTTTAAGCTGATATTATTTCTCATAAAAATTAAGGAGCTTACTGCAATAACAAATTCACCAATAACTGAGCTCATTGCTGCACCAATAGCTGAATAATTATTTATTAAATAATATGATAAAAAAATAGACAACAATGCTGCTAGTGAAATCGAAATTGTAATTCCAAAAGGCTTGTCACTAGCTATTAAATATTGATTGATTAATGAACTCCATCCCATAAAAATAATTTCAAAACTTAAAATTGCTAAAACTTTATCAATTCCTTGAAAGCTGTCTCCAAAAAATAGTATGGAAAACGGACGTGAAATTAGAAACATTCCCAAGGAAATTGGTATTGCTACTAGACTAACCATATCAAATGCAATTTTAAAGTAATTGTTCATTTTCAATAGATTATTTTTATGAAATTCATTTGCTAACCTTGGGAAAAGAACTGTTCCAATAGCAGTTATAAAAGCAATTAATATTCTAATGATCCTATCTGAATTATCAAAAAAACCAGTTTGTACAAACGTAGACATATTTCCTAAATATATTTTATTTAAAGTAACAAATAACTGTGTGGCAATTTGTGGAATAAATAATTTTAAAATTAGAGGAATATGAACTTTTATAGATATACTCTTTAAATCAACTTTTTTTATATATTTACGAATATAGCTCCATAATGTAAAATTTCCAATCAAAATAGAAAAACTATTAATGACTATATATTTCCATAAATCGTCAGGATTTTTTACTAATAAAAAAATCAGTATAACTGAGGCAATTTTTATTAATATATTTCTAAAAACAGTTTTTTTAAAATCCTCTATCCCGATAAAAAACCATGAAATATCTACTCCTACGGCTAATATTTGAAATGACTGTAATAATAGTATCAGTTTAAACTTTCCATAGATAAAAAGAAAAGAAATAAATATACTAAAAGAAACAAACATCATTAAAAATTTTAGTACCATAATCTCGATAAATTTTTCTGATCTTTTTTCAATGTCATTTCTATAATATGCTATTGTTCGGCTGCCATATATACTGGTTCCCAATGTAGCTATTAGTACAAAATACTGTATAATTGAATTAGTATAAGAAAATTTACCTACACCTTCAGCCGTAAGAGTTCTAGATATATATGGCACTGTTACTATAGGTAATATAATTATCAGCAACTGATATGATATGCTATACAAATAATTTTTTACTATTTTCATACTTCTCCTTTTACTTAGAAGTCAATAAAATCCTTTTTAATTTTATATAAAATTTTTCTCCTAATATTACTACTAAAAGTTTCTTTATTTTTTTTTTTAAATGAAAACTTCTATCTTGCCATGAAGCTGAAAAATGATGTACAGTGTATGTCTGCCTCGTATATCTAGGTTTCCCGGTTTCTAAATTAAATGATGAAAAATAAGTATCAGGAAATAAAGCTATCCCGTCTAATTCCTGGATTTCATTTTTTATATAAAAATTTTGTTTTTTAATTATTTCTGTTAAGTAAGTTGTATTAGGAATAGTCACTTCATTACCATTAGTGTCTATGAAATTCATGTTTTGATATTTTTCAAATAATTCCATTATAATGGGATGCTTTTCTTCAGAAGCAATAAAAGAAGTAGCTACAATTGAATTGTTATTTTCTAATGAAAAAACGGCAGAATAATTATTAATTATAGGTGTAAAGTCTTTAACTATTTCAATATCTGTATCTAAATATACTCCTCCATGGGTAAGGAGAGCATGCAATCTCGCTACATCACTTACAAAAGCAAACATTTTTCTATCATATGCTTCTTTCACAAAAGGTATTGAATTTATATCAAAATTTTGTTCATTCCATTCTATAATCTCGAATTCTGGTAACTTTCTCCTCCAATTATCTAAATTATTTTTAATCTCTTCTGGTTTTATTTTTTCTCCAAACCAGCAATAATGTATTATTTTCGGTATCATTGTTCACCTCGTATAAAAAAATATCAGTACAAAAGTTATTTGATCCTTAAACTTTTGTATCATATTTCTTTTTTTTAATTTTTTAAATAAAATATAGTGAAAAATACACTCTTTTCTACTTAGTAATGTCTTAAAATTATTCAACTCTCTATTTTTTAATTGGTATTTAAATATATTTGCATAAAATTCATAATACAAGACTCTTACAAAAGGCAAATATTCTTCATCTAGGATTGATGTTATATTATTAATGGTTTTAAAAACAGTTACATAATTATCATCGATTCTTTTTGTAGTAGAATTGGAGTGTTGTACGTAATTATATAGTGGCTTGTTAATTAGTTTTACATTGTCTATTATACGTAAATAGTTAATTACGAATTCCATATCTTCAAGAATATAAGAATTACTATTAAATCTAATAGAATGTTTTTTTATTATATTAGAGTCAAAAATTTTATTCCAAACAAATCCTTTAAAGTAACTATTTGATAATAAAATTTCTTTTATAATAGTTTCAGAATCAACTTGAGCTATCTCTTTCATACTGGGATATATTCTACTATTTTTTTTTGTACCATTAAAAATCAATGTATAATTACATATAGCAAGTTGCGCTTGGTTCTCTGAGACACCACTTATCAGTTCTTCAATATATCTAGGTTCTACAAAATCGTCTGCATCAATAAAACATATATAATCTCCATTAGAAACCTTTATACCAAAATTTCTAGCCTCAGAAACACCTTTATTATCAGAATAATATGACACAATTCTTGCTTCACTTTTACAATATTTTTCTATAACAAATCTTGAACCATCTGTAGAGCCATCATCGATAACTACTATCTCTAAATTTTTATACGTCTGATTAATTAAAGACGAAAATAATCTTTTTAAATATTTCTCACTATTAAATACAGGTATTATTACTGTTACTAGTTTATTTTTATTTTTCATTAATGAGTTCCTCATAATACTCAAGTAACTTTCTCTGTTCTACTTTGATGTCATAACCAAGTTCTTCCAAAATTCTATTCTCTCTTCTTTTCATATTACTTATAGGGTTTGTATTCAATATTGCTTGGTACCAATTTTTTTTATCATCAATTGACAAATAGGTAGTAGAAATACATGATAAATCTTTTGTTATTTTATCACTTAAGAGTATTGGCAAGCCATTTGCTAGTGCTTCTACAGCCACCATAGGTAAGCCTTCGTACCTTGAAGGCAATGCGAGAACATCTAGACCATTATATATTTCATGAATATTATTTTGAAAATCTAAAATTGTTACGTTATGCATATCGTGCTGCAATATATATTTTTCTAATTTTCTTTTGTTCGGTCCACTTCCAATTAAAATCAAATGAAATTTACTATATTTTTTTAAATCTTTAAACACACTTAAAAGAAATTCTTGATTTTTTTGATTATTAAATCTTCCAATACACCCAACAAGTATTTGATTATTTTCTATATTATATTCTCTTCTAATTTGTTCTCTGTGATTATAATCAAATTTAAATTTTTCTATTTTAATTGCGTTTTTTATAATAATTTTACTTTTGTTAATAGTAAATCTCGATAAAAATTTTAATGCTTCTGTTGAACAAGCACCTATATGAGTAAAATATGCATTTCTATTGATTAATAAAATAAAGTTTCTAACTTTAGAACTCCACTTATCAGAATACTTAGTAGCATGAGAATGACCAATAATAATTTTAACTCCATATTTTTTTGCTATAGGTGATACAATAAAAGCTACATTAGGTGTGTGTATGTGTATTATATTATATTTATCCTTGTTTATCTTAAAAAAATCATTCAAGTCATTATATAATTTTACTATATTTTTTATTCTAAATGATTTAAACAAGTATACTTCTCTACCATGATTTCTCATCTGAATATCAAATAAACCTGTTGATTCCTCACTGAATATCATAAAATCATATATTATATTATTTTTAAAAGAACTCTCATAGTTATCTAACACTGTTTTTATACCAGCTTTAGGTCTGGTTCCTATAACATTTAATATTCGAGGTTGCATAAAAAACTCTCCTTATTGCCAATAAAATAGATATGGATAGACTTTATTCCATTCCGGTCTGTATATTATAATTATCAAATAGTACAATATTAAACTGATACATAAACTATATGTTATTAAAATAGATATATAAGTATTCTTTATTTTTGTAATCTGATTTGGAAGATAAATTAATATATATATTAAGAAATAATCAGCAACTCTATCAAACAAATTAAATTTAATTGACACTATACTGATGAAAATACCTAAAACTATTGTTGTTAAACAAAAATTTTCAACTTCTTTAAATTGTGCACCTCTATTAATTTCACTTTTATTTCTTTTAAATATCATGTATGAAAGTAAAGTAAGAAATGTAAAAGTTACTATATTAAATATTGTTGCTAATCTAATATTACCATCGTAATACACAGAATTTAGATAATAACTATAAATTGGAAAAAATTTAACAACAACCTTTATTAAAAAATCAAAAATTACTAATAAAATTGATACACTGCCACATAGTAATAATAAGATTTTTTTTGATATTTTTACTTTAAAATTCCAAATAAATATTGCTATTAGATATATCAAAGCAGTTCTGTGGAACATTGAGGCTAAAATAACTAATAAAATGAAGGAACTTCTTTTATTCTTAAGCAGTTGACAAGTAGCTAATATTGTTAATGCAATAGCTATTGATAGTCTCATAACATTTAGTGACATATCATAATATCGTAATAGAAAATACATTGATATCGCCATTCCAGGCATTAAAGAGTAGTCACGTAGCATAACGTATAAGGCATATACTGTGATAGCCATTGTTACTATGAAAAGTAATGTATAAGAATTACTAATTGAACTTAATATCTCATTTAACTTTAAAAAACCTAACTCATATCGCTGCTTAAAAATATCTGATCCACTAGACGAAATTATTTGATAAACTCTAGCGTACTCAATTGAATCATTACCTACGCTAAAATGTCTAAGCGATCCAAACAAGAAAAATGGTAACAATGATATAAGCAAACTAAAATTGCTTTTTTTCCTAAATAATATAGATATAAAAAAACAATACAACAAAAAAAATAACATCATCATTCTTTTTCTCTCATTACTTCAATTATTATTTCATGCATTTTTCTCAATTCTAACAATCCATCAAAATTATCGTATGATAAATTCAAGTTTCTAATTATTTCAGGAAAATCTTCCATATTATTTAGTAGATGTACATTACGGTTACTATGAATCCAATCATACTGCCCGACTACTTTATGATTGTACGTATTTATTACTATGCAAGGCGTATTTGTTATTACACAAAAAATCATTCCATGTAATCTATCGGTGACCACAAAAGAGGAACTTGCTATTACCTTAAAAAATTTTATGAGTTCTTTAATTCTATTATCTTTATTTATTTCATATGTTTTTACAGAATCAGTTTCATATATATTATAGCCATGCTCTGATACAACATTTTTTAAATTTTGCTTCATTTCGTTTGTTAATAATTTTTCTCTATCATTTCTTAAACAAAATAGTGCTTTATTTTTTTGACGCTCACATTCACTTAAATTCATTATTTGTTCAGTTTTCATGCTAAATACTATATCAGGCACTAAGTATATATTATTTTTTATATATTTTTTTATAGTATTGAAAGATTCAACATCTCTGAAAAATAAATGTAAGTTCTTATGATGATTAAAAGTTGTAATAGTATTCTTTAATTCTATATTCCCTTTTTTAGTTTCAGGAAAATATACAGTTTGAGGAAACATAACTATTTTATTTTTTGGAAAAGAGTTTATAATTAATCTTCTATATAATTCTTCTCTAAAATATTCTAATCCTATATTACCTCCACCTTTAAGCGTAATAATATCTTCTTCATTTATTCTATTTCTCAAGAGCATTACAGCTTCAATAGTATCATCAACCGAATACTCAATAATATCATAATCAGCAAATTCTTTATTATTTAATAATTGTAATTGAGAAAGTGTTAATGCGTGATCACCTAGATTTGAATAATCCGTAGATAAAAACACATATATTTTTTTTCTATTAGAAAAATCATTTAGAAAACTATTCGTTACTTTATTTTGACTTTTTTTTACGTCTATTTTAAACTTATTTTCTATTATTTTTAACTTTATCGACATTGGCATATAT
>NZ_NGLI01000001.1:97234-429225 GCF_002141285.1 Enterococcus sp. 3G1_DIV0629 | reverse complement strand
GATTTTCTATTATTTTTAACTTTATCGACATTGGCATATATTTCTTAATGTAAAAAGACATCTTATTTATTATATACATACTTATCTCCTTAATTTCTTTTTAGTAAGATAATCAACTATTTTAAATGGTAATATAAACATAGCAATTTGTGTAATTGTCACATATATAAAGTCATATACTTTTATATACCTTTTTTTAAAGAATCCATGACTTACTTTAATATAACTCATACAATTCTCTAAACTTGTTCTTCTCTTATAGGCAGAGTAATTTGATCTAAACAATAGTAGAGATTCAGGAATATTAAGAGTATACATTTTATTTACTACCATTCTCATAAATAACTCGTAGTCTTCTTTTCTCTTTATATCCTTATATCCTCCGAGTTTTAGCACTTCACTTTTTTTATACATTACGGTAGGATGATTAAATGGGCTTCTGGTTTTAATGAATTTTTTTATACCTTCATAATCAGATGGAACTTTTCTAGTAGAAGTTATATTATCAGGTGTATCATAAAACTCATCAACATTCGTTCCAACCATTACTAGCTTTGGATTCTTATTAAATTCATTTAGTTGCTTCTCACAACGATCTACAAGAGAAATATCATCGGTATCCATTCTAGCAACTAATTCGTTGGAGCAAACTTTTAGCCCTTCATTTAGTGCTAAACCTAATCCAACATTGTGAGGAAGTCTAACTATTTTAAATAGTGTATCGTACCTTTTTAAAAAATACTGCAAACAATCTTCTAATTCATCTGTTATTGGACCATCAATAACTATTACAATTTCAGAAGGCATGACAGTCTGATTTATAATGCTTAGAATACTAGTTTTTAAAAAACTAGCATTTTCTTTATAATATAAAGACATCAAAACAGAATACATTAAATTCACTATAATATCTCCTTATTGTTTTTTATATCATACACCAAATTCCCAAACGCCTTATTCGTCAATCGTCCGATCTTTCCTGGTACATATCCAAGTAAGCGTATTGCCCAATTCATATAAGAGAATAGGTAAATTTTTTTTCCATTTTCTTGAGCAATGTCTCTCACCATATGACTCGTACGAACATATTGATCATTTTGTGGAAAAAATACGCCACTATCTTGAGCATCAATACGTTCTTTGACAAACACAGATAACTTATCAATATGCAGCATTGATCTTTCATTTTTTACATCGGGAAAAATAGGCAATTTATTTGCCAACTTGACCAATTGTTGGTAGTTCCCCTTACTCCCCGGTCCATAGATCATTGGCGGACGTAAAATAGCGACATGGAAAGTATCGTCGTCTAATGGTTGTAAGCCAATCTCCGCTTGCAGTTTGCTGTCGCCATAGAAATTGGAAGGATTGGGTTTGGTATCTGGTGTGATTATACGTTTTTTGTTGATATTTGTTTCTTCACCATAAATAATGATGGAACTCATATAAATGAATTGTCCGTTCTTTCCTGATAGATCTTGTTTATATTTTTTTGCTGTCTCAATTGCAAGGTCTCGATTGACCGCATAATAGAGCTGTTTGGTTTCTTCGCTTACTTTGGATACATCTGCGTGCGCGATACCTGCTACATGAAAAATCGTATCATACTCCGAAAAGTCACGTTCTCGCCACGCGTCACCTCGTACACTTAGTGTGTCGATTTGATACTCGTCTTGAAATTGTGTCATCCATTGTTTGAAGGATGTACCGATATAGCTGTTTGCACCAGTAATCAGGATCTTTTTCATTTTGCATCCTCCTTTTTCACCGAACCAGTTCCGCCTTCGACAACGCCGTCGCTTTTAAAGACGGAGATTATGGTTCCAAAAAAGCATTTTAGATCCATCCATGGCGTGATATTTGCTGTGTACTGTCCATCTAAACGTGCTTTGTAGTCGATCTCTAATTCATCCCGTCCACTGATCTGTGCGAGCCCTGTTAGTCCTGGACGGATATCATTTGCGTGGTACTTGTCTCGTTCTTCAATCAAATCATATTGGTTCCATAGTGCTGGACGTGGTCCGATGACTGCCATGTCCCCTTTTAATATATTAAATAATTGCGGTAGTTCATCCAGACTTGTTTTTCTAAGGAATTTTCCTACTCGTGTAATAAAAAAGTCAGGATTTGATAACAAATGAGTTGGTGTCTCTTGAGGCGTATCTACTTTCATCGTTCGGAATTTATAGATATAAAAATGGGATTTGTTTTTTCCTACCCGTTTTTGTTTAAAGATGACTGGACCTTTTGAATCGATTTTGATAGCTATACATAGAATCAAAAGGATCGGTGACAATACGATGATACCAACTAAAGATAATAAAAAATCTATCCCTCTTTTTAAACCGTCTTTATACACTTTACTCCCCCTACTTATTTGAAGCATTTGCAAAAGTGACGATCTCTTTAGCCAATTGTTCGTCGTCTTGCGGCAGGCTCTTGACGAATTCCATCACTGTTTGCATGGAGTAACCTTTGATGTTTCCTACAAAGATCTTCTCGTAAACTGCTTCATCGTTTCTTTCCTTATCTAACAATAGTTCTTCATATAGTTTTTCCCCTGGACGGATACCTGTTTCAATGATTTCGATCTCGTCTTCGCTATATCCGCTCAATCGGATCATGTTTTTGGCTAGATCTACGATTTTCACTGGTTCGCTCATATCTAAAATAAAGATTTCGCCGCCTTTTGCTAATGCGCCAGATTGAATAACTAAACGACTAGCTTCAGGAATCGTCATGAAATATCGGGTCATACGAAAGTCTGTTACAGTGACTGGTCCTCCTTGAGCAATTTGTTCCCGAAATACTGGAATCACGCTTCCACGAGAACCAAGGACATTCCCAAATCTGACAGCTGAGAATTTCGTACAGCCTTCTTCATTCAACCCAGTCACGATCATTTCAGCGATTCGTTTTGTTGAACCCATGACGTTTGGCGGATTGTTGGCTTTATCTGTCGAGACCATGACGAAGTTTTTTACTTTCGCTGCTTTGGCTGCTTCTGCTACATTTTTTGTACCAAAAATATTATTTTTGACTGCTTCTTTTGGGTTGTATTCCATCAATGGTACATGCTTATGAGCAGCTGCATGGTAAACGATATCTGGGTGGTATTGTTCCATGATCTCATTGATTTTCTTGCGATCTTGGATATCCGCAATAATCGGTACGATTTCTGTAGGACACTTTTGAAGATGCGTGCGTAATTCACGGTCAATCAAGTAAATCGAGTTCTCCCCATGTCCTAAAAGCAATAGCTTTGCAGGATTGAATTGGATGATTTGCCGGCAGATTTCTGAACCGATTGATCCTCCTGCACCGGTGACAAGAATGACTTTGTTCGTGATCTGGTCTTTGATGGATTCGATATCCAGCTCTACCTCATCTCTTCCCAGTAAATCCACTACGTCAATGGTTTTTAATTTTGATACGTTGATTTTCCCTGAAGCAAGTTCTTCCATAGAAGGCATCGTATTGACTTTCACATGAGCGGATTCGACTAACTCGAAGATTCTTCGTAATTTTTTTCTTGATAAAGAAGGGATAGCGATCGTTACCATTTGGATGTCATATTTTTCGATCAATTCCGGTATATCTTTTAATGACCCCAGTACTTTTTTTCCTGAAAGATACGTATTTCTTTTATTCGGATCATCATCCACGAATCCAACGACATGGATATCTTGAGCCGTTTTGGATCCAAGAAAGCTGTTGTATAAAATACGTCCACCTTCGCCGGCACCAACGATCAAGGTATTTTTAGCGGAATCTGTTGATAGATACCTCATATTTTTTGTTTCGATATAGATACGCCAGATCAATCGGCTGCCAATGATCAGTAACAGCGAAAGTAGGTATGCAAAGATGACTAAACGTAAACTGTATTGTTTATTTATGAAAAGCAATACGATGATACTTGAGGCCGCACTTGCAGATAACGAACCAAAAATCGCAATGATCTCTCTTAAATTTGTATAGCGATTGATTCGAGTAAAAACTTTGAATAAACTACCATAGAATAAATAAAAACCAATCGACAAACCGATAGAGATTAAAATAAGTTCCATTGGTATAGCTACAAATGGCTTCATGAATTTAGCTGCTGCACTATTTGCAGCAATCAATAACAAGCTATCCACCAAAATCAAAGTAATGATTTTTCTTCTCCTTGTTAAAACAAACATTTTTTAATTCCCCCTAAAATAAACCAAACTTCTTCTTTTTTACCTCTTCATAGACTGGATAACTGATTTCATCCCCGTTGATCAGATCCTTTGCGACTTGTTTCATCTGTGCTACTTTTTCCTTGCCAAAGTCCTTGGCGATTTGCTCATAACATTCTTTTAAGTAAAAGGTGCGTTTAGAGACCCCATGGGCATCAGAGGCAGCCATTTGCACGAGATTATGTTTGACCATCGTTTTAGCTGTTTTCTGGATGTCTTTGCCAAATACACCGACATAACTTGGTGCGGTGAGTTGGGCCAAGCATCCCATATCTAGGAATGGGAGCAAATGATTCGGGTCTTTACGAAAATGCGCGTTGCGTTCTGGATGGACGATTACTGGTGTCTTTCCTAGTTGTAACAACTCAAAAAAGAGCCGTTCTGCATATAACGGCACTTCCAGTGTCGGAAATTCGATCAAAAGATATGTATCATCTAAATCTGTAAATAAAATTTCATCTCGGTGGATGTCTTCGATCAGCGTTCCAGTAATACGTACTTCTTGTCCTTCCAATAACGTCAAAGGCAATTGTCTTTTCTCTAATTCTGCTTGTAACGAAGCGACTAGAGAAATGACTTGTGATTTTTCATTGCTGTATTTTCCATTATTATGATGGGGTGTGCATAAAATATGTGTGATCCCTTGTTGAATCGCTTTTTCAGCCATGGCGATACTGGCATCTAAGTTTTCTGCTCCGTCATCGATTCCTGGCAGGATATGGCAATGTAGATCAATCATTTCTCTTGTCTCCTCTCTTTTATTTCTTAATTCCCGTAGTAATAACCAGCATCTTTGCTGTGTTCTGCCCCATTGTATACAACACCAAGGACTCGCGCTTGTACCATATCCAGCAATTCTTTTGCTTTAGTCAATGATTCTTTACGTGACGTATTTTCACGTACGACCAATAAGGTACCATCCGTTTTTGAAGACATGATCTGTGCATCTGTTACGGCAACGACTGGCGGCATGTCGAAGATCACTACATCAAATAGTTGTCTTGCTTCTGCTAAAATTTGATCCATTCTTGGCGAGCTTAGTAACTCTGATGGATTTGGTGGTTTAGGTCCACTTGGCAGTATCGACAAATTCTCGACTGGCGTTCGTTGGATCTCATCTGCTACACTCCCTGATGAACTAAGGACAGTACTTAATCCACTTGCGTTGTTCAACTTGAACGTTTTGTAGATGACGGGCTTACGTAAGTCTGCATCGACTAGCAGCACCCGTTGACCAGATTTGGCAAAAACAACGGCAATGTTTGCTGCAGTGGTAGATTTCCCTTCTCCAGGTCCTGATGAAGTCACAACAATCGTTTTGATTTGCTGACCAGCTGCGGAGGCAAACTGGATATTCGTCCGAATCGTACGATATTGTTCGGCTATTGGTGAAGAGGGGTTTGTTAGTGTGACCAAACTGACTGCATGAGTTTGGGTTGCTTTTTGTTTCTGTGTTCGTGCCATTTTTCTTTCCTCCTAGACTCTTGAGCGGCTTCTGCGTGATGGCGCTGTTTTATCGTTTGTAGCTTTTGGTTGTGTCGGAGCTGTTCCTTTTTTACGGATACCAGCATTCAATTCTTTCGCTGACATTTCTGGTACAGTCCCTAAGATTGGGAAGCCTAATGTATCCGTCACATATTTTTCATCTTTTACTGTCCGGTCGAGTAATTCAAATAAGAAAGCTAGACCTACACCTACCATCATTCCTAACACTAAGCCAATCACTAGATTCAATTTATTATTTGGCGAAACAGGTGTCGTATTGGCAACTGCACCTGAGATGATCGAGATTTTATCGACATTCATCACATCTTTGGCGTTCTCTTGGAATACTTGTGACGTTGTATTAGCGATTTGTTGAGCCGTCACTGCATTTGTGCTTGTTGCTTGGATCGAAAACATTTGTGAATTTTGTGACTGATTGACGGAGATGGCATCTTTGATTTGTCCAGCAGTCATTTTCACATTGTCTTCTGTTTCTAAACGATCTTTGACTTCATTTAGTACTAGATCACTGACGATCATATCTTTATACGTATTGATCATTTGCAGGTTCGTATTGACATCATTGACATTTGCAGTATCTGATTGTGGCAGTGTCACGATCAATTGGGCTTGTGAGCTGTATTTTGGTGTCAAGATGAAAAACGTTACGATTCCTGAGATGGCCAAGCCAGCAAACATTGAGATGAGGATTGTTATCACGTGTTTGCGTAATGTTTCAAAAATTTCTTTCAAGCTGATTGTCTCTTCCATTTTTTCTCCACTTTCCTATTTATTCTCTAGATTCATTTGATCTTTTAATTCTTTTTTCACACGATCAAGTTCTTGATTGCTGACTTTTTGATATGAGATATTGTCTTGCATGAAGCCTTCTCCTTGCAGCTGATCTTGCTTGATCGTACCAAATGCCTCCCGATAATCTAAAGCAATCTTTTTCATTTCATCAAAGCTCATGTCTGTTTTCATATTCGACTCTAGAGCATTCAAAACGGATTGATAGTTGCTTACACCGTTCAGACTCAATACTTTTTTCGCTACACCTTCTACGATCTTTCTTTGACGTTCTTGTCTGCCGTAGTCACCGTTTGGATCTTCATAACGCATACGAGAATACGACAATGCCTGATCCCCGTTCAATGTGATTTTACCGATTGTAAAATCATAGCCATCTTGTGAGAAGGTGAGGTCATTATTGACTTCGATACCATCAACTGCATCAACGAGTTCTTTTAGACCTTTCATATTGATTGAAACATAGTGGTCGATTGGGATGTCTACATATTTTTGTACGGTATCCATTGCCATAGCAGCTCCGCCGAATGCATAAGCGTGATTGATCTTGTCTTTTGTGTCACGACCAACGATGTCGACATACGTATCACGAGGAATGCTGACGATCGTTGTCTGTTTGTCTTCAGGACTGACTGTGGCAACCATCATCGTATCTGATCGTCCTTGATCGACCCGACCTAAATCTCCCGTATCGATCCCCATCAATAGAACAGAGAAAGATTCTTGTTTGTCCAGATCAACTGGTTTTGTTCGTTCTCCTTGGGTTCGTTCCACTGATTCATAAGTTTTCTCAATAGAATGTGAGAGATCTAGATATAATTTTGCTCCTACTCCTACGATTGCTAATACTAATACGACAAGAATTGCTAAAATAATTAGAAATATCTTTTTCCCTCTTGATTTTCTTCTTCGTTTTGCCATAGTTCCCTCCGTTTGCTAGCCTTGCTTGAATCCTCGCTTTTACTATTAATAGCTCGTATTGCCATAGCCCATTTGCTGAGCGACTGTTTCTGCTTTTGACGCATATGCGGCTCTTATTTTTTCATTCCGGATCTGTTCGATGAGACTGAGTGCGGTCAAATATTGATCGTAAGTAGCAGTAGCTGTTACTTGACCGTCTTTCAGCATCGTATCGAATAGCTGATCTAGTTGCGTGACTTGTGCAATTTGGATATCAGCGAATCCTAGATATTGCATAACGACCGTTTTCCAAGCACTATCCTTAAAAAAGCTCATATTTTCACGTACATGGGCGACATCTGCACTTGCCAACTTTTCTTTGATGATGACATCATCTACAGCTTGCTGCCAGTTTGATACGTTTTTAGTAAATAATTTATTGACAGCCGTCTGGATCTTCAGTTTTGATTCTGCATCCTCTAACTGTGTGAAGACTGCTTTCTTTTCTTCTTGGATCGCAGCAGCTTCTTTAGGTAATTCTGATTCCTTGATGTCATAATCATCTGCTGAAAGTTTGATAGAAGATAGTTTATGTGACAAATTTGAAACTGTTTCTTCTGTTATTTCAGGATTTAGGAAAATTTTTTCTTTTGTACTGTACAGCTTATCTACTTCTTTTGATAAAGAGGTCACGGTGTCTTTTTGATTGGTGATGGCAGATTCTGCGTAATTGATCCGTTGATGATGTTGCCGCTGATTATTGAGATGGTATCCAAACAAACAAATCACAATAGCGCCTGTGCCTACCGCCACGGTAGCCAATAACTTGACGAACGGCTTTTCCATAGATTCACTCCTAAATATTGATGATAGATAAATAAAGATGTGATTCATTCACATCAGAATGAGCGCTTTTTATTTTAAAAGCATAATTAAACTAATATATTCATAGAAATATTTGTAAGCAGGTTTTCCCTATATAATCATACCACAAACAGTTTTCTTGACTAGGGCAATTTACGATTTAAAAGTAAATAAAACATTAATAAGATAACAATTAATCGATTTCATTTTTATTTCCTTAATTTTCATAGGTATTTTTAAAAGGTACGCAAAAAATAAAATAACGAATATTATTAATTTTTGAATTAATAACAGCTATTTATATTTATAACAAAAAAAACAGAGAGTCAGCAAGTTTCGTGCATGCTCTCTGTTTTTCAAACAAAAGATTATTTTGTGATGATTTGATCCAAGCTTGCTAATGACAAAGCCATGGCAGCTATTTGACTAAGTTGTGTTAGTCGGTTCTTACGTACTACTGGTTCTTCAGCCATGACCATCGTTTGATCAAAATAATTTTCGATCAGTGGACGAAGAGCGACAAGCTGGTCGTAGTTTTCGTGGATCGTTTGGTCAGCAAAACTTGCTTTCATTGCTTCTACTGCTTTGTGTAATTCTTTCTCTGCGTCGTTTTCGAACAGCTCAGGGTCTACTTCTGATTGTTTTTCAAGCTGAGCTTTTTTCGCTAAATTCACGACACGTGTCAAAGCTTCCATTGAAGGTTTGAAGTCTTCATCTGCAAGATGTTGTTTGAACAATTGTGCTGCTGCAAATACTTTTGTCAGATCTTTTTGTTCCGCATTCAAAACAGCCTCGATGACATCATGACGGATGTTCTTCGTTGTCAATAATTGGCGCAGACGACCTTTGATAAAGTCGATCACTTGTTGTTGTCCTTCTGATAAACCAATGCCGAAACGATCCGTATCTTTACTGATAACATCGCTAATCGTTTCTTGCAGAACAGACAAAGGAAAGGCCCATTTTTTCGATTCGATGATCCGAACGACACCGTATGCTTGGCGACGTAAGGCATAAGGATCGTTTGACCCGCTTGGAATCATCCCAACTGCAAAGAAAGAAAAGATGCTATCTAATTTATCTGCAATCGCTAAAACAGAACCTACTGTAGACTGAGGTAGCTCTCCTTCACTGGATATAGGCATGTAATGCTCACGAATCGCTGTCGCTACAGCAGGTTTCTCGCCTTTCAGCAGCGCATATTTTTCGCCCATGATCCCTTGTAGTTCAGGAAATTCCCCTACCATGTTGGTTACTAGATCAAATTTATAGATTTCAGCAGCTCGTTGCAAATCCATCAATTCTTCCTCATATAGTCCTACTTGTTCGCCAATGATACGGGCAATGACTTGTACCCGTTGCATTTTCTCATAGATACTACCGATTTTTTCATGGAAAGTAACAGTTTTTAGTTTTTCAACGTATTGGTCGATTGAAGCTTTCTTGTCTTCATTATAAAAGAATTCCGCATCTTCTAAACGAGCAGTCAATACTTTTTGATTGCCTCGAACCACATTTTCCAATTTTACCCGATCACCATTACGAGCAGAAATAAAATGAGGAAGCAGCATACCTTGATCATTCCGTACCTCGAAATAACGTTGATGTTCTTTCATAGAAGTGACTAGTACTTCTTCAGGAACAGAAAGATATTTTTCTTCGAAGTCGCCAGAAAAGACAGTTGGATATTCGACTAAATTGTTGACTTCTTCTAGTAAATCTTCGTCTAGATCAATAACCCAGTGATTTTTTTCTGCTAATTCATTTGCTTGTGTAACGATCATTTCTTGTCTTTTTTGCGGAGACGCAATGACGAATTGTTCATTCAATTTTTCTTCATATTCTTTTGCATGCGCAAATGTCACATCTTCGCCTAAGAAACGATGACCTCGAGAGGCTCTGCCTGTTTTGACATCCAAAATTTCGAATGGGATTACTTCGTCATCTAACAATGCCACGATCCAGTGAATAGGGCGGATATATTCAAAATCGTATTCTGCCCAATGCATCGTTACTGGGAAAGTGAGGCTTTTAATGACATCTGCTAAACCTGTCAATACTTCTTTTGCTTCTTTGCCGTGAGTGTATTTCGTTACATAGACATATTCTACACCTTTTAATTCTCTAAAAGTGATCGCATCTGTCGTCAGACCTTGTCCGCGGACAAATCCTTCCGCTGCTTTCGTCCAGTTTCCATCTGCGTCCAAAGCAATTTTTTTGGCTGGTCCTTTGACTTCTTCTTCACTGTCCGCTTGTCGTTCTGGAATGTTTGTTACTTTGATTGCTAAACGGCGCGGTGTGGAAAATGTTTCGATCGTATCATAAGTCAATTGGTTCTCATCTAAAAATTTTGCTGTTTTTTCTTCTAATTGTTTCATGCTTGGTGTGACAACATGGGCAGGCATTTCTTCCAGCCCGATTTCAAGTAATAAGTCTTTTGCCATCTTATTCAGCCTCCTTCACGGTTTCTGGATTTGCTGTGTTTTTATTCAACAAAGGGAATCCTAATTTTTCGCGTTCTGCCACAAAGATTTTGGCTACAGCACGAGCCATGTTGCGGATGCGAGAAAGATAACCGGCACGCTCTGTTACGGATACTGCACCGCGGGCGTCTAATAAGTTGAATGTATGGCTACATTTCAAGATATAATCATACGCCGGATGAACAAGATTTTCATCGATACAGCGTTTAGCTTCTTTTTCAAAACGATCAAAGTTGCTTAGTAGCAAGTCTTGGTCGCTTACTTCAAAAGAATATTTAGAATGTTCATATTCTGGTTGTTTGAAGATCTCGCCATATTTCACGCCATCAGCCCATTCTAAATCATAGACACTTTCAACTTCTTGGATATAAGAAGCAAGACGTTCTAATCCATAAGTGATCTCAGAAGTTACTGGTTTGCAAGGCAGTCCACCAACTTGTTGGAAGTACGTGAATTGTGTGATTTCCATTCCGTCAAGCCATACTTCCCAACCCACACCGGCACAGCCCATGGATGGGTTCTCCCAGTTGTCTTCAACAAAACGGATGTCGTGTTCTAATGGATCGATTCCTAAAAGGCGCAAGCTTTCTAAATAAAGCTCTTGGATATTCTCAGGTGAAGGTTTCATCACGACTTGGAATTGATGATGCTGATACAAACGGTTTGGGTTTTCGCCATAACGTCCATCAGCTGGTCGGCGAGATGGCTCTACGTAAGCAGCATTCCAGGGTTCTGGTCCGATTGCCCGTAAAAAGGTATATGGGCTCATCGTACCTGCTCCTTTTTCTGTGTCATAAGCTTGCATCAGCATGCAGCCGTTTGATGACCAAAATTTTTGTAATGTTAAAATCATATCTTGGACGGTCAATTTTTTACTCATCTGTTTTGCCCCTTTCAATTTTAAAACGTTGCTGTCAAATAAGAATACAGGAAAGAAAACGACAAAAAATCCCTATGTCTGATTACAGACATAGGGACGAATAATTCGCGGTTCCACCCTACTTCCGAATAAAGATTCGGCAGCTTCATTTATCGTACTCGCAAGTGCCTCTTCAAAAATCGTTTGGGTCCGGCTCCCACTCTCCCGAACTCGCTAAACCACGTGTTTTTTACTGATCTTGGTCAATGTACGTATTCATTTTGCAGTTTTCTTGTTTCTATAATAGATCTTCTCAGTGAACGATCTATTTGATCTACGGTTAATAATAGACGGAACTCCCTGTGTTTGTCAAATGGTTTTGATTTTTTGTTGTATGTCTCATTTACTATTCTTCTTTTTCAGGTAGATCTTTTTCTTTTTCAGACATGTCTTTCTCTGGCGTCTTTAATACGTGTGCCCAAGACTTCATTTGATCGATGAACTTTTTGCTTTTCAAATGGATACCGACATATTCATCATACAGCTGGTCGATGAGTTCACGGATTGCTTGTTTGGTTTCTTCTTTCAGATGGATTCCACTGATCTTATCATAAGAAATAGCTGAAAACATCCGAACGAAATAAACAGCTCGAGGATCTGCATGATAACGGTGATCGTCCATCGACCAGTGTCTTTCGCATATCACACCACCATATTTGGAAGAATAGTCAAATTTTCCTTTTGTTTCCCCGCATACGACGCAGTGTGTCCAGATTGGTGCAATTCCAAAACGTTGCAGTATTTGGACTTCAAAAATATTCGTGATGATTTCTGCATCATCTCCTTGGTCCATCCGTTGCAGTGCTTGTTGCGTAAACTGGAACAAATGCGGGTCGTACTGATGATCTTCGATTGCCGCATCTACTAGATTCAATAAATATGTGCCATAGCCGCTCAAAAAGATGTCTTCTTGGATGTGTCGAAACGCATGGACATCTTTGACACTGCTTAAAAATGACAAACCTTCACTTCGAAAATTCCCGATATAAACTGCTTCAGTAAAAGGGAGCAAAGCCGGAGCTAATGGCTGATTTTGCCGATGGATCCCTTTGATATAAAACATCATTTTGCCAGAAGATTCCGTAAAGATTTTGACCAATTTATCTTTTTCTTTGTAATTACGGCTAGATAAAATCAAGCCTTTTGATTCTGCAAGCTGGCTCATATTCTCCCTCCTAAAAAATAAATCTGGAAAAGCAGATTCTGCCGATCCAGATCATTTATGTTGCGATCTTCCGCAGCTTTTCTCAACACGCGGATTTTTATCCAGTTTATTTCTATACCTAACTTACAAGAAGCTCAGAATATCAGTATTCGTCTTTTCGGTAGCCGAAGTCTTGCAGATAGACTTTTTTGTCTCGCCAGTCTTTTTGAACTTTGACCCAAAGTTCTAGAAAGACTTTGTCTCCTAAAAGATTTTCGATATCCTTTCTTGCTTTCGTTCCTACTTGTTTCAGCATTTTTCCGCCTTTGCCGATAATGATCCCTTTTTGGCTATCTCTTTCGACGATGATCGTAGCCTGGATATGGATTTTATCATTCTCGTTTCGCTTCATCGAATCAACAACGACTGCGACAGAATGAGGCACCTCGTCTCGTGTTAAAAACAAGACTTTCTCACGGATCAATTCAGAAACGATGAAGTATTCAGGATGATCAGTCACTTGATCATCTGGAAAATATTGTGGGCCCTCTGGCATTTCACTGACTAATACATCCATCAAACGTTCGACGTTGTTTCCTTCTGTAGCAGAAATTGGAATCACTTGTGCAAAGGGCATCTGCGTTGAATAATCTTCGATGATTCCCAACAACTCGTCTGGATGGATTTTATCGATTTTATTGATAATCAGATAAACAGGAGAATGCACGTTTTTTAGACGTTCAATAATAAAATCGTCTCCCCGACCGCGTTTTTGATCAGCGCTGATCATAAATAAGACCGCGTCCACTTCTTTCAACGCACTGTAAGCTGCTTCTACCATAAAATCTCCTAAACGATGCTTTGGTTTATGGATTCCTGGTGTGTCAATAAAAATCAACTGAGCTTCTGGTGTAGTATATACTCCTTGGATTTTATTTCTAGTTGTCTGTGCCTTGTCACTCATGATGGCAATTTTTTGACCCACGATTCGATTCAATAATGTGGATTTTCCTACATTCGGGCGGCCGACGATTGCGACAAACCCTGATTTATGTTCTGGCATATACGTTCTCCTTTTTAATTAAACAACAAATGATATATTTTAGGGACAAATAAAATCAACCCAACGATGACGGCAAAACAAGCGGTCACTAAAACTGCTCCAGCTGCCATATCTTTGATTTTTTTCCCAATCGGATGAAAATGAAAATCCGTAAACATGTCCACGACATTTTCAAAAACAGTATTGATGATCTCTACTATCCATACGAGAAAAACAGCTAAAAGCAGCCATAACCATTCTATCCGATCAAGTTGGAAAATCACGCCCATAAACAAAGCAAGGATTCCGAACGCAACATGTTTCCTCATGTTGCGTTCTTCCTCAAAAACGGTTTTGACTCCTTGGACGGCAAATTCCACGGACATCAGGAAATGTTTGTTTTTCTCTACGTTTTTATCTTTTAAGTCCATAGGCATCTAAGATCTCTTTCTGTAAACCAAACATTTCTTTCTCATCCTCTGGTGTCATATGGTCATACCCGTTGATATGCAAGAATCCATGAACCGCTAAAAAGCCAAGTTCCCGATCATACGAATGGCCGTAAGCTTCTGCTTGCTCTGCGGCACGTTCAGTAGAGATCATGATGTCTCCCAGTACACGAGGCAATGGATTCTCTCCATCTTCAAAAATCACTGGGATTTCGTCTTCGCCCTCTTCTTCCAAGGCAAAACTGATGACGTCTGTCGGTGCATCTTTTCCACGGTAATCACGATTGATTACTTGGATTGCTGCATTGTCCATGAAAGTAACAGACATTTCTGTTTCTTCTGGCAACTCTAAATATGATGCTGCAAATTGCAGCAAGTCGTCGATTTCTTTCATTTTCTCTTCTGAGACTTGGTTTGTTTCATCCATGAAGGTAATATCCATTATACATCGCTTCTTTCTATTCTTCTTGCTATTCTTCTTGTTCTTCTTTTATCTTCTCAACTTCCGATTTCATTTTAGGATATTTGATCCGAGAATGGAAGGTACTGCTTAAACCGCTGATCAATGATTTTTCTACTTTACGGATTTCTTTTAACGTCAATCCACTGTCGTCCAATTGTCCATCGGAAATACGCTCTTCTATAAGATTATGGACAAAACTTTCGATTTTTTCGCTCGTTGGATGGTCCATTGCCCGTACTGCCGCTTCACAACTGTCAGCTATATTGACGATTCCTGCTTCACGGCTTTGAGGTTTTGGTCCAGGATAACGGAATTGCTCTTCCGTGACTTCCGGGTTGCGTTCCTTTGCCTTAACGTAGAAATAACGCATCAGCGTGGTTCCATGATGCTGTCTGCAAATATCGATCACCATTTGCGGCATATTATAATCTTCCAATATTTTGGCACCATCTGTCACATGTCCAAAGATAATATGTTTACTGTCTTCTGGCAATAAGAAATTGTGCGGATTTTCCGCTCCTGAAGGTAAGTTCTCAACGAAAAAGCTGGCGTGTTTGATCTTGCCGATATCATGATAATAGCAAGCTACTCGAGTTAATAAAGAACGTCCACCGATTTCTGCTACAGCATTAGCACTTAGATTGGCTACCATCATGCTATGGTGATACGTACCTGGTGCTTCTTCTAGCAACTGTTTCAATAAAGGATGATTAGGATTGCTGAGTTCATTTAATACGATCACACTATCATCATTGACCATCAATTCAATATAGGGGTGCAGACCTATCGTCAGCAAGAATGAGAACAGTGCACCTGTGAATCCGCAGACTAGCGTTAACCAAGTCGTTGCATCCCCAAAGCTCATTCCTTGGTAGATAATCAAAATGACATCCATCATCACAGGGAAAATAATGACCCACATAGCAGCGGATAACCCTTGTTCTGAGATCCGCTTGCGTCTGACAATCGTTGCCATGAGACCAGAAAATACATAGGACATCAAAATAACTGTCAGAAAGTTCGTGCCAATCGAATCATAAAAAATGAAAAGTGCGGATACTGCTTGGAAAATACCAGCCATAATTCCTGCTCTTCGATTCAAGAAAAAGCTTAAAACAAGTGGAGCAAAAGCCGCGGGGTAAAACAACGGAATATAAGCAGCTTGTTCTGTTTGGAAGAGTTGGAAAAATTTCATTAGTACTACGCTGACTGACATTGCTGTCACATAGAAAAGTACGTATTTTGTTCTTTCTCCTGCGTTTTGGAATTGAAGTGAATTATAAATCAGTACACCGATTTGAAGCAAAACAGCTAAAACCATGGCAATGAGTGGGAAAATCGAAGTCGTTTGATTCGTCAATCCTAGTAATTCCAATTTTTTCATCGCTGAAGCATCAATTTGATTTCCTTCGCGAACAATAATTTCTCCTTGGAAGATCATCACTGGTTGTACAGCTTCTCGTGCAGATTGTTTTAATTCTTCTGTCTTTTTCTCATTCAATACATCATTGACTACAATGCCTTGATCCACTAAGTAGCGAATCATTTGTTGCTGCTCTGTTGTGACATTCAAATACTGAATCTGATCTTCTGCTTCTTGTTTAAAAGCTTCCAATTCGCTTTCACG
Source organism: Enterococcus sp. 3G1_DIV0629 (assembly GCF_002141285.1). Lineage (NCBI taxonomy): Bacteria > Bacillati > Bacillota > Bacilli > Lactobacillales > Enterococcaceae > Enterococcus > Enterococcus sp. 3G1_DIV0629. The sequence goes on along the minus strand of NZ_NGLI01000001.1, from coordinate 412,813 downwards.
AACTTGTTTACTCATCTGTTCGTCAATGAGCTTCAAACTTTCATCCCTAACCGTGTGAATTTCCGTTTCAGTCATTTCAAATATCGTCGAATAGAAATTGTTCGGCAGTTTTTGGTAAAACGCAACGTTTTCTGCATTCACGTTTTCAAAATTTTTCTTCAGTGTAGCAATCCGCTCTTCTGTAGTAGGTTTCGGGATATTTTCATCTTCCTTCGCCTTATCTACCTTGTCATTATAAGATTTGTTGATGGTATCATTCGTCTTATCGATCAATTCGAATAATTGCTTGATCCGATTGTTCTGGTCATCTGCCAGATCTTTTTGATAAGTATATTCTGGAGTCACTGCTTCTGCTGCCAGTTTTCTTCTTTGTTCGGTTTCTTCCGTGTTCTCGATCGTTTTATTCGCACGGATACTCTCTTCTGCTACTTGGCCTTCTCTAAAATCATTGGCCTTTTGTTTGACACTACTAAATGTAACGCCGCAGACAATGATAAAAAACAAGAACAGAAGGAAAGGCAATGCTGCCTTTCCGAGTTTTTCTTGTAGTTTCTGCAGTGTTTTATTCAACATGTGCTTATCCTCCTAAGCAAAGCTTATTCTTGATGAAGATCCGCCTTTTCATAAGCTTTGATGATTTCGGCAACTACAGGGTGCCGAACAACGTCACTTGCTTCAAAATTAACAAAATCGATTTTTTTGATTTGCTTTAGTGTTCGCTCTGCATGAACAAGACCGCTTGTCGTCCCTCGAGGCAAGTCTATCTGACTTGTATCCCCATTGACAATCATTTTTGATTGATAACCGAGACGGGTCAAGAACATTTTCATCTGAGCGACTGTCGTGTTTTGTGCTTCGTCCAAGATAACGAATGCATCATCCAATGTCCGCCCCCGCATGTAAGCTAAAGGTGCGATTTCGATCACGCCTCGTTCCATCAATCGGTTCGTATGATCCAATCCAAAAATTTGGTATAAAGCATCATAAACAGGCCGCAGATAAGGATCCACTTTTTCTTTCAGATCCCCGGGTAGAAAGCCTAGGTTTTCCCCTGCCTCCACAGCGGGCCGCGTCAGAATGATTTTTTGCACTTCGCCTTTTTTTAGGGCAGCAATTGCTAATACTACGGCAAGAAACGTTTTCCCTGTTCCGGCTGGCCCTACACCAAATACGATGTCATGTTTGGCTACCGATTCAACGTATTTCTTTTGACCGCTGTTTTTTACCCGTATAGGTTTTCCATTACGGTCTTTGACGATCTCTTCCTCATACATCTCAACAAAATAGTCTAATGTACCTTTTTGCCCCATTTTCAATGCCGTCACAACATCTGGCGTACTTACGTGGATTCCTCGTTTGATCAATTCCTGTAATGTCCGAATGACTGAGGCAGCCAAGGAAATCTGGGATTGCTCACCAATGATCTGAATGATTTCTCCACGTGTATGGATGGTTGTTTCCGTTGTTTCCTCGATCAGTTTTATATGCTTGTCGTGCGCACCTAAAAGCATGCTGACATCATCAGCAGCTGTCAATCTAATCTCTAAAGAACTAGACTCTTCCGTCAAAAATAGACATCCCCTTTTTTTCGATTCATTCTTTCCTATTTTACCATACTCAGAAGAAACTATATAGCAAATAAGAAAAGGTTGTAAAAGAGCCGCTTAACCATACGTACCAAGAAACGTTAAAAAATAGCCGTTTCCATTCGCTAAAGGTCTCATTTTGATAAAAAGAAGCTGAGAAGGTAAGTTATATGAAAGCGGAGAACAAAATATTCCGTTTCATTCAGCAGGTATTCTCTAGGTATTTTTCTTGTTTCAAAAAAAGAAAACAAAATATTTAAAATATTCTTGCATTTCAAAAAAAACAGGTGTATTATTACGTCAACAAATAAACATACAGCAAAGCGTCGAGGAAAACAGTAGGCTATTCAACGATTTATTCCCAGTGAGTCATGTAAGTGAGAAATGACAATAAATCGAATAGACGAACATCATTTCCGAGTCAATGTCGAAAACGTAGATCATTGTGGCTGCCTCCATTATCAGGCTAGCGGATAACTTTATCAAAAAGCGTCCGTGAATGAAGAAGCTTTTTTAAGCGAAAAAAGGTGGTACCGTTCTAGAATCTAGAGCCCTTTTCCCAAGTGGAAAAGGGCTTTTTTTATATTTTAAGGTGGTGGTTTTCATGGAATCTGATATTAGTGGCATTACTAATTGCTGCAACGTTTATATCGTCAATCAAAATGATAATTATTGGAGGAAAAATTTATGGAAGAAACAAAAACTTATTCATGGAAACAACTATTGATGGTCAGTTCACTTATCTTCGGGATGTTCTTCGGGTCAGGTAATCTAATCTTTCCTGTCCACTTAGGTCAAATGGCTGGCGCAAACTGGGTCAGTGCTGGCGTAGGATTTGCCATCTCAGGCGCTCTTTTCCCATTACTAGCTATCTTAGCTGTAGTAGTGACAAAAAGTGATGGTCTGTATGACTTAGCTAAACCTGTCGGAAAATGGTATGCTGCCTTGTTCTTAATCCTTGTTCATTTGACGATCGGACCATTTTTCGGTACACCACGGACAGCTGCTACTGCTTTTGAAATGGCTGCTAAACCATTTTTGCCTGAAAAATATAATTCATTAGGTATGTTTTTATTCTCTGCTCTTTTCTTTTTACTTGCTTATTTCCTTACTGTCCATCCCACACGGTTGGTCAAATACGTCGGAAAGTATCTAAACTCCTTGTTTCTTGCATTATTAGCAATCATTTTTGTCGTTTCTTTATTCCACCCAATGGGAAATCTAAATCAATCTGCTGCAGATACTTACCAAACAAACGCTTTAACAAATGGTGTCCTAGAAGGTTATAACACGGTTGATGCAGTAGCTTTGCTTGCTCTAAGTGTCACTTTTGTCCATGCAGTCCGTGACCTTGGTTTCAAAGATAAAAAAGTCACAGAATTAACAGCAAAAGCTGGTAGCCTGAGCGTTGCGCTAGAAGTCATGATCTATTTTGGTCTTGTTCTTCTCGGTGCGATGAGTTTGAATAAAATGTCTTTATCAGAAAATGGCGGAACTGCACTTTCTCAGATCACTAATTTTTATTTAGGTAACTTCGGCGCTAGCTTCTTAGGAGTGATGGTCACATTAGGTGTCTTCACTACCGCTATGGGACTCGTTGTTTCTTTTGCACAAGATTTCCATAAACTGTTCCCTAAAGTCAGTTATATGACATGGCTGCGGTTAACGACTTTCGTCTCTTTTGTCGTTGCAAATGCTGGTTTGGACAATATCATCCAATGGTCTTTACCAGTATTGATGCTTTTGTACCCATTGTCGCTTGCGTTGATCTTGCTTTCCTTAACAGCAAAATTTTTCCAAAAGACACCATTTGTCTATCAAGTAACGATGTTGTTTGCTGCTGTTCCCGCCGTATTGGATATGCTGGCAAATTCGCCTGCTTTAGTGAGTCAACAAAGAGTTGTAGCAAGCATGCTCGAATTTTATCATCATCACGTTCCTTTTGCTGCATTAGGACTTGGCTGGATGGTCCCAACGTTACTTGGTTACGCTGGCAGCCTACTCTTCTATTACGCCTATCGCCTATCAGGGTATAAACAAGAAGCGAATGAACTACCAGAAGAATAACCAAATCAAACACAATTTAACATAAGAAATATTAAACAGGAAAAAAACAGCTAGATGAAAGAATCTTATTCTTTCGTCTAGCTATTTTTTAGATCTCTTTTTTACGAGCACAAAAAAACTGCGGACAATGATTGTCCGCAGTTTAAATGATAAAATTAAGATTGTAATAGTTCTTTCACAATGGCATTTACTTGGTTTCCATCTGCTTTTCCTTTGACTTTAGGCATGATCGCACCCATGACTTTGCCAAATTCTTTCATTGATGAAGCACCAGTTTGCGTGATTGCTTCTTGAACAAGTTGTCGAATTTCTTCGTCAGAAAGTTGTTCCGGCATGTATTTTTCGACTATCACAATTTCACTTTTTACTTTTTCAGCTAAATCGTCACGTCCTGCTTCTTCAAACTCATGCAAAGAATCACGTCGCTGTTTCATTTCTCGAGACAACACCGTTAATTCTTCTTCTTCTGTCAAGTCGTGACCTTCTTTAATCTGCTCGTTTTGTATAGATGACTTGATCATTCGGATGACTTGTAAAGATTCCTTATCTTTCGCTTTCATCGCTGTTTTCATGTCATCGTTTAATCTACTTAGTAGTGACACACTACCAACTCCAATTCATCACAGAACTAGAATTTTTTGCGTTTTCTAGCTGCTTCAGATTTTTTCTTGCGTCTTACACTTGGTTTTTCGTAGAATTCACGTTTACGAGATTCTTGTAAAGTACCCGCTTTTGACACGGAACGTTTGAAGCGACGAAGAGCATCGTCAAGTGATTCGTTTTTGCGAACGACTGTTTTTGACATGTTAATTCCCTCCCTCCGAGCTTAAAAAGTAACCGTAATTGTTATTGAAATATATCTCAAAAAACAAGACTGTCCTGTAAATATTATATCTAATGCTGTTTTGACCGTCAAGGAAATCTTGCTTTTTTTTAAAATTATCAAATGTTATTTTATTTAAATCCTTATTGACAATTTTCACATCTTCCGAAAATCTCGAATCTATGCCCTTCGATCGTACATCCACCGAGCTGTTCTTCGAAATAATTCATTGGACACATATGGATTTCTTTCGTTGTTCCGCACACCGTACAGATAAAGTGATGGTGATGGCCGATTTCCCCTTGACAGCAATGAAAACGAAACTTCATCTCTCCATTTAAATCGGTTTCTTCCAGTAAATCGATTTCTGCAAAATCATGGAGATTTCGATAAATCGTATCGTAACTTACTCCTTTGAATTCCTGATTCATATAGTCAAAAACTTCTTTAGCGGATACGTAGCGATTGCGCTTCACTAAATAAGTTAACAATGCTTCTCTTTTTTTAGTATATTTAAAACCGTTATTTTTCAATGTTTCTAGTGATTGTTCGATCAATGTCTGTTTTTTCATGACTTATCCCTCCAAATCAAAATGATTACGAAGTACACATTCTAGAGTATGGTATAATAAACATAAAAAAAATGCAAGTGAGGTTTTATCCATGTCTTCCGATTCTACAGAAATCGTTACTTTTTTTGTCATCTCCGACTCTGCTGGAGAAACTGCGACAAAACTAGCGCAAGCCACTATGGCCCAATATCCTACCGTTGAGTTCAATTTATTCCGCAGAACATTTGTGACAGATGAGAAAACATTGATGCAGGCACTGCAAGATGCACTAGAAGAAAAAGCCCTTGTCCTGCACACATTGATCAATCAAGAATTGATCGAGATGACGCGTTCTTTTTGTGAAGAACATCAATTATTTAGTTTTGATGTGATGACTCCGCCGATATCAGAAATCGAGCGCTTAACTGGTATCAAGCCCATTCGGCAACCTGGCGCCCTTCATTTATTGAATGAAAACTATTTCAAACGGATCAAAGCAATGGAATTTGCTGTAAAATACGATGACGGGAAAGATCCTCGTGGGTTTCTAGAAGCAGATGTCGTTTTGCTAGGCGTATCCAGAACTTCCAAAACGCCTTTGAGCTTGTTTTTAGCTAACAAAAATTTAAAAGTTGCCAATCTACCTTTGATCCCACAAGCACATATTCCCAAACAGCTTTGGGAGATCGATCCTAAAAAAATCGTGGGACTGACGAATAACCCAGATATTTTAAACAATATCCGTAAAGAACGGATGCGCTCTTACGGATTAAATCCTGATACTGCTTATTCCGATATCGAAAAAATACGAGCTGAACTCGATTTTGCGAATGATCTTTATGAAAAACTGGGCTGCGTAGTAATCAATGTCGCTTCTTTATCTATCGAAGAAACAGCTTCGCTTATTTTGAATGCTTTAGACCTAGAAGATCATAGTTATTATGGAACTGAAACCACCGAAGAAACAGACTAATAGTTTTTCTTGTCTTTTTCTTAAAAAAACTGGACTGTGTCAGCGAAGAAGATTCGTTGATACAGTCCAGTTTGTCTCTATTTGCACCTATCGTTATTGATGTTCCACATGTTTGAGCGTCTGGTTCAAAATATCCAGTACGTGAGAATCATCAAGACTATACAAAATCGCTTTTCCCTCACGATGGGACTTGACGACATGGTTTTCTCTTAATAAACGCAGTTGATGCGATACAGCAGATTGTTCCATTTCCACTGCTTGGGTGATTGCTGTCACATTTTGTTCCCCGTCTTTCAGATACAGCAGAATTTTGAGACGAGTGGGGTCACTCAACATTTTGAATAGTTGGCTGACTTTCTCTACTTTTGTTTTTTGCGTGTCTGGCAATCCATTCACCTCCAACTTGAAAAAAGACTGACTTCTAAAGTTTACCACTTTTTCCATCAGTCTCAAGTTTTTTTATTCTTCTGTCATTTTTTTGATAATTGCTTCATAAGCGGCTACTTTTTCAGCTGCGTCTTCTGAAGAGCTTCCTTTTACACCGATATAAAATTTGATTTTTGGCTCAGTTCCTGAAGGACGGATAGCGATCCAGCCATTTTCTTCCAGCGTATACTTCAATACGTCAGATGGCGGTGTCGTTAGTTTTTCTACGTTTCCTTCACGGTCTGTTCTCGTCAACTCTTTAAAGTCTTCTGTTTGGATGACTTTTGCTCCGGCAAATTCTGTCGGTGCTTCTTCACGGAATTTTTCCATCAAAGCAGAGATTTTCGCAGAACCTTCTTGTCCGCTCATTGTCACAGAAATCGTTTTTTCTGCGTAGTAGCCATAGGTTTCAAAAATCGTTTGCAAGCCGTCATACAACGTTTTGCCTTGTTTTTTATAGTAAGCTGCTACTTCTGCTAATAAGAGCAATGCTTGGATCGCGTCTTTGTCGCGAACGAAAGGTTTAACTAAATAACCGTAACTTTCTTCGAATCCGAACATAAAAGTATGGGAATGATTTTCTTCAAATTGTTGAATTTTTTCAGCAATGAATTTGAATCCTGTCAATACATTGAACATGGTAGCACCATAGTGTTCCGCAATTGCTGTAGGCAATTCGCTAGAAACAATCGATTTCAATACCGCTGCGTTTTCAGGTAAAGTGCCTCGCGATTGGTGTGCTTCCAAAATATATTGAGCAAACAGTGCTCCGATTTGGTTTCCGGTCAATACTTCATAGGAGCCATTTGGCAAACGAACGGCTGCACCTAAACGGTCTGCATCAGGATCTGTTGCAATCAGCAAGTCAGCGCCTTCTTTCTCGCCAAGTCGCATCGCATACTCAAAAGCAGAGTGTTCTTCTGGATTTGGTGATTTGACTGTAGTGAAATCTGGGTCTGCGACAGCTTGTTCTGGAACTAGTACGAATTGTTCGAATCCAGCTTGTTTCAACGCACGTTCACCCAACATTTTTCCTGTTCCGTGAAGTGGTGTGTACACAAGTTTCAAATCTTTCCCCATTGTTTCCACCAATTCATGATCAATCGTTACTGCTTTGATTTCTTCTAGATAAGCGGCATCCACTTCTTCTCCGATAATCGTGATCAATCCGCTATGTTCAGCTTCTTCGTCAGATAATACTTCAACTTTTAACGGATTGCTGACTTCACGGACATATTTCGTCAATGCATCTGCGTCTGCAGGAGGCATTTGTCCCCCATCTTCTCCGTAGACTTTATATCCGTTGTAAGCTGCTGGATTGTGGGATGCGGTTACCATGATTCCCGCAAACGTCTTCAAATGACGGACTGCAAAAGAAAGCTCTGGTGTTGGACGTAGACTTTCGAATACATAAGATGGGATATTGTGATGTGCTAATGTTTTGGCTGCTTCCATGGCAAATTCTGGCGATTGATGGCGTGAGTCATAAGCGATAGCGACACCTCGGCGTTTTGTTTCTTCACCTTGTGTATCCATGAAACGTGCAAGTCCTTCTGTTGCTTGTCTTACCGTATAGATGTTCATTCGATTGATCCCAGGTCCTAAGATTCCCCGCATGCCTGCAGTACCGAATTCCAACGGTGCATAAAAAGCATCTTCAAGTTTTTCAGGATCTTCACCCAGATCATTTAATTGTTTTTTTAAGTTTTCTTCTAAATTTTCTTCATGTACCCATTGTTCATACACTTGTTCCCAAGACATGAAAATAACACCTCTTTCTGAAATATGGTTCTTAATAAGTATAGCATTCACTTATTAGATATGAAAGTATGAGGGCCAAAAAACGCTTAAATCAAGAAAGGATTCTTTTATCAAGCACGGTTGCAAGTATTCGCATAAATCGGATTCAGTAGAATTCACGCGAAAAAAAAGAGTAAAAGAACAATTGAAACCGTTCTTTCACTCTTTTTAAACTTATGCAGTTGTTTCTTCTAAAGATTCCAAGTATTTATACACTTGTTGTCCAGCGATCCCACCATCACCAACAGCAGTAGTGATTTGTCGCAAATCTTTTTCACGAACATCTCCGATGGCAAAAACGCCTGGTATATTCGTCTTCATTTCGTTGTCTGTTGGAATCCAGCCAGCTTCGTTCGTCAACCCTGCTTCTCTAAATGGTGCAGTTAATGGATCCAGTCCAACATAGATGAATACTCCGTCTGCTGCCAAATCAAACTCATTGCCGGTTTTGACATTACGTGCTTTCACACCTGTCACTACCATTTCATTCCCAACGATTTCGTCAACGACTGTATCCCACATAAAGGAAATTTTTTCATTCGCAAATGCACGGTCTTGGATGATCTTTTGTGCACGTAATTCATCTCTACGGTGGACGATGACTACTTCAGAAGCAAATTGTGTCAAATAAATGGCTTCTTCTACTGCTGAGTCTCCTCCTCCGATCACTACTAGACGTTTGTTACGGAAAAATGCACCATCACAAACTGCACAGTAAGAAACGCCACGTCCAGCAAATTCTTCCTCGCCAGGTACGCCTAATTTACGGTGGATACAGCCTGTTGCGATAATGACTGTTTTTCCTTCGTAAGTTTTATCTTCACAAATAACTTCTTTGTGGCTGCCGTGATCCTTGATATCTTGCACGATTCCATAAGCATTTTCTGTCCCAAATCTTGAAACACCTTCATACATCTTATAAGCTAGATCAGGACCCATGATTGAATCGAAACCAGGATAGTTTTCGATTTCTGCCGTATTGTTCATTTGGCCGCCAGGGGCGCCTTGTTCGATCATCAATACGGATAAGTTTGAACGTGAAGCATATAAAGCAGCAGTCATCCCAGCAGGACCTGCGCCAATAACGATTACATCATACATATGTAGATTCTCCTTTACTTAATCAAGTAAGCATACTTTACAGCCAATGCGAAAAAAAGTCTATTGTTCTGCTTGCGTTTCTCGAATAGCTTTATTATACTCGAAAAATCCGCTGAAAAACAATAGACTTTTATAAATCATTGATCAATCGTTCGAAAGATTTTCTCCATTTGAATCAATTACTTTTTTATACCAGTTGAATGATTTCTTCTTCGAACGGACTAATGTGCCATTTCCTTCGTTGTCACGATCGACATAAATGAATCCGTACCTTTTCTTCATCTCACCTGTACCAGCTGATACTAAATCAATACATCCCCAAGTCGTATAGCCTAATAGATCAACTCCATCTAATTCTACTGCATCTTTCATTGCCTGGATATGTGCTGCCAGATAGTCGATTCGATAGTCATCTTCCACATAACCATTCTCATCAGGCGTATCGACTGCACCTAAGCCGTTTTCTACAATAAATAGTGGTTTTTGATAACGATCATAAATATCATTCATCGTTATTCTCAAGCCTAATGGATCAATTTGCCAACCCCATTCACTTGCTTCCAGATATGGATTTTTGACAGAAGCAAAGATATTTCCTGCAGTCTGTTCCAAGAGTTCGTTGTCAGTAGTCGAAACTCGAGAAGAATAGTAAGAAAAGGAGATAAAATCAACAGTATGTTCTTTCAGCAATGCGGCATCCCCAGGTTCCATTTCGATCTGAATGCCATTTCGTTCCATTTCTTTCAATGCATAAGCGGGATATTCTCCTCGTGACTGGACATCAATGAAGAAATAATTTTCTCGATCTGATTTTCTAGAAGCCCAAACATCTTCAGGATTGCAAGTGTATGGATAATATGCTCCTGCTGCCAGCATACAGCCTACTTTGTTCTCCGGATCTACTTCATGAGCAATCTTCGTTGCGATGGCACTTGCAACCAACTCATGATGTGCCGCTTGATATTTGATTTGTTCTTCATTTTCTCCTTCTTCAAAATACAGCCCTGCGCCCATGAATGGTGCATGAAGGATCATATTGATCTCATTGAATGTCAACCAATATTTGACAAGTCCTTTATAGCGATTGAAGATGACTCGGCACAGATTTTCATAAAAACCAACGAGTTCTCTGGAACGCCACGCACCATATTCTTTGATCAAATGCATCGGACAATCAAAATGTGTAATCGTCACAAGCGGCTCGATTCCGTACTTTTGACATTCTTTAAAGACATCCTCATAAAATTTCAAACCAGATTCATTTGGCTCTTTTTCATCGCCCATTGGAAAAATACGACTCCAAGCAATGGACATCCGATAAGTCTTGAACCCCATTTCTGCAAACAAAGCAATATCTTCCTTATAATGATGATACATATCGATCGCAATTTTTGCTGGATAAAAATGATCCTCATCAAATTCAAACATTTTCTTTTTTCCAGTAATGACAGGAAAACGGTCTTCTCCGATTGGCACAACATCTACGTTCGCTAACCCACGTCCGCCTTCATCATAACCGCCCTCGCATTGATTGGCTGCTGTAGCACCGCCCCATAAAAAATCTTTTCTGAATCCCATCATACTTCCTCCATTACATGTGAATTGCTTGATAATTCTCTTGCCAGTTCATCTTGGACTTCGATTCCTTCTGCTTTTAACCGGCTGATTGTTTCCTTGAACTGCGGTAAATACTGCTGATGTGCAATAAACAACTCATCCATGATCCGTTTTGCTGTCTTTCCTGATCGTATAAGTGGATTGATCGTAAACGCTTGTAAAGCTGTTCCATAATCACCAGTCACGGCTGCTTCGATCGTCAGCAATTCCATATTCTTCATTACTTGCAACCACCCTCTTTCAGCAGCAGGAAGGGAACCAAACGCTACATTTCGTGCGCCTTGTGCGCCAACATAGGCAGTGACTTCTACTACACAATCTGCCGGCAGATCAGGAACAGCGCCATCATTCTTTGTAGATACCACGATCTGTGTTTCTTTATTTCCATAGATCGAAGCAATCGTTTCACAGGCAGCATCTGAATAATAAGCACCACCTCGTTTTTGCAATTGTTCAGGTTTATGATTCAATTCTGGATCTTTGTATAATTCAAACAGCTCTGCTTCTGTTTCTTTCACTTGCTGCGCTCTTGTACCAATCGTTTGATATTCTTCTAAAGCATGTTCCAGCATTTCTTCTTCACGATAGTAATAGCGGTGGTAGCCACAAGGGATCATGTTCATTTGTTTTAATTGTTCTTTAAAAAACGGGATATCAAAGATATTTTTCGGCAATCCATTGTCTTCATCGTATAAACGATCAATCAATTCTGCCGTGCGGTCATTTCCTTTATTATCTGCTACTTTGTGCCAATGGAAGTGATTTAGACCGGCAAACTTGTAGATCAGCTCTTCTTTTTTCTTGCCAAGCATTGCTGGTTCTGTCATCATCGCCATTACTGGCACATTGCATAATCCGATCACTTTATCCCATTTGCCATATCTGATAACTGCTTCTGTCACCATCCCACTTGGGTTCGCGAAATTGATTAGCCAAGCATTTGGACATAAACGCTTCATGTCTTCAACGATTGCCAAAACCACTGGAACGGTACGAAAAGCTTTGAATATCCCGCCAGCACCATTTGTTTCTTGCCCAATCATCCCATAATAACTAGGGATCCGCTCGTCTTTGATTCGTGCATCTAATTGACCGACACGAAACTGAGTCGTAACAAAATCCGCATCTTTCAATGCTTCTTCCCGATCCAGAGTTGCATAAATTTTGACTTCATACGGAGAAGCATCCCACATACGCTGAGACATCTGACTGACGATCTCAAGCTTTTCTTTTCCTTCTTCTACATCTACGAGCCAGATTTCTCGTATCGGTAATTCCTCATATCTTTTGATAAATCCTTCCATCAACTCGGGGGTGTAACTGCTGCCTCCACCAATCGTAGCGATTTTGATTCCTTTTGCCATGTTCTCACTCCTTTACTTTTTACACTTTTATTATCTTTTTTGTAAACAAAACAAACAATAGAAATTCGTTTCTTTCCAGTAAGATTTACAAAAGTTAGTGTTTTCTATTGGATTTTTGTAAATATCTTGTCAAAAAACGTCTTTTTTAAGCTGTACAACATAAATTCGTTTACAAATCATTTTCAAAAAAGTTATAATTTACGTAAAAAAACAAGAAGAAGGTATCTACATGTTATTACGTGAAAAAATTAAAGAAATCTCCTTTTCTCCTTCAGAAAATGAAGTGATTCAGTTTCTCTTAAGTGATTATCCAGCACTTGGCGAAATGACCATCCAAGAGATCGCTGAGCGATGTTATGTCCACCCGTCCACACTCATCCGTGTAGCAAAAAAAATGGGTTTTGATGGCTGGGTCAGTTTTCGTAATGCTTTTTTAGCTGAAACAGCCTATCTTGAAGGGAATTTTCAAGACGTAGATGCGAATCTTCCTTTTTCCACCACAGACGGTATTATGACGATCGCAAATAAAATGGCTTCTTTAGAACAGATGACGATTCAAGATACACTTTCTCTCATTCATCATGACCAACTGCAAAAAGCCAAACAACTAATGCTTCAAGCAAAAAAAATCGTGATTTTCGCCAGTAACTCGAATACTTTGATTTCTCAAGATTTCATGCTGAAAATGAAGCGCATCAAAATGGATGTCACGATTGTCACCACTTTTGGTGAATCGTTCTATGAAGCGTACAATTGCACGAGTGATATGTGCGGGATTCTGATTTCTTATACGGGTGAAAACAATGTGATCCTTCGTACCGCAGAAATATTGAAACAAAATCATGTTCCAATTTTAGCTTTGACCAGTATCGGTGATTCAACTCTATCCTCAATGAGTACAGCCGCTTTGCGACTTACGACACGCGAGCGACTGTATTCAAAAATTGGTAATTTTACGATCAATACATCGATTTGTTATCTTCTAGACGTGTTATATAGTTGTGTTTTTGCAGAAAATTATCAACAGAATTTAGTCCATCTAATCTCTGTAGGACAAAAATTCGATAAACGCCCTATCAGCTCGGCCATCATGAAAGAGCCTTTCAATTTCGAAAATAAAGAAGTGGAATAAAAAGAATAGTTAAGCCTAGTCCATTCTTTCACCTAACCGTTCAGGTCAGTGCGGTGATAAGTGCATCGTCTGGCCCGACCGTCTCCCCTTGATTTTCTAAAATATCTAAATAATCCGTGTAATTGGTGACGATCACAGGTGTTTCTAAACTGTATCCTTCCTCTTCGATTTTCTTTTTGTCGAAGCGGAGCAACAGATCGCCTTGTTTCACTCTTTCTCCTTGCTGCACCAAGCTTTCAAAATATTTCCCTTCCAACTGAACAGTATCCAATCCGACATGAATCAGCAATTCCAGACCTGTTTCAGAAACCATTCCAATTGCATGTTTCGTCGGGAACAGGGTCATGACTGTTCCGTCAAAAGGGGCACGTACTTCTCCTTTTTCAGGGTAGATCAAGATTCCTCGACCTAGTGTTCCTTGTGCAAAAGCTGCATCCTTTGCTGCATTCAGTGGAGCGATTTGTCCTTGTATCGGTGTTTTTACAATTTCTTTACCTGATTTTTTCTGTATAGCATCTGTTTCATCTGCTTCATCCTTCCAAAAGAAAAAAGTCAGCGCAAAGGATACCACCATCGCAATGGCGATACCAATCAATACATTAATCACATCTGTTAAATCACCATCTGGTCTAATATAGTTGGGAATTGTAAAGATGCCTAGTCCACCTTGATTCCAAGAAGTTAAATTCATTAACCCACTATACGCGCCCCCTAACGCACCACCGACACAGGTAAAAATAAATATTTTTTTACGTGGTAATGTAAACCCATAAATAGCTGGCTCTGTAATCCCCACAATACCAGAAACAATGGCTGGTATTGCGATTGCTTTGTCTTTTGGGTTTCTAAGCTTAAAGTAGAGTGCAGTAAGTGCTGCAGTTTGTCCAAAAGACACTACTGCAACAGGTGTCATGATATTTTGCCAGCCATTCACAGAAAATTGCATCAATCCCATTGGTACGATTGCCCAATGGAGACCAAACATCACCAGAATTTGCCAGAAGAAGCCTACGATTGCTCCATAAATAACTGGCGAAAGTGCTAAAAGTGTTTCAAATCCAGCCATTAAAATATCAGTTGCGAATGTGAATGCTGGTCCAACGAGTAAAAAACCTAAGGGCATTGTAATAAGAACGGTGAAGAATGGAACGAAGAAATTCGCGATCATCTCAGGTACTAACTTTTTAATTGGCTTCTGAATTTGGCTAGCTAACAACACAATAAAGATAATGGGAATGACAGAAGAAGCGTAGTTACGCGCAATCCAGGGTATGCCAAATACTGTTTGATAAATAGGTGCTTCAAAAATAGTACCAGAAAATATGGTCGTCAGTGGTGCTTCTGCTGCACCACTCAAAGCTTCCAGCGACAAGTTAGGATTCATTAATGCTGCGCCAAGCAACATCCCTACGAATTCATTTACTTTAAATTTACGGGCAGCTGTTAAACCGATAATAACAGGCATAAATTGGAATACAGAATCACCGATATTGTCGAACATAACAAATGTTCCAGAACCGCGATCAAACGCGCCTAAGAAGACAAGTAATGCTGTCAGTCCACGAATCATCCCACCAGCAGCTAGGATAGCAAGGAATGGCTGGAAACATCCCGATATTCCATCAATAAGCATATCAAACGGTCTCATTTTTTCTGTTGAAACAGCCTCATCAAAAGTAAGGTTTCCTGCTTTTATAACCTCTTCAAACACGACTGGCACATGATTCCCGATGACAACTTGGTACTGTCCTCCCGCTCGCATTACCGTCACAATACCGTCCGTATTTTTCAAGATCTCATCATTTGCTTTTTCTTCGTTTTTTAATTTGAAACGAAGCCTTGTGATACAATGTGTCAAACCATTGATATTTTCCTTCCCGCCGACATTTTCTACAATTTTGCTCGCTAATTCTTGGTATTTTCCCATTTCTATTCCCTCCAATTTATTAGTGGAAGGTTTAGCCAACTGAATGTCACTACCCTTATTTCATACGTTCTTGTTAATTTATCCTCCTTTTTTTATTTATTTACAACGATTCTCATGCACTAAACGCGCAGTATGGATCGTTAAATACATTTTTTCGTCCGTGGACATCTGGTAGTTGAATGCCTCGGCTAAAAAGTCTGCTATTTTCTCAACGCAACTAAACGTATCCTTATATTTTTTTTGAATAACTTGGAACAATTCCTCAGAAACTTCTCCCACTTCTGATTTCGCTCCATCTAGGACGCGTGTCAGAAAAAAACGCAGGTGTGTGACAAATCGAAAAAAATGGACTGAATCTTCATCAAAAGTAATCTTATAGTAATAGCGGACGATATTTAAAATATCCTGTATTGTTGTGGTAAACAGGTAGGTATTGTCTTGCTGGCTTTGAATGCCTTGTGCATTGACTAAATGCAATGCGATAAATCCGGCTTCGTCTTCTGATAACTTGATGTGGTATTTATCCGAGATTTTCTTCACTGTTTTTTTCCCGATGGCATACTCTTTAGGAAACAGTTGTTTGATATCATACAGCAATACATTTGGTACAAATATTCCCATTTTGTGACGTTCGATAGCCGTATACAAATGATCCGTCAATGCAATATATACAGAATCATTCAAATGGACTTGTAGAGCCTCTTTTGTATATTCAATGATTTCACAAGAAATTTCTAAGTACTCAAGAGGAATCGCTTGTGCCAATTCTTGGAACTGTTGTGAAAGTCCGTCATTTGTCAACTGAAATTTTTTGTCGATGCATGAGTCAAAAATCGGGTCACCCACTTTCTTTTTGAATGCCAAACCTTTTCCCATCACAATCATTTCCTGATTTCTTTCATTCCTGGTTATTACGACGTTGTTATTTAGTACTTTCTCAATCAGCATGTTTTGCTCCTTTCCATGATTATATAGGGCTGTATCCAAAACAAAAAGAAAAACCCAAAAAGCCGTCCATGGAACCATGGGAGACTCATCAGGTTTAGCTTGCATCAGGCAATCACTATCCAAGTTGTATCGTTTTCTTTATATTATCGAAAGCAAACGCTTTTGTCAACGCTTTCTTAGCGCCTATTAGGCACTTCTGACTAGCTGTCGAATCTTTTTTTAAATCTGGTGACTACGACACTACCGCTCACAGATGAAGAATCTGGGAAGCTCTGTTTTATTTTCACTCTAGCACTTAGGTCAAAATGCTACTATGCTACTGTCACAACTTCTAATATACGGTGCTCCAGTACCAGCTTATCGGTGATAAGCCAAATTTATGCAAAAATGTGGAAAACCTTTTTTACAAATTTTTTCTTATCGCCTAAAGCTGAACGGAACACTGTCACAACCTCTTTTTACACACCACTGCTTTGCAGTTTGTACATATCTGCATACAAACCATTTTGCGCTAGAAGTGTTTCATGATTCCCACGCTCTACTATATGACCTTTGTCTAAAACTAAAATCAATTCTGCATCCCGAATCGTGGACAGCCGATGGGCAATCGCAATCGTTGTCCGTCCTTGTCGCATTTTTGCCAATCCTTCTTGGATCAATCCTTCGGTTTCAGTATCGATATTTGCTGTTGCTTCATCCAATACTAGTATTTTAGGATCTGTCACGATTGTTCGCGCAAAAGTGATCAGCTGTCGTTGTCCACTAGAATAGCTGGCACCGTGTTCGATCACTTTTGAGTGATATCCTTTTGGTAATTCATCGATGAACTTGTTTGCTTGAACAAACTCAGCTGCATGGCGAATCTGTTCGTCTGTGATAGCTGGATTCATCATCCGGATATTTCCTGCAATATCTCCATAAAACAAGAAGGCATCTTGCAAGACCAATCCCATTTTCTTACGTAACTCTTCCATTGGATATTCTCGAATGTCATGATCATCAATCAAGATCTGGCCTTCATAAAATTCGTAAAACCGCATCAATACGTTGATGATCGAGCTTTTTCCGCTTCCGGTGTGCCCCACTAATGCAACGGTCTCTCCCGGATTAGCGACAAAAGAGATATTGTTCAATACATTGTGCTCTCCATCATAAGAAAAGCTTACATTGCGAAACTCGATCTTACCTGAAGTAATCGCTTGATCTGCTCCAGGATTTTGTTGCGGTGCATATTCTTCTGTATCCATGATTTTCAAAATACGACTACCGGCAACCATTCCATCTGTAAAGGTGCTCAAAAAGTCCATCATTTGAGACATTGGATTAAAAAATCCCTGGACATAGGTCGTAAATGCATAGATCAGTCCAACTTCTACGGGAGAATGCAACGCATCGATCCCAAACAAAGTCAACGCCAACGCAATCGCCAATGCATATAGAAAATTGATGATCGGACTTAACAGAATCGAATTCGTTTTGATCATCGCATAGCGCGTGTCTAAATACTCGTTGTTCACTTGTTCAAATTCTTTAGCTAAACGAGCTTCTTGGCGAAACTGCTGGATAATACGCATGCCGGAAATCGATTCATTCAATTTCGTATTCAGCTGACTTAATTTTTCCCGCATATTCCGGTAAATACGAGAACTGAATTTCTGGTAATACCAGATGACGATTCCTAAAATCGGCAAGAACACCAAAGTCCACAAGGCAATTTCTCCATTGATTTGAAACATGGCAATGAAAGAAGAAACGACTGCAAAGATCCCAGTCAATACCATCAAAAAGACATACCAAAATTCAAATAGCGTTTCTGTGTCATTCGTCACTCGAGAAACGGTCGATCCTGCCGGTGTCTGATCAAAATAACGCATGCCTAGTGTATGCAGCTTTTCAAATAATCTTACCCTCACATACTGATAGGTCTTCAATGAAGCCATGGAATACAAATACCATTGGAAAAACCAAATGATACTTTTGACTATGACTCCAAACAAGTACATACCAGCAAAAAACAAAATAACTTGTGTCGTAGCCGACTGTTTAGCCAGATGATCATCCATAAAAGTTTGGATGATCCTTGGCAATAGGACATTGATAACAGACAGAGCAAACGCAAATAAGATAGCAACGATGAACGTTCTTCTAAAAGGTTTGGCGAACTTCATCAGTCGTTTGATGATCTTCTTCTGTTCTTTAAGTGGAATCGATTTTGTCCATTCCGATTGATAATTTTCATCCATCAGGCCTCGCCTCCTTCTATCTTCGCTTCTAATTGCTGTTTCTCCCACATTCGTTCATACCAGCCGCCTAATGCAAGCAGCTCATGATGGGTTCCTCGTTCAATGATTTTCCCTTGATCGACAACAATGATTTTTTTTGCATGCATCACGCTGCTTAAACGGTGAGCTGCAATGATGGTTGTTTTCTCTTTTCTTATTTCTTTTAAATTATGCAAGATAGCTTCTTCTGTTTTGGCATCTACTGCAGAAAGTGCATCATCTAAGATCAGCAATTCAGGATTTTTGATCAATGCTCGAGCAATCGAAATCCTTTGTTTCTGTCCGCCAGATAAAGAGACTCCACGTTCTCCAACTAAGGTATCATAACCTTTTGGTAATTCCTTGATTTCATTGTTGATAAATGCTAAAGAAGCCGCATGCTCTACTTCTTCTTCTGAAAGTTTTGGATTAGAAAAACGGATATTATCTCGAATGGTCATCGAAAACAAGAAGTGATCCTGAGGCACATAGCCGATTGATCCTAATAAAGCATTCAATGAATATTCTTTGATCGAACGTCCGCCAAATTGGATTTTCCCTTGATAATCATCGTATTCACGCATCAGTAATTTGATGATCGTCGTTTTTCCCGCACCAGTTTTCCCAACAATACCTAATGTTTCTCCTTCTTGGATCGCAAATTTGATTTGTTCTAATGCTGGTGATTCTTCTTTCGGATAGTTAAAAGAGGAAATAGCTACATTCAGCTCGCCTTTTGCCGGGGTCTGCACTGCACCCAGTTGTTCCACGATATGCGTCTTTTCATGCAAAAGTTCATTGACGCGATCATAAGAAGCATTTCCTCTTTCCAATACGTTGAACAATCGACCAATCGCAAACATTGGCCAAACAAGCATACCGATATAGCTAATAAATGAGACCATCTGCCCGATCGAGATCGTGCCTTCCAAGACATACTTTCCACCTAAAATAATTGTTGCAACATAAGACAGACCGATAATCAAGGTAATGAATGGATCAAATAAGGAGTCTAAAAAATTGACTCGTTTGTTTTTAATAATTGCATCTTCAATCTTTTCTTCAAAATCCGCTAGATCTTCTTTTTCTTGTCCAAATGTTTTAATGACTTTGATTCCAGTGATACTTTCTTGTGTCTTATCATTGATACTAGAAAAAGCTTCTTGAGAATCACGAAAAGCATCGTGGAGTTTTGACCCCAGCACTCGTGAAGTAACGGCTAGCAAAGGCAGAGGAATCAGCGCAATCAGTGTTAAGCGCCAATCAATAAACAAAATCATCGCAATGATCGTTGTTCCGCCCGTAATCACTGAATCTGCAAAGGTCAAGATACCAGCTCCTGCTACATTCTGGATTGCATTTAAATCATTCGTTGCATGAGCCATCAAATCTCCAGTCCGATATTTTTGGTAAAAGAGATTGTCCATTTCTGTAAAATGTTTGAATAGCTGCTGCCGAAGTTCTTTCTCCAACCGAGCTGCACTTCCCCAAATATTCGTCCGCCAGATATAACGAAAAAGATATTGTAAGAAAGCTGCAAGGATCAATAGTAAGATCCACCAAGAAATGATCTTTATTGATAAATTTTTATCGGCGATCTCATCAATGATGATCCCAATCACTTTTGGAGGAACTAACTGTACCAAGGCCACTGCGAATAGGGAGAAAATCCCAATTAAATAATGTTTCTTTTCCTGTCGAAAAAACCAACCTAATTTTCTAAAAATCGACATTTTACTCCTCCTTTGTCTTTATCAAGAGCATAGGATTGTCTGTGCTTGTCTTTTTTGCTGAATAGTCTGAATAGTCTAACAAATTACGAAATAAAAAACGGACTGAAAAAATCAGCCCGCAAAAAGTCTTTGGGTCAGAACCTATTTTTTCCCTTGGTTCTTCATTTGCTGCATCATCTGGCGAATTTTCTTCTCAGATGGTTTTTGCCCCATTGACATCATCATTGATCGCAACATGTCCTCATTAACGGGAGGATTTTTTTCTAAATAGTCTTTCATATATTTACGCGCTAGGAAAAAGCCACCTACTGCGCCGATTAGCAAAGCAATAATAGCAATAAGTACGACAATACCTGTTGATACCATATAAATCTCTCCTTTCTATTTCCGAATTGCTCTCAATGATTTATTTTACTAAAGTTTATTGAAAAAAGAAAGGCGTATTCTTTAGTTTCATGCAAAAAATAGTGGTTTTTTTAGAGAAGAACAAAATTTCTTTCATTAACCAGCAAGACACGCCACGAAAAAAAATTAGGCATACCGAATCTTTTTCTTTAATTTTTTCTTTCTGAGGTGTAGAATGTAATCGTAGATAAATAGGAAAGGTGGTTTTTTCTTGAATAATCAATCCAACAAACAATTTCATAAGCATCGACTTATTGAACATACAAATGGTTTATCTTTAGCTGAAGTAAATGGAACAGTGGATGTACCAAAGGGAAAAAGTTTTTTTAAAACACTTCTTGCTTACTCTGGACCTGGTGCATTAGTAGCAGTTGGTTATATGGATCCAGGTAACTGGTCCACTTCGATCACTGGTGGACAAAATTTCCAATATTTATTGATGTCAGTTATTTTGATGTCTAGTCTGATTGCTATGCTTTTACAGTATATGGCAGCTAAATTAGGAATCGTGACCCAAATGGATTTGGCCCAAGCAATCCGAGCACGGACAAGTAAGACATTGGGTGTCATTTTATGGATCTTGACTGAATTAGCCATTATGGCAACAGACATCGCAGAAGTCATTGGTGCAGCAATCGCCCTCTACTTACTTTTTGATATTCCATTGGTAATTGCCGTATTTATCACTGTGTTAGATGTTTTTGTCCTTTTATTGCTGACAAAAGTCGGATTTCGTAAAATCGAAGCTTTGGTTGTCTGCTTGATTTTCGTCATTTTATTCGTTTTCGTCTATCAAGTTGGCTTATCTAACCCTGATTGGCACAGTTTGTTTGCCGGTTTTATTCCTAACAGTCATACATTCTCAGACTCACCGGTCATCGGCGGCGAAACTCCGCTGACTGGAGCTTTAGGGATTATTGGTGCAACAGTCATGCCGCATAACTTATATCTTCATTCAGCAGTTTCTCAAACTCGGAAGATTGATCACCAAGATGAAGAAGATGTAGCACAAGCGGTACGCTTTTCTACTTGGGATTCTAATATCCAGTTGTCAATGGCTTTTCTAGTCAATGCACTGCTATTGATCATGGGTGTCGCTGTATTCAAAACCGGTTCTGTCCAAGATCCTTCCTTTTTTGGTCTGTATGAAGCTTTATCTGATCCATCAGCTATGAGCAATGGTATCTTGATTGCTGTAGCAAAATCTGGTATCTTATCCACTTTATTTGCTGTAGCACTTCTTGCTTCTGGCCAGAACTCTACTATTACTGGTACGTTGACCGGTCAAGTCATCATGGAAGGCTTCATCCATATGCGTATCCCGATTTGGCTAAGAAGACTGGTCACACGATTGCTTTCTGTGATTCCTGTATTGATTTGTGTTTTGTTTACAAGTACAAAAGGAACGATCGAAGAACATACCGCTTTGAATAACTTGATGAATGAATCCCAAGTTTTTCTGGCTTTTGCATTGCCATTCTCGATGATTCCTTTACTGATGATGACCAATAGCCAAGCGGAGATGGGGAGCCGATTCAAAAATTCATTTGTTGTAAAACTTCTTGGCTGGTTCTCTGTGATTAGTCTGACTTACTTGAACTTACGAGGATTACCAGGTCAAATCGAAAGTTTCTTCGGCGAGCAAGCCACCTCAGCTCAACTAGCATTGGCTGATCAAATCGCTTATGTAATCATTGTTCTAGTCCTTCTCCTGTTGGCATGGACGATTGGTGATTTATATAAAGGAAACAAAAAATATGAACAGCGTTTGCAAGAAACGATAGAAGAAATCGAATAGAAACTGATTTTTTCACACAAAGACCCTTGATAGTTAGGTTAAAAATCTAGCTACCAAGGGTCTTTTTATTTAGAAGATAAAGCTTTTTTCAGATTCAATTTACTGAAAACTAGCATGCTTGTTACTACGATGAATTGCGTTAATGGCACGCCCGCGCCAGTGTAGACACTTAAAAAATAATCCTTTTTTTCTGGCGCATAAGAACAAAACCACGAGACACCGAAAAGAAAAACCAATTGTGTGAGTATTAATCCGATGACTACAATCAAAGAGGAACTATAATAGGCACGATCAGCTTTTGCAAATATGGTTCCTAGTATCATAAGTAATATCCCTGCTATTGAAGCAATCAGCACGGGAATGGCCAGAACTTGGTAAATTTTTATCATGACATTCGCGACTTTTGCTGTTTTTGTCAACTGGAAATCAGGTGTTCTCGGATCACTGCTATCGATCCAATTATCCATTAGTGGAAGATTCAATAATTCTTGTGCCTGTTCGACTTGTTCTTGTGTCCCAAAACTATAATTTCCCCCTTGATGGAAATCTTTGTATCGCCATGCATAGGCATATCCTGATTTCAGAAAATCAAATACGATTGGCAGATCATTCATCGTTTTTCCATCCCCTGATCCCATCAGATAGAATTCTTTTTTCTTTTTGATAGTTCCCTTTTGATAGGCTTCTTCTAATTCTTGATTGACTTTTTTCCAAAAATCATTGGTTTCTTTTGCATTGTTTTGGTAATAACCAGATTCGCTTACCACATCTCGCAATGCCCAAAAAATGATATCTCCTGGTAATTCTTTTACTTTTCCACCTTGGGTCCACGCATGAGTCGTATATAATTCGTCAATACGAGTAGAAACAGTATGAAATGTAGGAGATGCGTCTAATGCTTTATTTAATGCAGCATGCGAGACCCATATCTCACTGTTTTCTTTATTTAAGTTCGTTTCGTCATCTATTCGGATCAGCTGTTTCATCAAACGTCCAAATTCGCCACTCGAACGGTCATTGATGGTGGCAATACCATATGTTGTCTCGTTTTTATATTCGATCCACTGATAGACGATGGAGAAACCGACTAGAGGGAGTAAAAACAATGAAAGTTTCAGCCATTCTTGTTTCGAAAGGAGAAATGGTCGTTCTTTTAACTTCTTTGCTTCTTTGAAAGAAAAGTCTTGTCCTAGCAAGATCTGAACGAAACTGATGCCTAACGCGACTACAGTAAAAGGAAGAAGCCAGATGGAATCTTCGCGAATGAACCAAAAGAAAGGAAAAGAAACAGCTAGTCCTAAAAACCACGGCAGCAATTTTTTGCTGGAACTATATTTACGGTAATAAATAGCTAGTAAACAAGCGATAATGATCTCAACAGCCGGAATCACGAGAGCATTACGATACGTTCGAGTGGAATATTCATGTGTAAAACTAATCGGAGAAAACAAAAAATAAAAATAGATACTCAAAAGAAGATACTTGTTCTTCACGATCGGTTTAAACGCTAGTGCAACCAATATACTGGCAAGAATACTGAACATGCCGAACAAAACTGCATAAGAAAGATGCAGTTTATGTGCAAGTACTAAAAACAAGCTGTAGGAGATCCCTTTTGAAAGTGTCGTAGTCGTATACTCCCCTAGCCATTTACCATCCAAAATATTTTGAGCATAGTGAATCAGCAGCTGATCATCATAGGTCGCCGACATATCTGTTCCATAGATTGCTTTACTATATAAATACAAACGAATAATTGTAAATAATACGGCTATGCCAAGAATAAAGTATGTATGTTTCTTTTTTAGTTGGTTGATCAAGGGTTTTAAAGTGTTCAGCATCTTTTCGTCCTTTCAATCACGTTTTGCTACTTGCTTGTGAATCTTTTCGTTTTTTGCTTTTCTATCAGTATACCCTGTTTGTCTGAATTTAAAAAGAGGGGGTAGAAGAAGCGTGATGAAAACGACTGCAAAAAGCACTCCTTTGTTTCTTAAACAAAAAAGGACAAGGCAGACTGCCCAATCCTTTTTTGTTGCTGTCAGATAGAAAACTTAAAGTGTGACTTCTTCTGCTAATAACTCAGGGAACACTTCGGGATCGAATGCTTGCGCTTTGAACATGGCAATTTCTTTTCCATACGGTGCGTAAGCTTTCTTTTTATCTTTGCCGACATATGGGGTTTCTAAGATTTTCGAAATACTGTCAAACATTGGATCATGGACGATCTTGTTCAATGTGTCAAATCCAATTGTTCCAAAACCGATATTGGCATGCCGATCTTTATGAGAACCTTGTGGATTTTTAGAATCATTGATATGGAGTACTTTAAGCCGATCTAATCCGATGACCTTATCAAACTCTTCCATTACACCTGAAAAATCTTCTTTTATATTATATCCGGCATCATTCGTATGACATGTATCAAAAGTAACCGATAATTTTTCATTCAATTTTACTCCATCAATGATTTGCGCTAGTTCCTCAAATGTTCGACCGATTTCCGTACCTTTCCCTGCCATCGTCTCCAAAGCGATCTGTGCCGTCTGTTCTTTTGTCAAAACTTCATTCAAACCCTCAATAATTCTAGCAATCCCAGCTTCTGCCCCTGCTCCTACATGAGCGCCTGGGTGAAGGGTGATTTGAGTAGCACCTAAAGCTTCCGCACGGACAATCTCTTCTCTCAGGAATTGTACAGCAAATGGAAACATTTCTGGTTTGATCGTATTTCCCAAATTAATGATATAAGGTGCATGAACGACGATATTTGTTAGTCCGTTTTCTGTCATAAATGCTTTTCCGGCATCAATATTCATCTCTTCGATAGCTTTTCTTCTAGTATTTTGAGGAGCACCTGTATAGATCATAAAGGTCGAAGATCCGTAACTGGCTGCTTCTTCTGCCGCGCCTAACAGCATTTTCTTTCCGCTCATGCTGACGTGTGAGCCTAATAACATGGATGGATTCCTCCTTGAAAGGTAATTGTTTCGAACAATTCCTATATATTGGTAAGATGATGTACAAAGAAAATGGTTTGTTTTTCTTTGCCCTGTTCTCCATAGTAACTGAAACTTTCTCTAAAGAAAAGCTTAAGAACTCTTTCATAAAAAAGATCATTTTCTCATGTTTTATCTCATTCGAAAAAGAAATTCCTGTCAAAAACAGCCTTGTCTGTTTTTTTGTCCTATTATTTGCTATAATTAGCGAAATAAAACCATTAGTTGAGGTGACCCTTTTGCCACGCAAAAATACTCGAAAAAAACAGAATAGAAGAAAAAAAGAAAAATGGTTTGTTCCTAAGATTATTTTTAGAGTCTTTCAATCATTGACTGTTTTTATTACTGTTCTTCTTTTGTTGTTCGCAGCTCTAGGTATCGGAATAGGTGCTGGCTACTTTGCCTATCTTGTCGAAGATACACAATTGCCGACTAAAAAAGAACTGCAGACAGAACTAGGAAACATTACGGAAACGTCAAAGATCGTTTATGCAGATAATACAGAGATATCAAAAATCCAGACAGATCTGATGCGTACGACTATTTCATCTGATAAGATTTCGCCTTTATTGAAAACCGCAATTATCAGTACAGAAGATGAATACTTCGATAAACACCAAGGTTATGTCCCTAAAGCTGTTTTACGAGCATTAGTTTCAGAAGCTACTGGCATCGGCTCGTCTGGAGGATCCACTTTGACACAGCAATTAGTCAAACAGCAGATCCTAACCGATGAAACAACATTCAAACGTAAAGCAAACGAGATCGTTCTTTCTGCACAAGTAGAAAAACATTTTTCAAAAGATGAGATCATTGCTACGTATTTGAATGTCTCGCCATTTGGTCGGAACAATAAGGGGCAAAATATTGCTGGAGTCCAAGAAGCTGCTAGAGGAATCTTTGGTGTAGATGCAAAAGATGTGACTCTGCCACAAGCTGCTTATATCGCTGGTTTGCCTCAAAGCCCTATCACGTATAGTCCATACACGAATACAGGCGCGCTAAAAGAAGATCTTTCTGCCGGTCTTGCCAGAAAAGATTTTGTTTTATTCAGTATGTACCGTGAAGGACAAATTACGAAAGAACAATACGAAGAAGCGAAAGCCTATGATCTTACAAAAGACTTTCTCCCACAACAAATCGCGGAACAGACTGACAGAGAATTCTTGTATTATACCGTGATGAACGAAGCAACAAGGATTATTGCACAACAATTGGCAGAAAAAGATAATGCTGATATGTCAGATTCATCGGTCACTGAAGCTTATTATCAAAAAGCACAGCAAACGATCCAAAACAAAGGATATACGATCCATTCGACGATCGATAAAGACATCTATGCTGCATTGCAAACCGGCGTAGAAAATTATGGCTACATGTTAGATGATGGTGCTGGGAGCCAAGTGGAGACTGGAAATGTATTGATGGACAATAGGACTGGACGTATCTATGGATTCGTGGGTGGCCGTAATTACAGCCAGAATCAAAATAACCACGCCTTTGATACAGAACGTCAAGCTGGTTCATCCATCAAACCGGTTCTTGTTTACGGTCCTGCAATCGATATGGGACTTGTCGGATCAGAATCCCGTGTATCAGATTATGCAACGACTTGGCAGGAAGGAGAAAATGCTGGTGAGAAAATCGTCAATGCGACCAATGAAGGGTCGAACACCTTCCAAACCGTCCGTGAGTCACTGGAATGGTCCAACAATATTCCAGCTTATCACTTATACCAAGACGTATTGAATTCCGGTGGATCGAAACAATATGCTTACGAGCACTACTTGGCGAAGATGAACTACCCAGCAAATGATAATTGGGGCGTTGAATCTGCTCCTTTAGGGACAGTAGATGTAACGACGCTTCAACAGACAAATGGATTCCAGGCCTTAGCAAATGGTGGAGTCTATGAAGAAGGCTATATCATTGATTCCATCACAGATAATGCAGGTAATGTGATTTATAAACATGAAAGTAATTCTGTCCGTATTTATTCCGAAGCAACGGCATCGATCATGAATGACATGATGCGTAGTGTGATCAATGAAAAAATCACTACACCATTCAAAGATGTCATCTCAAGCTTAAACGGAAACCTAGGAAAAGCAGATTGGGTCGGAAAAACTGGTTCTACCAATGAATACCGAGATTCATGGCTGATCGTCTCAACTCCATCTATCACTATCAGTAGCTGGGCAGGACACGATGACAATACTGGAATGGACAGCCAAGCAAGGATACGTTCGGCTAATTATCTTGCCAATCTAATCAATCAAGCTTACCAAGCAAACCCTGAGATTTTCGGCACTGATGAGAAATTTGACTTATCATCTGATGTGATGAAGAAAAAAGTATCTGGGTTTACAGGACAAACAGCTGGAAAAGTTACTGTCAATAAAAAATCTATCCAAACGCCAGGAAAAACAGTTGAATCACTTTGGGCGAAAAATGGTCCGAAGAAAAGCGCCTTTAAATTCGGCGTTGGCGGTACTGATGAAAACTATACAGATTACTGGAACACCGCTTCAGCTTATGCTAGAGCGAATCCAGAGACCAAAGAATCAGACGATAAAGATGATTGATCTAATAGATTAATCAGAAATAAAGGGAGCTGCGACAAAAATCTTGTCGCAGCTCCCTTTTTCCGAATAAACGGTGTTCAAAAGCTTACATCTACAATAATAAGTCAAATTTATACAAAAATGTGAAAAGCCATTTTCACAAAATTTTTCTATATAACTTTACTAACGAAACTGTTTTAATTCCTTTTCTTGTCTTTGGAATAATTCGGTTAGTTTTTCTGCAAATTGTCCTTTTACTGATTCTTTCAAGTGTGCATGTCGGTTAGAAAATTCTTGAGCAGCTTCTTCTGCAGTCATTTGGTGGTTTTGATCTGTCAATCGTTTTTCTGCCCAAATTTGCTGAGATACCCCCATCCCAACTGAACGTACATTTGATCGATGTAGATTTTTCTCTAATTCTTTTAGTAATTGCATTAAAAATTCATTCATAAGATGATTTCTCCATAGTTATTTGTCTGATTTTTTGACGATAGGAACGTTCTAGTTCGTCTTGCTGCTGATAGAGTTTTCGTCGTTCTACTTGTAGGGCTTGTTGATAATGCTCCTGATAATTCGAATAACTTCGTCTTGCTTGAAACAGAGGCTCATTATCTAAAGCTAAGTTCTTTAATACATGATGCAGTCGCTGCTCCTCTTGCTCCATCAATCGTAATCCTTGATTCTTAAAGTGGATCAATTCATCTTCTTGAGCTTCTAATTGTCTTCGTTCACTTCGATAATCTCTTTCCAATTCTTCTAGTTTCATCTACTTCTCCTTTAATTGAATTGCTGTGCTAATTCTCGATCTCGTGCCACGATTTCATTGATTTTGTCTTGGATCTCCTTCGCCAATGTATCAAAGGCCTCCCCCATACGTCTTGCCTTATTGATTCGCAGCAGATAGACTTCTTTCGCAGAATCGACTAAGTTTTCTTTTGTAGCGCCCACACTAGCTAATGCTTCTATGATTTCCTGTTCAGTCAACGAAGGGGCGACAAAACGTGCTTGTCGCAAGCCTTCTAGCCATTTTTTCTCTAGCTCAAAAATTCCTCTTTGATTGATGCGGATAACTTCTTCCATAGCGCTTTTCATTTTTGCCGATAACTTTCCCACTACTAACCTAGCTTGTGTGTCATCTAAGTAAATTTGTTCTTTAACTGTCAGCCGGCCGCCACTTAATCGTAGTTTTTTGCGTATGTTGTTCAGTTCTTGCAACTGATAGGAAAACAACTGGGTCGCTTGGTTTTCTTTCTGTTGTTTTCGAGCTTCAACATTGTTTTCATTTTCAGGAATAATCAGCTTTCCATTTTCATCAAACTTCCAAGAGGTTAAACTGTGGGAAGCAAGCAGATTCAAGAATTCTGTTTCCATACTGATCCGAACTTCAGCACCTGTGCCATTACCACCAAAATTACCGATAAAATCGGCGTGATTTCGGTAATTGGTGAGCATACCGGGATTTTCTTCCACCCATTTTTTTGCTTCTGGTGATAAGAGATCAAACGGGTCCGGCCCGTTGAAGCCGACATTTTTCCATTGTTTCTCTGCTGCTACATATAATGCTAAGAATCCACCTAATGAATGGCCGGTAGTAGAAATAGCAGCTTCTCCATATTCCTTTTTTACTTCATTAGCAAATGCAATCGCTGAATTGATTTGCCCCGCTGTTTTCAATCCACTAACGGATAAAATCTTGTTTGTTGTTGCTTTTTCAGAAAAACTTGCTCCTGGTCTATTCCCATAGAGATTCATGATACTCCTTGCATCCGTTTCCAAATCTTTCCAATCACTTAAGTTCGTTCCTGCAAAAGCAATCACTACTTGAGAAATATCCACTTTACCGTTCTTGATTGGCGCTACAGCCATCGCCTGCATGCCATCCAATGAGTCTTTGATTTTTAGGATTTGGAATTCCATACCAGCAAATTCTTTAACAGAGTTCTTTTTGTATCCCTCATTGTAGCGGGGATATTTGGGATCTAGCCAATAAACCTTCTCACTAATATCATTGTAATGCTTATCGTTTATTGTCATACTAACTCCTCCTGTCCGTTAGAAAAAATTACTTTTACTCTTTTTATAGTGACTCCTGTCTTTTGTACCTCTCTGTTCTCAATGCCAAAGCCACCAAGTTCATTTCTCTCCTTCCAAAAACTATAATCAAAATAAACAGATTTCCCTTCATTATTTGTCATTGTCACAAGTGCACCATAACTTCCGGTGACAGGGTTTTTTTTAAATTCTTCTACCTTCACTTCCTTGATATCCGCAAAGGTATTTTTCAGAACTTTGACTGACTGTTTTTCTACTGCGAGTAAATCTTGCTGTTTTTGCGCTTCTCTTTTGTCCATGTAGACTTTCCCTCCGATTCCTAATATGACGATTAAAAAAATGGCTAAGCTGCGTTTTCTTATTTTCCGTGACAAGAACGTGCCTCCTTTCTTTTTATGTAAGTATTGATATCTTCATTATTTAAGTACGCAAAAATTGGCAAGAATTTTTTTATTTTTGAAATTTTTATTCTCCAATTTGCTATGGACGATTGGCGCTACAGCCATCGCCTGCATGCCGTCCAATGAGTCTTTGATTTTTAGGATTTGGAATTTTGTATTGCCGAAACTATAAATTCCAGCTTCTTTTAAATAAGATGCATAATTTTTATGCTTCGGGTCTAATAAATAAACTATATTACTAAGCTTATTGTAATTTTTTTCTGTTATAGTCAAATTATTTCCTCCTCCTCATTCGAATATATCACTTTAATTTTATTTTTAGTTTTTCCTTCTTTTTGTATTTTTTCATTTACAACTGCAAAACCACTTAATTCGGTATCATTTTTGATGAAACCATAATCAAAAGTTACAGATTTACCTTCAATATTGGTTAATATCACAATGGTGTGATAAAAACCGGTTATATTATTGTATCCAGTACGTTCAATCTTCACTTCCTTGATATCCGCAAAGGTATTTTTCAGAACTTTGACTGACTGTTTTTCTACTGCGAGTAAATCTTTCTGTCTTTGTGCTTCTCTTTTGTCCTGTCTCTTATACACATCTAGATGTGTATAAGAGACAGTCCGGTGACAGGGTTTTTTTTAAATTCTTCTACCTTCACTTCCTTGATATCCGCAAAGGTATTTTTCAGAACTTTGACTGACTGTTTTTCTACTGCGAGTAAATCTTGCTGTCTTTGCGCTTCTCTTTTGTCCATGTAGACTTTCCCTCCGATTCCTAATATGACGATTAAAAAAATGGCTAAGCTGAGTTTTCTTATTTTCCGAGACAAGAACGTGCCTCCTTTCTTTTTATGTAAGTATTGACACCTTCATTATTTAAGTACGCGAAAATTGGCAAGAATTTTTTTATTTTTGAAATTTTTATTCTCCAATTTGCTATGGACGATTGGCGCTACAGCCATCGCCTGCATACCGTCCAATGAGTCTTTGATTTTTAGGATTTTATACATAGTACCGTTAATTTTAAAACTTAAATTTTCTTGCATTTCAGGTACATAGTCTCTATGTTTAGGATCTAGCCAGTAAACAGCATCACTTAATTCACTATATTGTTTGTCAGTAATCATTAAATACTTTCCTCATTTCCATTAGAGTAAGTTACTTTAACTTTATTGAGCGTATTTCCTTCTTTTTGCTTTTTTTCATCAACTATTCCGTAACTTCCTATCTCATTTCTTTCTTTCCAAAAACTATAAGAAAAATAAATCGATTGATCTTGTTTATTAGTCATTAGAATAACTATCCGGTATGAACCCGTCATTTCATTTCGAGCAGATTTTTCAATCTTCACTTCTTTGATATCCGCAAAGGTATTTTTCAGAACTTTGACAGATTGTTTTTCTACTGCGAGTAAATCTTTCTGTCTTTGTACTTCTCTTTTGTCCATGTAAAATTTTCCTCCGATTCCTATAGTAAGAATGGTCAAAATGATGACTATGGTCTTTCGGCTTTTCTTAGGCAAATAGAAGTCTCCTTTCGGGTTAGGTATGATGGATTGTTTCTCCTTTAAGATAAGTACGCAATCGGGCTTGGATTTTTTTGAATTTTTTAGAGTTACTTATCTACTTTTCTACTTTCTTTTTTATCACGTTTTCATTTTAAAGTAATTTTGATAGTAGTGAACAAAATGTAGCATCTACGCACAGATTGTGTCGTATACGATGGACGTAAGGTTTGTTTCCGCCATTCTCTCTTTTTTTAAAGTCACAAAAAAAAGGGGTTATGACAAAATTTTGTCATAACCCCTTTTCTCGTATAAACGTTGTTCCAGAAGCTGACCACTTTTGGAACAACCTTTAAATGATTGATCTTTTATTATTTAGTTGATCCTTTTTCTTCGATTCCATAAGGCAAGATAATCGTTTTTTCTTCGACTTCTTCTTTATTCATCATTTTCGTCAATAGGCGCATGGATACCGCTCCTAAATCGTATAATGGTTGTGTGATACTTGTCAAACGAGGACGAGCTACTTCTGTCAGTAAAGAATTGTTGCTTGTGATGATTTCGAATTCTTCTGGTACTTTTACGCCGCGGTCTAATAAACCATCCAAGATACCAATGGCTAATTCATCGTCTGAAACATAGACAGCTGTTGCACCGCTATTATGAATCCGGTCAACTAGAGACAGACCATCTTTAAAGTTGTATTGTGCCTCAAAGATCAATCCTTCGCTATATGGTAGATTGTTTTCGCTTAATGCTTCTTTATAGCCTTTTAGACGGTTTTGACCATTGATAGGATCAATCAGCGCACCGCTGACAAAAGCAATTTTTTTATTGCCGCTTTTTGCTAATTTATTTACTGCATCTTTTGTTGCTGATACATAATCAATGTTTACGCTCCCTACTTGTTCATCTGGATCAATGGAACCAGCTAGTACAACAGGCGTTTTTGAACGTGAAAATTCTCCACGGATTTCGTCTGTGATATGGTGACCCATAAAGATCACACCGTCCACTTGCTTAGCCAATAAATTATTCAATACATTGACTTCTTTTTGATCGTTACCATCTGAGTTTGCTAAGATGATATTGTATTTGTACATTGTTGCCACATCGTCGATACCACGTGCTAAAGAGGCAAAGAACATATTGCTGACATCAGGAATGATTACGCCAACTGTTGTTGTTTTCTTACTTGCCAAGCCACGTGCGACTGCATTTGGACGATAATCCAAGCGATCGATAACTTCCAAGACTTTTTTTCTTGTTGCTGGTTTGACGTTTGGATTGCCATTTACGACACGTGAAACAGTAGCCATCGAAACATTTGCCTCTCTCGCTACATCATAGATAGTGATTGTTTGCTTTTCCATTTGTGTTCTCCTATTCATATTTTATATGTTTTCTGAAAATACGTCTTACATTTCTAAAATAGGATATCAAATAATCTCAACAATTGCAACCGTTTTATCTCTGTTTTCATGAAAATTTTTACTTTTTTCAGTTTTAAGAACGTTGGTCTTTTAATCAATCAGTGGTACAATTATTGAATACAAAATTAATTTAGAAAGTAGGTTGCCAAATGAATAACGTAAAAATCAATGAACTACGTCAATGGATGGCACAACACCAAGTAGAATTGGCTTATATCAGCGACCCTGGCCACATCGCTTACTTTTCCGGATATGAAAGTGATCCTCACGAGCGTGTACTAGCTCTTTTTATCCCTCTTGAACAAGATCCTTTCCTTTTCACTCCTGCTCTGGAAGTTGAAGATGCTCAAAACAGCAGCTGGGCGTACGATGTACGTGGCTACTTAGACAGCGAAAACCCTTGGGAAATCATCGGAAAAGAGCTTCGCGCACGCTATGGGCAACCTGGTAATGTAGGGATTGAAAAGAATGCTCTGACTGTCGATCGCTTCGATGCTATCTCTGATATCTTGACAGGTACAGATTCTTACACCGATCTAACTTCTATTATCCAGCGTCTGCAACTGATCAAAACGGTAGAAGAAAAAGACAAACTGATCGAAGCTGGTAAATGGGCCGATGTTGCCTTTGAAATTGGCTTCAAAACAGTAAAAGAAGGCGTAACGGAACAAGCAATTATCGCAGAAATCGAATACCAATTAAAAAAACAAGGTGTTTCACAAATGTCTTTCGACACATTAGTCCTTGCAGGAGCAAATGCTGCAAGCCCTCATGGTACACCAGGAAGCACGAAGGTTTCACCAAATGAACTAGTGTTATTCGATCTTGGCGTTGTTTGGAATGGCTATTGCAGTGATGCTACTCGTACAGTGGCTTATCAAAAACCAACAGAATTCCAAGAAAAAATCTACAACATCACTCTTGAAGCACAGCTTGCCGCACAAGACTCAGTTCGCCCAGGTGTGACAGCAGGTGAACTTGATCAAATCGCACGAAACGTGATCAACAGCTATGGCTACGGCGAATATTTCAATCACCGTTTAGGTCACGGAATCGGAACAACCGTCCACGAATTCCCTTCTCTTGTAGAAGGAAACAACTTAGTGATCGAAGAAGGGATGTGCTTCTCTCTTGAACCAGGAATCTATATTCCTGAAAAAGTAGGGGTACGTATCGAAGATTGTGTGTATGTGACAAGTGATGGTTGTGTGCCATTCACGACTACACCAAAAGAATTACTTGTTTTAGAGTAATGAAAATAAAAAAGGTGAGAGCTGGTCAGCTCTCACCTTTTTATTCTAGAAATGAGTATTCTTAGTGATTGGTAGTCGAATCTGTCATTGTATCTTTCATTTCTTTTTTAGCTTCTTTTGCATCTTCTTTTGCCATTTTCAACATTTCTTTTGTGTCATCTGCAACTGGTTTTGCTTCTGACATTCCTTCATTGACCGTCTCTCCTGCTTTACCTGCAGCATCTTTTACATCGATCATGATATCTTCTGAAGTATCTTTAGCAATACTTCCTAATTCGTCTGCTGGTTTTTTCAGATCTTCTGCTGTTTTTTTGAAACGATTAGATAAATCAGCTGATTGTTCTTTGAGGTTTAACAAGATATCATCTGATTCGCTTCCTGCTTCCTCTGCTGATTCACTTACCTTCTGCTTAACAT
This sequence comes from Enterococcus sp. 3G1_DIV0629, assembly GCF_002141285.1. NCBI lineage: Bacteria > Bacillati > Bacillota > Bacilli > Lactobacillales > Enterococcaceae > Enterococcus > Enterococcus sp. 3G1_DIV0629. Next base: position 377,679 of record NZ_NGLI01000001.1, on the reverse strand, counting down.
TGCCTGCTAGATCCCCTGCTTGTTGAGAAAGATCTTGCGCTTTTTCTTTTGCAATCCCTGTTAACTCAGATGATTTTTCTTTTGCCATATCTGTGTAATCTGAAGCCATATCCATCAGATCGTCTGCTTGAGCAGCCAATTCATCCCGAAGTTCTTTACCAGATTTGGGTGCTAACAATAATGCGGCGATTGCTGCGGCTGTACCTCCAACTACTGCACCTAATAAAAATCCACCTTTTTTAGCCATTCTTATTTTCCTCCTGTCGTTTCAGTATGTTTTTTGTTTTTAAAAAATTTCATCGCTGTTCCACCGACTTTTCCGGCAACAGTCGCTTTAGCTGTCGTTTTTCCGATTCCGCCGACTTTCGTCACGATGTTTTTACTAGAATGATTAAGTTCCGATACACTTTCACTTAAATCAGCAACTGCTGTGAACAATGGATCGATCGTTGCGACTTTTCCATTGATATCCAAGAGCAGCTCATTACTTTTGACCAGCAACCCTTCTACTTGTCTAGATAAAAGATCTACGTCTTGTGTGACGATCTCAATTGTCGTATTTGCTTCTGCGACAGTCTGGTCTACTTTTTCTAAAGTTTTGGAAACTTGCAACAATACGCGAACGATGAAAACGACAAGTATCGCAAAGGCGATTGCTGCGATCAATCCTGCAATTTCTCCTCCTGACATGATCAAACTCCCTTCTTGTCTCTCTTTTCTATAAGGATAGCATTTTCGTGTTTTTTAAACAAATAAAAACGAGCTTCAACTACTTTTTATTCAATTAGCAGCTGAAGCTCGTTAGAAAAAAAGATTATTTTTTCTTTTCTTCTTTGATTTCTGTTATTCCTTTTGGATTATGATCGATCTTGCTTCCTTCTGCTTCTAATGTTTTACCTAAAGACATGATGTATTCACGCAAAGGTGCCCCTACTTCTGGATGTGTCAGACCATATTCAATACTTGTTTTCATAAAACCAAATTTGTCACCAACGTCATAACGTTTACCTGTGAATTTACGGGCAAATACGCGTTGTGTTTTATTCAACGTATCGATTGCGTCAGTTAGTTGGATCTCATTTCCAGCACCTGGTTGTTGTTCTGATAATACATCAAAGATTTCTGGAGTCAATAAGTAACGCCCAATAATAGCTAAATCACTTGGTGCTTTGCTTGGATCTGGTTTCTCAACAAAGTTTTTGACATTGTATAACCCATCTTCCAGTACTTCCCCTGGGTTGATAATTCCGTATTTTGAAGTTTCATCGTGAGGAACTTGCATAACAGCAATCGTAGAAGCGTGTGTACGTTCATAGTCATCGATCAATTGCTGTGTCAATGGTACTTCGTCTTCCATGATATCATCGCCTAGCATAACGACAAACGGTTCATTTCCAATAAAGGCTCTTGCTTGAAGAACGGCGTGTCCTAACCCCTTTGGATGAGATTGACGGATGAAATGCAAATTGACATCTGTCGTTTCTTCTACTAATTTCAATAATTCAGTTTTTCCTTTTTCACTTAGGTTTGTTTCTAATTCGATATTTGAATCAAAGTGATCTTCGATTGGTCGTTTAGCTTTTCCTGTAACGATCAAGATGTCTTCGATTCCTGATTTCAACGCTTCTTCAACGATGAATTGGATCGTTGGTTTGTCCACGATTGGCAACATTTCCTTTGCCATCGCCTTTGTTGCTGGTAAAAATCTTGTTCCTAATCCTGCTGCTGGAATAACTGCTTTTTTTACTTTCATATACATTCGCTCCTTCAAAAAATTGTTAATGAGAATTCATTTTCTTTTTTCCCATCACGTAACATGATTTCTTTTGCGGCTGTTTTGATTTCTTTTTGCTCATACAGCACTTCATAGATTGTTTGAGTGATGGGCATTTCGATTTCCATCATTTGGGCTAGTTCCATCGCTGCTTGAGTAGTATTCACACCTTCAACGACCATTCCCATATTGGCTAGCACCTCTTCTAGAGGCTGTCCTTGTCCTAACAAGTTGCCTGCGCGCCAGTTTCTGGAATGAACACTTGTGCAAGTAACGACTAGATCGCCTACTCCGCTTAAGCCAATAAAGGTCAGCGGGTTGGCACCCATTGCTACACCTAAACGGCTGATCTCAGCTAATCCGCGCGTCATGATTGCCGCTTTTGCATTATCACCAAACCCTAAGCCGTGAATAGCACCAGCTCCAATGGCAATGATATTTTTCAAAGCTGCCCCCATCTCTACACCAATCACATCAGGGTTGGTATAGATTCGAAAATAATGGTTCATGAACAGCTCTTGTACATATTTTGCTGCTTTTGCATCTGTGCTTGCCGCTGTGATCGTCGTAATGTCATGCTTTGCTACTTCTTCCGCATGGCTTGGCCCAGAAAGAACAGCAACAGCTTTTCTTTTTTCTGTCGGGATTTCCTCTAACAAGATTTCAGAGATTCTTTTATGCGTTCCCTGTTCTAATCCCTTACTTGCATGGATGATCACTGGCTTCGTATTCAATTTGGCAACTAGTTCTTTTGCAACAGAACGTATTGCTTTCGTCGGGATAACGAATAGTACCGCATCTGCATCTTTTACTGCATCTTCCATATCGGTGAATGCTCGGATGGAATCGGGTAGATGATGATCTGGTAAATAACGTTGATTGGTGTGTTGGGTGTTGATTTCTTCTACTTGTGAAGCACGATGTCCCCAAATCCGAACGTCATGTCCGTTTTCAGCGAGGACTTGTGCCAAAGCAGTCCCCCAAGAGCCTGGTCCTAAAACCGCTACTCTATAATTCATTTTACCACTCCTGAAATTTTTTTCATTTTTAACGCTCTGAAAATCAAATAATTTGTTGATTTTTTCCTAATGAGCGGTCATAATCCGGTAAATTTCCTTTTTTTCTACGCCAAATAAACAGAATCAATGTGCCGACAAATAAAACAGCAGACAATAATTGAGAAATGCGGATCACACCTAAAAAGTAAAGGCTGTCTGTGCGTAATCCTTCGATAAAGAAACGTCCGAAACTATACCACATTAGATAACATAAAAGGACTTCTCCTTTTTTCAAAAGATGTGGTTTCTTCCGCAAAACCAAAAGCAGAATAAATCCAATCAAGCTCCAAAGCGATTCATAAAGAAAGGTTGGTTGTCGATAGATCCCTTCGATATACATGTTATCAATGATGAATTGCGGTAAATGCAGACTTTCTAAGAAACTTCGAGTCGTGTCTGGACCATACGCTTCGTGGTTCATGAAATTTCCCCATCGTCCGATTGCCTGCGCCAGTAATACACTTGGTGCAGCGATATCTAAAAAGGTCCACAAAGAAATAAAATGATATTTGGTAAAAAAGTACAGTGTGATTGCACCTGCAATCAATCCCCCGTAAATCGCTAATCCTCCTGAACGGATATTGAATATTTGGATTGGATCAGCTATATATTGGGGAAGATCGAATAAAACATAATACAAGCGGGCACCAATAATGGAAATCGGCAATCCCCACAACATAAAATCTGTCACGTCATCTGCTTTTAATCCTACCCGAACAGCTTCTCTGCTGCTGAGCCACATAGCAATAATGATTCCTGATACGATAATCAATGCATACCAGTAGATAGGAATTCCTACAAGCTCAAAAGCAACTCGATTGATTTGTGCTAACATATTGTCACTCCTTGCTAGTCATTGCCTGAGTTTTCTTCAATCAAGCGACTTAATCTTTCTTCAAATGTTTTCGTTGCGTCAAAGCCCATTGTACGTGCGCGGAAATTCATCGCGGCTACTTCAATGATGATTGCAACGTTTCGTCCTGTTTTGACAGGGATTTTTATTTGTGGAATGCCCACTTCCGCGATTTCAACGGTCGTGTCTTCAGAGCCCAAACGGTCGTATTTCTTATCTTTCGCCCATGCTTCTAGATAAACAGCTAACTGGACTTGCATAGAGCCTCGTACCGCACTCGCACCGAAAAGATTCATTACATCAATGATCCCGATTCCTCGAATTTCAATCAGATGTTCCAGGATTTTAGGAGGTTCTCCGATTACCGTCAGTTCATCTTGCTGATAGACATCTACTCGATCGTCTGCAATCAATCGATGTCCGCGCTTAATCAGTTCCAACGCCGTTTCACTTTTCCCGATCCCACTGTCACCTTGAATTAGTACACCTAATCCGTAGACATCGACTAACACACCGTGGACACTTGTTCGAGGGGCTAAGCGCCCATCTAAATAACTAGATAATTCACCTAGCAGCCGGGATGTTGAGATGGGCGAACGCAGCACAGCTATCCCATTTTCATTGGCTGCTTGGATCATTTCTTCCGGAGCCGGCAATCCTCTTGAAATAATAAATGCGGGCATATCTTCACTACATAATCTTCTCATGATGATCAAACGCTCTTCTGGGATCATCCGTTCCGCAAAACTGATTTCTTTACTGCCAAATAGCTGTAAACGATTATGGGAATAATAATTAAAATAACCGGTCAACTCTAGTCCTGGGCGTGAGATGTCCCCAGTCACGATGACGCGGTCTAAACTTTTCTCGTCGCCTGTGACGATTTCTAAAGATAATTTTTTTACTAATTGGCTAACTTTTACAACTTCTGACATTCATGCTACCTCATTTCTATTAGAGTGTTCTCTATCATTTTATCATTGTCTAGCCAAAAGTACTACCAATTAAAAAAAACGTTTTTATTTAATTACTAATGTAATAGAAAACGCATTCTTGATCCTAAACAAAAAAGCTGTGCCGAGATCTCGGCACAGCTTTTTTTATTTTCTGCTGTTATGTTCACTAACAATTACATTGACAAGTGACATCAAGATAGCTACTAACAATGCTGCACCAAATGAAGAAAAACTAAAATGTTCTGCTCCTACAAAAAAGGACGTCATTTTAAGAATCGCTGCATTGATAACAAACGTAAACAATCCCAATGTGACTAATGTAAAGGGCAGGGACAGGATCGTCAAAATCGGTTTGACAAACATGTTCAACACAGATAATACGAAGCTGGCAAGAACGGCCGTCCAAATACTGCTCACATGGACCATCGCAGGAAAAAGAACAGCCAACGATATGAATGTTAACGTATTAACCAAAATACGCTGAAAGTACGACATTAAAAGTCACTCCATTCGTCATCATCGATTTTTTCCGCTTCTTTGCGTTTTTTTGTTTGTTCACGATAATTGTTTTTTTCATAATATGCATTGTTATGTCCATAGTTTGTTCGTGCAGAACGCGCAGATGGGATAATCAAAGCTAATAAAATGTATAAAATGATTGGACTTCCAAAAGCAACTAAGCTTAGGAATACATAAAGCACACGGATAACAGTGGGATCAATCCCGATATATTCCCCAATCCCTGCTAAAGTACCTGTCAAAACAACATTTTTATTGGATTTTGTCAACTTTTTTTTCATCATGTCTCACCTCTGTTCTACTATTTTAAATGAAGAAAATCGTTGTGACAACCTTCTTCTTAATCGGTGTTCAAGAGATAGCCTATCAGCAATAAGGCACAATTTTGTAAAATAGGGGAAGCTATTTTACAAAATCGCTTCTTATTGCTCAAGGCTGAACACCTCTTTCACAACCTCTTTATTTATCTGTATCTTTTAAATAGATACTTCCTGTTGTCGTTGAAAGTTGCACTTGTGCGATTTCATCATCTGAAACACGACGGAATTGCAACATTTGGTTTGTCCGTTCTTTTTTCTCACGAACTACTTCGTAATTGGACAGACGGCTGTTGATGCTTCCAAGACTTGTTTTAGCGTGTCCTTCCAAACCGATGCTATCTGGTAAAGCAACTTTGACATTCCCGTTCACTGAACTTGCTTCTACTTTTTTCAAATTATCTTCTTTAATCGTAAGACGTACATCACCATTTACTAAAGACACCGAAAGGTTTTCTGGTGTCGCACCAAATGTCACTGTGCCGTTTACTGTTTCGATAATAGAATCTAAGATGTTCCCGTTTCGAATATCGATATTGCCGTTTACACCTTCTACTTCCAACATCGTTGCAGTTAATTGGTCCACGATGATGTTCCCATTCGTAGATTTTGTATAAATATCTTTAGCTTCCAATGTCTCAATCATGATGTTGCCATTTAGAAGTTTGATAGCTGCATGGTCGTATACTCGTTTAGGTAAGTAGAAAACAAGGTCTGCACGCACACGCTTATTTGGAATTTGGAAGGAGATATGATCTTCATTGACCTCAATCTGGCTCCGTTCAGAGAATGCTTCAAATGGTTCAGCACCCATTTTTCCGTAAAGTTTGATCTTAGCTTCCACTTTCACATCATCACTGTCCCACGTTTTTAACGTCACGTTTCCGTTTGCTGCCTTGATATCAAGGATACTTGCTGCAGGAGCTTCATAGTAAAATTCATGTTCAAATTTCGTTGTCGCAATTCCAGGGACACGTAAGCTGACATCTTTCCATTCCATGTTGTCATTTACTGTTTCTGAAACAGTTTGGAATGTTTTCTTCAAGAATTTGCCTAACTGTGATCCAGCTTCTGACATTTTTTCGCCTACTTGATTCAGCGTATCCGTCGCTTGATCTTTCCAATCATCTGGCAATTCAAACTTATCCGTAAACGTCTCTTTTTTCTCAGACCATTGGTTCTTGCGGATATCTTTTAATTCTGCTTCCAGCTTCAATTGTTCTTCTAATAGTGTATCGCCGGTTGCTTCTAACTCTTTGATTTCTGCTTCTAACGTTTGACGCTGTGCTAATTCTTCTTCTGTCAATTCGCCTAATTCTTCTTTTGTATTCAGCTGCATCAATGCTTCCTGTTTCTCATTGCGTGCTGCCTTATTGTCAGCGAATTGAGCATTTACTTCGTCTAGACGCGCCGAAGTTTTATTCGCTTCAGTTGCTAGTTCATCTAAGATCTTTTCTAAGTTTTCTTGATCTTGTCTTTCTTTTTCTTTTGGATCAACTGGCTCAGAAATTTTTTCTTCACCGTTTTCAAGTTCATCGATCAATTGACTTGCCTGATCTTTTTCTTTATGACTAGCAGTTACCTTGTCTGCTTCTTTTTTGATTTGTTTTTCGTCTTTTTCAGTTGCCATGCTTTCTAATAAATCTAAGCCTTCTTCAGTCGAAAGGATTCCTTTTTTCACTAAGTCTAAAATACGTTCTCTTTCTTTCATGGAAATTGCCTCCTTAAGCAAAATTGTTTGCAAGCTTTTCCTTACATCCATATTATGCACTGATTCAGTAAAAATGTCATAGGACTTAAGTTGTAACTTTTACTCCATCTTGAGATGTTCTTTCTTTTTTGTAAAGAGATATGCTGTAGTCACGCAAGTTAAGGGCAGGACAAGTAGTGCGGCCAATGTGGTAAGGATAGCCATCGTATATTCCAAGACAAATGATTTTTCATTGATTATTTGCTGAAAAGGAATGTCTAAATCAATAAACCAAAGAATCAACGCTAAAGAACTCCCCATAAACGCAAAAAGAAGAGTCATCACTGTTGACGCCAATATTTTTTTAGCAATGGCAAAACTAGCATGGCGCAATTGGTTAAAAGACAATTGCGGATTTGCCTGATATACTTCGAATGTTCCACTAGAAATCGCTACACTCGCATCTAAAACAGCACCGCTAAGACTGATCAGAAGCAACGACCTCGTAAGTAGTCTAAAATCAATTGCTAACGTCTTATCTAAGCCAGATAGTTCTTCTAGTTCTATCGAAGTAAACCCTTGGATCGCTAAAAAATCAGTGATAGGAAGCAATAGTAGGAAACAAAACAAAAAGATCAGTATACTGGCAAAAGCGGCTCGCATTTTCAGATTATAACCGTTGATAAAAAATAAGATAACCACAGCGATCAATAGGAACCCTATAATCGACAATACCAATATCGGCCACTTCTGATGATAGCCGAATAATAATAGGAAAAAGATTCCTAAATTAATGAATAATCCTAAAAGAATATACATACCTTGCGTACCGCCGACAAATAGCACACTGATTGCGAAAATTCCAACAAGTATAATAAGTACATTCATTTTTTTAACCTCCTTACAGCGAGAAAAAAGAGGACCGCGATAGGGATTGATAATACTATTCCTAAGCTGCCAGCAATGACGCGTAAAAATTCTAGTGATAAATGTTGTTCTACCGTTTCTTTGAAAGACCAATGATTTCCTAAATATAACAGAAGCGATGGAATCGCTCCGCTGATATAGACGAATAAAAGGATATTAGCCATCGAACCAATCACATCTCGGCCCACTTGCCTTCCTGAAAGCCATAACTGTTTCGCTGATATTTTCGGTTGTTGCTTGGTCAATTCTTCTAATGTCGCAATGACTGTGATCACGGTATCGAGTGTCCCTCCAGCTGTCCCAATCAGCACGCTGGAAAGAAAAACAGAACGATACGGTCGTGTCAGATAATTCAGTTCTTCATAGCGCAGTCCTTGATCTTTCCAATGATTCATTGTCAAAAGACAAATAAAAAATGCTAAAAAAACACTTGTAACTGCAGCCGAAATTTTGATTATACTGCTTCTATTCCATCCGTCTAACGCCAATATACTAACGATTATCCCTATAACGACAAATAAGATTGCTATATTTAAGAGAGAGATACCTTCTGTTTTGGTAAAGAGGAGCAACAAAAGTAAAAGTAAAACGATGTTGACGATGAGACTTCCTAAAGCAAATACGCCCTGTTTTCCACCAATAAGCAACATGGTACCAATGAAGATACTTGTAAAGAAAAAAAGCCAGCCATCATTTTTTTTCGCTACTAGTTGCCATTCATCTCCATGCATTTGGACAAGATAGATTTGTCTTGTTGTTATATTTGCTGTTTCGATTTGATTTTTTTGATAAGGAGCCGATAAAGAAATCACTTCTCCTTTTTGGTCCGTGTTCATCAATCTTCCTGTAATCAATTGCTGATCCTCTTCTATTCTCACTCTTTCGATCTCGATGACAGGTACGTCATATAGAGCAGCTTGACGCTGAATAAACCATGAAGCAAGTATACAAATAAAAAATAGAGTGATGATGATGCCAATCTTTTTTTGCATTCTTTATCCTTTCTATTGAAATAATGAAAAGGGTTTGTGACATGTTTTGTCACAAACCCTTTTCCCGAATAAACGGTATTCAAAAGCTTGCATCTGCGGTAATAAGTCCAACCAAACGAAAAATAGGAGGAGCTATTTTTGTTTGACTGTTCTTATGACTTGATGCAGGACAGCTTTTTCACAACTTCAGTTTAGAAAATCTCATTGTGGTTCGTATTTAATTCAGTGATTTTCCCTGTAGCCAAGTAGACGATCCATTCACAGATGTTTGTCACATAGTCTCCGATTCGTTCTAGATAACTGGCAACATTCAAATAGTCTGTTCCACTGATGACTGTTTCAGGATTTTCTTGCATGTTTTTGATGGTTGCATTATAGATTCGATTGAAATAGTCATTGACTCTTTGATCCATATTGGCGATCGTACGCGCGTCTTTTTCGTCTGTTTTGACATATGCAACTAGGACGTTGTCCACCATTTTTTTCACGTAATCGGACATATCGGAGATCTCTTTTTCGATTTCCGGTATTCTCGTCTGTCCTTTTACGCGGATTGTGGATTTAGCAACGGATACCGCATGATCGGCCATACGTTCTAAATCAGAGCTAGCTTTCATGACTGTGATAATCATACGCAAGTCAGTTGTAACTGGCTGTTGTAATGCAATCATTTCAAAACTTTTTTTCTCCAAACGCGTTTCCATATTATTGATATTTATATCGTTTTCGATAACTTCTTGGGCTAAGATTTTATCGTGTTTGATGTATGCACGAACTGACTTGTGCACAGCGCTGCTCACCATCATCCCCATTTCGTAGAACTGATTATGGAGATTCAGCAATTCTTCTTCAAATTGTGTACGTAGCATTCCGTTTCCTCCTTATCCAAATCGACCTGAAATATAATCTTCTGTCTCTTGTTTTTCTGGATTCATGAATATCTTCTTCGTATCGTTGTATTCGATCAAGTGACCATCTAAAAAGAATGCCGTCTTATCTGAAATACGTGAAGCTTGAGACATATTATGGGTCACGATGATCATCGTATACCGCTCTCTTAATTCTAACAGCATACTTTCGATTTTCCCAGTAGAAACAGGGTCAAGTGCACTTGTTGGTTCGTCCAATAAGATGATTTCGGGATTCACTGCCAAAACACGTGCGATACATACACGCTGCTGCTGCCCACCGGATAAAGACAAGGCACTTTTATGCAGTTTATCCTTCACATCCTCCCAAACGGACGCTGCCTTCAGACTTTCTTCCACTACTTGATCAAGGACTTTTTTATCTTTTTCTCCTTTTAACTTCAATCCATAGATGACATTTTCATAAATAGAAAAAGGAAATGGATTTGGCTGCTGGAAGACCATGCCGATTTCTTTTCTTAGTTCAACAACATCTGTTTTCGGACCATAGATGTCTTTGTCTTTATATAAAACACTTCCGGTGATCGTTACATTTGGAATCAGATCGTTCATTCGATTCAACGAACGTAGATAGGTAGATTTCCCGCAACCAGAAGGACCGATCATCGCTGTGATTTCACCTTGATTGAAACTTAGATCGATTCCCTTTAGTGCTTCTTTCTTTCCATAATACAGATGAAGATCTTTGGATGAGATAATTTCTTTTGTCATGTTGAGGCCTCCGTCTTAACCAAAATGACCGGACACATAATCTTCGGTTGCCTGAATTTTTGGTCTGGTAAATATCTTGTTTGTTTTGTCATATTCCATTACTTTTCCTAGATAGAAAAAGGCAGTATAGTCACTGATACGAGCTGCTTGTTGCATATTATGCGTCACGATGATGATCGTGTAGTCTTCTTTCAAGTTTACAAGTGTTTCTTCAACCGTTCCTGTCGAAATAGGATCCAAGGCACTTGCCGGCTCGTCTAACAGCAAGATATCAGGTTTCATCGCGATTGCACGAGCGATACACAAACGTTGCTGTTGTCCGCCAGATAAAGCCAAGGCACTTTTATCCAAGCTATCTTTTACTTGATCCCACAAAGCTGCTTGTTTCAAGCTTGTTTCAACGATTTCATCTAATTTCTTTTTGTTTTTTTCACCATGCTGTTTCAAAGCAAAAGTTATATTGTCATAAATCGATTTGCTAAAAGGGTTAGGGCGTTGGAACACCATGCCGATCCGTTTGCGCATTTCATAAACATCCACTTGAGGCGCATTGATATCCACGTCTTTATACATGATCTTTCCAGTGATTTTCGTATTAGCAATCCCATCATTCATACGATTCAAAGAACGAAGATACGTGGATTTTCCGCAGCCAGAGGGGCCAATCAATGCAGTGATCTTATTTTTTTCGAACTCTAGATCCACTCCCTTGATTGCTTCATTGTCGCCATACCAAACATGCAGATCATTCGTATATAATGCTACTTCCTTATCTTTTGGCATGGTAATGACATTTGTTTCATTCCAATTATATTTTTTCATCTTACTTCTTCTCCTTAGGCTGAAGTCATTTTTCGGTATAATCGTTTGCCAATCGCACGAGCGCCGAAGTTGAACAGTAAAACAGCAATGATCAACACGGCAGAAGCACCAGCCGAAACAGAAACACCATCAGGCATCGTACCTTCTGTGTTGATTTTCCAAATATGGACAGCCAGTGTTTCAGCTTGACGGAAAATGCTGATCGGACTAGAAACACTTAATGGATTCCAGTTCGTAAAATCTAATGCTGGCGCGCTTTGACCAGCTGTATAAATCAGTGCGGCAGCTTCACCAAAAATTCTTCCTGAACTTAGGATCACACCAGTCAAAATTCCTGGTGTCGCTTCTGGAACAACCACTTTTATCACTGTTTCCCAGCGTGACAAACCTAACGCCAATCCAGCTTCTCGTTGTGTGTAATGGACCGCTTGTAAAGATTCCTCGACCGTTCGAGTCAAAAGAGGCAAGTTGAATACGGTCAAAGCCAATGCACCAGAAATGATTGAGAAACCATACTGGAATTGAATAACGAAAACCAAGAAACCGAATAAACCGACAACAACAGAAGGCAAAGAGCTCAAGATCTCGATAGACGTACGAATCACATCTGTCACCCAATTTTTACCAGCATATTCCGAAAGATAGATACCCGCACCTAAAGAAATAGGAAAACTGATGATCATGGTAATCAAAAGCAAATAAATCGAGTTAAACAGTTGAATCCCGATCCCACCGCCTTCTTGGTAGGCTTTTGAAGGTTCAGTCAAGAAAGACCATGAAATGTGCGGTATTCCTCGAACTAAGATATAAAGTAATAAAGCTGCTAAGATCAATACGATGATCCCTGAAACCACATATAGAACACCTGTAGCAATTTTATCTGAGCGTTTTGCGTTCATTATTTCAGCTCTCCTTTCTTCCCAATCATACGGATCACGATATTAAAGAATAATGACATCAATAGCAAGATCAGCGCTAATGACCATAACACATTATTTTCCACTGTTCCCATGATTGTATTTCCGATTCCCATTGTCAAGATGGACGTCAATGTAGAAGCAGGAGTAGTAAGTCCTGTTGGCATTAATGCCGCATTACCAATAACCATTTGGATAGCTAAGGCTTCGCCAAACGCACGAGCCATACCAAAAACGACTGCTGTTAAAATCCCGGGCACTGCTGCTCGCAGCACCACTTTGTAGATTGTTTGCCATCTTGTGGCACCTAGCGCTAATGAAGCTTCCCGATAGTGCCGTGGCACTGCCTTTAATGCATCCACAGTCATCGTTGTGACAGTCGGTAAGATCATAACGAATAACACAAATGTACCAGCTAAGATACCGAACCCTGTCCCGCCAAAGATACTTCTGACAAAAGGCACGATAACAGATAAACCGATAAACCCGTAAACGACAGACGGAATACCTACAAGTAGCTCGATGACTGGCTGCAAGATCTTCGTTCCGTTTTTAGGAGAAATCTCCGTCATGAATACTGCTGCTCCAATAGCAAATGGTGTGGCAACAATAGCAGATAAAAAGGTCACAATAAATGAACCTGTGATCATAGGCAATGCCCCTACCATGGGTTTCCCATTGGCTCCGATTTGGCTCGGATTCCAATCTGTACCAAACAGAAAATCAAATACATTGATCTTATCAGTAAAAAAGGTGGCCAATCCTTTACTAGCGACAAAATAAAAAATAGATAATACAACCAACACGATCAGCGCGATACATAAAAAACTAATAAATTTTCCGCGCTGTTCCATTTTTGAACGTTTTGATTTTGTTAATAATACTTTTTTCACATCTTCCACAGATGACTCCCCCTTAATCAGGTTTAACATACTCACTCAGTGTACAAATTGAACATCAATTTGGTTTTAATAACATGTAAAAGTTTAGCTAAGTTTGTAAATTTTGTGTAAAGATTACTCTTTAACAATGTTTCCTTGCCAATCACGTTCAACTTTCATATGTGAAACAGGGATATAGCCTAGCTCTCCGACAATATTATCTTGTACTTCTTCAGATAAGATATAGTCTAAAAATTCTTTTGTCAGTTTTTTTGGATGGTCTCTTGTGTACATATGCTCATATGCCCAAATCGTCCATTTGTTCGTTGTCACATTTTCGTCTGTCGGTTCCACACCGTTAACATTCAACGTATCCACATCATCGGAAACGTAAGAAAAAGCAACATAGCTGATTGCTCCGGGTGTGTCCGCAACGATTTGGCGCACCATTCCGCTTGAATCTTGTTCCTGTGCCTGAACAGCTGTTTCTCCGTCCAATACCCATTTTTCAAACGTACTACGGGTCCCGCTTCCTGATGCACGGTTCAATATAACTACTGGCTGATCTTTCCCACCGACTTCACTCCAGTTTTTGATCTCGCCCGTAAATAATTTTTTCAGGTTTTCCATACTGATATCTTTTACGCCAATATCCTTGTTCACAATAGGAGTGATTCCAACAACTGCTACTCGATGATCGACTAATGCCGAAGCATCAATCCCTGATTTTTCTTCCGCGAATAAATCAGAATTTCCGATATCGACTGCTCCTGACTGTACTTGAGACAAACCAGTTCCGCTTCCGCCCCCTTGTACATTGATGAATTTTCCAGGATTTTCTGTCTGGTAGGTTTCAGCAACCGTTTCTACTAAAGGCTGTAAGGCAGAAGAGCCAACTGCAGTAATGGATTCTCCTCGATCAATCCACTTTGAACAGCCTGATAAAAGAATAGCTAATCCTATTATTGGTAAGAATAATTTTAGTTTTTTCATTAGAAATCTCCTTTAATCCTAAAGTATATTTATTCTATCATTTTCATTACTTGATGAAAACGAATCAAAATCATTAAATAACAAAATAAATTCTCATAATTGCAAAAAAAGCTATCTCATTAAAAGTTTCTATGCTATACTGGCTTTGAAATGTGTCTCTTTTAATAGCATATATTAGCTTATTTCTTGCTTTCCCCAAAAAACAAGAGATACCCCAAAGTTAATTTCGCTCATGCGAGACGCTTTCTCCATTTCTGACGTACTCTCAGAAATGGCCCCGAGAGAAAAGGACACGAGATCTCCATCTATTGATGGCTCTCCTGTCCTTTTTGTATTTTAAAGGAGCGGCGAAATCAGTCTTGCTAATCCTTCTTTCATCTTAATCATCATTCCTCGGTTTTCATACACTTCTTTTGTGAGATGCGTCGAAATCTTTGAATCTTCAAAGAATGCTTTTCTTACGCGTGAAGCCATTCGTTCATCATAGATCAGTGTATTGACCTCAAAATCCAATCTAAATGAGCGAACGTCGATATTAGCTGAACCAACGGAAACGATGCCGCCATCGATAATCATCGTCTTTGCATGGATAAATCCATTTTCATATGTTTCAATTCTTGCCCCATACTCGATCAGCTCTGCAGCGAAAGAATACGTTGCCCAGTAAACGAGAAGATGATCTGGTTTGTTAGGTATTTGGATATGGACTTTTACGCCTGAGAGAAGAGCTAACTTCAATGCCTCATGAATCGATCCATCCGGTATGTAATACGGCGTTTGGATCAATATCTCCCGTTTGGCTAACGAAATCATTTTCAAATATGTCATTTTGATTTGTTCATGTTCGGTATCTGGTCCGCTTGTCACGATTTGAACAGCCATATCACCTGTAGAATGAATGGTCGGGAAAAATTCCGGTGAATAACCTACTTCTTTTGTATGCTGAGAATTCCAGTCCATCAAAAAACGGTTTTGCAAGGTGTAAACCGCTTCTCCGTAGATACGCAAATGATTGTCTCGCCAATAACCAAATTTCTTTACCAATCCTAGATATTCGTTCCCAACATTGAACCCACCTGTATATCCGATTTTCCCATCAATCACTACGATTTTACGATGATTGCGATAATTGATTCGAGGATTGATATACGGAACGAATAGAGGAAAGAAAAATGCGACTTCTCCGCCAGCTTTTTTTAAATTCTGAAAAAAACTAGAAGAAACTTGTGTGGAACCCCATGCATCAAGAAGGACTCTGACTTTTACTCCGCGTCTTGCTGCCTCTGTCAATGCCTCTCGAACTTCTTCACCTAATGCATCACTGCGGTAAATATAATACTGGAAATGGATGTGGTCTTCTGCCTGTTTGATATCCTCGATCAGCGCATCGAATTTTTCACGACCATCTGTAAATAAAGTGATTTCATTTTTAGTCGTATAAAGCGTACTTTCAAATACAGTAAGCATATAGATCAATTGTTTCACATCTACTTGTCCAGTAGGCGGATGAGGGTAAAGACCTCGCATCAATGCTTGTTTGTCTTCTTCGATTTCTAGATTCTTACCGATTTTCCCTTGGATCTTCAAATCAAAGATTTTCTCTTTGGAAATCCCTCTTCCTAAAAAAATATATAAAATAAATCCTACAACTGGAATGAACATCAAAACGAGCAGCCATGCCCATGTTTGCGCAGTTTCCTTTCTTTCTCGAAAAACGATAATAAAGGAAAGCAAAATATTCATAATCAAAAGGATCGTAAAAAAATTGTCAACGATAATTTTCACGGCTTCACCTCTTTTTCTACCAACTTAAGAATACCCAAGTTGTTTTTTAAAGTAAAGGGAAAAAAGCCGCCCCATTTACTCCACCTAGCCAATAAAAAAAGAAAGCTGGAACGAAATCGTCCAACTTTCTGATTATATTTATCTTGTGGCACTAGAATTTCAAGAAACGTCTCATAGAGATGATCGAGCCGAGTGAACCAATGATCACACCAATACCGACCATCAAAAGATTGATTTTCCAAACGATATTTTCTGGATGGATCAATGAATAATGAGATCGTAATAATGACGGATTGATCAATTGGTAAAACCATGCGTAACCAAATGTAATGATCAGTATCGGAAGAATGGCACCGATTAAGCCGATCCAACCACCTTCAAGGAAAAATGGCCAGCGGATATATCCATTTTTTGCCCCTACTAAACGCATGATTTGGATTTCACGCTGTCTAGATAAAATCGTGATCCGAATCGTGTTAGAAATGAGAAACATTGCTACAAACAACAGCAATGCCGCCGCAACTAATCCCCATGTTCGAACTGCACCAGCAATTTGGAAAATCCGATCTGAGGAAGCCCCACCGTAATCAGAACGGGAAACATTCTTCAAATCTGCCGCTTTTTCTGCTACTTGTTTTGTATAAGAAGGATCGGTAGCACTTACTACGTATACATCATATAACGGGTTATTATCCCCTTCAAACAATTTCCAAGAATCACCCATTTCGTTTTGGATTTTCTTCAATTCCTGTTCTTTGCTTGAAAATTCGACTTTCTTGACATGATCTAAGTCATTTAATTCTTTTTCTAGTTTTTTCATCTCTTCGTCTTTTGTACCAATGTCTACGAACACAGATACATCCACGTTTCCTTCTATATCTTGTGCTAATTTGGTTGCGTTCATGATGACCGCCATGAATACGCCAACTAAAGTCAACGTGATCGTTACCGCACTGACTGAAGCGACTGTCATCCAGCCGTTACGTTTCAAACTCTTGATACTTTCTAATAAATGGCGGAAAAAGGTTCTAATCATCGTATCCATATTCCCCTTCCGCTTGGTCTCGAATAATGCGGCCGTTTTCGATAGCAATTACTCGGTGTCGAATCGTATTTACGATCGTACTGTTATGTGTAGCCATCACGACAGTTGTTCCTTGTGCATTGATCCGATCTAATAGTTTCATGATTTCCCATGAGTTTTCCGGATCCAGATTCCCTGTCGGTTCATCCGCGATAAGTACTTTAGGCGTATTTACGATTGCTCGGGCAATAGAAACACGTTGTTGTTCCCCACCAGATAATTCGCTAGGAAAGACTCGGACTTTGTGTTTCAAACCAACAAGATCCAGCACTTCCATTACTCGTTTTTTGATATCCCGAGGTTTTCTGCCGATAACTTGCATGGCGTACGCAACATTTTCATATACTGTTTTTCTTGGCAATAATTTATAGTCTTGGAACACCACGCCGATTTCTCTGCGTAGATAAGGAACTTCGCGGTTTTTGATGGCTATTAGATCATGACCTGCGACGTTCAAAGTTCCTTTTGAAGCTTTTTCTTCTCGATACATCAATTTGATGAATGTAGATTTACCAGCTCCAGACGGACCAACAACATAAACAAACTCTCCTTGTTCGATGACAATCGAGAGATTGCGGATAGCAGTGGTACCGTTTGAGTACTTCTTCATTACATCCTTCATTTCAATCATGGCGTTCTCTCCATATCTTTTTCAGTCTTTAGCTATTATAGCATGGCAATGTTTCAACTTGCTTGCAAAATCTTACAATTTTATTTCAATTTAACAAAGGGCTCTTATTACAGATGCATTTTCAAATAGCCGTCAATAAATAAATCAAGATCTCCATCCATAACAGCTTGGACATTTCCTGTCTCTACGTTTGTCCGATGGTCTTTTACCATAGAATATGGATGGAAAACATAAGAACGGATCTGTGATCCCCAGCCGATTTCTTTTTGTTCTCCTCGCAGTGCAGCTGCTTCTTGTTCTTTCTTTTCCACTTCTAATTGGTAAAGCTTAGCTTTCAGCATCCCCATCGCTTGTTCACGGTTTTTCAATTGTGAACGTTGTGCCTGACTCGCTACTACTGTTCCTGTAGGCAAGTGAGTGATTCGTACAGCGGATTCTGTCTTATTGATGTGCTGACCACCTGCGCCACTTGCCCGATATGTGTCGATCTTCAAATCATCTGGATTGATTTCTATATCGATCGTTTCATCAAGCTCTGGCATCACATCTACCGAACAAAAAGAAGTATGACGTCGTTTCGCTGAGTCAAAAGGCGAGATACGTACAAGGCGATGAACACCTTTTTCTGATTTCAGATAACCAAATGCGTTGTGTCCTTTGATCAGTAGGGTCACACTCTTGATTCCTGCTTCATCACCTGCTTGATAATCTAGTGTCTCTACTTGATACCCATGCTGCTCTGCCCAGCGTGTATACATACGTAAAAGCATACTGCCCCAATCTTGGGACTCCGTTCCGCCAGCCCCTGGATGCAATTCAACGATGGCGTTGTTTCGATCATAAGGACCATCTAACAACATAGATAATTCATATGTCTTCATTTTTTCATCTAGCGCATTGATACGTGTTTCTGCTTCTTCTTGCATTGCTGCATCAGGTTCTTCCTGCAACATCTCCACCATCAATTCGATTTCTTCCAGTTCTTCAGCAAGAGAATGGAATTGATCATAGGTCTCTTTATTTGCATTATTTTCACTGATCACTTTTTGAGCAGCTTCGCTATCATCCCAAAAACCAGGTTCAGCCATTTTTGCTTCTGCTTCCGCAATGTCTTCTTCCAGCTGGTCTAAGTCAAAGAGACCTCCTGAAGCTTGTGACCTTTTCCTGCATTTCTGTCAGGAGATTTCGAATTTCGGATATTTCCATGTTTTTTTCCTTCTTTCACTATACTTTTTTCATTATATCTAGTCTAACAGAATCGGCAAATAACAGAAAGAAGGTGAGACGAATTCTTTAAAAAAGAATTTGTCTCACCAATCCTGCTGTCAGAAATTAGTTTGCATCTTTTCCGTGACAGTTCTTATATTTTTTCCCGCTTCCACAAGGACAAGGATCATTTCTACCAACCTTGTTCACATGGATTGGTTGTTTTTTCGCGCTAGTATTACTGTTTTCTTTGGCATCTCCATCTTCTGAGTGAGAAGCTGTTCCTTGAGAAACTTGCTCACGCTGTACGTTTTGACGGATCTCAGCTTTCATGAAGATACGAGTGACTTCATATTCAATGGCACCTACCATATCTTCGAACATCTTGTAGCCTTCTGTTTGGTATTCGACTAATGGATTGTTTTGACCATAGGCACGCAAGCCGATTGACTGACGTAATTGGTCCATTGCATCGATATGATCTGTCCATTTAGAATCCACGACACGTAAGATCACGACTTTTTCGAATTCCAGCAGCTGCTCTGGTCCGTTCAATTGAGCTGCTTTGGTATTGAATACTTCTTGTGCTCGTTCGTTTAGATATTCTTTGATTTCTTGAGGGGTTTTTCCTTCGATATCTGTAAGGGAAATACTGTCTTCATGGACAAGCGTGCTGCCAGCAAAATCGACGATACTTTCCAAATTCCAATTTTCTTTTTCTAATTGCGTATGCGCATCTACCACACGACTGATTGTCCGTTTGACCATATTCATCAGTGGTTTAGATAAGCTTTTTTCTTCCATGATTACTTCTTGACGCTGTTTATAGATTACTTCACGTTGCTCACGCATCACGTCATCGTATTGCAAGACGTTCTTACGTGTGTCGTAGTTGTTTCCTTCTACGCGTTTTTGTGCAGATTCTACTTGTTTCGTCAGCATCTTGCTTTGGATCACAGCGTCTTCGTCACCGATCTTCATTCGATCTAAGAAAGCTTTGATTCGTTCTGAACCGAATCGTTTCATCAAATCATCTTCTAAAGACAAGTAGAATTGTGACATACCAGGGTCTCCTTGACGTCCTGCACGTCCTCGAAGCTGGTTATCGATACGACGAGATTCATGTCGTTCTGTCCCGATAACTGCTAAGCCACCAAGTTCTCTTACGCCAAGCCCTAGCTTGATATCTGTTCCCCGACCAGCCATGTTGGTAGCAATCGTCACTGCGCCTTTTTGACCCGCATTCATGATGATCTCTGCTTCTTTAAAGTGATTTTTCGCATTCAGTACTTCATGAGGAATACGTTCTTGATTCAGCATATCTGATAATAACTCAGATGTTTCAACCGCAACAGTTCCGACTAAGACAGGCTGTCCTTTGCGGTAGCGATCTTTGATATCTTGTACGACAGCATGGAACTTGCTTTGTAATGTTGGGTAAAGCAAATCTGGACGATCGTCACGGATGACCGGACGGTTTGTCGGAATTTGGTATACTTGAATATTATAAATCTCTCTGAACTCTTCTTCTTCTGTCTTAGCTGTACCAGTCATCCCCGCAAGTTTCTTGTACATACGGAAATAGTTCTGGAAAGTAATCGTCGCCATCGTTTTCGTTTCGTCTTCGATCTCTACGCCTTCTTTAGCTTCGATTGCTTGATGAAGACCATCTGAATAACGGCGTCCATCCATGATCCGGCCCGTAAATTGGTCAACAATCAATACTTTTCCATCTTGAACAACATAATCGATGTCTAAAAGCATGATGTAGTTGGCTCTCAATGCTTGATCCAAGTGATGGGTCAATGCAGTATTTTCAATGTCATATAAGTTGTCCAAACCGAATGTTTCTTCAGCTTTTTCGATCCCTGCTTCCGTTAAACTGATTGTTTTTGATTGTACATCGATTTTGTAATCTTCTTCTTCTTTCAAACGTTTCACGAAGTTGTCTGCTCTTGTATATAAAGCTGTTGATTTTTCTGCTTGCCCTGAAATGATTAGCGGCGTTCTCGCTTCATCAATCAAGATCGAGTCAACTTCATCGACAATGGCATAATTCAGCGGACGTTGTACCATTTGATGGCGGTAAACGACCATGTTGTCTCTCAAATAGTCAAATCCTAATTCATTATTTGTGCTATAAGTGATATCGCAATTATAAGCCTCGCGTTTTTCATCCGAAGATTTTGAGTTGATATTCAACCCAACTGTCAATCCTAAGAAATTATAAAGCTCGCCCATTTCCGTCGAGTCACGGGTTGCTAAATATTCATTGACGGTAACTACGTGGACCCCTTCGCCAGTCAAAGCATTCAGATACACCGGCATCGTTGCGGTCAAGGTTTTACCTTCACCAGTACGCATTTCAGGGATATTCCCATCGTGAAGCACGATCCCACCCATCAATTGTACGTGGTATGGATATAACCCCAATACACGTTTTGCTGCTTCCCGAACGACTGCAAAAGCTTCCGGAAGTAATTGATCTAATGTTTCTCCTTTTTGGTATCTGCCCTTGAATTCAGCAGTTTTTGCTTGTAATTGTTCATCAGTTAATGCTGCCATTTGGTCAGCGTATGATTCAACTTTTTTTGCAATGCTATCTAAACGTTTTAGTTCTTTCTTATCGTTTTCGATAAGTGAACGAATCAAATTGGCCATGCGTTGTGTAATCTCCTTTTCCTTCTGTGTATTATCCAGACTATGTAGACTCTACTTTTCATTTTATCATTAGTTATAGATAATTGAAATATCTTAATCGTATTAAAGTAAGAACTTCATAATTTATTCATATTTTAACTAGAAAAGAGACGAACTCAAAAAAACTTGCGGCAGCTATTGACAGCTGCTGCAAGTTTTTGATGTTATTTAAGTATGGCTGATCAGTCTGTTTCGATCAATCCGTATTTTCCATCTTTTCGGCGGTAAACGATACTTGTACCATTTGTTTCTGCATCTTCAAAAATAAAGAAGTTATGTCCCAGCATGTTCATTTGTAAGACTGCTTCTTCACTGTCCATTGGTTTCAATGAAAGGCGTTTTGTACGTACGATATCTAATTCAGAATCGTTTTCGTTTTCTTCCTCTCCATTGAATAAAACAGCAGCATCTGCAGTATTCATGCCCGTTTCACGGGATTTACGATTGATTTTTGTTTTGAATTTGCGGATTTGGCGTTCCAATTTGTCAACAACCAAATCGATACTTGCGTATAGATCTGGAGAAGTTTCTTCGGCACGTAATACAAGATAAGGTAATGGGATCGTTACTTCCACTTTTGCTGTTTTTTCTGTATAAACTTTTAAGTTCACATGCGCCGTAGCATCGGGTGCGTCACTGAAATAGCGTTCTAGTTTGCCTACTTTTTTCTCAACGTAGTCGCGAATCGCTTCAGTTACTTCGATATTTTCGCCGCGTACATTATATCTAAACATAAAAATTACCCCTTTCGTCTACCACAATCAAGAAGGAGAAGGACCACTCTTTCCCTCTTCTTAATTCTATTATATCGAACTCTAGGTTATTTGCAAATTAAATCGCTATCAAATTTCCACATCTGATTCATCTTGCCAAAGAAATGGTTCGGATGATTTTCGGCTGTGCGGTCTGCAAGCAATCTGCTGCATGAAAAAGTGTCTGACCTGTTGTATAGACATCGTCAATAATCAATATTTTTTTATGTTGTATCTTAGAAAAGGGTACAGCAAGCTCAAAAGGCTGAGGCATCTCCAATCTTTCCTTTCGCGTGTTTTTTGCTTGAGCAAGCAGATGCTGCTCTCTTTTGAGTAGCATCTGAAAAGGAATTTTTGCTGCTTTCAACATCTCACTTACTTGATTGAATCCTCTTTCTAGCCACCTTTTTTCAGATAAAGGTATTGGACAATAAACATATGCCGGGTAATCTTTTTTTATCTGAGTCCATTTATATGCAAAAGTCCCTGCTAATCGGATGTCTCCCATAAACTTGTACCGATTGATCCAAGCTTGCATCTTTTCATCGTACGTAAAAAAGGCGCGGTGTTGAAAATCATATGCAGGATATTTCTTCTTCCATTCTTGACAGTCGTTGCAGTAAACGAAACTAGTCTTTGCTTTCTTTTTTGTATCCTCGTATTTCAAATTGATTGGTTTTTGACAACCTGCACAACCTTTTGCTTCCAATAAATGGAATTGTGCGCGGCAAACTGAACATGTCTGAGGAAGTCTATATTTCGACACACCGATGATCTCGCTGAATGTTAAATTTTGGATGATGTCTTTACTGCAGCAACTACATCTCACAGCATCTTCTTCCCTTCTTCGTTCATTTCTTTGATTTCTTGACAGGCTTTTCGAATAGCTGAAGTTTTTTCTTCATAGAAAAAATAGACCCGACTGTTCGTATAAGGACCTTTACGATCAGCTCTTCCTGCGATTTGCACCAAAGAGGATTTAGTAAAAACTGGATGATCTGCTCCTAAAACGATGACAGAGATTCTTTCAAATGTGACTCCTCTTTCTAAGATCATCGTGGTTAACAGTATCTCGTATGTTGCTTCTCGCATTTTCTGAACTTTTTTTGCCCGTTGATCGTCTTGTGAAGAAACATCTGTTATCTCATATTCTGGAAAAGCTTCTTGCAGTGTGACTTTTAAACGATGCATCATCGTAATACTTGGACAAAATAAAAGGATACGGTTTTCTTTGATTAGTTGCTGAATGATTCGCACCAAAGAGTTGATTTTCTTTTTGTTCCCACATTTTTGTCGCCAATTATTCATGAAAACAAGTACGGGTTCAGGAAGCAAGCGCCGATGAAAGCGCAAGGCAAGTTTGTGGAGCTCAAATGTCTGCTTGATTTCCTTTAGTAACTTCTCATCAGGCGTGGCACTTAAGTAGATGAATCGGCCGTCTGATCTGATTGCTGTTTGCACAGCGTGAGCTAGCCCAGTGTCCCCGCTATAAGGAAAAGCATCAATCTCATCAATTACTAATAAGTCAAAGGATCGATAAAAACGGTATAGTTGATGAATCGTACAGATAACAAAAGAACTAAAGGTATAAGCTGTTGTTGTGTTCCCATGGAGCAACATGATTGTTTCTTCTGGAAAAACAGGACGATAGCGTAAAAACAATTCATTACAAACGTCGACTCGCGGTGTACAAATGGCTACTCTTCCTCCAGCTTTTAACGTTTTCACTAAAATCGGATAAAGCATTTCTGTTTTTCCTGCACCTGTTACCGCCCAAATAAGATGGTGTTTTTTTTCTGAATGATAAAGTATCCTCTCTGCGATTTCCGTTTGTTTTTCAGTAAGCTGTCCTGTCCAAGAAAAGACGACTTCTCGAGGTTCTGCTTTTGGCTGATCAAATAAATATAACTCTTGTTGACTGTCGCATCGCCCTAAAGACAAGCAATGTATGCAAAAATAGCCATAGTCTGCAAGCAGTCCCTCAAAGACAGGCGTTTTCACTCCACAACGATGACAAAGAATCCTGTTACCTAAATGTTCTACTGCTGCAATCTTCTTATAATTTGGTAAGTTTCCCTCCTCACAGTCCATTGCTTCAATCTCTCTCGTAAGAAGCCTTCTGCCCCAAAAATGATTCATATCATTCGCCCTAAAAAAATATACGAAAAAACAAGCAATCTTTTTTTTGGATTGCTTGTTCGATAGTTCTATATAATCTATTTATTCACCAATCAATGTAATTGCTTGGTCTAATACTTTTTCGCCATTCATCATTCCATAATCAGCCATATTGATGACGTCTAAAGGAATGCCTTTTGGTTCCAGACGTTTTTCAAAATCAGCTTTCATAAAGCGAACTTGAGGTCCTAATAACAGTACATCTACATCTTTATTTGCAAGATTATTATCTGCATCAGAAGCTGACACAGCGAAAATATCAGAATCGATTCCTTTTGCTTCCGCAGCTTTTTGCATTTTTGTTACGAGCAAACTTGTGCTCATACCAGCCGAACATACAAGCATGATTGTTTTTTTAGCCATACTTTTCTCTCCTTTTTAAAACAGACTACGCAAACGTTTTCTTAGCGTCTGTTACTCTATTATATAAAAAGAAAGAAATTTGTCAACGTTTTCTAAACACGGTTTATTTAATCAAATAGCCAGCTAGATTTCACTAATTTATTGAATACGACATATTCTTTATCCAAATTGATGACCACTACTTCATAGCCTGCATTTAACCAGCCGTAGGCACCCTTTTCTGGATGTTTATAGTCATTTGCCCACCAATCTGTGCTTTCCCTGGCTGTTTTGGGAAGTCCGTTACTGGGAAACAACAGTTCATCAAATTGGGTAAAGGTCAATGTTACTTGGAAGCCGCCGTTGTTCTTCAAATAATGCGTAATTGCATCGTACTTTTTCATTCGTTCCTTCATCCCCGGATCCACCTGCCTTTGTCTTTATTATCGCATACTACAGCAATTGCGCAACCGTTATAGTGTTGAAACAACCTAGAACTTTCTTTATACTGAATAAAGCAACCGAAAAAAAAGAGGTGACAAGATGATCGAACGTTATCGTACAATCAAAGAAAATGGACAAAGTGAGATCGAAATCAAGAAATCACGCTTTATCTGTTCTCTTAAACGAATAGAATCAGAAGAAGAAGCGAAAAACTTCATCCAAGAAATAAAAAAAGAACATTGGAAAGCAAACCATAACTGCAGTGCCTTCGTCATTGGCGAAAAAAATGAGATCCAACGAAGCAGCGATGATGGCGAACCAAGTGGAACGGCGGGCGTACCGATGTTGGAAGTCCTCAAAAAAAATCAACTGATCAATGTAGTTGCAGTAGTCACTCGATATTTTGGAGGAACGAAACTCGGCACGGGCGGATTGATACGAGCATACACTCATGCGGTCTCTCAAGCATTGTCCGACATTGGAATCGTAGAAGGTACCTTGCAACAGGAGATCTCCATCGTGATCACGTATCCGCAACTAGGAAAATTACAAAATTATCTTGAACTACAGCATTTTTTCATAAAAGAAATCCAATACACTGATCAGGTCATCGTCATCTGTGCAGTGAATGAAAAAAATGCTGACAGCTTTAAAGAATCCATCATTGAGCTGCTGAACGGACAAGTCCAATTTGAAGAAGGCCCTGTTTCTTATCACGAGCAACTGATAACTGATCATATATAAAAACAGGTGATTCTGATTCTCTTTTTTTCGAATAAGGAATCAGGGATCACCTGTTTTTTATTTTTCCAAATAAAACTCAAAACGATTTCCTACATATTGCGTACGCACATACTCAAATGGCGTACCATCTTCAAAATAGGAAATCTGACGCAAACGAAGAACTGCATCTCCTCGTTTCACCTCTAAATAGTCTGCGATTTTCTCAGAAGCCAATACAGCAGTAATCGTTTGATTCGCTGGACCGATTTTTTTTCCGCCTTTTTCTTCTAATGTGCGATACAGCGATTCAGTAATCTCTGCTTTGCTGTAGCCATCGATCAACTTTTGCGGAACACTGGCTACTTCAAAACAAATAGGGACATCGTCTGCAAAACGAATACGTTCCATTCGCAAGATCGTGTCATCTTTACTCAAGTTTAGTTTTTCCATTTCACTTGAGCTTGGCGAAGTCAAAAAGTAAGAGATTGTTCGACTAGACGGTACTCTATTTTGCGATTCCATGATTTCTGTAAAACTTGTCGCGCCAGACATCTTTTCTTGTACTTTTTCTCGCGCAACATATGTACCCGAACCGATCTTTCTTTCTAAGATTCCTTCATCTGCCAAGTTTTGAATTGCTTGTCTCAACGTCATACGGCTGACATTGAATTTCACTGCTAATTCTCTTTCTGAAGGAAGACGGTCTCCGACTTTCCATATACCTTGTTCGATTTCATTTTTTAATTGGTCATGAATCTGTATATATACAGGTAATTGATTCGACATAACGTACACCCGTCCTTTCGTTTCTTCTATTATAACTGGTATATACCTGATTCACAACTGAAAAAGATAAAGGATTCTATCCATAAACAGATGATGTAGGTACAAATCTTTCTTCCCATTCCTATTAATAGAATTCATTTTCTAGATATGTCCAATTGAGAAAATAACAAAAGACCCTATAATCGCTGAAAATGCCGATTTATGGATCTTTTGTTATTATTAGCGGTTTTTAGCCATCCATTTTTTTGTATGATTCGTTGGGCGTTTTGATTTTACATGGACTGCTTTTTCGCCTTTTTTAGGAATGTTCACTTCGATATCGTATTTTTCTGATTTGACCAATTCATATAACTTTTCAGCTGCTTCGTCTACTTTTTCTTTCCACTTCATTTTGACCCCTCCAATTCTTTTTGTTAACTTAACTCTATCTTAAATTGACAGAATCTTCAAGGAACAAGGTAGCAAAGCAAAAAAAAGAGCTCTCGAACTAACGAGAGCCTACGGTTGTGCTATACTGGGGTAGCTGGATTCGAACCAACGCATGAGGGAGTCAAAGTCCCTTGCCTTACCGCTTGGCTATACCCCAATGAAATGGAGGAGAGTGGATTCGAACCACTGAACCCTAAGGAACGGATTTACAGTCCGTCGCGTTTAGCCACTTCGCTACTCCTCCGAAAGGTTTGTATCAACCTGACTTAGTTATAATACCTAATTTTCCAGATTTTTGCAACCCTTTATTGAAAGTTTTTTTGATATTTTTTTATTCGTGCAGATTCCAGTGACGAATCACTGTTTCTATCGCATTTTCAAGACTTTTTTCTTTCCCAAAATCTTCTTCACCAAAGAAAATTTCATATTCTTTTGGTCCATAGGCTAAAATTTCACCAATCATTTTTTTCCCTATAAATAACTGAGTGACTTCATAATTCTTACCTTTGATATCTTTTTTTACTTCTTCGATACGCACTTCAATATCTTTATTTTTTTTTGACATCATTTTCACCTCTCAGACATTTTATCATATTGCAGCCAATAAAACATTCCTTAGGTAAAAATCTCTTGTCCATTTCATCTTCTTTTATACAAGAGGCGACTTCTCTAAAGCTCTTAATTCTCCCCTTGACCTATAGCGATATAGTTGGCCGCTGCGCCTACAAGATTAGCATCGTTTCTGTATTCACACAATAGGATCTGTGGCTCGAAATCATGCAGGTCGAATTGATCTGTCAACTTCTTCATTCTACTTTGGATCTCATCAATGAGCCCATCCTTTGCAGAAACACCACCGCCTAATACGATAACTTCCGGATCGAATGAAAATTGGATACTGAATAAACCTTTTGCAAGGTACGTATAAAAACTCTCAACTTCTTCTTTTGCTATTTCATCCCCGGTTTCTGCTAATTCAAAGACGTCTTTTCCGGTATAAGTATTCTTATCGACTCCTTTGCGTTCACAATACCGCCAAGCCATCTGTACGGCTGTACCAAGTTTACTAAATGTCTGATCGCCCTCTAAGAACATCAAACCGAATTCTCCACCATAAAGATGTGCACCTTTATTGATTTGGCCTTTCGTGAACATCGCCCCGCCGATCCCAGTTCCTACCACGACAAAAGCAACATCTTGATAATCACGAGCAGCTCCTTCATAAAACTCAGCCATTCCGGCACAGTTGGCGTCATTTTCAATCGTTACCGGAAGTTGAAACAAAGTTTCCAAATCTCTAAAAATATTAAAGCCATGAATATAAGGAATCGCACTGATGCCCTCAATTACCTGTTTCTCATTATTCACTACTCCAGGTGAGCTGATCCCAATTCCTTCAATTTCAAAGGAAAGACTCATGTCTTTATAGACTTGTAATAATTGCGCTTTCATTTCTTCCCAAGATTCAGGCGTTGTAAATTGGCCCTTGCCTTTGACATCTTTACTATCCCAACAACCATATTTGACAGCCGACCCGCCAAAATCAAAAACTAATATCCCCATAAAAATATTCTCCTTTTTGCTTGCTAAAGCTATTGTAATGTATATTTTCAGTATTTGAAAGCATTTTCTCGGATCACAAGTCTATTCGTTAAAGCTGGTTTTGTGTAAGTGACTTGCTAAAATCACTTGATCTCGCAATTGTTCTCCGTTCTCAAAAATCGGTTTAGAATAATGATGGATAAAATAATCTTTGACTCGACCAATCTCCACATAGCCCATTTTTTGATAGAGATGTAACGCAGCACTGCTAGTACTGCCGGTTCGTACGATGATCTGAGTTTGACTGGAAGCAAGTTGTGAAAGCTTCTGAAAAGCTGTCTCAAGGAGTTTCCCACCAATCCCTTTTCCTTGATGCGAAGGTTCTACAGCTACGTTAACGATTTCGAATTCTTTTTCCCTTACTATATAGATCAGTATACCTATTGTTTTTTCTTTTTCTTTCCATATCCAGCCGTTTCCCTTTGAAACATATACCTGAACTTTTTCTTTATCAGGATCTGCATCTAATAACAAGGACCATGGTAAATCTATCTTATTGAGTTCTTCGATCATTTTTGACCTCCATATATGTAGTCATGAAGTCGTTGCTTTGATAGTCACTCTCTCTTTTCTTTATTGCTCAGTGCTACCCGTATTTTTCACAACCTTTTTTTGACGGTGTTCAACATCCAGCACTTCGGCAATAACTCACAATTTTGCAAAATATGGGAAGCTATTTTCCAAATTGTTTCTTTATTGCTCAGTGCTACCCGTATTTTTCACAACCTTTTTTTGACGGTGTTCAACATCCAGCACTTCGGCAATAACTCACAATTTTGCAAAATATGGGAAGCTATTTTCCAAATTGTTTCTTTATTGCTCAGTGCTACCCGTATTTTTCACAACCTTTTTATAATCTGGTTCTTTTTTATCTTTCTTATTTCTCGTTAATTGAAAGGTCAAAGGTACATAATCGATGCCGCCTTTGACAAAGGGATGACAGCGTAAGATCCGAGCCGTCCCCATTACCGTCCCTTTTAGCGCACCATGAGTTTGAATTGCTTTTATCATATAATTAGAACAGGTTGGATAATAGCGGCAACTAGGAGGAAATGCAGGCGAAATAAAGCGCTGATATCCTCTAACTAAATAAATCAATATCTTCTTCATCAACTAGATTCCTTCTTTTCTTTTACTAAAAAAAGGGATCGCGACTAAAGTCAACGTTCCCTTCTGTTTTCTTTTATCCTATGCTGCTTCATGGCTCATTTCCTATCGACTAGAACCACCGTAATTAATTATCAATGAAAAAAGTCTCGAATATGAATCCACAAGCTTGGTTGAAATACTTTAAATGGATTGCCACCACCGATGACACCATATCCAATCATCGTTCCGGCTACAAAAAGAAGGATAAGCAATAAGATCACCACTAAAATCTTTATCAGAGTTAATAAGATATATCGTTGGTTACTCATTCAGCCACTTCCTTATGCAATCGTTTGTGCTGTTTTTTCAGCAGGAGTTTGATCCATGTCTACACGTTCAACATCTGCACCTAATTTTTGTAGTTTGATATGGAAGTTATAATAGCCACGGTCTAGATAATTCAAGTTGCGGACACGTGTGATTCCATTTGCTTTCAAGCCAGCTAAAACTAATGCTGCTGCTGCACGCAAGTCTGTTGCATACACTTCCGCACCTTGCAATTCATGGTTTCCATCCATGATTGCTACATTTCCATCGATTTTGACGTGGGCGTTCATACGGCGCATTTCTTCTAAATGTTGGAAACGATTTTCAAAAACTGTTTCAGTCACTACGCTTGTACCTTCTGCCACTAATTGGATGGCTGTCATTTGCGCTTGCATATCTGTAGGGAAACCAGGATGAGGCATCGTTTTTACATCTGTAGGTAAGATATGTTTTGGTCCGATGACACGGATTCCGCCTTCTTCTTCAATGATTTCTGCACCCATTTCGATCAATTTAGAAATCAATGGGCGGTTATGTTCAGAGATAGCATCAGCAATCAGTACATTGCCTTCTGTCATTGCAGCAGCGACCATAAAGGTACCAGCTTCGATACGATCTTGTACGATTGAATGGTTGACTGCATGTAAATGATCAACGCCTTCGATACGCATTGTTTCAGTACCCGCTCCATAGACATGAGCACCCATTTTATTCAAAATATTTGCTAAATCAACGATTTCTGGTTCGCGAGCTACGTTTTCAATGATGGTTGTTCCTTTTGCTTTTACGGCAGCCATCATGATATTTTGAGTAGCACCTACACTAGGAAAATCTAAATAAATCGTGTTACCGATCAATTCATCTGCAATTGCTTCAATATAGCCGTTTTTTTGAATAATTTTTGCTCCTAAAGCTTGAAATCCTTTTAAATGTAAATCGATTGGGCGTTTACCAATCGCACATCCACCAGGCATAGCCACTTTTGCATGTCCATTTCTAGCAAGTAGCGGTCCCATCACAACGATTGAAGCACGCATTTGACTAACATATTCATAAGGCGCTTCGATCTCTAATTGTCTTGAAGCGTCGATTGTTACTTGATTCTTTTGTTCATCAAAATCTACATCTACATTTAAGTGACGAATCACTTGATTCATAGTGAAGACATCAGAAAGAATCGGAACGTTGTCTAATGTCGTAATACCTTCTTCTGCTAACAAACTGGCAGCTAAAATAGGCAATACAGCATTTTTAGCTCCTTCAATTCTTACTGTTCCATTTAATTGATTGCCACCTCTTACGATGATCTCTTCCATGTTGTTGTTCCCTCCAAAAAATTCCAATGAGCATACACTTACTCAAAATCTTTTCTATTATAACACCCTTGCTTTTAAAATAGTACCTTTTTTTAAAATTTACAGGCTAACGAAAAGATTTCGGCATAAAGCGATAACTTCTAAGAAAAAATTACTTGCAGTGTACCCTAAAAAGATTGAAAAAAGTACGATTGCCATTCTAATTTGCGTATTATGCATTGGTCTAAAAAAAGTCTCAATGCGTAACGAACGTAAAGACCAGAAGGCTAAGTAAATAAACGCCAAATGACTCACGATTCGAAGTATCGCATCAATTCCGTATACTTGCATAATGACGTCCTTTCTAACAGTTGTTTTTATAATAACTAATAAAATGATAATACCATAAAATGTATAAAAGGAAAAACAAGTATACTTAAAAATAGAGGAATACCCTTACATTTTTAGGAAATAAGGGAAAAATATGCAAAAAAAGAGACTGAGACAAAAGTCTTGTCTCAGTCCTTTATTCCAAATAAACGGTGTTCTCCTGCCAACTCCTCGGTCACAAGCCATAATATTCATCAAACATGAGAACCTGTTTTTTAATTTGTTCCTTGTGACTCGGAGCTAAATGGCAGGCTCACGACCTCTGATTCAGGGTGTTCCAGAAGTAGCTTCTTCGGAAATAAGCTGACCACTTCTGTCACAACCTCTGATTCACGGATAAACATCCGCTTCTCATGTTATGAGTGCTTAGATACTTTAATACGATTGATTGCTCGATGCAACGCAACAGTTGCCCGCTTCAATTCGTTCGTATCTTGTTTTGCTTTTGCTTCTTCGATTTGGCGTTCTGCACGTTGTTTTGCACGTTCCGCACGAGATACATCGATATCCCGTTCACGTTCCGCACTATCAGCAACGATTGAAACAACATTATCACGCACTTCCATGATTCCGCCATTCACAGCAATCCAATCGACATGGGTATCTGAATCTGTTCGTTTTACACGAACTTCATCAATCGTCAAAGGAACGATGATCGGTGCATGTTTAGGCAAAATCCCAAGCTCACCAGCTGTCGTACGTGCGACGACGATAGCTGCATGGTGATCATAGACCAAACCGGCAGGAGTTACCACATTTACTGTTAAATATTGATCCATGGGGCACCCCTTTCTAGTAGCCTAGTGTTTTCGCTTTTTCTACGACGTCTTCGATTCGGCCAACACTTCGGAAAGCTTCTTCAGGAAGATCATCGTATTTGCCTTCCAAGATTTCGCGGAATCCTTTCACTGTTTCTTCTACAGGAACATAAGAACCTGGAAGACCAGTAAATTGTTCAGCCACGTTAAAGTTTTGTGACAAGAAGAATTGGACTCTGCGGGCACGAGAAACTAACACTTTTTCCTGATCGGATAATTCATCCATACCTAAGATAGCAATAATATCTTGTAATTCACGATATCGTTGCAATACGTGTTGGACTTCTGTTGCTACTTTATAGTGTTCTTCTCCCACGATTTCAGGTGCTAAAGCACTTGAAGAAGAAGCCAATGGATCTACCGCTGGATAAATCCCTTGTTCTGTTAATTTACGTTCCAAGTTGGTTGTCGCATCCAAATGGGCGAATGCTGTTGCCGGCGCCGGGTCAGTGTAGTCATCG
This sequence comes from Enterococcus sp. 3G1_DIV0629, assembly GCF_002141285.1. NCBI lineage: Bacteria > Bacillati > Bacillota > Bacilli > Lactobacillales > Enterococcaceae > Enterococcus > Enterococcus sp. 3G1_DIV0629. The sequence goes on along the minus strand of NZ_NGLI01000001.1, from coordinate 344,298 downwards.
GCTGGCACATAGATGGCTTGGATCGATGTAATCGAACCTTTTTTCGTAGATGTGATACGTTCTTGCAATTGACCCATTTCTGTTGCCAATGTTGGTTGATACCCAACTGCAGAAGGCATCCGTCCTAACAAGGCTGATACTTCAGATCCAGCTTGAGTGAAACGGAAAATATTGTCGATAAACAACAGTACATCTTGGCCTTCTACATCACGGAAATATTCCGCGATCGTCAAACCAGTTAACGCAACACGCATACGTGCACCTGGTGGTTCGTTCATTTGACCAAACACCATGGCTGTCTTTTCGATAACTCCTGAATCTTTCATTTCATAATACAAGTCATTACCTTCACGAGTACGTTCACCGACACCGGTAAATACAGAAATACCACCGTGTTCTTGGGCGATATTATGGATCAGTTCTTGGATCAGTACGGTTTTACCAACACCGGCACCACCGAATAGTCCAACTTTCCCACCTTTTAAATATGGGGCAAGCAAGTCGATAACTTTGATCCCTGTTTCCAAAATTTCTGTACTTGTACTTAATTCGTCAAAGGCTGGTGCTTTTTTATGAATTTCGCTTCTTTCCGCATCTTCTGGGAAAGGTGTTTCTAAATCGATCGTATCTCCTAGTACGTTGAATACGCGACCTAATGTTTCTTTACCTACAGGAACAGAGATTGCTTTGCCTGTATCAATGACTTCCATTCCTCTTTGTAAACCATCTGTTGATTCCATCGCAATGGTCCGGATCACTCCGTCCCCTAATTCTAATGCTGCTTCAAGAACAACTTTTGATTTATTTTCGTCATTTTTATAAACAACTAATGCGTTGTTGATATCTGGTAAGGATTGGTCTAAAGAAAATTCCACGTCGACAACGGGACCGATTACTTGAACAATCTTGCCTGAACTCATCTTTTTTCCTCCAATCTCAATACTATTCTAGTGCCGAAGCTCCGGCAACAATTTCGGTAATTTCTTGGGTAATAGCCCCTTGTCTTGCACGGTTATAAGAAACCGTCAGCTCATCAATGATATTAGCAGCATTATCAGTTGCTGTTTTCATTGCTGTCATACCAGCAGCATGTTCTGCTGTTTTGGCGTCAACGATCGCACCGTAGATCAAACTTTCAGCATACTGAGGCAATAACTGAGACAAGATTTCTTCTTTTGAAGGTTCAAAAATATATTCTTGTTCGAAAGTCGTTGCTTCTTCTGGATCTAAGTCTGAGATTGGCAGCATTTTTTCTACACGAAACTGACTAGTTAGCGAATTGATATGATGGTTATAACATACGTATAATTCATCGAATACTTCGTTTTGGTACATAGTTGTTGCCATATTTACGATTTTGCGGACTTCATCAAAGCTTGGCTGATCAGATAAATTGCGCAGCTCATATGCTAGGTTGATACCGCGTGCTTTAAAGAAGTCTGCACCAGTTCCGCCAATTGCGATCATCACGTAATCATCGGGTGATTGGTGGTCTTCTTCTAAAATAGACATCGTTTGTTTCAATATCGAACTGTTATATCCACCGACCAGACCGCCATCTGCAGTGATGACGATATAACCGGTTTTCTTCACAGGACGGCTGAGCAGCATGCTGTTGTAATTGATATCCCCTCTAGGATTTTCTGAGGCAATATCATTTAACTGAGTAGCAGTCAAATGCGTAACGATTTCTCTTACTTTTGTTGCATAAACCTGAAACTTCTGTGAAGAAGCTTCAGATTTTGTCAACTTAGAAGCAGACACCATCTGCATTGCCCGCGTGATTTGGCTCGTTTTTTTCGTTGAAGCGATACGTGTCTTGATTTCATTTAATGAAGCACCCATTCATCTCACCTCACTATGCATTTTGAATGGATTTCAATTTATCTTCTGTAGAGGAATTATTTCCTTTTGTAGCTAAGAACATGTCTTTATATTCCTGAATCGCACTGTTCAACGTTTCTTCTTCTGGAAGATCTTTTGTTGTACGGATTGTTTCAAAAATATCTGAATGATTGGTATCCAGATATTCGAATAATTCATGTTCGAAGTCTAAAATACTGTCTACAGGGATACTGTCCAAGAATCCATGTGTCAAGGCATACAAAATCACTACTTGTTTTTCAACAGCTAGCGGTGCATGCAGTTTTTGTTTCAAGATTTCTACTGTACGGCGTCCACGATTTAGTTTTGCTTGTGTTGCCGCATCCAAATCAGAACCGAATTGTGTAAATGCTTCTAATTCACGATAACTTGCTAAGTCTAGACGTAAAGTCCCAGCAACTTTTTTCATTGCTTTGATTTGCGCAGAACCCCCTACACGAGAGACAGATAGTCCGGCATCAACCGCTGGACGAGTACCTGCGTAGAACAAGTCGCTTTCTAAGAAGATTTGTCCGTCAGTGATTGAAATAACGTTTGTTGGGATATAAGCAGAGATATCTCCAGCTTGCGTTTCAACAAATGGCAAAGCAGTCATTGAACCGCCGCCTAGATCATCACTTAATTTTGCTGCACGTTCTAATAAACGTGAGTGCAAGTAGAAAACATCCCCAGGATAAGCTTCACGACCTGGTGGACGGCGAAGTAGCAAGGAAAGTTCACGATAAGCAACAGCTTGTTTTGAAAGATCATCAAAAATGATCAATACATGTTTACCGTTGTACATGAATTCTTCACCCATTGCAGTACCAGCATATGGTGCGATATAAAGCAATGGTGCTGGTTGAGACGCACCGGCATTCACAACGATTGTGTAATCCATTGCGCCATATTTTTTCAATGTTTCAACTTGTGTACGAACTGTAGAATCTTTTTGTCCGATTGCTACATAGATACAGATCATATCTTGACCTTTTTGGTTGATGATCGTATCGATCGCAATAGAAGTTTTCCCTGTTTTACGGTCACCGATGACTAATTCACGTTGTCCGCGTCCGATTGGCACAAGAGCGTCAATCGCTTTTAGCCCTGTTTGCATTGGTTCGTTAACAGATTTACGTTGCATAACGCCTGGTGCCATCGCTTCTACTGGACGAGCTTTGTCAGTAACGATTTCACCTAGTCCGTCGATTGGTTGACCTAGCGGATTGACTACCCGACCGATCAAGGCCTCTCCAACTGGAACTTCCATGATCTTACCTGTTCGTTTTACTTTATCTCCTTCACGAATGGACTCGAAATCGCCAAGGATAATGATACCTACATCATTTGACTCTAAGTTTTGCGCCATTCCGTATGAGCCGTTTGAAAATTCAAGCAACTCACCACTCATCGCGTTTTCTAAACCATGTGCACGAGCGATCCCGTCACCTACATAAGTTACGGTACCGATTTCTTCGACTGAAAGCACGTTTTGATAATTTTCAATTTGTTCTTTAATCAAGGCACTAATTTCTTCTGCTTTGATGGCCATTCGATTCACCTACCTCTTTGTACTATCTGTTTAATTGATTACGCATTTTTTCTAATTGCGTGCGAATGCTTCCGTCGATTACTCGATGGTTGGCTTCAACAATCGCGCCACCAATAATAGAAGAATCAACGATTTGTTTTAATTCAACTGATTGATAGTCCATTGTTTTTGCAACATTCTTTTCTAATTGTATTCGTTGTTCGTCTGAAAGTGGGACTGCTGTTGTGACACTTCCCAATAGTAACCCTTGATGTTCATCATATCGACGTTCATATTCTTCGATCATGAACAAAAGGTCATCCATTCGGTTATACTCATAAACAACTTCTAAAAAGTTTTTAACGATCCCATCATAACCGCTGACAAGCTTGTCCATGATTTCTCGTTTTTCATGAGGTTCTAGACGAACATCACTTAACATATTCCCTAATCCAGGTACTTGTTCATAGATTTGACGTAAACTTACGAGATCTTGATAGATTTCTTCTGCTTGATTTGAATCGATCGCCAGTTCAAATAAAGCTTTCCCGTAACGTCTTCCTACTGTATATTTATCTAGTTTCATTTGAAGAACCTAGACCTTCAATGTATTGATTGATTAATGATTCATGCATTTCTGGAGATAATTCTTTGTTCAAGATTTTTTCCGCGATTTGAAGAGAGAGTTCTGCAACGTCGTCTTTTACAGAGTTCAGCGCTGAATCACGTTCTACAGTGATATCAGCTTGGGCTTTGCTTTTTAGACGAGCTGCTTCTTCTTGAGCATCCTTCAAAATATTTTGGCGGCTTAATTCTCCACTTTCTTTCGCATTTTTGATGATATCAGCTGCATCAGAACGAGAGGCTAACAATTGTTGTTCGCGTTCTTGTTCCATTTTCGCTGAGTTGATGCGAGATTGTTCTGCAGAATCTAAATCATTGGCGATCTTGTCTTCACGTTTTTTCAAAATATCGCTGATTGGTCCCCAAGCAAAGTGCTTCAAGAGAGCCAGTAGTATCAAAAATGAGCCGCTGACAACGATGATATTACCTAACATCGCATTGCCAACTTCTGCAATTGCCAATTGATTCAGCATAGGCGAGCCTTCCTTTCTTTGGAGTATTTCTAGTTTCCATGTAAAAAAGCAGTAACAAACGATGTTGTTTCTGCCTTAATACTGATTCAATTAAACGGCAAAAACTAGAATCAAGGCGATAACTACCCCTAAGATAGGAACAGCTTCAACTAGAGCTACCCCGATAAACATTGTTGTACGGAATTGACCAGACATTTCAGGTTGGCGAGCCATTGATTCGATTGTTTTAGAGATAACTTGACCGTTACCATAACCGGCTCCGATTGCTGCTCCCATGATTGCGATTGCTGCTGCGATATAATTCATAATTGTTTTCCTCCTAAAATAGATAAATAGTAGTTTGTTTTTTAACCGAGTATTATTCTTCTACTTCAATCTTATGGCTCATATAAACCATTGACAAAGTAACAAAGACAAATGCTTGGATGCTCCCAATAAACAAGGAGAACGCGATCCAGACCATCTCTAATGGAATTGCTAATGGTAATGAGAACCAGCCTAAGCTTGTCATCATTTTTGCAATCAAGGTTAGCAAAACTTCCCCCGCATAAATATTCCCATAAAGACGTAAAGCAAGTGTTAATAAGTTTGTAAATTCTTCAATTAGTTTCATCGGAAACATAAAACTATAGGGTTTCAAGAACGAATTTACGAAATATCCTTTGAAGCCTAACTTTTTCACCCCGAATAAGTGAGTAAGTAAGATCATTATAAATGCCAAAGTTAAAGTAACAAACGGGTCTGCTGTCGGGCTTTTCCAAAGTGTTGTTTCGTTAGGTAAGACGATTTTTGTTACTAAACCGATGTTGTTTGCAACAAAAACAAATAAAAACAATGTAAATGCCAACAAATGGAAATTGCTCAATTCTTTTCTAGGCAGATTATCTGTTACGATTCCTCGACTAAAATCAATGACCCATTCTATCGCATTTTGTTTGCCTGTTGGTTTCAACTTAAGATTTCTTGTAAAAAAGTAAGTTAAGAAGAAAACAATCAAACAGGTCAGTAACACCATTATACAAACTGTACCATCAAACCAAATTGGTCCAATGTGGAACGTTAGCGAGCGTTCATCCAATCCATTTCACCTCTTTTCCCCGAAATTCACATAAAATCAATTCATGTGCGTATCTGGTTTTTTCCAATCGGTTTCTAACCACACGGTATCATACCACCATGAAACAGAAAATTCAAAACATTTTCATGAAAATTAGACACTTTTTTATTTCAGTCAAAAACGAAGCGAATTTTTCCCCATACACGGTGCTCCTGATCTAAGAAAAAACCTGTGATAATCATGTTTTATCAGATTAAATGCTAACAAATTTTATCATTAAGTAAAAGCAAAAGCACCGAATATGCGAAAAAGGATAATGAAATTATCTAGAGAAATTTTTTAATGTTCGATCAATTTGTCGATCGATATCTTTTCGTTTCAAATCTTCCCGTTTATCATACGATTTTTTCCCTTTTGCCAGACCAATCAATACCTTGGCATAGCCGTTACGAATATAGACTTTTAAAGGAACAACAGTGATTCCCGTGTTTTTCAATTCGTTTTCAAGACGAACGATTTGTTTCTTGTGCAATAATAGTTTTCTCGTGCGCAACGGATCATGATTAAAAATATTTCCTTGTTCATAAGGACTGATATGAACATTATGCAAGAAAGCTTCCCCGTTGCGGACACGAATAAATCCATCTTTCAGATTGATCCGGCTGTTTCGTATCGACTTGATCTCCGTTCCTTGCAAGACCATCCCTGCTTCCATCGTGTCGATGATCGAATAATCATGGCGAGCTTTCTTGTTTTGTGCAATTAGTTTTCCCTCGCCTTTTGGCATAGCTGTTTCCTCCAACTCATTTTATTTTTTCTTTTTCTTCTTTTTGACACCTTTGTAAAATGGCTTTTTCCCTTTTTTCTTACCGAACGTTTGCTTACTATCACTATATCGTTTGTTCTTCTTGCCATTTTTTTCTGAGCGTTTGCCTGCTTGTTTTCCTTCTCGTTTTCCAGATTTTCCATTGCGTGCTTTTGGACGTTCCAACGCAGTGACCTCTTCTGCGGAAACGAGTTCAAAATCTACTGCTCGTTCATCTGGATCAGCTTTTACTACTTTTACGCGCACTTTTTGTCCGATTTTAAAAGTCAGACCGGTTCTTTCACCTACAAGCGCTAAATGATTTTCAATAAAATGGAAGTAGTCTTGTTTCAATTCATTGATATGGATCAATCCTTCTACTGTATTCGGCAGTTCGATAAACAGTCCGAATTTCACAACAGAGCTGATGATCCCGTCGAATTCTTCTCCCACTTTGTCCATCATGAATTCTGCTTTCTTCATCGCATCTACTTCACGTTCTGTTTCTACTGCGCGACGCTCCATCTTAGAACTATGATCTGCGATTTCAGGAAGTTCCTCAGCCCATAAACTTTGATTGCTTTCACTTTTATCTTGGCTATAGGAACGGATCAGCCGATGGACGATCAGATCGGGATAGCGTCGAATAGGAGATGTAAAATGTGTGTAGTAATCTGCTGCTAAGCCATAATGCCCAAAATTGTCTTCTGAATAGCGTGCTTGTTGCATACTTCTTAGCAACATAGTATTGATAACTGCAGCTTCTGGTTTATCTTCTACTCCTTCGATCACATGCTGTAAATCTTTCGGTGTGATCGTTCCTTTCGTTCCTCGTACCAGAATGCCCAAAGCTGAAGCAAAATCAAAGAAGCGCTGCATTTTTTCTTCTTTTGGCTGTTCATGGATTCGATAAATAAACGGAAGATTTAATTTATTATAATGTTCAGCTACCGTTTCGTTGGCGGCAAGCATAAAGGATTCGATCAAGCGTTCACCTATGCCTCTGCTTCTTAGCTGGATGTCATTTGGGTGTCCTTCAGCATCAACAAGGATCTTCGCTTCACGATCCTCAAAAGAAATCGCTCCACGTTTGATTCGCATCGTTTCAAGGATTCGATGCAATTCACCCATTTCTTGGAACATAGGCACGAGCTGAGCATAGCGTTGCATCGTTTCTTCATCTTGATCTTCTAAGATTTGATTGACAGCTGTGTAGGTCATCCGTTCTGTTGTTTGGATCACACTTGGAAAAATCTCATGAGAGACAACTTGTCCATTTGGATCGATCTCCATTTCACAACTCATGGTGAGTCGTGGAACATGGGGATTCAATGAACAGATACCATTGGATAAACGTTGTGGGATCATCGGAATCACTCGATCGGTCAAATAGACACTTGTTCCTCTTTCGTATGCTTCTCTGTCCAGTTGACTGCCTTGCGTCACATAGTAAGATACATCTGCAATGTGTACTCCAAGAAAATAATTACCATTTTCTAATTTTTTGACCGTCACTGCATCATCTAGATCTTTTGCATCTTCTCCATCAATCGTAACGATGAGCTGATCTCTTAAATCTCTGCGTCCAACAATATCCTTTTCGCTGATCTGGTCTGGAACTTCATCTGCCTCAGACAACACATCATCAGGAAATTTTGTAGGGATACCGTTAGCCACGACAATCGAGAGGATATCCATGCCAGGGTCATTCTTATGACCAATCACTTGCTTGATTATCCCTTCTAAACTAGTCGCATACCCTTTTTCAGGGTAATGGGTCAGTTCGATCAGTACAATACTTCCGTCAACTGGACGAACTCCCTCTGCCGCTGCATACACTTTGAATTGGTTAAGCTTTCTATCTTTCGGGATGACCACACCATAAAGATCCGTTTCCTGTATCTCTTCGTCTGAATAAGCAACAAATTCTCCGGCTAACTGAGTAGTCGCTCGGTCTCGAATCTCCACTACTTTTCCCTCTGCTCCGCGATCCATATCTGTATTTGCTCGCTTCATGATATCAATTGCTACGGTATCCCCATCCATTGCAAAGCCAGTCGCTTCTTTCGGGATATAGATGTCATCTTCTTCGGGATCAATCGTTACAAATCCAAATCCTCGTTCATTTGCCCGAAATGTCCCTTCGACCAAGATTGGTTTTAAAGGAAGTTTCACTTTTCCTTTTTTATTGAAAACGATACTCTGTTCTCTTTCCATTTGAGCAATCGTTTGTACTAGTAATTTAAAATCATCGCTTTTTTGAAAGCCTAGACCTTCAGCGATTTCTTCCATAGAAAAACTACGTTTGCGACTGCTTTCCATGAAAAAGAGAATTTTCTCTTTTATTGTTTCTTTTGTCATATTTATTCCTCATTCCAAGGTAATTTTTCTAAAAATTCCAACACGTCTTTTTCTAATTCGCGTCTTGCTGTGCCAACTGTAATCACATGACCGCTTTCAGGATACCATTGAAGTGTCACCCGTTGGCGGCTCAATTTGCGTGCCGTTTCAAATACACCATTTGGGTCAATCATTTCATCTTTCCCAGCTTGAGCTAAAAATATCGGCTGTTGGATATCTGATAGTCTACTTTCTGCGATTGCTGCTTGGTCTTGTATATCCATTAATTGATGTTCAGCTAACGAGCGGTAAGACACAGCTTTTTCATTGATTTCTTTTTCTGATTTGCCTGCTATCTTCAGCACTTGACGTACATATTTTTCAAAATTTTCAGGCACGTTTGTTTCTACAGGAGACAGGGGCGAACAGAAAAAACCGCCGCCAATTACTGATTCTTCTTCTAGTGCTCGTACAGCAAAGATGCCACCCATCGATAATCCCAATACGGCAATATCAGAAAACTGTTCAGACTGTAAAAAATGGATGGCTTTTTTAGTATCTGCCCACCAGCTTTCTGCTTTTTCTTGCAAGATATCATATGGCTCCATCGTTCCATGTCCTTTAAATAGCGGCGCATAGACTGTATAATCTGCTTTTTCTAAAAACCGTGCGAGCATCCGGACATCATTTGGACTTCCTGAGTACGCATGAAGCAGCAAAACTGCTCGTTTTCCATGTTTTGCATAAAGGGGTTTTGGTAATTGTTTCACTCGTTTCACCTCTTTCGCCTCATTTTACCATAGTTTCTTTCATAACTTCTTCTTAAGCGTTCTCTTTGCAATAAAAAAAGCCGCCCGCCGTTGTGCGAGAGGCTTATTCGACTACTTCGAAGATAAAAATGCTAGGACAAATAATAAGATCATCCAGACAGCTCCCATGACTGCAGTTGATCGCTGCATGACAGCTTCAAAGCCGCGAGCTTTTTGTTTGCCGAATAGTTGATCCGCACCGCCGGTAAATGCACTCGCTGCACTATTTTGCTTGCTTGGCTGCATCATAATCGCAATGACCATAACAATCGATAAAACGATCACGATTCCCAAAATTAAATTATACATATAGCAGCCTCCTTCCCAAAAGATATCGTCTCTTTAACTTTATCATAGATAAAACTCCGTGACAACTCTATATAAATGGAAAAACAGCTGAAAGTGCAAAACTTTCAGCTGTTATTATTATGATTGGCGTAAGACGTCATGATATTCTGGTTTCTTCTCAAACTCTTTTTTTGCGTAAGGGCATAAAGGGATGATCTTTTTCCCTTCTCGTCTTGCTACTCCTACTCCAGTATACACTAGCTTTTCAGCTAATTTTTGACCACGATATGCTGGATCGACAAATGTATGGTCAATGATCATGATGTCTGGCCCCGCATCCGACCATGTCATTTCTCCGATTTCTTGTTGCTCATCATTGAATAAAGCAAGACGATTTTTTTCCTCTTTGATTTCCATATGCCGCACTCCTCAAATAACTGATATTTTTTTATTCCTACCTTATTTTAACAGTCTCCTGGTCTATAAACAATTATTTATCCTCGGATTGCTTACAAAAAGGAAGAGAAAATCAATCCATCGTTATTCTTTGTTCAATAAATGAAAAAATCACTGTCCAATAGGTTTTCGGATCTTTCATCGATGCTTCCAAATGTTCTGCTTCTGGAACAAGCAGTAATGCTTTATCCCCTGCCGTAGCGTTTTGAATCGTGTATGCTGCTTCTGTAGGAACAAAATGATCTCTTTCACCATGGATGACTAACAAAGGCAAATGGTTACTACCAAGCTGTCTTGTAGCTGATGCTTGCTTTAAAGAATAACCTGCGTATTTCTGAGCATAGTGATTCGCATATCTCATGATCATTTTTTTAGGAAAGACCGTGATTTTACTTAACATGTACCGAAATTCCGCATAAACAGAAACATATCCGCTGTCTAAGATAAATCCTTTGACTGCAGATGGAAGCTTTTCACCACTTGCCATCATAATCGTAGAAGCGCCCATCGAACCCCCATGCAAAATAATGGATGCATCTGGTTGTTCATCTAAGATGAGTTGGATCCATGCAATTAAATCTAGCCGGTCTAGCCATCCCATTCCGATGATTTCTCCTTCACTTTCTCCATGCGCACGTAAATCGGGTATAAGAACGTTGAATCCTTTCTCTGCATATCTTTTACCTATATGAGACATATCTCTTTTCCCTGTACTTCGATAATCATGTACACAAATGACCCATTTATTTTGCTGAGTTGGTTGGAGGAACATCTGTCCAGCTAGTTTCAACCCGTCATAACTTTTGATCGTTTTCGGTATTCCTTGTTCCCAGAAGCTTTCACACTCTTCTTCTAATTTTTGTCGCTTTTTTTCTACTGACGTGACTGCAGCAGGATCCATCAAGCGGTGCCCAGTGTCTTCATACCAGTCATAGCCTCTCTGTACTCCCGCTCTTACTAATTTCTTTGCATAAAAATAAGAAAGAAAATGGTAACTGATTCCTATAATTATCAGAATAAGAATGAAATAAAAAATAACCATCGTACACCCGCCGCTTTCTGCCAAACTATAATCTATTTATTATACAATATACCGATCAATAGGATTCTTTTTCTTCGGCACACGTAAATTCCATTTCTTTTTCATTGTATCATTTACTTAAAGTTCTTCTCAATAGATTTACTTGTAAGAGAGCATTTACATTCACAATAAAAGCCAGTATACTAATTTCGTGCATTATAAACAAGACGCTCGTCTTGGACTGGTTCGGAAACTTCCCAGAATAAAAAACTAAGTATCTCTAAAGAAAGGAGATTGGAAATAATGCGAAAAGTAATTATTGATTGCGATCCAGGGATCGACGACACTTTAGCTTTATCACTAGCTGTCAAATCCCCTGATATCGAAGTAGTTGCTATTACCGTCGTTTGCGGGAATGTCCCTGTAGATATCGGTACGCAGAATGTGCTGAAATGTTTGGAACGCTGTGATCGTTTAGATATCCCTGTTTATCAAGGAATGGAAAAACCTTTGAAGCAACCTTTCATTAGTGCGCAAGACACTCATGGGATGGATGGATTAGGGGAAACAAATTTCCCGATGGTCTTAGCAAAACAGGCAGAACCGCTCCATGCAGTTGATTTTCTGGCTGATTATTTCAAAGAAAAAACAGATACATCAGTCATTGCTTTGGGTCCTTTGACCAATATCGCTTCTGCTTTGAAAATCAACCCAACTGTTGGGAAACATATGGATCGTTTTGTCTCAATGGGCGGAACTTACAAAAGCCATGGTAACTGTTCACCAGTTGCTGAATACAATTACTGGTGTGATCCTGAAGCAGCTTCTTATGTATTCGAGAAGCTCAAACAACCGATAGAAATGGTTGGGTTAGATGTGACAAGAGAAATCGTCTTGACACCAACTATCCTTGAATATTGCTGCCAAATGAATCCTGAAGAGGGAGAGTATCTAAAAGCGATCACTCGTTTTTATTTTGACTTCCACTGGAAACAAGAAAGAATCTTGGGATGTGTCATCAATGATCCGTTAGCTGTTGCTTATTTTATCGATGAGTCTATCTGTGAAGGCTTTAAAAGCTTCACTGCTGTAGAAACTCAAGGAATAAGTCGCGGGCAAACATTGGTTGATCGTTATGAATTTTGGCAGAAACCTGCTAACAGTAAAATTATGACAAAAGTAGATACTCGTCTTTTTTTCCAAAAGTTTTTAACCGTTCTTTTAAATGCACAAGAAGAAACGATTATGAAAGATTTGGAAAGGTTAAAGATGGGCTAACAAAATGAATAAAAACAAGATGGCAACTCGCGTACTTACAATGATGGCTTTGTGTATTGGGATCAATTATGTTGGAGGAACGATTGCTTTATGGCTTCGTTTGCCAATCTATCTAGACTCTATTGGAACGATTTTTGCTGGCGCGTTACTTGGTCCCATACCAGGAATGTTGACAGGACTATCCAGCGGTGTATTAAGCGGGGTGACTACAGATATTTTTTCACTGTATTATTCACCGATCCAAATCCTCACAGGTTTGTTGGCTGGATTGATTTTACCAAGGTATCTCGACAAAGACAAAAAACGTTTGAAACTTTTATTACTCGCTTTGATTTTGTCTGTACCTGGAACGATCGTCTCTTCGATCATTACCGTTCAGTTATTTGGCGGAATCACTTCCTCAGGATCTAGCATGATCGTCCAATTGTTACATGGGTTAGGTTTTGATCAAACCATCAGTGTGATCTTGGTACAGGCGGGCACAGACTACCTTGACCGTCTGCTGTCTATCGTCGTTGTTTCATTAGTCATCACTATGTTGCCGCAGCGCTTGATATATTCCAAGAGAAAAATAGGATGAACAAACAGAGCCAGATGAGCAACTTTTTGCTCATCTGGCTCTATTTTTCATCTATTAAAAAAACTTACGCTAAGTAGGATAAAATAATGGCTTGATATTTTTCGATCATATCTAAATAATTATCGAGCTCGACATACTCATCTACTTGATGAGGCAAAGTAACGACACCAGGCCCAAAGACGACAAAGTCGAAGGAGTGGTCAGCTTTCGTAAATTCAGCTGCATCTGTGGTTGCTGCCGCTCCAACTAAAGGTAATGGCTGACTGAATTGTTGCTGAATGCAATGAATCAAAGGAGAATCTGGATCAGCTTTGACAGGTATTTTGTTGTAATCAATCGTCAATTCCAAATGGTAGTCTGTCTCTTGATTCAATTCCTTGACGATTGATTGCAGTAATGTAATGATTTTATCATTTGGATATTCAGGAATCGATCGGATATTCCCTTGAAGCTGCGCGTGGCTCGGAATGCTGTTTACTTGATTTCCGCCACTAATCAACGTGACGTTATGGATTGTTTTTCCTAAGACGGGATTCTCGATTGTTTCAGCGAGGTGATTCATTTCAGCATTTGCTTTCGTAATGAATTCATTTAGATGATTGATCGCATTATAGCCTTGGTCTGGCATAGAGCTATGCGCTTCTTTTCCGTGCGAGATGACTGTATAGTTGATTGATCCCATGTGTGTATACATCAAACTGTAATTGGTTGGCTCTCCGATGATCAAGGCATCTAAGTCATCCACATAGCCTGCTTTCGTGAGCTGTTCCCCACCTAATTCACCCACTTCTTCTCCGACAGTGGCTAATAATTTGACTGTTCCGTTAAATGGTTTTCCTGACTCTTTGAGCTCGATCATGGCAATCACCATTGCCGCCAAGCCACTCTTCATATCTGTAGCACCACGTCCGTACAAACGATTCCCATGGATTTCTGCTGCAAAGGGCGCATAGGTCCAAGACGATTCATTACCTGCCGCCACGACATCCATATGACCAGATAGGCCTAACACTTTTCCTGATTGCCCTTTTTGGAATTGAGCAATCAGATTATCTCTACCATTACTATAAGAAACGATTTCTCCTATTATGCCATGTTTTTCCAAAAGCTTATTCAAATAAGCTGCTACTTCGCCTTCATTTCCATTCACTGATTTTATTCGGATGATCTCTTGTAAAATCGCAATTTTTTCTTCTTTTTTCATCTAATCTTCTCCTTTGCCGTTTCTTTTTATTGTATTGGAGTACGCCTAGATTTTCAAATAAGAGAGGCCACAGAAAAAAAGGGCGTGACAAAAGCAGCGTCACATTCCCCTTTTCCAAGTAAATGGCGTTCCAATTCTTGCCTCTACGCTAGTAAATCCAACCAAGTAAAAAAACAAGAGAAGCTACTTTGTTGAACTGTTCTTCTGTAGTCAAATCATTTTATTCCTCATCATTGAAAATAAGAGTATCACATGATCTATAATTACCCCTCCTTACGTAATAACCACGTAGCCAATTATTTTCTTCAAGAGAGTAGTCATACTCATATTCATACAAACTATTCCTTACCATGAAAAAAATACTGACACCGCCTCTACCACTTTTCGTATCCTTCACCACTCTTGAAATAAAAATATCATAATCGGTTAATTGGTATTCCTCCTCTAATAATTGATACAGTGCTCGTGTAGCTATATGTTTCTTGATTGGAAATTGATAGAGCCATGTACCACCTAACAGTAAAACTATCGAAATAAAAATCTTAGAACAGTAATTTCTTTTTTTAGAAATCCTCCTTCTCATCATCAATTCTCCCATGTTAAGATATGGATCGCTCTTTCATCAAAATAATCAGGAAGATCGTATGGCAAAGCAATAAGCGGCTGATACATTCCTCCTACTTGCACAGCAGCTGAAGCATACCAATAAGCTTGCCAGACGATTTTAGAACAGTAAGTCGGATCCATCCCAAAAATATTTGTAGTTATCCCATATTTATAATTTTTATCATTGTAATTATCTAAAATTTTTTCATTTTTCTGTCTCCCTGTTCAAATGATTTTTATCGAAAGAGGAAGATTGCCATCCCCTTTTTGAAGAGAATCATCCTATCCGAGCGTAAAAGGATATGAATGAAACGAAGACTGCTTCCTCCTCTCTTATTGTTCTGTCCTTAAAAGGTCCTATACGATGTTATCTCTTGATAACTGATTTTTTTCGATACTATTGTCTCGTATCGATATTTGTAAATATTATATACAGAAGCCAGTTACAAAAATAAAATTATGAGTTATTTTTAATAAATATGGATATTTATATAATAGGTTTTATATGATATTTATAAATAAACAATTGTTATTATACTAATTTATGTACTCTCCCGATTTTTCTGTTCTTAAAAAAGAGATTTATTCATCAAATGATTTTCACAACAAAAAAACTCTCTACTTGCTGAAATCAGCAGGTAGAGAGTCTGATTACTTAACTAAGTGATCATGCTCGTCTATCTTTCAATAGGTCGATCATGTATCTTCATTAGAAAAGAATTATTTGTTTTTCAAGTTGTAGAAAGATTTCAAACCTTTGTATTCTGCAACTTCACCAAGTTGGTCTTCGATACGTAGTAATTGATTGTATTTAGCAATACGGTCAGTACGTGATAGAGAACCTGTTTTGATTTGACCAGCGTTTGTTGCAACAGCGATATCAGAGATTGTTGAATCTTCTGTTTCACCAGAACGGTGAGATACAACTGCTGTGTAGCCAGCTTCTTTAGCCATTTCGATAGCTTCGAAAGTTTCTGTTAATGTACCGATTTGGTTCACTTTGATAAGGATTGAGTTAGCAATTCCTTTTTCGATACCTTCAGATAATTTTTGAGTGTTTGTTACGAACAAGTCGTCACCAACTAATTGAACTTTGTCGCCTAATACGTCAGTTAATTTCTTGAATCCGTCCCAGTCGTTTTCGTCTAATCCGTCTTCGATTGAGATGATTGGATATTTAGAAACTAATTCTTCGTAGAATTTGATCATTTCGTCAGTTGTTTTTTCGCCTTCGCCTGAGTCAGCTAGTACGTAAACGCCTTTTTCTTTGTCGTAGAATTCTGAAGAAGCAGCATCCATAGCAAGAACAACGTCTTTACCAGGTACATAGCCAGCTTTTTCGATTGCTTCGATGATTACTTCGAACCCTTCTTCGTTTGAACCAAGGTTTGGAGCAAATCCACCTTCGTCACCAACAGAAGTTGCTAATCCGCGAGCTTTCAAGATTGAAGCTAATGCGTGGAATACTTCAGCACCCATACGTAGAGCTTCTTTGAATGTTGGAGCGCCAACAGGCATGATCATGAACTCTTGGAAGTCGATTGAGTTATCAGCATGTGATCCGCCGTTGATGATGTTCATCATTGGTGTTGGCAATACTTTCGTGTTGAATCCGCCTAGGTAGTGGTATAAAGGTACTTCTAGGTAGTCAGCAGCTGCACGTGCAACAGCGATAGAAACACCTAAAATAGCGTTCGCACCTAATTTACCTTTGTTAGGAGTTCCGTCTAAAGCGATCATAGCTTTGTCGATAGCCATTTGGTCACGAACATCGTAGCCAATGATTGCTTCAGCAATGATGTTGTTTACGTTGTCGACAGCTTTAGTTACACCTTTACCGCCATAACGAGCTTTGTCTCCGTCACGTAATTCAACTGCTTCGTATTCACCAGTTGAAGCACCTGAAGGAACCATTCCGCGGCCAAAAGCTCCGCTTTCTGTGTATACTTCTACTTCGATTGTTGGGTTACCACGTGAGTCTAAGATCTCGCGAGCGTAAACATCAGTAATAATTGACATGTTTTGTCTCTCCTTTGAGTTTGTTTTTTCCTAAGGGATTTCCCTCATATACGATTTTAGTTAATTTTGCTCATTAGTGCAAACATTTCTTGCATTTTTCGCAAATTTTCACCAATTATTTTACAGCGTCTAACAATGACAAGAATGAATCTGCTTGCAAGCTTGCGCCGCCGACTAAAGCACCGTCAACATTTTCTTTTGCCATGTATTCAGCAATATTTTCTGGTTTTACAGAACCGCCGTATTGGATACGAACAGCTTCTGATACTTCTTTTCCATAAAGTTTTTCAACTGTTTGACGTACAACACCACAAATTTCGTCAGCGATTTGTGCGTCAGCTGATTTACCAGTACCGATTGCCCAGATTGGTTCATAAGCAATCACCATGTTTGACACTTGCTCAGCTGAAAGATCAGCTAAACCAGCTGTAATTTGTCCTTCGATCCATTCAGCAGTTTTGCCTGCTTCATATGTTTCTAAAGATTCGCCACAGCATAAGATTGGTGTCATACCGTTTGCAAAGATAGCTTTTGCTTTTTTATTGATGTCTTCGTCTGTTTCATGGAAATATTCACGACGTTCTGAATGTCCGATGATCACATAGTGAACACCTAGATCAGCAAGAGCTGCTGGTGAAGTTTCACCAGTGAACGCACCTGAGTTTTCCCAGTAGCAGTTTTGTGCTGAGATTTTTAGTTCTGTACCTTCAGCTGATGTCATTAATTCTTGTAAGAATAATGCAGGAGATCCGATGACTGAATCAACCTTGTCATTTGAAGGGATTTTGTTTTTTACTGCTTCAGCAAATTCTTTTGCTTCTGATGCAGTTTTGTTCATTTTCCAGTTACCTGCGATAATAGGTTTACGCATTGAGGAACACACTCCTTAATTTATTGAAAAATGGCTAGGGAGTCATGAAAACTCCCTTCACCTTTTGATCGATTACTCGTCAGAATAGAGCAAACTTGGCTGTTTATTTATCGTTGATTGCTGCTAGTCCTGGTAATTCTTTACCTTCAAGCAATTCCAAGCTTGCGCCGCCACCTGTTGAGATGTGTGTGAATTTGTCAGCAAAACCTAATTGTTCTGCTGCTGCAGCTGAGTCTCCGCCACCGATGATTGTTGTTGCGCCTTCTAAGTTAGCGATTGCTTCACAAACACCGATTGTACCTTTAGCAAAGTTACTCATTTCAAATACACCCATAGGTCCGTTCCAAACAACTGTTTTTGCACCTTGTAATGTATCAGCAAATAATTTTACTGATGCTGGGCCGATGTCTAAAGCCATCAAACCGTCAGGAATGTCTCCTTCGATTACTTGTGTTTCTACATCATTTGAAAATTCTGGTGCACAGACATTGTCGATTGGCAAGACAAGTTTGTCGCCTGCTTTTTCGATCAATTCTTTTGCTAGTGCTACTTTGTCAGCTTCTACTAGAGAGTTACCGATCTTGATTCCTTTTGCTTCGTAGAATGTGTAAGTCATTCCGCCACCAATCAAGATTTTATCTGCTTTAGGAATCAAGTTTTCGATTACGCCGATTTTATCAGAAACTTTTGCGCCACCAAGGATTGCGATCATTGGGCGTTTTGGTTCTTCTACTGCTTCACCGATGAACTTGATTTCTTTTTCCATCAAGAATCCAGCAACTGTTGGGATACCAGTTGAAGCGATACCTACGTTAGAAGCATGCGCACGGTGAGCTGTACCGAAAGCATCGTTAACAAATACATCACCTAATGAAGCCCAGTATTTACCTAGCTCTGTATCGTTTTTGCTTTCTTTTTTACCGTCAACATCTTCAAAACGTGTGTTTTCAAATACGACAACGTCGCCATCTTTCATGTTGCGGATTGCTTCTTCTAATTGTTCTCCGCGAGTTTCAGGTACGAATGTTACTTCTTTACCTAATAATTCGCCTAGACGTTTTGCAACTGGAGCTAAAGATTTTCCTTCTTTATCTTCTTCTGTTTTTACACGTCCAAGGTGAGAGAAAAGGATTGCTTTTCCGCCTTGTTCTAAAACGTAGTTGATTGTTGGCAATGCTGCTTTGATACGAGTATCGTCAGTGATCACGCCGTCTTTCAAAGGAACATTGAAGTCAACACGGACAAGAACTTTTTTGTCTTTTAAATCGATATCTTTCACTGTTTTCTTAGCCATTTTATTTCCTCCTGAATAAACTTATTATCAAAAAAAGCGGAAGAAGCGCGATTGCTTCCCCGCTTTTAAATGTACATGTCTATCATTTACACTTGTACGTTTGTCTATCTTATAAGTTAGCGAAGTATTCTAAAGTACGTACTAATTGTGCAGTGTATGACATTTCGTTGTCGTACCAAGCAACAGTTTTAACTAATTGTTTGTCGCCAACTGTCATTACTTTAGTTTGTGTAGCATCAAATAATGAACCGTAAGTCATACCAACGATATCTGAAGAAACGATTTCGTCTGTATTGTATCCATAAGATTCGTTTGAAGCTTCTTTCATTGCTGCGTTGATTTCGTCAACAGTTACTTCTTTTTCAAGAACTGTTACTAATTCTGTTAATGAACCTGTTGGTACAGGAACACGTTGAGCAGCTCCGTCTAATTTACCGTTCAATTCAGGGATTACTAAACCGATAGCTTTAGCAGCACCTGTTGAGTTAGGAACGATGTTTGCAGCAGCAGCGCGTGCACGGCGGAAGTCACCTTTAGGATGAGGTCCGTCTAGAGTCATTTGGTCACCTGTGTAAGCGTGGATAGTTGTCATTAATCCTTCAACAACACCAAATTTGTCGTTCAATGTTTTAGCCATAGGAGCTAAACAGTTAGTTGTACATGAAGCACCTGAGATAACTGTTTCTTTACCAGTTAATGTTTCGTGGTTTGTGTTATAAACGATTGTTGGAACATCGTTTCCGCCAGGAGCAGAGATAACAACGCGTTTAGCACCAGCTGTTAAATGTTTTTCAGCTGCTGATTTAGAAGTGAAGAAACCAGTACATTCTAGAACGATATCTACGCCTAGTTCGCCCCATGGTAATTCTTCTGGGTTGCGGTTAGCTAATACTTTAACTTCTTTTCCGTTTACGTTGAATGAACCTTCATGAACTTCAACTGTTCCGTTGAAACGTCCTTGAGTTGTGTCGTATTTTAACAAGTGTGCCAACATTTTAGCATCTGTCAAGTCGTTGATTGCTACTACTTCGATTCCATCTACATCTTGGATACGACGGAATGCTAGACGTCCAATACGTCCAAAACCATTAATACCTACTTTAACTGTCATTTAAGATTTCCTCCTTATGAAAATCAAAAAAATATTTATTTTAAAGGGTTACCCCTTTTAAAATCTCGTTTGCAGCAGCTTCATCAGTGATGAGCCACGTTTGTTTTGGTGCATTTTTCATATAAGCTCGAATTGCTTTGGCTTTTGATTTTCCGCCCGCTATCGCCATGATGATCGGGACTTTCGCCAAATCTTGCAATTCTATGCCGATTCTAGGGACCTTATAAACGACTTCGCCTTTTTCATTGAAAAAGTAGCCAAAGGATTCCGCTACAGCATTTGCTTGTTTCAGCATGACTAATTCTTTTTCAGTCATCTTTCGACGTGCTGCCATGTGTAATGCACGCCCAATACTATGAATAACACAATTCGCCTCACTAATCAAGTTTAAGACTTCTTGGATAGATGGCTCATTGAGTAAAGAATTGTAAGTTGCCAGACTTAATTGTTCCGGAACATAAAGCGCACGGTGGTTTCCGTTTGCTTTAGCAGCCATTCTTGCACTGACAGAATTTGCCTGTACAGTTATCGCTTCACCAATCCCGCCTCTTGCAGGAACAAATAGGTTATGCCGTTTTTTATTTTCCAGATTAGACAACTGTTCTGCTACAACTGCCATGGTGGTTCCTCCCATCACAGCGATGATATTCTCGCCTTCCGGAAGCAGTCGGTCTAAGGCTTCACTCAGCGCTTCGCCGAATGCATCAGCCACTTTGGTTTGCTCTTCGCTGTTTCCTGAAACAACGATACAGCGCTGATTACCAAAATATTCTGCCAACTGTTGTTCGGTTTGATGCGTACCTAAAAGCTGATCCATGAAGTTTTCAAGACTTTGATAAACTTCTTCGCCCTTAGTTGTCAGCGTCATACCGCTTTTTGAGGTATCGATCAAATTCAGATTTTTCAAAAGGTCTGTTTCTGTTCGCAATACTCGTTCTGTTATCCCCATACTTTCCGATAAACTTCGACGTCCAATCGGCTGCATCCAATAGATATTTCGTAAAATTTTATAGCGTTCTTGCAACACTTCGATAATATCTGGTGCAACAGATTCAATCATTTTTATTTCATCTAGCATAGCGATCTCCTTAGTTGGACACTTTACGTCCAATGTAGACTTAAAACGACCCATATACGATAAAAAAAAGAAATTAACTTTTCGAATTTCACATCAATAAAGGGAAATCTCAACCTCACGACTGTTAGTCTAACAGTTTTGCTTTCGTTTTTCAACTAAAAAGATCAGAAAAAGTAAAATACTTTTTCTGATCTTTTGGATGATTAATTATCATAACGTTTTCTTTTTGATGAACTCGGGATTCCTAATAAATCACGGTATTTTGCTACTGTTCGTCTTGAGATCGCTATCTCATCTTTTTTCAGCAATTCAACCAATTTCTGGTCCGACAACGGCTTGCTTTTGTCTTCCTGATCAACTAATTCCTGTAACTTTTTCTTCGCAGTATCTGCCGAAAGATCTTCTGTCTGTTCTGCACCGTTAGTAGGGATTCTTGCAGTGAAAAATTTCTTTAACTCAAATACACCGAAATCTGTTTCCAAATATTTCCCGTTGACTGCTCGACTGACCGTAGATTCATGCACATTTATCTCGGTCGCAACTTCCTTTAACGTAAGAGGTTTGATTGGCCGCCCCTTGTCGATAAAGAAAGCTTTTTGCCGAGAAACAATGACTTGAGCAACCCGCAAAATTGTATCCCCGCGTTGGAGGATCGTTTTCTTCAACCATTCGAATTCCTGTTTCCGTTCTTTTAAATAATTTTCAGTTTCTTTATCTGCTTGTTGTGACATTTGCTTGAAGTAGGTCTCTTGGAATCGGATATTCGGCTGGTTTTTTCGGTTTGAGATGACTTGTACATTTCCATCGTCCACTAATACCCGGACATCAGGAATAATGTACAATTCGCTACTACGGTCGAAAATTCGTCCAGGACTTGGGCTCAATGTTTGCAAATAGTCGAATATTTGCTGAACAGCGTGTAAATCAACAGAAAAACGCTGCGCAATCTCTTTCCATTTTCGCTCTACCAATTGCTCAAAACATTCTTCTAGAACGATATAAGCTAGTTCCGGCGCATAATCATCCCGTTCCGTTTGAAGCATGAGACATTCTTGCAAACTACGTGCACCTACTCCAGCTGGTTCTAATTGTTGGATCAGTGTCAACGCATCGAGCATTTGGATAGGCGTCGCTCCGATCTCTTTTCCAGCTTCCTCTAAACTAATCGTCAAAAATCCGTTCAAATCGATGTATTCTACAAGATAAAGAACGATTTTCCTCAAAAAAGTATCTCGGTAATTCAAATGGACTTGTTCGATCAATGAATCAAATAAAGACCCTTTTGTATCAGGAATCTGATTTAGGTAATTTGTCTCTTCTCCTTCATAAGAAGATGAAGAAGCTTTTATGTAATCTGGCTGCCATTCCGGCTCAACAACTTCCACCAATGGATTTTCCATTGCTTGGTTCTCAACGAATGCCAACAGCTCTTCACTGTTATATTGTAAAACTTGGATGGACTGCTGCAACTGTTGCGTCATGGCTAGTTTCTGTGTCTGCTGCTGTTTTTGTGAAAAATTTTGCTCAAATTTCATTTTTTTGTCCAATCCCCTTGTAATTTTTTATCTGTTTAGTTACAATTATCCCAGTGCTTGCGTCCTTAGTGTAGTGGATATCACGTAAGATTCCGGTTCTTGAGACGGGGGTTCGATTCCCTCAGGACGCGTTCTATTTTTTTATAGCAGGATTCACGACACTTTCTACCAGAGACGGAAAGTGTCTTTTTGCTTTTCTTAAAATTTACCTACCTGTTAATTCCCATCCTCAACGCTGCGCAAGTCACTTTTATTTTTGAAATGCTGATGTTTGAATGTCTTCCATGACCACATGCTAAAGTAGATACGCACTTATTATACCTGTTCATCTAACCACTTATCAATCACAATTCGACTAAATCACCAGAATCTATTCACTCCAACATAAAATGTACATATAATTGACTTTTATCCCTTTTGCTTATGGACATATTCTAATACTTCTAATTTTTGTTGATTCATCTCTTTTGTATGAATAACTTTATTTTCATGTCAAATCATCTTGTTTATACAATAAAATTTGAATAAGGTTAAATATTACAGCTACTTGGTTAATTGTATCATTTAGATTTTTGAACGTATTTTTGTTTTATTATCAATTTATCGAATTTGGTGATAAAACATTGATTCGACGATCTTAATGCTCGGCTATTTCGAGTCTATAGTACAACTGACATACGTTTAACTTTAAATATGGTTAGGGATGATCCTTTTTTGTTTGATAACAAGACTTGCCATTCGAAATTAATCCTCGCTCTAGGAATGGGAGCAGATATATTCATTCTTTTAGTGTAGTTAATACCAACAATCAACTACTTTAGGACGTGATTTTACTATGAACAATCATTTAAGTATCCATTCTCTTTCAAAAAAATATAAAAATAGTAGTAATTTTGCCAATAAAAATATAACTATCGTTTTTTCCCCTGGAGAAATTGTTGCTGTAACTGGACACAACGGTGCAGGAAAAACAACTTTCTTAAATCAAATCATAGGCGTAACAAAACCTACTTCCGGTAGTATTACTTTCCAAGGCCACTTTTTAGATAAAAACTGGAAAATGGCTAGGCAATTTGCAGCAATGATGCCCCAATTTCATGCACCATTAGATGGGGTTACCATGCAACAGTCTATTGAAGCTATTTTAAGGATACGAGGATTTAATAAATCTGATACCCAGACTCATGTTATAGAGATTATGCAAGAACTTAAAATTTCGAAATGGGCTCATGTACAAGGGCAGAAACTATCAGGCGGATTGCAAAGGCTTACTTCATTTGCCATGTCTATTGTTGCCCCTCCACCAATCTTACTGCTTGATGAACCTACAAATGATGTTGATCCGATAAGAAGAAAAATCATTTGGAATTCGTTAAGAAAATTGGCTCAAAAAGGACACATTGTAATTGTGGTAACTCACAATTTACTCGAAGTAGATCAATATGCAGATAGATATCTACTCTTTGATAAGGGAACTTTAATTAAAGATGCGTATGTTCGCGAATCGTTAGAAAAAACGTTGATCCAAATGCACCTTGTACTATTCTCTGAGAAGGAATTTGAAATGCAAGAATTACCTAGAAATATTGGCTGTATCTTACAAAAGGGTGAGTTACGTTACGATATCACTTTGTCACAAGAACAAGTAGTTGATGCAATGATATGGATTAATGAAAAGATTTCATCAAGAGAAGTAACGAACTATAGCTTATCACCTCAAACATTAGAAAACACATACGGAGGATTAACGAATGAAAAATAAGCAAAGCTACGATTCCTATTCACGCCCTTCCGATAGTCGATTATTTCAATTATACGCTTTACTTAGATGGAGTCTAATAAGATACAAGGTACTTTTGCCAGTCTTTACAGTGGCCCAACTGCTACTATCATTAGCAATTGTTTACGGGCTTACTTTTTTAATTCCTACAATGGATGATACAACCGCTGTTTATTTATCCTCTGGTGCAATAGTACTTGGGATTATTGCTGTCGGGTGCGTCTTATCGGCACAGATAGTAAGCACTGCTAAGCAAAACGGAATCGTTTCTTATCAAAGAACACTGCCCGTTTCCCGATTCAATCTCCTATTTGCTGATTTTATTATCTGGGGATTCGCTTCTTTACCAGGAATCCTGATGTCTTTTCTTGCTTCATCCCTAAAATTTGGTCTAGCGATTCATTTTTCTGTACTGTCTGTCGCTTTATTGATTTTAGCTCAAATGTCGATGATTTCTATCGGATTTTGTATTGCTTACTGGCTGCCCGCTAACGGAGTGTCTTTAATGACACAAATCATCATGATTGGCGGGTTACTTTTTTCACCGATTACTTATCCGGCCGATAGACTGCCTGAATGGACAAAAATAATATATGATTTCTTACCTTTTGTCCCAACAGCCAATTTGATTCGTACTTCTTTTTTTGGCTCTGGATTTATTCAGCTAAAAAATATCCTAACAGTTAGTATTTGGTTAATCATCACCGGCGCATTGTCATTAAGAGCATTATCACGGAGGAATTGAAGATTTTGAGAAGAATTGAAATAACTGAATTATATAAAACCACCTCTGAACACTTCAGACTGAACATTGAACAACTCGATTTATATTCAGACACGATTTACGGATTGATAGGACCCAATGGATCTGGAAAAACCACTTTATTGAAATGCATTTGCGGACTATTGATTCCTGACAGTGGGACGATAAACTACACCGATGATCTATCTCAAGCGCCTGCTATGATTGATTTAGGGATGATTGGAACTAATTTTATTGATTTGGATGGATTAAACAGTCTTTCATTGGATGAAATTTATTGGGATCAAGTTGTTTATCATCACTTGCTTGATCCACCTTTACTTCAAGAATTATTAAATGATGTCGCTTTGAATGTATCAGGCACTTTGATTTTCAGAAAAATGTCATTAGGGATGAAACAACGCTTTATGTTGGGGATAAGCTTGCTTTCAGATCCTCAAATTATTTTACTAGATGAACCATTTAATGGCCTTGATCCTGATGGCGTACAGCTTTTTATAGAATGTTTAAAATCTCAGATCAATGATCGAATTATCGTTATAAGTAGCCATGGGCTAGAAGATCTAGAAACATTTATTCACTCCGTAATTTTTATAGAAAATGGTGAGCCAAGAGAGCCTCTTCTTCTTGAAACAATAAAAAATAAAGGGAAGGGTGGATTAAGAGATTATTATGATAAACAAAAAAGCAGCCAAGGATGAACAGGGCCATAAGATCAAAATATTTCAATACGAAGTGAAAAAAATAAAAAAGTTACTGCCAAAAATATTTGTGATAGGTTTAATCACTCAAACAACCGCTTTCTTATTTTTTCTCTTCATTGGTAAATATGAGGAGCATGGTAAGTTATTTAGCAGTTTCATTGGATTGATATCGCTATCCACTACTCTTGCAATCTGTATTTTGTCTATAGTAGGCGCAGTATTTATTAGGAAACTGATTGTTCATCTATATATTGGAAATCAAAGAGCTCGAATGTTTCTTTTTCCTATAAAACGCAGTCAGCTTTTTCTTACAAAAAATGTTTCTTTTTTTCTTATATTCTTGTTAGGATCGATTTTTTCACTAATTGTATCCTTTATTTTCGAATTACTCCTTTATGCTATATTCAACGATCCACAAAGCTTAAGTATGATTGTTTTCGTTCATTCTATACTCATTAAAATCACCTGTTGTCTACTGTTGTGTTCTATCATTACCCTCTCTGAAATCGTAGCTGTTAGAATGCAATCTGAGACAGTGACCATTATCACTGCTGTTATAAACATTATAGGTGTTTCAAATATTGTCGTTTTAGGTGCATTGAATTACACAATATTAACATTTATACTGTCAGTTTTTATCGCTCTGATTATTGGAATGACACTGATCACCTTTACACAACGCATAGAAAAAACAGAAATACTTTAAATTCCATAATGGAAAACCAGACAGACTAACTTTTAAATTCTGTAGTCTCTATTCATAAACGTCAAACAATACGATGCTTGCAAAGTATCTATCAGCTTCAGTCCAAGAATGATAGATTCCACCATTTTTCTCGACTAAAGATCTTATACTTTTTATACCTATACCAGCACTCTGTCTTTCCTTTCTTGTATATCTCTCATTGACTAAATAAGCATTATTTATCTCTATGAAAAGATCACTTTTAAACTGCTTAATAATCACGATGATATCTTTGCCTTTTCCGTTATTTCGAGTGCATGCTTCGATCGCATTATCCATTAGGTTTCCCACAATGATTGCTATAATATCATGATCAATTTTTACATTTTCTGATATAAAAATCGATGTATTGACCTGAATTTCCGATTGTTCTGCTATAGTCAGTTTTTCATTTAAAATATAATTCAAGATGGGATCCGAAGTATAAAAGTCAGTAATCGTTTCTTGTTGTTTCATCGTCTTCCTCAGATATTTCTTAGCTGAAGAAATATCTTCATTTTCTAACAGCCCAGATAGAACCAAAAAATGATTTCGCAAATCGTGTCTAATTTGTTTCAGATTCTCTTGGCTCTTTTTAATTTCCTCCACATATTTTATTTCTGATTCAAGCGCCTTCTTCTCTAGAGAGATTCGATTGATATATGCTTGATGAAAAGAAATACTGTGATAAAGGTATAAAACACAAATATTCATGATTACAATTCCCATCGTTATAAAAACATCTATTATCCTTCTATTGATGGCCATGTTTACTTCTGACATAAGAAACCCGAAAAGTATGATACTTGAAATAATCGGAATTGAACTCATTGTTAAGAGAGATATAGTATTAATTTGATTATGTAGCGTTTCTTTTCGCGAAAGGAATAGTCGCATGCCAAAGAAAAATAAAATTTCGATAAGTAACGTGAGACTAGTGCTAAATAGGATCGAATAATGAGTATTTATATTTTCTAACTGATTCAAAATTACTAACTGAATCAACTTGACTGAAACCGATTCGCAGATGAAATTAACTGCTAGTAGAAACAACATCCAAAAGAAAATCTCACTATCTGATAAAAAATATTTCTTCGCAATACTCGCAATTACAAAAAGACTCAAGAAAATATTAATATAAGGTAAATATTCAAACTGTAAAAAAAGATTCGAAAGGAAATTGAATAAAATAATCGTACAAATAATTAAATTTATCAAGAAAGTCTTACTTTTTTTTACTGCCACTCCAGAGAAAAAATAATCGAGCAAAAAAACGTACATTATTAAACTAATATTTCGAAGTAAAGCATCTTCCATTAGAATAAATCTCTCTTTCGCATAAGTATCTTTGTTAGAGCGTCTGCTTTAAACTTTCTGCTTATAGGCAATTCAATGATATTTTCGCAATTGCTTAATCGAACATAGTTTTTTCCTATTTCTCTTATATGCTCCATATTTATAATAAATGAAGCATGTGTTTGAACAAATGTTGATGGCAACTTGGCAATGATCTCCGAAGTTGACATATTTGCTACATATTTGTTTTGAGATGTCATATTGATGAATACTTGACGTCTATTTTTTTCAAAAAACAAAATGTCATTTAACGCGATTCGATAATCCGTTTTTCTATAGGAAAACTCAAATTTATTATTTAAAATTCCTAAATATTTGATAGCCCTTTCAATTACTTGAAAAAAATAGTTCTGTTCCAACGGCTTCAGAATATAATCAAACGTATGTAATTTAAAGACTTTTTCCATATATTCTCGATAACTCGTTAAAAAAATAATCGGAACATTGAAATCATTTTGTCGAATAAAATCTGCTACCTCCATTCCATTCTTTCCTGGAAATTCAATATCTAAAATATACATATCAAAATTTAATTGATCCATTTGTTTGATCAACTTTGACGGATCATAATATACATAAGGTTCAAATAAATCTGGATCATAATTTTGCAACAAATTACCTACATAGTTAGCAATGCCAGGTTCATCATCGCAGATAGCAACCTTCAACATAATATCACTCCTATTGTATGCTGACATACCTTGAATGTGTACACAACTATTAGGGTTCGATTCCCTCAGGACGCGTTCTATTGCTATTTTAGCATAACTTCCGAATGTTTGCTTCCTTATTTTTCAAGTGAAAACTGTCCACCAAAAAAATTGGCGGACAGTTTTTTTATTATAAGTATACTTGTTTTCACTTACTGGACTGGCCGATGATCGTTTCTGCCATAATAATTCTCGACAGTCGTTGGATGCCCTAATAAATCCCCCACTGTCGTGATGCGATACCCTTGCTCTTGCAGATAATCGATCACTTGAGGGACGGCACGAATCGTTTCAGGATAAATATCATGGAATAAAATAATTGCACCATCGTATACTGTTGCTTGGATCTTCTGCAAAATCAAATCAGGATTTCTTGTCTTCCAATCTTCTGAATCGACCGACCATTCGATGATTGGTCGCTGGATAACACTTGCTCCTACACTTGTGATCGAACCATAGGGCGGACGAACGAAAGTGGGGGTTTTACCAGTGGCTTTTTTGATCTCAGTGTCTGTTTTTGTCACTTCCTCTGTGATCGACTGGGCAGAAAGCGTCGCCAGATCTTGATGATCATACGTGTGATTGCCGATCTCGTGTCCTGCTTCAGCTGTCTGCTTCACAATTTCAGGATGTTGCACCGTATTTTCTCCTAAAACAAAAAAAGTAGCATGCACATTTTTTTCTTTAAGTATTTGCAACAGCTGTGGTGTCGTGGTCGCTCCTGGTCCATCATCAAAACTGATGGCAATACTTTTGACAGTTGGATCTTGGACAGTTTCTGTACTTTCTTGTGTTGGTTCTGGTTCAGTTGATGGACTTTGTGCCGGTTCCACTGATTCTTGAGTGGGTTCGTTGACGCTAGCTGTTTCAGTCGACTTGTTTTTATTCGTTGATTGTTCTGATTGTTTGAAAGCTTGTGACGAACGCTCCGAAGAAGTTACTTGTCCTTTCTCTTCGCTGATCAAGGAGGCGACCGAAGTGACTTCGAAAAATAAAAGCACGGATAAAGCAATGATACTGATAACTAAGTAATTTCTTTTCACTATATCTCTTCTTTCTCATTTTCTCTTTTTCTCTTCTTAATTACTTACTTGAAAATAACTGTAAAAAATTGAAACTGCTAGTCGCAACTACTTCTCGCCTAATGATCCAAATAATCTTCCGATGCCAAAATCGTTTTTGTCACGGACTTTGGAATGACAAATTCTGGTGTTCCCATATAACCAGGAGCAATTTCATATTGAGAAAAAGTCAGAACTAATTGATGCTCTTTATTCAAATAAAAACTTCGTGTTGGTGTAACAAGTGTTGGTTTTTCTATCGTTCCTTCTTGAATATCTTGTTCAGTCCAATAGTACTTAGACGGATCTTCCTTGACTTGTTCGGTCATTTGCCGCTTGACTTCTTTTGTCAAAACAGATAGATAGGTGTCATCTTTGAATAACAGCGGAAGTGAGAGCTGGACACTGTTTTTCTTGTCGATTGTGTCGTATCTTTTTTCAACGTGGCTATCCGCTGCTGTTTGGGTAATCTGTCTTTCGATCACAAGAAACCGGTCATCGTCTACGATTTTCTGATAATCACCCAGAACTTGGTAATGATCCGTTTCAAGATTTCCATATTCTTTTTCAGCTTTTTTAAAATCTGCTTGTCCTTCGTGAAAGTATTTTTGGTTTAATCCATGAATCGTTTTGTTTTCTTTCTCATTTTGAGTATGGATCTTCGGTACTTGAATATCGATTTTTTCAGATTGATCAGTAAAACGTTCACCTAAGATCAATTCAATGACTGTTCCTAAAATTGGTAAGTCTTCTGCAAAGCTTCGAACTTGACTATTAAAAAGGAGACTACTTGTTGTAATCATCACGATAGCCAAAGATACTCCGAAACCTTGGAGGCGTCTCTTTCTCCGTCTTGCTTTTATGAATGATTGCTCTTCGATAAGAAAACGCTGGCGGATCTCCTCTTGAAGCCCTCTTGGAATTTCTTGTTCTTTATAAGTTTTCTTTAGTTTTTTTAACTTTTCTTTTTGAGAATACATAGCGGTCTTCTCTCCTTCATTCTAGGATTTGACGTAAAACATTCAGTGAACGATACATTTTTGTTTTAACTGTGTTTTCGTTCATATCTAAGATAGTCGCAATTTCTTTCAAACGAAATCCTTCAAAAAAGTAAAGGATCAGAATCTCTTTTTCCGGACTGTCTATTTTATCTAAAATCATATGGAGTTCTGCAACGGAAGTTTCTAAAGGTAATTGCTGCGGGATATCTTGAATTTCAAATAAGTCAACAGGGGTCCTTTTTTGTCTGCGCCAACTATCTAATGCCGTGCGGATCAATATCCGGTAAAACCATGCACTAAAATGCTCGATTTCTTTTTCTTTTTCAAAATACTTCAGTGCTTTATGGAAACTATCTTGCATCACATCTAAGGCCTCTTCTTTATCATGTACGTAATTCATCGTGATACGGAACATTTTTTGATAATCAGTTTCGATGAGTCCATTCAGCAGGTGACGGTATTTTTCAATCTGCCGTTTTTTCTTATATCCAGTAAAAATCATTCTCCACTCCTTTCCGCCTCACTTAATATGACGTACAAGGTACGCTAAAAGTTTCAATTATTTTATTTTTTATGTATTAACTTTGAATTTTTATATACAAAAAAGAAGGTGTGACAAAAATCATGTCACACCTCCTTATTCCGATAGGTTCAACGTCTCTGTTGCAACCTCTGATACACGGTGTTCTAGAAGTAGCTTCTTCGGAAATAAGTGGAAATTTCTTGAAGTTGACCACTTCCGTCACAGCCTCTACAGTAAATGATGTTTATTCTTTTTCAGAGTCAGAAAATTCTTCCTCTTCATAGTCTTCATCATCATCGTCTTCGTCTATGATACTTAAATCTTCTTCGATATTCCCAGGCAAGTCTTCTTCATCATCTGTTGGGTCATCTGCTCCAATTTCTTGCAAGTCAGAATTATAAGCAGCGATTTCTTCATCTTCATCATCATCGTCATCAAACAGATCATCGTCGTCTTCTTCTGTCAGATCTGTATCTTCTGGGTCATCGTCATTGTAATCGATCGCGTCTTCATCATCATTGATAAAGGCGTTGACTTTCTTGCGTTTACGGCGACGCGGAGTATCTTCATCCTCTTCGTCCATTCCATGGTTTACTTCTTCATCGATCGAATCGATAGCATACCATGAACGCAAGCCCCAACGATTATCCCCTAATGAGATAAAGCTGCCGTCAATATTCAAGTCAGTATAAAATTGTGCGAGTGAATCACGAATTTCACTGTCTGATTTACCAAGATAGTTTTGGATTTGGTTGGCTAAATCAGAAAAATCCATGACATCGCCACGTTGTTCTAAGATCGCGTGTGCTACTTCGATCATTGATAATTCGCTTTTGTTTGCACCTTCAAATACACTAATTTCCAATCAGGACACGTCCTTTCACAGTCTACTCCTTATCATACAAAATCAGACACAAAAAATCAAACTTTTCTTTTATATTTACGCTGTAAAATCCAATGTCAAATAATATTCGCCGATTTTTTCTAGTCCCATGAACAAATCATAATCGATTCGAACCTTGCCTGCTGTGGGACGGTCTTTCAAACTTACATGCAGTTCTTTCGTAAAGGTAGCAATCTGGATCATACCGTATGGTGTTCGGTAGGCTGTTTCTAATCGTTCTTTGTAACCAAATTTCAAACGCATTCGCATTTCTCCTGCACGGATCAGCTGTACATGACCATCTGGAACTAATTTGATCGTTACAGGGATTTCATCGCCTGTTTCCTCCTGAATCTCTTTATACCGTATGTACAGCGTATCGCCAATCGTCACCATTTGCCCTTTCAAATCAAAATAAAAATCTTGCACTTCCCCTTGTTGTTTCACTTTTGTACGCAATTTGATCGAAATCGGTGTTCCTTGTGATAATTCCATTCTTCATTCTCCTTTACTTCTCATAGCTACATTGTTCCTAGTTTCTTTTGTTTTGTCAACCAACTTGTCCATTTTTACAGAAAACCTTTTTTCCAAAACAACTCCTTGAATTTAGAGTATAATATTGTAGAAAATATGAATTTATAAAAAGGAGCCGGTTGAATGAACCCTGCGATTCGACTAGATCAGCACATTTATCAAAAAAACGACTTTTCCCCTTTCGCATTAACAGATATATTAACGGAATATTCCAAAGAACACCAGCAGATCTTTTTGCATTTCTGGCAATATGACTGCACCGTCATCTTAGGTATGAAAGATGTTCGGACACCTTTTCTTAGAGACGGGATCCAAACACTGAAAGATGCAGGTTATGCTCCGGTAATCAGAAACTCAGGTGGATTAGGAATCGTATCAGACGAAGGGATTTTGAATATTTCTTTGATTTTCCCCCAGAATGACCAAAAAAAAATAACCATCGATGAAGCTTACGAGCAAATGCTTCGATTGACTAAATACGCCTTTCCGAAGGCACCAATTCAAGCATTCGAAATCACCCATTCTTATTGTCCTGGAACTTATGATTTAAGCATACATGGCAAAAAATTTGCCGGCATCGCTCAGCGTCGCATCAAAAATGGGATTTCTGTTATGATGTACTTAAGTGTCAACGGTAATCAGGAAGAACGCGGGCAAGTCATGAAACGATTTTATCAATCTGCTTTAAAAGAAAGCTTTGGTACAAATGGCTATCCTGCAGTTGATCCTGCCACAATGGCAACACTTGAAGAACTGCTTGACCATCCCCTTCTCGTAGAAGAAGTCAAAGAATCATTTGCAAAAGCTTTTGAAAAGCTGTATTCTGCAAGTGATTTACTGGATTCTACCGACTGGCTAAAAAAAGAAATCCAGCTGGAGCAATGGAACAACCAAATCCAGAGAATGGAACAACGCAATAACATAAAGGAGCTACAATATGACAACCCCTTATAAATATCAAATGCTGCCTATGGAGAAAGTTTTTCGTGACCCAGTCCATAACTATATCCATGTCCAGCATCAAGTAATCTTAGATTTGATCAACTCGAAAGAAGTCCAACGTCTGCGACGAATCAAACAATTAGGCACTGCTTCTTTCACTTTTCACGGAGCAGAACATAGCCGTTTTACCCATTCATTAGGTGTTTATGAGATTTCAAGACGAATTTGCGATATCTTTTCTCGAAATTTTCCAAAAGAAAAGATAGGCAACGGAGGCTGGGATGATCAGGAACGGCTGGTAACTTTATGTGCGGCACTATTGCATGATGTCGGTCACGGTCCTTACTCTCATACATTCGAGCATATCTTCCATACGAATCACGAGGCTATCACTGTAGAGATCATCACTTCTCCAGAAACAGAGGT
Organism: Enterococcus sp. 3G1_DIV0629; assembly: GCF_002141285.1. Lineage (NCBI taxonomy): Bacteria > Bacillati > Bacillota > Bacilli > Lactobacillales > Enterococcaceae > Enterococcus > Enterococcus sp. 3G1_DIV0629. Next base: position 310,048 of record NZ_NGLI01000001.1, on the reverse strand, counting down.
GTATCAGATCCTTAACCGAGTAGAAGAAGGTTTTCCTGAAAAAGTAGCGAGCGTGATCCAAAAAACCTACCCTAATCCGCAAGTTGTCCAAATGATTTCCAGCCAGATCGATGCAGATCGAATGGACTATTTGCTTCGGGATGCTTATTTCACCGGAACGGAGTATGGAACATTCGACCTTACCCGAATATTACGTGTGATTCGTCCATATGAAGGCGGGATCGCCTTTTCCATGAGTGGCATGCATGCAGTGGAAGATTATATCGTTAGCCGATATCAAATGTATGTGCAAGTGTACTTCCATCCTGTTTCCCGTGGTATGGAAGTGATCTTGGAGCATCTGCTTCATCGCGCGCACGAGTTGTATCAAGAAGATGCCAGCAGTTTTGAACTTCACTCTCAACTACTCTTGCCATTTCTTGGCGGAAGCTTTACTTTAGAAGAATACCTCAAACTTGATGATGGGGTCTTGGGTACTTACTTTACTCAATGGTCTGAATCTGCTGATCCTATTTTAAATGATTTAGCTAAACGTTTTTTGAATCGTAAACCACTGAAATCCGCCACTTTTTCTGGCAACCGAGATTCAAATTTGATTCAAAAACTTACTTTATTAGTAGAAAAGGTCGGCTATAACCCTGTTTATTATACTGCTGTCAACTCTAGCTACGATCTGCCTTATGATTTTTATCGCCCAGAACAAGGCAGACATCGTACGCAAATCGAGATTTTGCGAAATGACGGAACTTTGATAGAATTATCACAGGTTAGTCAGCTTGTTGCCGCTTTAGCGGGACAAGAACAAGGAGATGAGCGATTTTTCTTTCCAAAAGAAATGGTTGACCCATCCTTGCGTGATCATTATGATTTATTTGATGAAACTTATCAAGAATTTGCCAGCCATATCCGTAATGGCGCATTGATTGAAATAAACTGAAATATATTGGAGGAAATTATGGCTATCAAACTAGTCGCTATCGACATCGATGGTACTTTATTAAATGAGAAAAGAGAAGTAACAAAAGAAGTAAAAGAAGCGATTGCCGCTGCTGTTGCAAAAGGGGTCTCAATCGTTTTATGTACTGGTCGCCCCTTACCAGGTGTCCAAGAACAGTTAAACGAGCTGGACCTTTTTCAAGATAATGATTACGTTATTACTTATAATGGAGCACTCGTACAACAAACAAAATCAGGTAAAATCATTGCCCGTCACGGTCTGACTCATGAAGATTTTCTAGAGATCGAAGTGATGGCACGCCGTGTTGGCAGTCATCTCCATTCGATTGATGACAAAGCGATCTACACACCTAATCGAGATATCAGCGCTTATACGATCCACGAAGCAAGTTTAGTCAAGATGCCGCTAAAATATCGAACACCTGAAGAAATGACACCAGACATGAACATCGTCAAAATGATGATGATTGACGAACCAGAAATTTTAGACGCAGCAATTGCACGTTTACCGCAAACTTTCCGTGATAAATACACAACGGTCAAAAGTGCACCCTATTACTTTGAAGTACTAAATAAAGAAGCAAGTAAAGGTGCGGCAGTTGCAAATCTCGGACAACATCTTGGTATTGATCAAGATGAAATCATGGCTATCGGGGATAACGAGAACGACTTATCCATGATTGAATATGCTGGTCTAGGAGTAGCTATGGGAAATGCCGTTTCTCTTGTCAAAGAAGCAGCAAATGTCATCACTTCATCGAACGACGAACACGGCGTAGCTGAAGCAATCAAAAAATACATTCTGTAATAAATAAAAAACTGAGAGAAAGCTGTTCTACTCGCTTTCTTTCAGTTTTTATTTTTTATTTTTTTCGACCCATCTCTCGACTGCCCATCGATGGCTACCACGTTTCAATTTTTCAAGTGCTTCTAGAGGACTGACCCACCAGATTTTATTGGTCTTTTCTGTGGGTTCTCCTATACGCTTCCAAGAATCAGCAGCAAAGAAATATCCTGGATTATAGTAATAAGTTGCACGATAATTCGAGTAAAAGTACTCATCTGCTTCTCCCAGATAGAAAGCAATTTCTGCCGCAATCCCCATTTCTTCTATTAGCTCACGAACGATTGCTTCTTCTTTCGTCTCATCTCCTTCAATTTCCCCGCCAGGAAGAAAAAAAGCACCATTTGGAGCCTCGATTACTGCAATCTGCTGATCTCTTTCTATGACAATATATGCGGCATAACGGGTTTGATAATCAGCAAATTGCTTTTTTTCACCAAAAATTGGTTTATCCATGAATAGTTTCCACCTTAACAGTTTTATTTTCTATCCATTTTACATGAGAAATTTCTCATGAACAAGCACAAATCAACTATTTCCTTACTTCTTTTTGTTATGATTAAATAAAAGGAAAGGGAGAGATGAATCTATGAAAATGGCTCACACATGTGTTCGAGTGAAAGATCTTGAAGCATCAATCGAATTTTATCAAAAGGCATTTGGTTTTGAAGAAAGCCGCCGTCGTGATTTTCCAGAGAACAAATTTACACTTGTTTATTTGACACTTCCTGGGGATGACTATGAATTAGAGTTGACTTATAACTACGATCATGGTGCCTATGATTTAGGAAATGGTTATGGTCATATCGCTATTGCAGCTGATGATTTAGAAAAATTACATGAACAGCATAAAGCTGCAGGTCTTGAAATTACTGACTTAAAAGGATTACCTGGCACTGCGCCTTCTTACTACTTTGTCATTGACCCTGATGGTTATAAAATCGAAGTCATCCGAGGATAGTTAGTAGGGGGCATTTTGCTCTTGATTGAACAAAAAACAAACGCCAATAATTAAAATGAGACGCAAACTTTCTTTAAATTGAAAAAGTTTGCGTCTTTTTTTAACAACTATTGTAGCTATAAGGCTGCCACTCTCCACTTATTTATTTTTAGTTCATTTGAAAGAAATCAAATAAACGAGGTACCTTTAGAAAACAAAACTGCTTTTCCTCCTATTATCACACGATCTTCTTTTAATTCACACTCTAGATACCCGCCCCTTGATGACATTTGGTAAGCTGACAATTTTGTTTTACTCATTCTTTTCGCCCAATAAGGAATAAGATTAGAATGTGCTGACCCACATACTGGATCTTCATTGATTGTTAATTTTGGAAAGAAGGTTCTAGAAACAAAGTCTTCTTGCACACTTTCTGCTGTCACGATGACCCCTATTCCTAAATCAAAATTTTTGATACTTGTGAAATCTGGCTGCAATTTAGCCACTGTTTTTTCATCTTCCAATACGAAAAATAAATCACGTGCTAAGTAGGCTTCTTTAATCTTAGCCCCAATCGCTTCTTCATATTCAGACAATATCGGTACTTTTTTTGGCATAATACTAGGAAAATCCATGTAATAATGATCTTCAATTCTTGTCACAAATAGATTACCGCTTTGAGTAGAAAATTTAATCGTTTCATCAAGTATTTTGTAATAGTTAAATAAAACAAATGCTGTTGCTAATGTCGCGTGACCGCAAAGATCGATTTCTCGATCTGGCGTAAACCATCTAAGCTCAAATCCTTGATTTTTCTTCACTGTAAATGCTGTTTCAGATAAATTGTTTTCAATGGCAATTTTTTGCATCGTACCTTCTGGCAGCCATTCTTCTAGAACATAGACTGCTGCTGGATTTCCTTTGAACACCTCATCTGCAAATGCATCAACTACGTAATAATCTAAGTTCATTTTAAAGACCCTCTCTCTAATTTGTTATAAATATATTCTGCACAGCAAAGATCTTCAACAGCTAGACCAACTGCGTCGAAAATCGTCGGACTCGATTCTCCTTTGTAAACTGTTTTTTTCCCAGAAACTAATTCGCCTAATGTACCAACGATACAAGATTCCTCTAAATCTCCTTCTGACATGGCTATAAGTAGGTCTCCGCTTTCTGTTAAGGCAGCTGAGTAATCATCTACATAGATTTGAGAAGTTTCCATCAATGGTGTGCTTATCTCTCTTGTATCAGGAGTAAACGTGCCCACAGCATTGATATGTGCGTCTTCCCTTACCCACTCTTTTTGAAGAAATGCCTCTTTACTAGGGGTCAACGTACAAATGATTTCCGCTGAACGTACTGCATCTTCTACTGATATTGCATTTATAAACGTTATTTTCGGATACTGATTTTTAGCATTAGCGATAAAAGCATTTCGTCTTTCTTCTAAAATATCGTAAACAAACACTGTAGTGATGCGACGAATGGTAGAAATCGCAGCCAAATGCGACAATGCTTGTTGACCAGCTCCAATTAAAGCAAGTGTTTCTGCATGCTGATCTGCTAAGTAATCTGTTGCTAGCGCAGATACAGCAGCTGTTCGAATCCAAGTGACTGCATTTGCGTTTATCAATGCTTTGGGTAGTCCGTTTTGAGCATCAAACAAGAAAATCTCTCCTAAATGAGAAGGTAAATGATACTGATGATTATCCGGGAAAGCGGTAATGACTTTTGTCCCAAAATATCTGTTCTCTCCCAAATAGGCAGGCATCATCGCAAACACATTTTTGTCTTTTCCGTCCGGTAAAATTTCCACCAATCGAGGATTTTGGCTGATTTTACCACTTTCATAATCAAAGAAACATTTTTTCATTACTTGGATCGCTTCTTCAAAACTAAAAGAAGCTACTACTTCCTCAAAATTAATAATTTTCATAGACAATTCCCTCCTCACAAAAGATTAACTTCTAAAATCAATACAATCAATGGTAAAATTGTATGGTATACAATTTTAAGGAGTGGAGAAAATGCCTATTAATTCTTATGACAACTACCCGTTAACTTGGCGGCCAGACAAACAAAAATTGAAGCGTCCTTATTATCAATCGTTGATTCAACAATTAGAACAAGATATTTTAAAGAATAAATTACAGAAAAACACTCAGTTACCCTCCCAAAGAGAGCTAGCTGATTATTTAGATTTAAATTTTACTACCGTTGGCAAGGCTTATAAATACGGAATTGAGAAAGGTTTGCTGTATACGAATATTGGAAGTGGCACTTTTATTTCTCCCAATGTCTTTGAATCCATTACCATCTCTACCAATGAAGTAACCGAACATATCATTGATTTTGGTCTGGTTAGTTCTTTTGAAGAATGTAATAAATTTGTTGTCCCGTTTATTCAATCAACTGGTAATAACCCAAATCTTGTTGGTTTGCTTAATTACCAAGATCCCAAAGGCACAAATTTTCAATTGACTACTGCAGCAAATTGGTTAAAAACTCAAGGAGTCATTCCGCCCTTAGAATCTCTATCTATTGTTTCCGGTGTTCAAAATGGATTGGCTATCACACTTTCTGCACTTTTCTCTCCAGGTGATAGAATAGCAACAGACCGATATACGTACGCTAATTTCATTGAATTGGCTCATTTATATCATTTAGAGATCGTTCCAATTGATTTTGACGAGCAAGGAATGCGACCTGATATATTGATTCAGGAATGTAGAAAAAAGAAGATCCATGGTGTCTTTCTTATGCCTTCTTGCAATAATCCTATAGGGTTTCAAATCTCTCACCAAAGACGAGAGCAATTAGCCGAAGTAATTGAAAAAGAAGGTCTATGGGTTATCGAAGATGATATCCATTCTTTTTTAACAACTTATTATCAACATACGATCATTCCTCCTTTCCAAAAATTGTTACCTAACCAAACAATCTACTTAGCTGGAATGACAAAATTTATTTGTTCTGGATTGCGAGTTGCTTATCTTGTAGCTCCAGTACATGTCCAAAGCAAGATAGAACAAGCAATTTTTAATATAAATGTGAAAACTTCTGGATTAGATGTGGAGGTCATCACTCAAATCCTCCATTCAAATGAAGCAAATAGAATCTTAGAAACTAAATTAAATCTTACGAAAAGAGCTAATCAGCTTTTTGATTCTCATTTCAAAGTAGAAAAACCAACGAATCGTGTTCCTTATTATCGAATTCTTCCAGTTGATCCTGAGATTGATCCTAAGAGGATTGAAAATGACTTTCTGGCTAACGGCATCCGACTCTATCATTCCCGACGCTTTACTACGCGAGCGCAACCGGATGCATTCGTTCGTATTTCCCTATCTTCAAACAACCTTGAGATTTTAGCTTCTGGACTAAGTATCGTAAAAGAAAAAATAAAAAAATATGAATTATAATCTATTGATAAATAAAGGAATCAAAGCTGATTGATTCCTTTCGATAAAAAAGAGGCACTACCCGAAGTTCAACAACGGATAGTGCCTCAAAAAGCAAATGAACATTTTGCACTTAAAGTAACCAAACAGCAAAAAAATTTGTCTTATATTTTATTTTCTTATTTTGCTAGATCACTAGATTTCTGTCAGAAGATGAAATTATCCAATCATGACACTTTCTTCTGGATATTTGTATTTTGATTGAGTTCTTTGTGCTTTTGTCATCAGAGAGAAGACCACAGTCAATACCCCAACTCGTCCAATGTACATAAGCGCTATAATGATCAATTTCCCTATTGCAGTCAAGTCTGGCGTCAATCCCATCGTAAGTCCTACTGTTCCAAATGCAGAGAAGACCTCAAAAGCAATATATTCGATGCCAGAAGTTTTAGGTATCGTTTCAGTCACTGATAAAATCATGATGGCGACTACACACAGTGTCAACGTGATAAAAAACAACGTGAGTGCTCGCAACACTGCGCCTTGACGGATTGTACGGCCAAATGCTTCCGCTCTCGTACGTCCTTTAAGCATCGAACGCATCTGGATCAGCAACACACCTAACGTAGTTGTTTTCAATCCGCCGGCAGTCGACCCAGATGTTCCGCCAATGTACATCAAAAACATCGTTAAGATCAGACCGGCATGACTCATATGGAGATAATCAACTGAATAATATCCAGCCGTTCTAGGTGTTACACTCATAAAAAAAGTATTTGCCAATCGTTGAAACATATTCCCTTCCACTAATGTTGCCCCATTGTGTTCTGTGAAAAAGAACACAACGAAACCGCCTAATAAAAGGGTACCTGTAACGGTTAATGCGATTTTTGAATGAATCGTCATCTTCTTTTTCTGATGATATTCCAATAAGTCACGCCAAACGATAAAGCCTAATCCGCCAGAAATAATCAAAGCAGATACTACCATGATCAAATAAACATTTTGCTGGTGATTGGCTAAACTGTCTCCTAATAAATCAAACCCTGCATTACAAAAACTAGAGATTGCATGAAATAAACTGTACCAGATCCCTTTCAGCCAGCCAAATTCAGGCACGAATACAAAAGATAAAGCAACCGTACCAATCAATTGGATCACAAAGGCCAATTTCAGGATGTAAAGCATGAGCTTCATCACACCTGATACTTCTTCTAGATTTAGCGCTTCTTTTAATATAATACGTGTGCTGAGACTGACTTTTTTCTTTATCAATGCAAAGCATAGAATCGGAACCATCATAAAACCAAGACCGCCAATCTCAATCAAAAGCATAATCAAAAACTGACCAGCACTGTTCCAATGTTCTGCTGTATTCAATGTCGTCAATCCCGTCACGCAGACGGCAGAAGTTGCAGTGAAAAGCGCATCGATAAAATTTGTCCCATGCCCACTATTACTAAAAAATGGCAGGGTAAGTAGGCCACCGCCAACTAAAATCAGGAGAAAAAATCCTAATGCGAGAAGCTGAACGGCCGGCAAGCGTTTCTTTATTTGTTTGTTTTGTTTAATCATCGTTTTCCTCTTTTAAAAAAGGATACCACTTAGTCAGTGGTACCCATATTTTTTACTTTGATCAACCTTGTTACTTCTGCGCGCTCGTTTTCTTCTAGCTTCATACGAATATAATAGATCGTTTCTTCTAATTGAGGGATCGTCATATATTCTAATGCATTGACTCGCCGACGTGTCTTTTCGATCTCACTTGCCATCAGCTGACAAGTTTTTTCGATTTCTGTCAGTTCCAAAAGTTTTGGAAGCAAGGTAGTAAACCGATCGATTGACCGATCCAGTTCGGCACTGGAATTCAAATACCCGTATTCCAAAGGTGTGTCTGTCAGCTGTTCATCATATTCAAAATTCATCACAGGTACTTTTACACTCATGATATTTTTGTCTACGATAGACAAATCAACGTTTTCCGCCGGCAAAGCAAACAATTCTTCAATGAAAGGTTCCGTGATTGAAGCATTTGCCAATACAAAATCAGACATTGCTTCTGTCATGGACTCTTCCATTTCTTGACGCAGTTGGTTGTTCTTTCGAATCAACAGAATGAATTGACGCATCAGTTCATCTTGCTTATCTTTTAATAATTTATGCCCTCTTGTGGCAGTTGTCAACTGTTTTTTCAATCGGGTCAATTCCATGCGGGTCGGATTCACATTCAATCGTGCCATCAGAACTCACTTCCCTTCTGGCAGATATTTGTCCAGCATGTCGTCTTTGATTCGTTTTAATTCGGTTCTTGGCAACATCGATAGCAGTTCCCACCCTAGATCAAGTGTTTCAGTAATCGAACGGTTCGTGTGGAATCCTTGATTGACATATTCTTTTTCAAACCGCTCAGCAAACTTCGCATAGATCTTATCTACATCAGATAAAGCAGATTCTCCTAAAACTACGGCTAATTCTTTTGCCTGCTTTCCTTGTGCATAGGCTGCAAAAAGCTGATTCATCGTTGCCGCATGGTCTTCTCTTGTCTTTCCGGGTCCAGTTCCTTTATCTTTTAACCGCGAAAGAGACGGAAGTACATCAATTGGTGGTTGTATCCCACTCTTATAAAGCTCTCTAGTCAAGATGATCTGGCCTTCTGTAATATAACCGGTCAAGTCAGGGATCGGATGGGTCTTATCGTCTTCTGGCATTGTTAAAATCGGAATTTGAGTAACTGATCCTTTTAGTCCGCGGATCCTTCCTGCTCGTTCGAACAAAGTAGCTAAGTTCGTGTAAAGATACCCAGGGTAGCCTCTTCTTCCTGGAACTTCTCGCCGTGCTGCAGAAATCTCTCGCAATGCCTCTGCATAGTTGGTCATGTCTGTCATGATAACCAATACATGCATTCCTTTTTCATAAGCAAGATATTCTGCAGCAGTCAAAGCCATACGAGGAGTAGCAATACGTTCGATTGCAGGGTCGTTTGCTAAATTCATGAACATGACAGAACGGTCGATTGCACCAGTTTGTCGAAAATCCTCCATGAAAAATTCTGCTTCTTCAAAAGTGATTCCAATAGCAGCAAAGACTACGGCGAAATCATCTGATGAATCAAGTACCGTTGCTTGTCGCGCGATCTGAGCAGCTAATTCTTTGTGAGGAAGACCAGAACCAGAAAATACTGGTAATTTTTGTCCACGAACTAATGTGTTCAAATGATCGATTGCAGAGATACCTGTTTGGATAAACTCATCTGGGTAATCCCGAGCTACTGGATTGATTACTTCTCCGTTAATATCCAAATACTTTTCAGGCAGGATTTCTGGTCCATTATCTTTTGGACGTCCCAAGCCATCGAATACTCGACCAATCATATCTTCCGATACACCTAGTTCTAAAGGATGTCCTAAAAATCGTACAGAAGAGTCACGTAAATTGATACCACTTGTTCCTTCAAATATTTGGACCATTGCTTTATCTTCTTGAACTTCCAATACTTGTCCCCGACGAATCTCGCCATTTTGCATACGGACTTCGATTAATTCTTCATATTTGACACCAGCAACTTTTTCAACCGCCATCAATGGACCGACGACTTCACCGATCGTACGATATTCTTTAATCATTGCTCATGCCTCCTTCTGAAACGATTGTTTGCATCGTTTGTTTGATTTCACCTATAATTTGATCTAGTTTTTCTAATTCTGTTTCCGGGATATATTTACTTCGTCCGATCCTTTCACGAATCGATACGGTACCGTCCATGATCTCACTTAAATAAGCACCTAACGACAACGCACGGCGTCCTTCTTCACCAAAGGTCAAGATCATCTTCAACATTTTGAATTGTTTCTCTCTTGAAGTGAATGTATCGACATCATCAAAAGCATTTTGCTGCAAATAATCTTCACGAATGGATTTTGCCACTTCTAATGTCAGACGGTCATTATCTGAAAGGGAATCAATCCCTACCAAACGCACGATTTCATTCAGCTGCTGTTCTTCCTGCAAAATACGCATGCCCTCAGTGACCATGGATGCCCAGTCAGCTTGAAGGATATGATCCATATACTTCCCTACTTCTGTTGAATAAAGAGAATAACTTTGGATCCAATCGATCGAAGGAAAATGTCTTTTTTGGGCTAAAGTCGAATCAAGTCCCCAGAATACTTTTACGACCCGCAATGTATTTTGTGTGACTGGTTCCGAAATATCTCCTCCAGAAGGCGATACAGCACTGATTGCGGTTATACTTCCTTCGCGACCTTCTGATCCTAAAGCAATGACTCTTCCAGAACGTTCATAGTATTCCGCAAGACGGGAACCAAGATAAGCTGGATAACCTTCATCACCAGGCATTTCTTCCAAACGTCCGCTCATCTCACGAAGTGCTTCTGCCCATCGCGAAGTGGAGTCTGCCATGATAGCAACGTCATAACCCATGTCACGGAAATATTCCGCAATCGTGATTCCCGTATAGATAGAAGCTTCTCGAGCCGCTACCGGCATATTAGATGTATTGGCAATCAATACCGTACGTTCCATCAACGATTCTCCTGTATTAGGGTCAATCAATTCAGGGAATTCATTTAAAACATCCGTCATCTCATTTCCACGTTCACCGCATCCCACATAAACGACCATGTCCACATCGGCCCATTTTGCGATTTGATGCTGAACGACTGTTTTTCCTGCACCAAATGGACCAGGAACAGCTGCTGCTCCCCCTTTTGTCACTGGGAAGAACGTATCGATCACTCGCTGTCCGGTGATCATCGGTGCATCAGGGTTTAATTTTTCTTTGATTGGCCGACTACGTCTTACTGGCCATTTTTGGAGCATCGTCAAGTTTTTGTCACCATTTTCAGTTTCAACGACACATACGGTTTCATCAATAGTGAACGACCCTTTTTCGATTGTTTTGATTGTACCTTTTATCCCATTTGGCACCATAATTTTGTGTTTGATAACTTTTGTTTCTTCTACGATTCCAATCACATCGCCAGCACTAACCGTTTCTCCGGCTTCTAATGCTGGTTCGAACCACCATTTTTTCTCATGATCCAATGCAGGCAATTGGACTCCCCGTCCTAAGAAATTACTTTGTGTGATTTCCATAAAGGTATCTAATGGCCGTTGGATTCCGTCAAACATTTGTGAAATGATCCCTGGTCCTAATTCAACAGATAAAGCTTCACCAGTAGAGCGAACCGGTTCGCCTGGACCAATTCCAGAAGTCTCTTCATATACTTGAATAGACGCCACATCGCCACGCATCTCGATAATTTCTCCGATAACTCCTAGATCTCCCACTAGACACATGTCTTGGATACTGGCATCAGACATGTTCTCAGCCATTACAAGAGGTCCGGAGACTTTTATGATTTTTCCAATTTGCAAAATTTCTATCTCCTTTTCATACTATAAGATATTTTGACCTACTGCTTTTTCTACGTTCTTTTGAATTTCTTCCAGCCCAATCCCTAATGATCCTTGATGATTGGGAATCAATACGATAGCAGGTATCATTTGTTCCTTGTAACGTTCGATCGTTTCTGGGCTCAATGCTGCACATTGCTCTGTGACATAAATCACGCCATACTCATTCTTTGCCATTTCTTCAATTGCCTGACGAACGGTCTGCTTGGTTGTACCATAACGAACATCAAAGCCAAACAATTTGAATGGCAAAACAGAATCTTTGTCGCCAACTACACCGATCTTATGCGTCATAGACTTGTCTCACCCGCTTTCTGATTGTTTCTGGTTCGAAATGGCTTCTTTTGCCGATAACCAGTAAACGAAGGTTTTTGCTTTCTACCTCTTTTGCGTTCAAAAAGGCTAGTAGTGGCAGTGGTCCGAAAGCCTGGGTTTGGGCTTCTTGATACAATGAACTTAGATAATCATCTTTCAACTGTTCAAGCTTTACGAGATCAAGATTTCCCTCACGGATGACAGGACGCAGAAACTCAGCATAATCTGTCTCTAATAGAAAGTTCGTGTAAGCTTCCATGTCTTTATCTACAAAGTTCAAAAATACTTCTTTTTCGATACTTCCCGAACTGGAAAGCACCGTCGTCATGAACCCATATGTTCTTTTCTGCAATATTCCTCGAGCCATCGTTGTGATATTGGTCAAGTCAATAAAAGCAATGACTTCTGTCAGCAATTCTTGATATCCTAGCTTATCGGCGAGCCGTCGCTGTTCAGTCAAAAACTGCCGATCATAGATCACATCGATTCCCTGAAGAATGGTAGACTCTTCAAAATAATCACGTACTTCTCGTATACTGTCCATAATGCTTTCAGGGAGTTCATTTGAAACTTGCGTATGAATGGCATCCTTCAAGGTTTCTAATGAATAAAACCCATCGTCGATATACAAATGGTCCAGATTTTGATTTGTCATCTCGGCTTTTGTCAAAACCTTCAGATTATGGAAAGTATAACGCATCGTATAGATCCAAACGATTTCAGGCTCCGGTGCTGATTCCTTTAACCAGCGAAATAGACGGCTCTGCTCCTTTAAAAGATTCTGTTCGAAGTCATATTCATATCCGTCATAGATATATGGACTGTAAATCGTGGATTTCAATATTTCACCAAGTGCTTCGACAGAATTGGTTTGAATCATCCGTTCAAATGTCTCATTGGACAAAAGTTCAAGCTCTCTTCCGCGAATCAAGGGATTTAGTTCGTGGTATTCCATACACTGATCCCTCCTTATTCAAATAATTGATTGGCAATCTCAAAACTCATCGTTCCTTGAATATCTTGTACAAGGCTGCTGAAAAGAAAATTATACTGAACTCCTTGATCATTTATCAGAAACCCAGCTTGACCAGCAACAGATTCATCGCTTAAAACCATCGTAAAGGGAAGTTCATTGTTCCATTCATCCAACAATGTCTGAGAAAGATAAGCTGCTGATTTTTCTCCAGCAATGAATGTTACTTTGCCTGTCAAAGGTAATGAATACAATGAATTTTTGATAAACTGGATTTGTTCAGATTCATCCCAATTCTCCATTTCAGCTATTGCATCTGCAAACAATCGTCGTAAAAATTCCTGCTTCGCGTTCAAATTTTCTTGTCGTACTTCTACTTGTTGGCGATTCCTAAGCTGACGGTATTTTTTTTCAAGTAATTCGATTTGTTTTTCTTTTTGTTTTTGATGTTCTGTTTCGATTTGCGTACGTTTTTGTTCAAAGTTTTGATCGATCTTTATTCGCTCTTCTTGCTCTAACGCCGCTCTTTCTTGCTCTGCTGCTTCATTCATCTGAGAGATGATTTTTTCAATGGCGTTCATCTGCTTTTCCTCCTTTATGCTTAGGCATTCAATACTAATAGGAAGGAAATAACGAAACCTAAAATCGCATATGTTTCAACCATCGCAGCAAAAATGATTCCTTTTGTAGCATGTTCAGGTTTTTTCGCTAAAATTTGGATACCTGCTGCTGCAACTTTTCCTTGGGCGATACCTGAAAACAAGCCTGTAAAAGCAATCGGCAGAGAAGCGCCTAAAAAGTTCAATCCTTGTACAACTGACATATCATTTCCTAAGTTGATAAAAATCAAAAAGGCGATAACGAATCCATACAACCCTTGCGTACCTGGAAGCAATTGCAGAATCAGAGCCTGTCCGAATTTTTCGGGTTGACTTGTTGTTAACGCTGCTGCTGCCTCACCTGTCATTCCAACACCTTTAGCTGAACCGATTCCTGAAAAAATCGTCGCTGTTGCCATCGCTAATACTGCAAATACCATTCCACCATTTTGACTAATTAAGTAATCCATCATTGTATAAAAATCCTCCAATTATTTATTGTTTTTTTTCTTATGATTGATGTTGACGTATTTTTCCGCCGTTTTCAGCGGGTCAAAGGCACGTCCGCCTCCTGTATAAAATTTTCCAAAAAATTCGACATACTGCAATCGTGCGCCATGGACATAGGCACTCAACAGTGTCAAAAACATATTCAGTGCGTGTAAAGCGATGATCAAAAGGATCCCTACACTGAATCGAGCGGCTGGCGGCATGAAAGCAACTAGCATATTGAATGCCGCGCCAATACTTCCGCCTGAAATACCTAGTGCCATCAAACGTGTATAACTGACTAAATCACCGATATAACCAGTCAGTCCGTAAAGATTATACGCTCCTTTGGCAGCACCCTTGACTTTAGACGGCGATTGGATAATCGGCACGATTAAGATACATAAAGCAGCAATGATCGATAGCCCCGCGCCAAGATAAACAAACGCTGTATTTTTTATCAACATGGCACCAATCAATGCAATAACGATCCCAATTAGGATCCCTTGCCAGGCAAATCCATCACTGACAGCACTCAAGTAATCTTTCCTCCTGATATTTTCCTTTGCTGCCACAAATAATCCAACCAAGATCTGTATCAGACCGAAAATCACAGATAAAATCAAAATCGTATTGACATCATCCGTCGTAGATAGGATTGGGAAAGGCAAGCGGATGCCAAACAGTTCTTTTGGTAATGCCTGTCCGAAAAATGAACTGTAGATCAATCCCCAAATGATCGATGGTACCGAGAGAATCTCAAAGAATTTTACGAAACGTTTCATCCCGCGTGGTAAAACAAGTAGTTTTTGAGCTAGTATTGTCCCAATGAGCATCAGCAATCCGTAACCCACATCTGCGACCATCATCCCGAAGAAGACAAGATAGAACGGTGTCATCCAAGGTGTTGGATCTACTTCTTCATATTTTGGCAGACTGTACATTTCAGTCAGCAATTCAAAAGGTTCGATAAGCGGATGGTTTTTCAATTTAGTAGGGACTTCCTGCTGAATCTCTTCTGAGTTTGGTGTTTCGAAACTAACATATATATCTTCTTCTGATACAGTTTCGTTTAACACATGCATCAAATTCTGTTTTTCTTCTGCATCTACCCAACCTTGCAAAACGATCAGATAAGTCGCATGGATAAACCGTTCTTTTACTTTTTCCCGTTCTGCAACGGCAAGTGTGACTTCTTCTACCCATTCAAATTCTTGGATATAGCCGCTGCACTGACCTAACGCTGTCGTTATCTTTTTTTGCTGCTCGTGAACAATGGACAATTGCTGTTTGGTTTCTTGCAATTTTTCTTTAGGATTTTGTTCATAAGGATACGTTTCTTTATTGAACCCGTATTTCCCAGCAATTTCTTCTATAGCAGCAACTGATTTTTTTAAAGCAACATACGAAAGATAAACTTGTTTCGGCGTATAATCTATTTCTTCCATATAAACGTCATCAAGCTTACTCAGTTCTTCCTTGAAACTTTCAAAATTTGCTGCACTCACAGTCCCCATCTCAAAAATGGTCGTCTTACTTGCATACATACTTGGAGCAATATCCAGCTGTTGCCAATGAAGAAGCCATTCTTCCTCTTCTTCTAAACGATCACGTTTTTCAGTTAGCTGTTCCCACTTTTCTTTTAAATCAAGGACTTCTTCTAATTTATTCATGAAATTTTCTTCGGAATAATTTGCTTCCAAGTCTTGTAAGGAAAGTTCTTGACGTTTCAAATGGAGTTTCTTTTGACGGCTATCGCCGTGGTGTTGTATGAATTGGATAGCTTCTTGGATGTCTTTCAGCCGATTGCCTAAAGCGCTTAATTTTGCTTCTTTATCAATAATCGTGGTATCTGGAAAATATTTTTCTACCCACTGGTTGTTTGTTCTATTTTGATACAGATCCCGGATTTCAACATTTTGGATTCCTTGTACTGCTTGTAAAATCCTCTCCTGATTTCTTTTATCTGAAATGAGGGTCACTTTTTCCATCTTAGTGACGGCCATAAGTTTCTTTCACCCTTTCAATGATTGCACCGATTGCTTGACTCTGATGCTTTTGATATTGGTCTTTCAAAGTAGCTTGCACCTTGTCTGCTTCTGCTTTCAATTTCATTTTTTCTTTTTCTAATTCTTGCTTTTCGAATTGTTCTTTTTCTTCTACCAACTGTTTCAGCTGTTGCCGATTGTTCGTTTGGATTATTTCCAATTCTTGCTCTTTTTCTTCTGCATAGGTCTTTAACTGCTGCCGTAGGGTTCGAGCACGCTTCTCATTTTCTTCTTCTGCTTTTCGGATTTGTTCCAAAGCTTCTAACACTTGCTTCACTTCCTTTCGATTTAAAAAAGAGGTACATGCTTTCTTTTTTCATTGAAAGTATGTACCTCTAAAGATAACTTAGTATAGGCAGGCCCCTTCAATAAAATGTCCTTCTCACCCCTTGAAGAACTAGATCCTTGAAGCTTACGCCCAACCTTTTTATTTCTGCTTACTTTTTATTATAACAAATTAAGCAATATTTTCAACTATCGTCATGAATTTCACACGAAAATTCTCTTTACAGATAGTAACACAGCAAGAACAGATAAGTATAGGGGCAAGTCTTACATAGTTTAAATTTTTTTAAATCCTTGTTACAATTAGTCTACTTTAGGGGGAATACAAATGAAACCAATCATCGGCATTGCCGGGAATCAACTGATTCGAGCAACAGATACTTTCCAAGGAAATCAAGTAAGCTATACACCGCAGGGATTTGTGGATGCAGTTTTAGATGCTCAAGGATTGCCTCTTATTCTGCCAGTCATGTCTCCAGATTCAGCGCCTCAACTAATTGAGAAAATCGACAAACTCATTCTTGCAGGCGGTCAGGATGTTAGTCCGCAACTTTACATGGAAGACCCTCATCCAAAACTGACGGAAACAAATATTCAACGAGACCAATTCGAACAGGCATTGATCTTGGAAGCATTGAAACAAAGAAAACCGATTTTTGCAGTCTGCCGAGGACTTCAACTATTGAATGTCGTGTTGGAGGGAACACTTTATCAAGATCTTTCATTATATCCAAAATGGTCCGTAAAACACGAACAACAGCCCACTGCCCCGCAGTTTGCGACTCACGAAGTCAAAATCGTTTCGGACAGTTTATTAAGTGACCTTCTCCCTGATTCATACTTTGTGAATTCCTATCATCATCAGGCAGTCAAAGATCTTTCTCCTTTGTTAAAAGCCATCGCCTTTTCCAACGATGGACTCATTGAAGCAGTCCAAAGTAAAGATAATATGCACAAAATCCTTGGTGTCCAATGGCATCCGGAACTTTCTCATCGTGTAGATTCATCTGAACAGCGTTTATTCGATTTCTTTGTGAATGAATTTTAATCGTTTTTCTGATTAGGTCGTGAGCCTGCCGTTTAACTCTGAGTCACAAGGAGCAATTTCAAAAAACAGCTTCTCATGTTTGTTGGATATTGTGACTTGTGACCGAGGAGTTGGCAGGAGAACACCGTTTATGGAAGAGGTCGTGAAATCAGCGTTTTGACCTGAGTATTAGAGAAACAAAACGGAAAAATCGCTTCTCATATTTTACCGTTTTTTGAGCTAATACCGAAGGTGACTGCGACACGCCTTTTGTTGCAGTCCTTTTTTAGTCTATTGAGCAATGTTGGCTAGCATTTTTCTCAATCGTCCTTTCGATAGTCCAACAGCCTTTGGAGCTGAGTAATCTGTTGCTGTAATTCCATTCCTTTTGTCGTATCCCGATTAAGTTTGCGTGGGAGCTGCTGCTCGATCACTTTTTTTACATTCGTTTGATCAGATTTTTTTGCAAATTGTTGTTCAATAGGCAAGAACGGATAATGTGTCACGATTTGGAAACCGTAAGAATTGCATAATAGTGAGTAGCCAGCAATCCCGGTTGTTTTTTGATAAGCTTTGGATAGACCTCCGTCAATAACAAATGCTTTTCCGTTTGCTTTGATCGGTGACTCCCCTTTTTTTACTTTTACCGGCGTGTGCCCATTGATGATTGCTGAACCTTCTTCTTTTGCATCGAATTCTGCCAAAATTTTTTCACTGAACCACTCTTCATCTCGCAAGTGATAATAGGGATTGCTTTTTTCGACGTGCGTATGAGGCTCTGTGAGAAAATAGCGCTCAAAAGTCGCCATTTTACTCTTGCCAAATAAAGGCGAAAATGGCCCGCTCCACGCATACCAAATCAAATCAGTCGCTAAATCTTCTTTTGCAGTCAGATCTTTTGCGCTTTCAGTTATCTGTTTTTCAAAAAATCCCAGTAGTTCTTTTCCGCGATAAGATTGGTCTAATTCAAATGCTAAGAGCTGCCCCTTTTCATCTACAGGTATACAGCCATGAAACAGTACATGCTGATTGTTCGTGAGATACATTCCCCCTTTTTCGATCAAAAACGTCATGTGTTTTTGCATTCTTAATGAGTGCTGGAATGAATACATCAAACTATCGATCACTTTTTGTTCCTCTTCCAAGAACTTTTTAGGATCATCTGGCTGGATCGTTTGAAAACAAGTCCCTTTCAACTCATAGAGCTGACCTTCTAAATCGATCGTTGATTCCTCATAGTTGATTTTTTCCAACAATTTACGATCGTCCATTTTAAATTCAGGTCGTCGATCCAACAACTGATGTTCTGATTTGAATTGGAGGATAGAAAGTGCTTGATGGATTTTTTCTAATTCTTCTTGCTCTCTTTCAGATAGATCTTTCCTGTTTTTAGGCGTAAATACAGGATTCTTCTGGTAGGTTTGATGGGCAAAAGAAAATAATGGACGTAAATTTAATCCATATTCTTTCTCTAATTCAAATAAATAGTTGTAGCGTGCGGCAATCCGTAAAAGCGTCAATAAACATGCCTCAGAGCCGCAATACGCACCAATCCACAAAATATCATGATTCCCCCACTGGATATCTACAGAGGAAAAATCCATGATTCGATCCATTACTTTGGCTGCTTGAGTTCCCCGATCAAAAATATCACCCACGATATGCAAATGATCGATGACAGATTTTTGGATCGTCTGCGCAAGTTTTGTTAAAAATTTTTCTTCTTCCTTCATCAAGACAAGTTGTTCAATGATTTTTTTTACATAGTCTTTTTTCCCGTTGATACGATCATCGATATACAAGAGTTCCTCAATGATATAGCTATATTCTTTTGGCAATCCTTTTCGAACTTTTGATCGAGTGTATTTGACTGTCGTAAACCGTAAAAGATCAATCAAACGATGGATCAGCTGGGATTTATCTTGTTTTTTGTACCAATCAGTCGTCAATGCATATTCTGGATAAGCCGTAAAAATAGTGAATTGGCTAATCTCCGTTTCCGTCATTTGTTCAGAGAAAAGGTCTTTGATCTTTTCTTTAAGATTTCCTGAACCGATACGCAGAATATGATCAAAAGCAGGAAATTCGCCATGTATATCGCTCAAAAATAACTCTGTTCCTTTTGGAAGCTGCAAAATTGCTTCGAGATTGATGATTTCCGTGATGACATCTTCCGTTGTGGGGAATTTCTCTGAAAGTAAATCTAAATAGCGGTCCATTAAAACGCCTCCAAAAATTGGTATACTCAACATTATAAAGTTGTTATACACTATTTTCAATGGATATATATCCAATATAATAAAAAAATAGAAATAGGTCTATACAAAAAAGAAGCTGGGAACAATAAATGTCCAGCTTCCTTCTATATTTTTCTATATTTTATGCTTTTTTTCGTTCATTTCTCATAATTGAAATCGATTGTTTCAATGAACTCCATAATCCGCCTTCGCTATAAACGAGTACATTCGATTTGTACATATTTGCAGACAAGATCATCAATAAGAATGTCACGGCTACAAGTACCAACAAGGAAATCAATGCTCCACCCATACCGACTGTCTCATTTGCCAAGCGAACCGGCATAATATAGGAAGATAAAAATGGAATATACGAAGTGATCCGAATAACGATATTATTTGGATCTGACGCACCTAATATCAACCCAAGCATGTATCCGCCTAAAGATAAATAAGTCACTGGCAAAATTGCTTTTGCTGTATCTTCTGTTTTGTTGACCAAAGAGCCACATAAAGCTGCCAAAACAGAAAAAATCAAAATGCCAAAGATCATAAATAGAAGAGAATACCACAAGAATGGTCCAATCAAGTTATCCAATGAGATACCGTCCAATATATTCTTGACCATTTCCATATCTTTGAATTGATTATATCCTACACCAAAAATAATGCCGTATAATGCCATTTGCGTTAATGCAACAAGCAAAACACCAGTTAGTTTCCCGTAAAAATGCTTTTGTGCAGTCGTGCTGGACAGGATCACTTCCATGATCCGCGTGCCTTTTTCAGAAGCAATCTCTTGTGCAATGATTTGTGCATAAGTCAGAATGATAATGAACAAGACAATCGTCGCCACATAGCTGACAACATATTGGACTGTCGAATTATCTTCTCCTACCGACATTTTTCCTTTTGAATCAAAGTTGACTTTTTGCCGAGTCAAACTTGCCTGTTGGCTCAAACTTGCCACTTCTTCTGGAGAAATGCCTAATTCACTTGCTCGAATCATTGATTGCAAGCCAGTCAATTGTTGTTGTATCAGCAGTTGTGTACTTTGTCCCAATGAATTTTCGCTATACAGCGTCCCATTTACCTTATCTTTATCAGTTGTGACTACTAAATAAGCATCAATTTTTTCTTTCGAAAGGTCTTTTTGTGCGTTTTCTTCAGAATCCACTGCTTTGAACTCAAAATCATCTGTTTTGACTTGGCTCATTTGCTGCCTGATTTGCTCATTATCAGCCAATACGCCGATTTTATTGACATCACTATTTTGCTGGGCAAAGTTTCCTGCTACATAAATAATACCTAGCATGATGAAAGGGACTAATATCATAATCAAGAAAGAAATCGACTTGACATTTTTTAAATAGACATCTTTGGTAATAATCCAAAACTTACGCATCGATTTCACCTGCTTTCAATTTGAAAATCTCTTCCAAAGTTGGCGGTTGCTGGTTGAACATAGGGATATAACCGAATTGAGTCGCACGAGTAAAGATTTCTTTCCCTGCTTCAGGATCCTCTAATGTGATCTCTAACGTATTATCCTCACGAAGGATCACTTTTTTCACGCCTTCGATTTCTTCTACTTCCTGTTGGCTTAATCCAGATTCCAAGAATAACTTCGTACGGCCAAATGATTCACGGATCTCATGGACTTTTCCATTCAAAACCATTTTTCCGTTTCGCAGCATGATCAAATGATCGCAGATTTTTTCTACATTATCCATATTATGGCTAGAAAAAATGACACACGAACCGTGTTTTTTCAATTCCAATATTCCATCTTTCAGTAATTCCGCGTTTACTGGATCTAACCCGCTAAATGGTTCATCCAAAATGATCAATTTAGGTTCATGGATCAATGTGGCGATGAGCTGGACTTTTTGCTGATTCCCTTTAGACAAAGATTTTACTTTATCCGTCTTTTTCCCTTTTACCTGAAATTTTTCCATCCAAAAATCGATTTTTGGTTCAATTTCTTTTCTTGATTTCCCTCTAAGTTCTGCAAAATAAAGCAGTTGGTCTTGAATCGTTACTTTTGGATAAAGTCCTCGTTCTTCTGGAAGATAACCGATGATATCATAATCTTTCTCCCCAAGATGATGACCATTCCATAACACTTCTCCTTGATCTTGTGTCAAAAAATCCAAGATCAAACGAAAAGTCGTTGTCTTACCAGCACCGTTTTGACCAATCAGCCCCATGATTTTTCCGTCTGGGATTTGGAAAGAGACATGATCGACAGCTGTGTAGTTCCCAAAAGTTTTAACAAGATCCTTGACTTCTAACATTTCTTCACTCCTTCTTCAATAAATCCATATATCCTAAGACACCAGATGTAAGCGATTTATTATTTACCAACAAAACGTATACTCTCTTGTTGTTGTAAATAAAATGATAGGACACTTTACTTTCTTTGTAAAGTGCCCTTTTCTCATTCCTGATGTAATTTATCAAATACGTTTTGTGCGACATTTTTCGGTAGTCCGATTTCTTGTAATTCTTCTATCGTAGCTGCTGTGATATTTTTCAATGATTTGAACTCTTTAAGCAACATTTTTTTTCGTTTCGGTCCTAGCCCTTCGATTTCGTCTAATCGGGAAGCAAAACTGTTTTTACTACGCAGTTGCCGATGGAAAGTGATTGCGAATCGATGGACTTCATCTTGAACCCGCTGGAGCAAGAAAAACTCAGGTGAATTTCGCTCAAGTGGTACTACAGCCAAATCTGTACCGAATAGCAATTCATTTGTTTTATGTTTATCATTTTTTGCCATACCAGCAATAGGAATATCGATTCCTAATTGATTTTCTAAGACATCTTTCGCTACATCGACTTGTCCTTTTCCTCCATCGATCAAGATCAAATCAGGTAAAGGCAACCCTTCACGAATCACTCGTGAATATCTGCGATAGATGACTTCTCTCATCGATGCATAATCATCGGGTCCGTTGACTGTTTTTATTTTATATTTCCGATATTCTTTTCTTGCTGGTTTTCCATCAATGAATACGACCATCGCAGCCACAGGATTCGTTCCCATGATATTGGAGTTATCAAAAGATTCGATGCGTATTGGGGTCGGGATATTCATTGCGTTTCCTAAACGTTCAACTGCTCCGATCGTCCGTTCCTGCTTTCTAGCAATCAGATCAAATCGTTCATTCAAAGCAACTGAGGCATTCTTATTCGCCAATTCCACTAATTTTTTCTTTTCGCCTCGTTTCGGTTGTAGAACTTTCGTATCCAACAAAGCTTCTACACTTGGCTTGTCGATCGTATCAGGAATCAAGACTTCTTTAGGAATGAAATGTTCATTTTCCTGATAAAACTGGCCAATATAAGTCAAAAAATCTTCTTCTGCTTCGTTATAGAAAGGAAACATTGAAACATCTCGTTCAATTAACTTTCCTTGTCTTACAAAAAACACTTGGACACACATCCAGCCTTTATCAATCGCATAACCAAATACATCTCGATCCAGTAAATCAGTATTTGTCATTTTTTGGCGAGTCATGATTGTTTCGATAGCACGGATCTGGTCTCGGTATTCTGCAGCTTTTTCAAATTCCATGTTTTCAGCAGCTTTTTCCATTTTCTGATGGATCTCTGACTCGATTTTTTCGTGTCCTCCGTTTAAAAAGTTTTTCACTTCATCAACGATTTTCGTATAGACTTTCGGATCTACGTCGAAATAATAAGGACACAGACATTGCCCCAAATGATAGTAAAGACAAGGCTCCTTCGTCTGACTAGGTTTGCATTTTCTCAGAGGAAATAATCGGTCGAGGATCTTCTTTGTCTCATTCGCCGCACCGACATCGGGATATGGTCCAAAATACAGTGCTTTGTCTTTTAGTACTTTGCGAGTAATCACCAAACGGGGATATTTTTCATTCGTTATCTTAAGGAAAGGATAGGTTTTATCATCCTTTAACATAATATTGTATTTAGGATCATTTTTCTTTATCAGATTGATTTCTAAGAGCAAGGCTTCTATATTCGATTCTGTAACGATGTATTCAAAGTCTTCAATTTCACTAACAAGCCGTTCCGTTTTCGTATTATGGCTGCCAGTAAAATATGAGCGGACGCGATTTTTCAATATTTTGGCTTTTCCGACATAAATGATCGTTCCATTTTTATCTTTCATCAAGTAACAGCCGGGCTGATCAGGAAGTAAAGCTAATTTGTTTTTGATTCGTTCGTTCATCTGGTACTCCCCTTCATATTCAATTAAAGTTATTATAGCATGTCTGTCAAAAAAACAATCCAGCCTGACAACGTAATTATACTCAAAAAATGTTAATTTGAATAACCTTAACTCAACCGCAAAAAAACCGAGGACGGAACTGAATTCAGTCCCATCCTCAGCTTATTTTTGCTTTAAGCTTTTATAAATATTGATCGATCATTTGACGTAGTTGTTCTTTTGAATGAACACCAACAGCTTTTTCTACTACTTGACCATCTTTTTTCAACATTAATGTTGGAATACTCATGATTCCGAATTGTTGAGGAGTTTCTGGATTTTCATCCACATCCATTTTAGCAATTCTGAATTCTTCTTCATCATATTCTTGTTCCAATTGATCCAAAATCGGTGCTTGCATACGACATGGACCACACCAAGTTGCCCAAAAATCAATTAATACAAGTCCTTTGTCTGTTTCTTCGTTAAATGTCTTATCTGTAATTACTTGTGACATATCAAAGACCTCCATTTTTAAAATCTATGACCAGTATAGCATTTCTATCCTTGGATAGCGAACCATCTGCTTACCTTTAGTAAGTTTTACTTAAATTTAACAATTGTTGCACCATTTCCGCCTTGATTTGCCGGTGCAAACTCAAAGCTTTTGACGCTCCGATGGTTTTTAAGATAATCAGTAATTCCCTTGCGAAGTGCGCCTGTCCCCTTTCCGTGGACAATAGTCACTTGAGGATAACCTGCTAGGATGGCAGAATCCAAATACTGATCTACTTCACTTAGCGCTTCCTCATATCGTTTTCCTCGAAGATCCAATTGATTCGGCACATGACTGCTAGATTCAGAGCGTACAGCATGGACAACTCGTTGTGTCGGCTCTTTTTGAGGAGCAACAGGCGTCAGTTCGTCTTCGGACACATTCATTTTTAGTATACCGATTTCTACTTGCCACTGATTCCCGTTTTTACGTAAAAGCGTTCCTCTTTGGCCGTAAGTCGTAACCAACACTTCGTCTCCCGGTTTCAATGTTTTTTGTTCTTTCGCCTTCTTCAATACTTTATTTTTCTTCAATGTTTCTTCTTGATGTAGATTTGCTAATTGGGTCTTTGCATCGATCAACTGATGCTCTTTCACATTTCCTTGCCCGATCTGCTGTTGCATTTTACGAATATCAGCAATGATTTTTTCTGCTTTTTCTTCCGCCTCTGACACGACTTCATTTGCTTTTTTCTTTGCTTTCTCTATTTCTTTTTCACGTTCTTCAAAGAAATAGCTGTAAGCTTCTTTCAAATCATGATGAAGTTCTTGTGCTTCAGAAACAAAATGACGCATTTCCAGATATTCAGTCTCTGCCATTTTCCGGCGATTCTCTAAATCTGTGATCATTTCATTTAAATCTTGGCTCTCATCATTCATCAACTGCTTTGCTTCATTAATAACATCTGTATCAAGGCCTAATCGGCTGGAGATTTCAAACGCATTGCTTCGTCCAGGCACACCGATCAGTAAACGATACGTTGGACTTAGTGTATCCACATCGAACTCCATGCTGGCATTAATCGTATTTGCCCGATTGTATCCATAAACTTTCAATTCAGGATAGTGCGTAGTTGCCATCACATAAGCAGACTTTTTACCAAGATCATCTAAGATTGCGATGGCTAGAGCAGCACCTTCTTGTGGATCTGTTCCTGCACCAAGCTCGTCAAATAGTACCAGACTTTTTTCATTGACTTTTGATAAAATATCTACGGTGTTCGTCATATGAGAAGAAAAGGTCGATAGACTTTGCTCAATCGATTGTTCGTCACCTATATCCGCAAATACTTCTTCAAAAATACCGATTTGGCTTTCTTCTCCTGCAGGAATCGGCAACCCTGCTTGCCCCATCAGCTGTAACAGACCTAAAGTCTTCAACGTGATCGTTTTCCCACCTGTATTAGGTCCTGTAATGACGATGGCTTGATAGTCTTTTCCAATTGCGATGTCATTAGGAACTACTTTTTCCTGATCAATCAGCGGATGTCTTGCTTGTTTCAAGACGACATGATTGTCTTCGCTGATTCCCGGCACGATGGCTCTTAATTCTTTACCAAATCGTGCTTTTGCATTCATCAGATCCATTTTACCAATCACATAAGCATTGTGGATGATTTCTTGACGATGTGGAACAAGTTCTGCAGAAAGTTCACTTAAAATACGTTGAATCTCATTTCGTTCAGCGATTTGGTATTGACGCAAACGATTATTCAAATCCACCACTTGTTTTGGTTCAATAAATAAAGTCTGTCCTGAAGCACTTTGATCGTGGACTACACCGCCAAATACACCGCGGTATTCTTGTTTGACTGGGATAACGTAGCGGTCATTTCGCATGGTGATGATTGCATCGCTCAAATATTTTGCGTTCTTCCCGCGGACGATTCCGTCTAACTGTTCACGAACAGCTTGTTCACTTCGACGAATGTTCTGTCTTATGATTTTTAGCTCAGGAGAAGCATCATCGGTCACGCGTCCGTCTTCATCAATTGCTTCCTTTAAACGGCGACTTAAAACAGGAATCGTGACTAGCTGATCTGCCCACATATACAAACGCGCAAATTCGATTTCACTGTCAGAAAGATCATCAATGAACCGATGCAATTCACTTGTCGTAGATAACACTCTGGAAACTTGTGCAAGCTCCACTCCATTCAAGTCTGCCTCGATTTCGATCCGTTTCATATGAGGGCGGATATTTTCAAGTTTTGGTATAGGAATCCCGCCTCGCAGACGTTGTACTTTCAACCCATCCTCAGTTTCTTGAAGCCATTCTGTGATCGTTTGTTTCTCGCTCACTGGTACCAATTCTGCCAGTTCTTCTTTTCCTTGTGCAGTCACTACAAATTGTTTGACCATTTGTTTGACTTTTTCAAATTCCAATGTTTCAAGGATTCGGTTATTCATTTTATCACCTTATCTTTCACTATGAAAAAAGGGCTGTGCCGGACATACGTTGCGCAGCCTTCTTAAATAAACTACTGTGTACAAAAAACAAAACATTCTTGTAAAAGTTTTTCTAAAAAAATATTTTCTAGCCCTATTTTTCCTTAATTCAAAATATTCGTTACCCAAAGCTCATACATCTTGTTGGTAAGAAAGGGCGTTCTCTCAACGATAAAACGAGCGAAACTATGCTCGCCGAATTGATTTTGGACCACATCTAATGGAACAAAGGCAAGTAACTGCAAAATCAAAAATATAGTAACGTAAGCCATGATTAGTGACAGGATGCCTCCTGCAATCCAGTCTACCTGTCTCAAGATCGGCACATATGTCAATCCATGGACAAAGACCCCCACAAATCGGGTGATCAGCCAGCCAATCAGCAAAATGATCAGAAAAGCCGTTCCTGCATAAAAAGCTTCATCTAGGTGAAAGGCAAATACTTGATCAAAAAATGCTAATTTTGATGTCGGGGTGACAGCTGGGTATGGAATGTATAATTCCAAATGACTTGCTAATGGTTTGTAAAAATGCTGGGCAGCAATAAATGACAACACATATCCGATTGCGAATATGACTTGTAAAGCAAACCCGCGACGTGCTCCAGAAAAAAACGCGATTAGCAATAAAAATAAAATCAGCAAACTCAGCATGCTACGTTCCTTTCTCTTCTAACTTTTTTAAATTTTTCTTATTTTGATAAAAGGATCTTAATTAGAAGATTTTTGTTTGATTTGTCCTTTTCGTTTTTCATTTAAAATCTGTTGTGCTTCCACATGATTTTTAATTGTATGATCTGCTTGACCATTTTCTTTCAGTACTTCTCGAGCTTCATTCTCGATTGCTTCCATGCGTTTTACGCGATTTTCAAGCTCTGTAAATTTGATCATTTTTTTCTTTAATTCTGCTGTTTCTTCTTCTAGTTCCAAGATTCTTTCTTGTTTCTTCAATTGATCCGAAAGCGCATTGACAGCCATCAAGATCGCTGCTTGTTCATTATCCATTTGTGGTGATAATTGTTTCAATTCTGCTAACTGCTCATTGATCAGCTTCGTTACGATATCCATATGATGCTTGGTTTCCCGTCCGATAATAGTATATGTTTGGTTGGCAATCACTGCTTTGTAGCGTGTTTTTTCGTGCGCCATACGAATCATTTCCTCCTATTTGATGAAAGTTTTATTTAGTGTACCATGAAGTTGGTTCTTTCACCGTTCTCCACAAATATTTTTCACATACTTAACTATTATATGATAAACTTTAAAAAAATGCTATGTCTCGCAACCTCTTAGAAAACGAAAAGTCAGGAGTTGCGGTATAGATTTATGTATAAAAACGAGGAGAATTTTATGAGCAACGTCATTATCAAAGCAACGAACGACCAACTTAGTCAAATGAAAGCATACTATCGCTCTTATTTGTTAAATAAACAGATTCCTTATACTATCTTTGCTGCAAAAAAAGACGGGACGACCATCACTGCTTACACATCAGGAAAAGTGATGTTCCAAGGGGCAAACGCAGAAACGGAAGCTCAGCGCTGGGGACAGGCACAGGATAAACAGGCCAAACCAGCAAGAACGGTCTCTTCTTTGCCAAAAAATATCAGTCAATTATCCGTTTTAGGTAGCGATGAAGTCGGAAATGGCAGCTATTTCGGTCCACTAACAGTATGTGCTGCTTATGTGAAACGTGATCAGCTTGCAGAATTACGTAAACTTGGTGTTCGAGATTCAAAAGAGTTAAAAGATAGCCAAATCATCCAACTTGCTGATATCTTAAAAGAAACTATCCCTTACAAACTACTTGTCTTGCCCCCAGAAAAATACAATGAGATCCAGCCAAAATACAATGCCGTTCGGATGAAAGTCGCTTTGCATAATCAAGCAATCCATTTGCTGCTAAAAAAAATCGCACCAGAAAAACCAGAAGCGATTTTGATCGATCAGTTTACGCCAGAAGCAAATTTTAAAAAATATGCGCGTTTAGAAAAAAATCACTTGCAAGAAAAACTGTACTTCGTTACTAAAGGAGAACAATATCATTTAGCTGTTGCTGCTGCTTCTATCATCAGTCGTGCCAGCTTTTTAGAAGAGTTAGACAAAGCATCAGCTGAAGCTGGAATCACCCTTCCCTCAGGAGCTGGAACGAAATCTGATCAAATAGCGGCAAAACTATTAGAAAAAGGCGGCATACCTATGCTTGAAAAATATGCCAAACTTCACTTTGCCAATACAGAAAAAGCGTTGAAGCTACTAAAAAAATAAAAGAACTGTGACATAAGTCGTGTCACAGTCCCTTATTCCGAATCAACGGTGTTCAAAAGCTTGCAGCTGCGGTAATAAGTCCAGCCAAATGAAAAATATGAAGAGCTATTTTTGTTTGGCTGTTCTTATTACTTGATGCAGAACAGCTTTTTCACAACCTCTTTCCTTAAACGGTGTTCTCCTGCCAACTCCTCGGTCACAAGTCACAATATTCATCAAACATGAGAAGCTGTTTTTTGAAATTGCTTCTTGTGACTCGGAGCTGAACGGCAGGCTCACAACCTCTTTCTTAAACGGTGTTCCAGAAGTAGCTTCTTCGAAAAATAAGCCGAAATTTCACAAAAATTTGAGAAGCAATTTTCGTAAATTCCTTCTTATTTCTTGAAGCTGACCACTTCTGTCACAACCTCTTTCCTTATTTATTGCTGAAAATAAGTGGTCAATGCTTGTGTCAAACTTGCAGCGATCTGCTGCTGATAACTGTCTGTTACTAATTCCTCTAAATCACCATCATTATTCATGTAACCCATCTCGATTAAAATAGAAGGTTGAAGATTTTCTCGAAGAACTTGATAGTTCCCAGTGGAGATTCCCCTTGAATCCAGAGGCAGATCAGTGAAGGAATCAGCGATTGTTTGTGCTAATGTTTCCTCTTGTCCATAGTAATAATATGTCGTGATCCCAGTTGCTTCATTCGCATATTCCGTAGAGTCTGCGTGTAAACTGATAAAGACATCTGCCTTTTTTTCTTCACTGTAGTCGCATATATCTCCAAGCTGTACTAATTCATCTGTAGTGTGGGTCAAATAAACCGTTGCTCCAGCATCCTCTAGCGCCTTTTTTACTTTTATAGCTGTACTTAATGTTATATCCTTTTCTTCTGTTTGTTCATCATTGCTTAATGCCCCAGTATCATTTCCGCCATGCCCAGGATCTAATACAATCACTGCATCAGATAACTCTTTCGGTTTTGTTTGTATATTCTTTGTGACTTTGGTTCCATCTTCGAGGGCTAAATATCCAGTATAGCCATCATTTGTCTTAATCTGATAAGCATTTTTTGTTTCGGAAAGAAACTCCGTCAGTTCTCCGCCGTTTATAGTTGCTAATGGGGTAGTTAGCGAGTCATCTGTATATAGTGTACGGTCATTTTTTCCGATTTTGACTAATGTCTCTTGTTCTGTGTCATCAGATGATTCCTTTGTCTTTGTAACCGTACTGTTCGTACTGCTGACCGTTTGTCCAACTATCTTTTTTTGACCAAAAACATCTATTTGAAAACAGATAATAATGATAATGATTGCACATACAAAAGCTCCAATTATTTTTTTCATTCTTGACTCTCACCTCGTAGATCCAGACTAAGGGTCAAAACTTAAAATCAGCTTAAGTACGCAAAAAAGGAGCTGCGACAAACGTTTTGTCACAGCCCCGTGTTTTCAAATAAACAGCAAATTTAACCAATCAGTTCCCATGCGCCCCACTCATTAGAACCTGGTTCTTCCCCTTGATTCCACCACTTTGCCTGGTAAACTTTCCCTTGATAAGTGACGATGTCTCCCTTGACATAAGCTTTTTCTGGGTGCCATTCTTCGTATCCTGGAGCAGGGTCTTCGCTTTTCGTTGTGATCGTTATCGGCAAGCTTTTCTCAGATACATTTCCAGAAGCGTCAAATGCACTGACTGTATAAGTGTACGGTGTATTTGTCTCCAAACCTGTATCTGTATATCGAGTATGAGCTGTTTGTGCTACACGCTGACCATCACGATAGATGTAATAACCTGCCACCTGATTATTGTCTGTTGATTCTTCCCAACTCAAAGTAACTTGTGTTCCTTGAATATCTGAAACAGCTAGATTTTCGGGTACAGATGGTGGTTGAGTGTCGGATGGATCCGGTATCAGTTCTTTTCCATAGATAACTTGCCGATTGATTTCCGCTCCTTCATCTCCGATTCTTTGGACTAACGCAATATGGCCAATTCGATCGACTGTTGGATTCTCATCACTTGATCTTAATCTAAATTCATAAGAAGCATCTGGCTCGATATGTTTACCGTCATATACAGAAGCTAAATCAATCACGACATATCCATTTTCTATCGTTACTGTTCCAGCTTTGTAATCTCCGGCACTTAGGCTTTCAGCTGAATGGATTGGAATATATAGTTTAGGGAATTTGATTGTTTCTTGGGCTAATTCCACTGCACTCAATACACTAGAAGTTTCGTTAAGCTGCTCGTTATTCTTGATAGTGATGTTATAACCATTCGCACCATATTCATTATAAGTAGAAATATCTACATCAATCGCTAACGGGGAGGAAACTATTTCTTGTTCTGACAGCTTTTCGTCACCGAATAATCCTTGTTTGATCGCATTAGTCAGCTCGTCTCTCTTACTACTGTTAGTTTCCTTATCTTGTGATTGCATCCAGGAGATTACTCCACCTAATTCATTTTCTTTTACATATTCTGCTTTGTAGCTGACAGATCTGACATTGTCATAAGTAAAGAATTCTCCTGTTGTTTTACTGTACATATAAGGTGCTTTCGCTACATCATCCCAATATTCTTTTAAGTCTGCTGTTTGATCAATCAAATCAGCGATATTCCGATAAGGCCAGACGCCGCCAGCTCTACCACCATTTCCTGAAACAAGATCGTTTTTGTTTTTGGCACCGTAAGAAGGTGTTTGATCGGCATCTTGGTTGCTTGCTTTTGCTGATTGGAACAAACCAGGCAGCTCTTTGTTATCCCCGCTTTCTACCTCATGCCAGCCGCGTGTATAAAAAGCTGCACCAATCACGATTTTATCGGAAGGAGCTCCTTCTTTTTGTAAAAATTTGACTGTCTGATTGACAGAAAGACCTTCTTCATAATTAGGATCAGCTGGATTGCCATAAAGTGCCGTATGGTGAGCACTGTTTGGACTCCATGCCCCATTCAAATCATAGGTCATGATATTGGCAAAATCTACCACAGAGAATAATTTAGGAATGTCAATCCCATCATTTAATTTTTCTCTGGAAGAAGGAAGCGCTACAGATAATTCATATGTTTTCCCTAACTTTTCTCCTTGTTGATCAATTGACTCGCGAATCTCTTTTAAAAGCGTGATGTAATTCTCTTTATCTTCCGGTTTTGCATGTGGTGTTCCTTCATCGTTTACATTATCTACTAGATCTGGCTGACGGACATCAGCTGGATATTCCCAATCGACATCGACAAAATCCATATTGGTATACTTAATAAATTTCGTGATATTTTCTACTAGATTTTTACGTTTTACTGGATCAGCTGCCACTTCTGAAAAGTCTCCTGATTTTGACCATCCACCTAAAGATACGCCTATTTTTAGATTTTTATTTTTGCCGCGTAAATCTTGGATTGCATTCAAAATCCCAGAACTTGGTGTGTTCCATCCTACGCCAGGTTGATCTAAAGATGCACCCACTGCAGCATCTGCATCTGTAAATTCCAGATTCCCCTCGCTATCAAAATCTAAGAAGGCAAAGTTCAAATGTGTTAGCTGATCCGCTGGAATATCTTGAGGAAGAAATTTCCCTTCACCATCCCAGATGGACCAATCTCCATAATACATGACATTCCGGTATTCTTTTGCTTGAACAACTTGAGCTGTTTCTTCGGCATAGACAGAGTCTTTTTGTCCTAATAACGGAGATGTGACAGACATCACCGAAGAAAATAACATTACTGCTAAACTGATTTTTTTCATTTTTGACATATTTTGAAACCTCCTTTTGTCTATTCGTTGTGATTCATCCACCAAATAAATAGTTTCTTTCATTCTACAAACAATTAATTATTTTTGTTATTAAATAAAAACACCTCCTAGATTCCCGACAGAACAAGCGCACCAGAAACATTGACTTTATAATTACAAATAAATAGTAACATTCCGGAATTAAGTTTGCAAACGTTTTCTTTTATATTTTGTTCGTTATTTATAAGTAAACAAAAACTACTTTTTGGTTAAATCCTTTTTGATAACGATTCAATTAGAATGAAATAATAAATAAAATATTCCTTGATAATTATGAGAGAATAACAAAGTTTTATGCATGAAAAACTAGCCGTATAAAAAAGAAACAAGATACAACGATTTTCGTCATATCTTGTTTCTTTACCTAACTATTTTTCTCCACATTTAACAGCTTTACGTTTGTCCTAATACACCATTCAAATATAAATCGATCAATTGTGCCACATTTAGCGGTTCTTCTACAGGTCTTTTTGATCGAGTGATGTACGGTGCCAACACTAAGAAAAAATGCCTTGCTGCAATTTCTTTGGAAATCCCACTTCTTAACACGGATTGGTTTGTTGAAAAAATTTCTTCAAATGGTTCACGATAATTTTTCTTCCATAGAAAGAAAAGATGATCTCTCGTTTCACTGGAAAGATTGCTTTCAAGGTCGTGAAGCATCAGAAATAAATCAACAAGATGCGTCTCAATCAAAAATTGAGCCATTTTTGTCAACGTCACTTGAAATCTCGTTTCGCTTGTTTGGACGATTTCTCTCAACGCTTTCCCAACATCTTCTAAGTGCTTTTCTAATACTGCTGTATATAACTTTTCTTTATCACCAAAATAGTGATAAAGATTGGGCTGGGTGATCCCAACTTTTTGTGCGATCTCTCTTGTTGAAGTACCGAGATAGCCCTTGGACATGAACAAGTCAGTCGCTTCTTTTAAAATTTTTTGTTGCGTGTCTTTATTGTATCGATGGACCATTTTTCCACCTACTTTTTGGTTATTCTTTTTCTTTCAATACACCATCTTCCATCATAAATATTCTATCGCATTTGTCAATCAACCGTGTGTCGTGCGTCACCATGATTGTTGCTTTATTTTTTTCTTTTGATTCTTTTGCCAAAATATCGACTACTTCTCTTGCCTTTTCTGAATCCAAACTGGCAGTTGGTTCATCTGCTAGAATAATAGACGGATCATTGTACAATGCACGAGCAATTGCCACCCTTTGTCTTTCACCACCAGATAGTTCTTCTGGATACTTGTTGATCAGCTTATCCACGCCAAGCTGCTCAAATAATTCTTTTGCTTCTTTTTGCCGACGTTCATGTTTGATTTTATCTACTAATAACAACTGCTTTTTTACTGTCAGAAAAGGAACCAGATTTGATGCCTGCAAAATAAAACCAATTTCTTTGAAGCGGAGTTTAACACGTTCGCTTTCTTTTTGATTACTGAATTCCTGATCATTGATAAATACAGAGCCGCTGCTAGGTGTCTGCAATCCGCCTGCTAAAGTCAAAAAGGTACTTTTTCCTGAACCAGAAGGACCGATGATTGCAACAAATTCCCCTTTATCGATACTCATTGTTGTTTCTTTCAATGCTTTTACTACTTGGTCGCCATCTTGGAAACTTTTTTCTACTTCTTTAAATTCTATTGCTTTCATGTTCTTCCTCCTTCTTATCCAATGGCCTTCAGCGGATCGATTTTCACGATCGTCCGAACAGAAAATAGTGCGCCTAACACAGCCACTACCAACATCAACAAGCTAATGACGCCAAAAAATAGCCAATTGCTTTGGAATGGAACCGCATCAGGTAGAACAAGAGATGTTCCCACTGTTCCCACTAGACCAAGAAGAATACCAACAAAGGATAAAATGAATGTTTGTGCCACTACAGAGCGTGCAATAAATCCTCCCGTGATTCCTTGGGCTTTCATTACACCAAAGATATTGATTTTTTGCATCGTCAGTACATAAATAAAAATCCCGATCACGATAGCCGCAATAACAATCAAAAAGCCAATCATAAACCCAAAAGTCAATACTTGTGCATTGTATCCAGGTAATTCATTGATGAATTTAGAAATTTTGATCTGTTCCAAGTCTTCAGGTAAATCGTTGATTTTTCCTCTGACAACTATTGCATTGATCCGTGCATTCTCACTTGTGTCTTCTTTTTCGAAACGGATTTGTTGGTAAGCATTGATGGTCGTATAAAGAACCGGTGAAACATTAAACTTGGCATGATCCGTAAAACCAGTTAATTTAAACGTCTTATCACTACCAGATAACTTAACCGTATCTCCTACGGCTAGACCATATTCTTCCTTCAGGCTAATATCGCCTATTGCCTCATCATCGTTATTAAAAGCTTTTCCTTCAACAAGATTCGGCATGATGAACTGATCTTTATCGATACCAAAGAAGCTAACATTGATTTTTCCTTCTTCTGTACTGTCTTTACTAGTCACGACTCCAGGTGTTTGGGCAAGATACGCCACTTTCCCACCTTCGACTTCTTCTGCGGTCTTCTTAGTAATCATGGACATCCCTAGATTTGAATTGGCATCTTTCGAAAGAACGATCGAATCTGCCTCCCACTTGTCAACCGCCGTTCGATTGTCTTGAGCTAAGCCATAAGCTAACCCGGTCAAAAAAAATACCAAGTAGGCGATTAAAAACATCACCCCTGCAACTAATGCGTAACGTAACTTTGAATGCATAATTTCATTTAATGCTAAAAACATTTAATTCCTCCTCTTGAAATAATTATTTTATACAATAATTTTATCACTTGATAAATTTTTGGCGAATATTATGCTCAAAATACATTTTCGCTTTTTTATTATATCTCCTTATGATGTCTAAACGCTTTTTAGTTAGTATTTTTCAGTTTTTTTATTATAAAAATAGCATTTCACATAATAAAAGACCGTGATGTTTCTCACGATCTTTTTTCTACTCTATTGCGATTTGCTCTCTTAGCTAGTACTTTAAAAGCTAACTCATTGAGATAGTGAAAACGTGGGGTATATTCAGCCAAAAATCCAAAGTTTTCAACTGCTAACTGTGGAATCGTGGTTTTTTGTTTCACGATATCAGCAAGTAAGTTCAAATCTGATAATAAAAATTCTTTGCTTATCAGCTGTCCGCCAATGATTTCTAATGTATCTGGATGATAGATCAGCTTTGCATTTACTGTTTTATTTTCTTCATAGTATTGTGGAAATAGGTCAAGCTCTCCTGAACAAGAACAGGCACTTTGTTCCAAAAATGGTGCTTCGTCTTCTGTCAACCCAACAGTTCCTAAAAAGTAATCGGTAATGACCGTTGCTGTTATCTTTTGTTTGAGATCATAAGCAGTCGGCTGCTCGCACAAAGTCAACGCTACCGCTCTCGCCATATGTACAGCTCGAGTAACTAAGGGCAAAAAGAGATGCCGTTCATTCTTGTCAAAACTGACTGGAACGATATCGCCAATCGCATAGATATCCGAATCACTTGTCTGCAGGTATTCATTGACCATCACAGTGTCGTCCTCATACAATGCCACTTTGTCTTTTAACAATGACGTATTTGGACGAGTTTGAGCAGAAAAAATGACGATATCTGCCTTCAGTGTTTGAGACAAAAGTTGTACGGATACTACCTCTTCTCCTGATTTTTTCCAATCAATCAAAAATTCATTTGGATGAAAGTTGATTTGCTTGTTTTTCAGCTGATTTTGAAAACTGCCAATCATATCTTTATCGAAATATCTTGATAAAACATTCGGCATGTAATCAACTAAATGAATCATATGTCCCTTATTTCTCAAAGCATCTGCTAATTCTAACCCAATATAACCAGCACCAAAAATCACTACTTCTTTTGCTTCTTTCAAAGCGGCAAGTACTTGTTTAGATTGCACTAGATTTTTATAGGTGTAGACATTTTCAGCTTCAATTTGTTTATATAAAGTGGCAGGAGATGAACCTGTTGCCACGATTAGTTTATCATAGGTTAGGGTTTCTTTTTTTCCTTCCTCAGAAGTGAGGATGAGCTGATGTTTATCTGGGTCAAGTTCAGTTACTCTCCATTCCGTGATCAGTTTTGCACCACTTGCTTGAAGAGTCCGCTCGTTGTTGACAGCTTCAGCTAAACTATGTATCTTTCCTTTTAAATAAAGATTGATCCCATTTGAAACATAGCCTAACCCATCTTTGTGATCTTCATCGATCAACAGAACTTCTGCTTCCGGTTGAAGTTTTCGTAGATTTAGGGCAGCGGTGATGCCTGCATGGGAAGCACCAATGATCACGATTTTCATGTTTTATTCATCCTTAAATTCAATTTTTCTAAATAGCATTCTTTTAAAAATTGGTTCAAATAGGGAAAATCATAGTTAAATTCATTACTCGTAAATACAAAAACTTTAGCGGACTTCTGTGACGGGTATTCTTTCAATTGGCTAGTCAAAATGACATCATATTGCTTGTCTTTCTCGTATTCGACTAAATCATATTTGATCGTATTCAACAACTGTTCTTGAATGATTTCTTTCACGATATCCGCCATTAGCCTTTCGTAAGGAAGATCATAAGCAATTTGCAAACGCAATTCCAATTGCTTGATTAGCGTTCGTAAAATAGATGCATAGCGAGCAAATAATTCAAAACGGGCATTTTCCTCGTCTGCTTCAGTAAAATCTACAATAGCAAATGTTTGTCTGACCAGCCTTTCGCATAAAACAAGGAATTGTTTATCTTCTACTTCAGTTAACCGTTGTTTCAATCCTTCTTGACCAAAAATATTCATCCATCCTCTAAAATAGGCAAAATGAGCGTGATTTTGCATCACTGTCAACGCAATCTTTTGCGAAATCTCTTCTGGAAAAACATAGAAAGAAAAATATTCTTCTATCGATTGTTTAAACGTTCGATTCAATTGAGCCACTACGTCATCTTTGTATTTTTCGCTTATCAAAAATTCCTGAACATGTGAATTATGTGTATCTAATGTAAAGTTACTGATCATGAAAAGATAAAAAACCAACGTTTCGTTTTGGTCCCAAGGAAAGGCATATTGAAAGAAATAACGGGTCAAAAATGTATGAAGCTCCAATAAAAATTGTGTCGTTTGAAACAATCCAACAGGAAGATTACTATAATCTGGTTTGGCTTTTTTCGTACAGCGCATCCGTTTCTTCATAATGGAAAGCCATATTTCAAATTTCAGTCGTCCTTCTTCTGTAATGGCGAAACTGAACTCTTTTTGTAGCAGATCTAAAAAAGTGTTTCCTGATAAATCGCTGTATTCCTTTTTATTTTCAAGGTAGGGGCGACCAAACCAAAATAATTGAAAATAGAAATAGCGGATTTGATTTTCTGGGCCAGTCAAACGCCCGCTTTTTATTTTCAAATGAAACTCTTTTAAAGAATCATTTAATTCCTTCACTCTACGCGACAAAGTAGCCGAACTGATATTAAGTTCCATAACGAGTTTCTGCCGATCAAATGAGCCATATTCTAACAGATAAAGAAGGATTTGATATTTTGTAGAATAGCGCAAGTAGCAATGATAATAAACATCGATAGCTGCTATATTGCCATGTCTGATCAATAAAATATTTCCTTCTTGAATAACGATTTCCAGTTGTTCGATGTTTTCCAAGCTAGTTTGTAAATAAAATAAATCTTCTTTCAAGGTAGACCGATCGATTGATAAGCGGGCAAGTACGTTATTAACAGAGATCTCTCCTTTTTCCTCTAATAAAAGTTGAAAAAGTTTGATTTGCCGTTGTTCATTTTTTTCAAGCAAACTGAAAAGTTCCAAGTCCACTCCTCCAAGCATTTCTGATTTTAACAGCAGAAGTTTCCTTCTCACCCTTGAAAAAGAGGATCTGCGACAGTTGTCACAGATCCATACAAATTCTGATCACTTAGCTTGACGGACCAGCTGACAGTTCCCATGTGATCGTGCCTTGATACCTTACGCCAGGTTGAGCGTTCGTACTGCTATTTACCTCTAAGAGTAAACCATCGGTATCGGGAAAGTCAACGAGAACCTCTCCTTTAGCTGTACCATCACTTTGATAAATCAACGTGTTTTGTCCTTGCTGGATCAATTGCTTTGATCCAGCACGATTAAAATACAATTTTGTTCCGCTTAATTCTTGACCTTGATCATTCTTAAATGAAGAAGTCAATGTACCTGTCAGTTGCCAAGGAGACGTGCTTGGAAGCCGAGTATCCCGTACATCAAAAGAAAAATCGCCTTTTGCTTCATAATAACTGGTCTTCAACGGTTTGGGGAGATCATTGCCAAATGTAAAATCATCTGGTACATCAACTAATGTCAATTCTTGTTTGGGGACAAGAATTGTTTTAGAGGATGTTTGGACAATCGGGTTAGGAAGCTTAGCACCATCTGCTAATGTAATATTGCTAGAAAGTACAGCTGCCTTTGTCGGTATGCTGACAGATTGCACAGAAGTATCTACAGTATTTAATTGATAGTTGTAAGTAAGATGAATGGTATCGCCGACTTTGCTCAATAAATCTGCCGGGACAGAAACTCCTTGTTGAACGCCAGTATCTGCGACAGTTGTATCATTTAATTTTAAGGTGCCATTGATATAAGTAGTATTTTCTGGAAGTGAGATCGTGATTTTTTTGTCGGTTATCGCATCCCCAGATTTTGTCAACGTGAATGTCGCATCTTCTTGTATCGTATCCCCTGATAGTGCAGATAAGGGAGTTCCTTCATCCGGTTGTCTGCTAAGATTTTTTAGCTGGCTGTCTGCACTCACTGATGGAAAATTAGCCACTGTTATTTGGGGAAGAGTGGTGATTCCCGCTTGTTCAGACTGCCATTTGTACGCAAAAGACGGATACAGGTTAGTAAGCACATCGTCCACCAAGCGATAATCAAAATAATATTGCCCTGAAGCCAATGCAGGTAGTGTAGAAGTAGCTGTAGTTGTGCCGCCATTATTTGATGAGATCGTTTGGAAAAGTTGATCTGTCCATCCTGCCGCTAATTTTTGGGTTCCTTTCGAATAAAGCCTGTAATGGATCGACCCCGTTTTTAATTCAGTTGCTGACCAATTGGCCGTGACTTGGTACGGCGCAGGGGAAAGGAGCTTTCCCCACTGACTATCAGCTGTTAAATTTGTTGGTAAAACCGTACCGTCTAGCTTATACTGCTCCAATACCTTTAAAGCAACGGGAGAAAGCAATCCACCTTGCGCATCTTTCCCGCTATATAAGATATTGGTTGACTGATTCAATCCACTTGTGCTTGCTGGAGTATGAGTCAGTGTTGCACCTTGTGTGACGTTTTTTCCTGTAAAATAATTGACTACACGATCAAAGCGAGTAGATGGTAGTTGATCAAAACGTCCTTCAGTCAACCCCATCGTTAGTGTTCGATTATTGGTTGAGCCTGGAAGGTTCTGGTTATTCCCATCCACGTATTCTGTAGTATCAGCAAATGTATTATATTTTCCTGTTGAATCACTTGGTGAAATGTAACTATTCCACGTATTTATCTCTGCACTTGCAGAAAATGCATATGCTCCTGGATTCAATTTTCCACCAGTTAGTTTAGGATAAAATCTACCTGCAGCTGGAGCTATAATCGAATTGAACATACGATCTTGGATAATATTATTCGAGTCATAAAAATCAACAGAAAAAATAGCCTTTTTAGACATAGAAGGTTGTAATTTACCCTTGGTCAAAATTTTGTTTGGACTCGTATCATATTTATCTCCGTTTTCTGTCATCTTCGCGACATTAGCTGTAATATCAAATTGAAGCGGGACATCGTCAACATTGAACTCGCCTCGCGTAATAATAGCGATGATATCTGCCAACAGAGTATTTGTATCCCACGAACCCATCCCGAAACGTAAGGTATGGCTTCCTGCTGATAATAAACTTCCGCTAGTAACCTTGATGGGGGCACCGGCAATATACAAGTAGGCGTTGTTCCAGTCAATTGCTTTTAATACATCACTGCTTGATACATGTTCCGGTAAATTGATGATTGCAACGAAGGCAAAACCTTGTGCAGTGATATTCACCAAATCAAGTACATTTGTTAGTTTCACATGGCTTTCCCAATGAAAACGGACCGTGCCACCTTTCCAAGGATCATTTGAACCATCGTTCAAATAAGTAGCAGTCAATTTAGGCAACTGGTTAGCCCCAGTTAGTTGGACAAGCTTCCCGCCATTCACTGCACTACGTCCACCATTTGGAGGTACGATGTTTTCGTATGTGTACGGATCATAAGAAATGGTAGGAGGCGTTGCTCCAACAGCTTCTGCCGAAGATGAAAAGATAAATATACTTAAAACAAAAAGCGAAGTAAAAAAGAAGGAGCGAAAAAATGTAAATTTATTTTGTAGCAACATGTTCATCCTCCTTTTCCTTTCTTCTCCATAACAACAACCACGCAAGAAGCCATAATTCTATACCAATAATCAAATAAAGAACACGGATCCTTTGTTCATTCGTCTCCGGGAATACGCCATGTTGATTAGCTTCTTTATAAATCGATGGCTGTGTCTGCTGTTTTGATGCGCCATTGACTGAACCACTTGGATGCGGAACTGGACTTAGATCATAAAATGTAATCGTGCCTGAACTTTTGGTATCTGCTTGGACTGGCTCTTGCCAGCTGAAGAACAGCAAACTTGCAATAATCCCTCCTAATAAGATTGATGTTTTCAACGAAATCACCTCATCGTATTGTTTCTCCTTTTTTCTTTTTCTTGTGGATCCACAAAAACAGCAAAATCAACAGTAACACTAGAACTGCAGCAACCAATCCTACATAAAGCCATGGGAAAGATTGTTCTTGTACTTCAAAAACGGAATTTTCATTTACTTTCTGTGCTTTTTCTTTTTTGATCGTAAAGTTTTGTGTAAATCGCCATTCATTACTGTCACCTGATTTTGCTATGATTTCTGCGCGGTAATCACCAGCTTTTGCTTTATCACCAGCTAAATCAAGATTCAAGTGAAAATTCGAATTTGGTGCAACTAAAAATGCATTAGACGTATTTTCAATATAAAGCTGATTTTCATAATAGATCTTGCTCGTAAATATCAAATTGCTGATAATCGTAGGCTGAGGATTTTGGAAACGAAGCTGAACAGTGGGCTTTGCATTGACCTCGTTCAAATCTCCTGATAAAAGTTTCAGATCCGGTTCTATCGTCTCTTGACTTTCTTGTAAAACGACTGCGAGATTATAAGCAATACGATTTTTGACTTGTGCTCCTTCTGTAGCATTTTCTGCTTCAGCTTCTTCTTTAGGTGAAACATGAATACCCGCTAAGACACGTCCCTTAAAGCTTTTAGCTGGGATTTTTACTTCTACAGGTACAGTTGTTTCAGCATGCGCTGATACATTGACTTCCTTTTTCGCAACAATCAAAACGTCACGGACATCAAACGGCAAAGTCCCATCTAGCGTTGGTTTTTTTTGACTATAATCGATCGTTCCACCATCACTCGTTACCGCCGGATTAACAGAGACCTCAAATGTACGTTCTTGATCTGAAGAATTGCTGATAATTACTTCCAGTGTCTGATTTTGTTCCAGTGCCACTAATAAATCAAAATAACCGATTGCTTTATCTATTTGATTCTCTGGAAATACCGGTTTGATCCCAAAGTCTCCTGCTGAATCCTCTGCTTGACTGATTGACGGAAAAATGAAAAATAGACTTAAAATAGAAAAAAACGAAACAAACAGTCGTTTACTTTGATTCATTGTCCACCACATCCTTTCAACAACAACTACGGTAAAAAGATTCTTCATCCATAGTATTTTCACCGCAGTTTGTTGAATTTATTTCATATTCTATGCTACTGGGCCAGCCACGAGATTCCAAGTCAAATCAGCCTTGAATGTTCCAGCTGCTGCTTTAGGCACTTTCAGCGTGATATTTGCTGGATCATAAACAGAAAGCCATGTTCCCAGACCTTGGTCTTTTGCTGCTGTAAATATTGGTGTCGCTGTACTTGCTTTACTCAATCCAGTCACAGCTTGACTAGTTGGTGCAGTGGCTTCGTTATCTGACGTACTTTTCACAGTGGATGTCCCAAAATCCAATTCAGCCCCTTGCAAAATTTGTGAACCGTTTACAAAATCTGAAACCGAAACTGTCACGTTCCACCCTTGTGCTTGCCCGTCTGCACCTACACCTCGACGATCTGATACTTGGAGATAAGGTGTATCATTTTTTGAAGCATCTACTTGATATGTTTTTGTTCCGCTTTCAATCTCGTGTGTACCAAACGGCAATTCGGGAACTACATCCAGTGTTAAAGGACCTGTCTGGCCAGTTGCTGGATTTTCCGGATCTGCCGGATCTACTGGTTTTGAAGGGTCAGTAGGGTTAAGAGGCTCCACGGTATTTGTTGGTTCAGTAAAGGTAATATCTCCTTTTGAAGTTGCTTGACCTTCAGCAAAAGCTGGGGTTGCCAAGCCGCCTAGAAGAAGTGTTGAAAGTAATAATGTCCCAATCATGTTCTTTTTCATAATAAATCACTCCTTTTTCTTAGTGACCTAAGTATAGTAGAGACAGCATGCAAAAAATCCTCATGAATTCATCCGCTTACTTGAAATTCTGACCCTTTTTGTATAAAAGAGAAAAAAGCAATAAAATCGTTTACATGAATATTCTTCTTTTTTTATTAAGTATGAAAAAACATTTCAATTTTCTTTTTTTCGTTTCAACTTATTCTATTAATGGCATCTCTGACCCATACAAATAGGAGTACGGCTTCAACTGCCGCACTCCTATTGTTTTCGTCATTTGTATCTTAAATAAAACGATTCTCACGCAATTTTATTTTTTTGATATCTTCTACTGTTTGTGTTCCAGCTAATTGCATGACCATTTCCAATTCTGTTTTAAAGAAATCAAACACTTGACGGACTCCTGTGCTTCCTCCTAAAGACAATCCATAAATAACGGGTCTGCCAATAGCAACTAGATCTGCACCTGATGCGATTGCTTTGAAAACATGCTGTCCGCGTCGTACACCGCTGTCAAACACGATTGGTACACGTTTATCTACTGCATCTGCCACATATTGCAACGAATCAAACGCTGCAGGACCACCATCTAGTTGACGGCCGCCATGATTAGATACCCAGATTCCGCCAGCACCCGATTCTAATGAACGATAGACATCTTCTTCTGACTGGACACCTTTCACATAAACTGGCAAATCAGAATGAGCAGCAATAAATTCTACATCTTTTGGACTAAGCTTCTGTTTGGAAGATTTGTACACAGCATCCATCGTTTGGCCTACTCCTGATTGATAAGCCTGAACGATCGGCATTGGCAGTGGGAAGGTAAACCCATTTCTGCGGTCTGTTTCACGGTTTCCTCCAACTGTTGCATCCGCTGTCAATACGATTGCTTTTGCTCCATTACGCTTGGCCACTTCAAGAATATCCAAATTGATTCCATTATCTTTGCTCATATAAAATTGAAACCATTGCGGTGCTTTCTCCCCGCCTGCTTCTCTTATCTCTTCTAAAGTACAAGAAGCGTAAGAACTTGCTGTATAGATCGTCCCAAAATCTGCTACACCTTTTGCAGAAGCTTTCTCCGCCTTCACATGAGCTAAGCCATGAGCAGCAACTGGTGCCATGATGATTGGTGCAGTCAGCGTTTCTTCGTCAAAATGTGTAGTTGTATCGGGTAATTCTACATCTCTTAATACAT
The DNA here is from genome assembly GCF_002141285.1 of Enterococcus sp. 3G1_DIV0629. NCBI lineage: Bacteria > Bacillati > Bacillota > Bacilli > Lactobacillales > Enterococcaceae > Enterococcus > Enterococcus sp. 3G1_DIV0629. Next base: position 265,501 of record NZ_NGLI01000001.1, on the reverse strand, counting down.
GAGGAATAATCAGCTGATGATTGAATGCCCGTTCATTTTCTTGATAAGTAAATAAGTCGCCAGCACCACTGCTGATGTAACCATAACCACCAGCTGGAATCACTTGTGAAGCGGCTATTTCTAAATCTTCCATATTGATAAAATCCACTATTCCTTCATTTGTACCTGCTTGATACGTTTTTTCCATTTCAATGCCTTCCCTCTATAAAAAATTGAATGAATGATATGATAGCGTTTACACTTTTTATATTACTCTTCCGTATTGATACAGGCAAATAATCTGTTTACATTTCAGTCATTCCAGATGTCACTACTCTGGAAGAAATGTTTAGAACACAAATAGATAAAAAACGATGGGACTTTGACAAAAATCGTGTCAAAGTCCCTTTTACGAAATACTGTGTATGCCTATTGAAATAAGTGAGGATTGTTTCTTTGTGTTTCAATCGTTTCTTGCCATTCTTCGTTTAATTTTGGATTACCGTTTTCTTCCTTGAACGCATACGGTCCCAATCCAAAAAGCTCAGTTAGTATTTGATTCACGATTTCATATAGCTCGGTGTGATCGGACACATGATTATTGAAGATCATCTCATTATCACCACGTTTAAATCTCACATTCGGGCTCTCATGATGTACCTCTATGCATTTTTCCTCTTTTTTTAACTGACGGACTTCTGAAAACATCTCATAAATATCTTCTCCAATAAAACCTTCAGCAAGCGCCAGACTGTCCACAAGACCGCCTACTGTCAACTCAGAGATTATCGCTTTGTTGGCACCAAGCTTTAATGTATAGCTTGTTGCTTCTACTACGCCGCATGCATTGCAACCGCCTTCTGATAGTTCGCTTTTTCTGATCAATTGAACTTCTTTCATTTTCTGTTCCTCCTCTTAGTTTTCTACTTATGTATTTTTTATCACCTGACGTAAGTGAATTTTATCGTCACGATCACGTGATTTATTCTTCAGAGATTCTATTTATCTATCTAACATATCCTTTATTCTTCTACTTTTCTTTAGCATATAAGAGATACGCATAGTAATCAAGCAAGGATTGTTGATATAAAAAGAACAAATACCGCTATTTTGATTTCTTGTGACTCTATTACTCATATAAATAAAATTTATTATACCTGCTCTTTTTGACTATATCCTCATCTGACTCCTATACTTCGTTTGTATTAAAACTTAGGAGGAATCATTCATGCTTACAGGGCTAAACTTATTAAATAATCCTTTTCTAAATAAAGGAACAGCTTTTACAAAAGAAGAACGGGCAAAATACGGAATCACTGGTATGCTTCCAAGTACTGTCCAAACATTGGAACAACAATCTGTCCAAGCTTACGGTCAATACTTAAGCAAACAGACCGATTTGGAAAAACGTATCTTCTTAATGAATCTATTCAATACAAACCGGACATTGTTTTATAAATTGATGGGCGAACATTTAGTTGAATTCATGCCTGTCGTTTATGATCCTGTCGTTGCGGATTCAATCGAACAATACAACGAAATTTTCTTGAAACCACAAGATGCTGCATTTCTTTCAATCGACGAACCAGAAAACATCAAAGCAAGTTTGAAAAACGCAGCAGATGGACGCGACATTCGTTTGATCGTTGTGACAGATGCAGAAGGAATCTTAGGTATGGGTGACTGGGGTGTGAACGGTGTTGACATCGCTATCGGTAAATTGATGGTCTATACTGCTGCGGCTGGTATCAATCCTGCACAGGTCTTACCTGTATCGATCGACGCTGGTACTAATAACGAAGAATTATTGAATAATCCATTATACTTAGGGAATCGTCATGCTCGTGTAGAAGGCGAAACTTACTACGAATTCATCGATCAATTCGTTCAATCAGCTACTGAATTATTCCCAGAATTGTTATTACATTGGGAAGATTTTGGACGAGGAAATGCTGCAACGATCTTAGAAAAATACGAAGATAAAATCACTACTTTCAATGATGATATCCAAGGCACAGGAATCGTTGTACTAGCTGGTGTATTAGGTGGATTGAATATATCAGGTGAGCAATTGAAAGATCAAACAATCTTGACATTCGGTGCTGGTACTGCTGGTGTAGGTATCGCAAACATCCTTTTAGATGAAATGATCCGTCAAGGTGTACCTGAAGAAGAAGCACGCCAACATTTCTATCAAGTAGATAAACAAGGTTTATTGTTTGAAGATACAAAAGGATTGACTCCTGGTCAAATCCCATTTGCTCGTAAACGCTCAGAATTCACTAATGCTGATGAATTGACAAACTTAGAAGCAGTTGTAAAAGCAATCCATCCAACAATCATGATTGGTACTTCTACCCAACCTGGAGCATTCACTGAAGAAATCGTGAAAGAAATGGCGGCTCATACCCCACGTCCAATCATCATGCCTTTGTCTAATCCAACAAAATTGGCAGAAGCAAAAGCAAAAGATTTGATTGAATGGACGGACGGAAAAGCTTTAGTTGGAACAGGTATCCCTGCTGCTGATGTGGAATATAACGGTGTAACTTACCAAATCGGTCAAGCAAATAATGCGTTGATGTACCCAGGATTAGGGCTTGGTTTGATTGCTTCAACAGCTACACGAGTAAATGCTGAAATCATTTCTCAAGCTAGTCGAGCATTAGGCGGAATCGTTGATGTAACAAAACCAGGAGCAGCTATCTTGCCTCCAGTAGCAAAAATCACTGAATTCTCTCAAACGATTGCTGAAACTGTCGCAAAATCAGTTGTTGCACAAAAATTGAATCGTGAAGAAATTACGGATATCAAAGAAGCAGTTGAATCTGCTAAATGGGTTCCTGAATATAAATCTTTAGAAGATTAAGATTGTTATAGTAAAAGAACATACAGAAACTTTGTATGACGTCTAAAAAGAAAAAAGCGACTGCGGCAAAACAGCAGCCAGCCAACTACTGCTCTTTTGCCGCTTCTCTTTGGCTTTTTTCATACGATACAGAATAAGAAAGGATCTGTAAAAATGGCACAAAAAACAACAACTGCAACTGCAGTTGAGGAAAAGAAAAAAGAAGGATTTTGGTCAACAAAAATTACCGGCGTAAGTTTGCCCCTTTATTTGATCATGGTTCTTGTCCTGATCATTGCAATGGCTTTAGGAAAATTACCGACGAATATGATTGGCCCAATCGCTGTTTTGGTCATTTTCGGTAATTTATTTCATTTTATCGGGACAAAAATCCCTATCGTCAAAAGTTATTTAGGTGGTGGCTCCGTCTTTGCGATTTTTGCCTCTGCTGCGATTGCTACATTTGGGATCTTACCTGAGTATGTAGTGAAATCCACAGAAAACTTTGTCAGCAATATGGGCTTTTTAGACTTTTATATTGCTGCCTTGATTACTGGTAGCATCCTTGGTATGAACCGTAATCTATTGATGAAAGCTTCTGTTCGTTTTATTCCTGTTGCACTTATTTCAATGGTCGTCTCCTTTTTTGCCGTAGGACTCGTAGGTATGCTTATCGGAAATGGTTTTGCAAATTCCGTTTTATATATCTCATTGCCCGCAATGGCTGGTGGTGTTGGAGCCGGAGCCGTACCTTTATCAACGATTTATGCAAATGTTTTAGGTACGGACGCTTCTTCTATCATTTCCCGCCTGATTCCTGCTACAGCAATGACAAATGTCCTAGCTATTATTGGTGCAGCGTTAGTTGCTCGTGCGGGACAATCAATGCCAAAATTCAACGGTAATGGTAAATTAATGGAAAAAGGCGACCTTGGCGATGGAAAACCTAGAAATGTAAAACCTTCCATTCCACAATTAGGTGTTGGTTTGATGGTATCATTGACTTTCTTCATCTTAGGACAAATCGGTAACTATTTTGTTCCTAAAGTCCATGCGTACGCATTCATGATCATTATCGTTGTTATCTGTAAAATCGCAAACCTTTTACCAGAATATTACGAAGATGCAGCTATCATGTTCAACAACTTGATTGTCAAAAACTTGACAGCAGCTGTTCTTGCCGGTATCGGTATTGCGTTATTGAATCTGAATGTATTGGCTTCTGCTTTGACATGGCAATTTGTTGTCTTATGTTTGACAAGTGTTATCGCGATTTCAGTGGTTTCAGGATTTGTCGGTCGTTTGTTTGGTTTATATCCAATCGAATCAACTATTACTGCTGGCTTATGCAACAACTCGATGGGTGGTACAGGAAATGTAGCTGTCTTATCTGCAGCTAATCGGATGGAACTTATTGCTTTCGCTCAAATGGGCAATCGGCTTGGTGGTGCCATCGTTTTGATCATCTCAGGTTTCTTGATGCAATTACTTTCTTAGTCAAAAAAATACCTGATCATCAAGTATCGGCTTGATGACCAGGTATTTTTTGATAAAAATTTACAGGATTTTCAAAAATCTTTTTTGCATTTTATCGGAATGATAACCGATGTGTTCATAAAATCGGTGTGCTTCTACTCTGTATTCTGCAGAATTAAGTCTTATTGCTGATATTCCTCGTTTTTTCGCTTCTTCTTCTACGCCAGTCATCAAGGCCTTTCCGATTCCTCTTTTTTCAGCATGTTTAGACACAGCAAGTGCCATAATATTGAACATCGGATCGCTGAAAATCGATTCATAGGACTCCGCTTGTACATAGCCAGCTGCTTTTTTAGAAATAGGATCTTCATAAACCAAGAAAAAATTTTTTTCTGGCTCCTTCAACAGTTTCTTCATTTGTCTCACCGTAACAGTTAATGGTACATCATACCCTAATTGTTCCGCATTGATTTCTCGTAGTGCTTCTGCATCACCTAAACGCATTTCCCGCAACATCCAAATCACCAGCCAATTTCTATTTTTTTAAATGAATTTTTTTATCACAGTATACTCCTTTTTTCATTTAAAAAAAGACTTTTCAGTGATTTTGACTTGCTTGAATCCAGGTCCTTCTAATGTTTGCAAGATGACGAAAGCATTGTAAAGATTGATCAAAAGAACCACGATGACGATTGCTTGAAAAATAAAGGTCACTTTTTTTGAAGACAAAATCCTGCTAAATCTTGCTCCCCACAAACCTCCAATAATAGCAGCGGGGATAACATAAAACAACATAGATAAATCAAAGCGCATAAAGCTACTTGTTAAAGCAATCGTTACCAATTTTGCCAGTTGAGAAAAGAAAATCGTAGATAGAGAATATAGTGTTGCTTCTTTTATTGGCAATGCAAACATCAGCATCAACAAAGAAACATTGACTGGTCCGCCACCAATACCTAAAAAGCTAGCTAAAAAGCCCAGAACTACCCCACATATAAGGTACCAAGTCCATGACGTCAAATGAAATTTTGGCTGATGATGCTTGGTGTAGAAGAACGCAAAAACCAAGGTCAATACCGTCAAAAAAATTTGAATCAGCTGCACATGCTTCTCATTTTCAAATAACTGTAAAAAAACTTCGAATACAATGTTGCCGACTACTCCTCCAACAACAGCTCCACTAGATACCCAACCGACAATCTGCCAATTCAGTGATTTCCCGCTTGATACTTGTCGCACAGTCGAAACAATGGACATCGTGAATACTGCAACTGTTGAGTAAAAAGAAATCCCTGCAACAGAATGGGCACCGATAAGGTCAAGAATCGGTTTGATCAACACGCCTCCACCCATCCCGGAAATAGCGCCGACTGTGTTCGCCAGAACGATCACCATAAAATAAATCAGACCAATCATCTTTTATTTCCTTTCTCTTGTTTATCTCTTTTGGCGATTTTTACTCTTTTCTTTTATTATACAGTAAAAGAAACAAACGAGGCTTCGAAAGCTTTTCTACTTTTTAAGGAAATGTAGTGCTAAACGAAAAGAGGTTGTGAAAAAGCTGTCCTGCATCAAGTAATAAGAACAGCCAAACAAAAATAGCTCCTCCTATTTTTTGTTTGGTTGGACTTATTACCGCAGATGCAAGCTTTTGAACACCGTTTAAAGAAGAGGTTGTGAAAAAGCCGCTTAGTTTCGAGTATTAAGAAAAATTTTGTGAAAATGGCTTTCCACATTTTTGCATAAATTTAGCTTAATACCGAGAAACTGGCTTTTGAACACCGTTTATACCAAGAGGTCGTGAGCCTGCCGTTCAGCTCCGAGTCACAAGGAACAATTTCAAAAAACAGCTTCTCATGTTTGTTGAATATTGTGACTTGTGACCGAGGAGTTGGCAGGAGAACACCGTTTAAGGAAGAGACTGTGAAATCAACGTTTTGACCTGAGTATTAGAGAAAAAAACGGAAAAATAGCTCCTCATATTTTGCCGTTTTTTGAGCTAATGCCGAGGGTCAGCTGATTGAACACCGTTTAAGGAAGAGACTGTGAAATCAACGTTTTGACCTGATTATTAGAGAAACAAATGGCAAAATAGTTCTTCATATTTCGCCGTTTTTCGAGCGAATGCCGAGGGGCAGCTGATTGAGCATCGTTTATTTGGAAAAAGGGATTGTGACAAGACGTTTGTCACAATCCCTTTTTTTATATCTTATTAATTCATTCTTTCGTTCTATTCTTCTTCTTCCGCCATGAATGTATTGAATACTTCTTCGATCATATCCCATTCTGCGTCTGTTTCGATTTGTTCTAACTCGCCTTCTGTTCCATCTTCGTTTTCGATGTATGCATAAGCTTGTAATTCTACATCTTCATCTTCTGAAACACCAGCTGGATATAAAAGAACATAGTTACGTCCAAATTCTTCTTGTCCGTCAACTGTTAGCAAGATTTCGTATAATGTTTCATTTCCTTGGTCGTCCACCAATGTAATGTGTTCGTGTCCTTCGTGGTCGTGGGAATGGTTATGTTCTGTCATAAGATTACCTCTTTTCTTTTTATTATTAAAATAATTGCTTACCTGAGCCGTCTAAATAATTTTGTAAAATCATCACAGCTGCTAATTTATCGATGACTTTTTTTCGTTTCGCTCTTGAAGTATTTGCCTGCTCTACTAGCATACGTTCTGCCTGAACAGTGGTTAGTCGTTCATCTTGATAATCAACCGGCAAGGAGAATAGTTCTTTGATCTTCTCTCCATATAACATGGAAGCTTCTGCCCTTGGTCCGATGGAATTGTTCATATTCTTAGGTAATCCAACTACAAAACGGTCTACTTCGTACTGCGCCACTAATTCCTTCAACCGATCAAAGCCAAACTCTTCTTCTGCTTCATTGATTCGAATGATTTCTACTCCTTGAGCTGTCCAGCCAAAGGGGTCGCTCACAGCAACGCCTACTGTCTTAGAACCGACATCCAAGCCCATTACTCTCATAAATTCACTCCATGATTTGAGAGGTAGTCTTTGACAATTACTTCCATGATTTCATCGCGTTCGTGACGGCGAATCAAATTTCGTGCATCACGATAACGAGGAATGTAGGCCGGGTCTCCAGAAAGCAAGTAGCCGACAATCTGATTGATTGGATTGTAGCCTTTTTCTTCCAAAGCCCGATAAACAATCGCTAATGTTTCGCTCACTTCTTTTTTGCGACTATCGTCAAAACCAAAACGTACGGTTTCATCTGTAAAACCCATGATTCTACACCTCTTTCCCGCAAGGTAATTCCAGCTTACCTTCTACACCCTTATTTTACTCGAAGAAAGGGAAAACTACAAACAAATATTCCAAACTTCTGAATAAATTAAGAAACACGATTTGTCTGATTTTTCCTTTTTTCTGTGGCTTTTTCAAAAGCCCTCTTTTCATAAAGTATACGCTATATTTCTTTGAAAGTATGTTTTTACACAATTTTTTCATAAAGTTCATAAAAAATTCGAATTGCTGCTACTAATTTTTCGTTTTCGTTGCTTGCCCTGTCTCATAATTGATGGTGTAGCCATCTTGAACATTGTAGATAAAGACATTAAATTCAATTTTTTTGTCTTCAATGCTTTCTGCTTCCAACTGCACACCTCTTGCTACCAGTTCATTTCCCTCGAAATGAGGAGTGACACGATAGCGTACATGATGATTTGTTTCCTTGATATATGCCGCAATATCATTTTCATGGACAAGCATATACGGAGCATTCAACGAACGCGTCCCTGTCATTAAGTTTTTAATGTTATTATTTTGACCAGTCAACTGGAAACCAATCAAATGGCTGCGGTTGTATAACCATTGTCCGTCACTTAATTTCTTTTGTTTCCAACCTGTCGGATCAATATACAAAGGTTCTCTCTTTTCAGTAGGAAACAAGTCTTTTCCCAACATCGCATTGGCTTGTCCTACTCTGTTCAATTTGTCTATATTTGAATAGCTTTCCCATGTCCCTTTGGAAAGACTAAGGTCCTCTTTTGTAAACTCCGGCTGATTCCCATTGATTTCTATTTCTTGATGTTTTCCATCATATTCTGGCACATCCGCTACTTGAGAAGCTTGCGGTGTGGAATCAAAAATGGTTGTAATTTGTTGGAAGATATCTGAATCTTTTTGTGTGGTGGAAATACCGAGTGCCCCTGCAATCACAGCAGCGACGATCCCCACAATCGCCTTGGTTGTTTTTTTGCTCATTTCTTTACTCCTTTACTAACAGCTCCCTAAATCTTAACATATGTTCCCCTATAAATAAATACTGGAAAGAAATAGAAACAGTAAAAAAATAAAACCAGTTTTTAGACGGCTTAAAAACACAAAAAAGAGACGGATTCCTCGTCTCTACTCAATCACAAAACACTATTTACAAGATATTTATTATCAATCAAAAAATTTTTCTTACTACTCAAAACTAAACGGCTTCTGTACGACCTCTTGGCAAACGGTGTTCAAAAGTTTGCATCTGCGTAATAAGTCCAACCAAGTCAAAAACATAAGAAGCTTTTTGCTTGGTTGTTCTTATTTCTTGATGCAGGGCAGCTTTTTCACAACCACTTTTAAGCGGGTGACGGGAATCGAACCCGCGACATCAGCTTGGGAAGCTGGGATTTTACCACTAAACTACACCCGCGGCACAAAAACAGTATACGCCTCTTTCACTCCTTCCTCAAGTTTTTTTATTCTTTACGCTTCCGATATGTTTTGTAGTAAAATAAAACTAATCAATCAATTATTGGAGAAGATGCTATGACGGGAAAAGAATTAGATCTGCTGCTAGACACTTGTCTACTCGCTGGGAAAATCATGATGGAAAGCAATGCAGAGATGTATCGGGTAGAAGATACGATGAGTCGAATTGCTTTAGCTTCTGGAAATTTCCGTTTGGTCAGCTATGTCACGCAGACTGGTCTCTTTATTGGTCTTGATCGTACCTCGACCATTCGAATGGAACAAATTACCAACCGTTCGATCAATTTAGAAAAAGTAGTAAAAGTGAATGATCTTTCACGTAAGTATGTTGCTTCAGAACTAACATTAGAAGAACTTTACAGTGAATTGCAGGCAATCGACCGAGACCGTTCGTTCTTTCCTGTCTGGTTGCAGATCGTTAGTGCGGCAGTTATCAGCGGAACGATCATGGTGTTATTCGGCGGAAAGATGACCGATTTGCCTGTGACTTTAGTTATTGGTGGATGGGGATACGCAGTTTATCTGTATAGTTTGAAATTTTTTAGAATCAAATTTTTATCGGAATTTTTATCTTCTTTATTGATTGGCATAGCTGCTATCTACAGTGTTCGTTTTGGCTTAGGAAGCAATCAGGATTTAATTATCATCGGATGTGTGATGCCTTTGGTTCCTGGGGTTCAAATTACGAATGCTATCCGTGATTTGCTAGCTGGCCATTATGTGTCAGGGGTTTCTCGCGGAACAGAAGCGATGATGACTGCTACGATGATTGGTTTTGCGATTGCTTTTATTTTCCAGCTTTTTTATTAAGAAAGGAGCACGAGTATGGGCACGATGTTTATTCAATTTTCTTTTAGTTTTTTAGCGACTGCGGCATTTGCCATTGTTACAAATGTCCCTAGGCGTTCATTGGTTTGTTGTGGTCTTTCTGGTGCTTTCGGCTGGATGATCTACTGGATCTGTGTTCAAATGGGCGGATCTGCTGCTTTCGGGTCATTGCTTGGCTCTTTAGGAGTCGCATTCATCAGTGATCTTTTCTCTAAACGTTTGAGAATGCCTGTAACGATTTTCAATATCCCTGGGATGGTTCCTTTAGTCCCTGGTGGTTTGGCTTATCAAGCGGTTCGGAATCTCGTTACTGAATCCTATCAAGAAGCGGCTCATTATGCGGTCCAAGCAATCATGATAGCTGGTGCAATTGCTTTAGGTCTCGTATTATCGGAAGTCTTTAACCATAACATCCGCAACTTCAAAGTAAAGCGTGATGCAATCATGTTGAAGCGAAAAAAACGGCTTTTTAAATAAACGAAATGTAACAAAAAAAGGTTGTGACAGAAGTGATTAGCTTCACGAAATAAGACAGGATTCACGAAAATGGTTTCTTAAATTTTTGTGAATCCCATCTTATTTTTAGAAGAAGCTACTTCTGGAACACTGTTTAGTAGAAGTGGTGAAATCAGCATCTTGGTCCGAGTATTAGAGAAACAAAATGGAAAAAGGAACTTGCATGATTAAATTAAGTCTGTTTACTAAAAAGTTAGATATGATCCTTTATTTTTAATTTTTTAAAATGATTCATTCCCTATCTTTTCTTGAATAAATTTCTTTAGTTTATCAATACTTCTCTTACCCATCTCTAACTGTTCTCCATTCGTAAACGTTACTACTTCATTTACTCGGCTAATAGATGCAACGTTTTCAGTATTAATGATGTAGGCTTTTAAATCTTTACATAAATACTCATATTCCAGTGTTTTTTTATATTTTTTTATTGTGCCGTTTACGAGAGCCTCTTCGTCTTTCAATACCAAGCCTATTTTATTTTTATAACCTGGCATACTCATTAGATAAAGGATCTCATCATAATGGATATAATGATCGCTATTGCCATAACGAACAGACGTCCACTTTTTTTTGTTTGCTTGTTGAACAGGCTCGTTCTCTTTTTCTTTCAATAAGTAACTTTGGATGTTTTTTTTATTTTTTTCATAAGTGAATTCTTTTATCAAATAACCGCTAGGCGTAATATTTCGGTTAATAACAGCTATTGCTTTATTCGGATGAGAGGTCAAATAAACAATTTTACACTTCGCGTTCTTTTCTCTAAGCATTTCTCCTAGTTCAATCCCGCTGTAATAAGCGTTCAAATCGATATCAAGAAAAAAAATATCCGATGAACGAATGTCATTGTTTTTGACAAATTCAACAAACTGCATGACGTTCAATCCCTTGATTATCTCGAAATTCCAAGGAATCAGTAAATTTCTGGATTCTTCTAAAATATCTTCTATCATTTTTTCAAAAACCAAACTGTCATCCAAAATAAATATACGTGTTATCATACAAAGTACCTCCACTTGATATTTTACTATTTAAATTATTGCATACCATTTTTCTAAATACATTTTAGGAATAAATTGTAATTCTCTTCACAATCTTTTCCAACACCTTTGAAACCGCCATCAACTACATTCAGTATGCAACTTCTAAAATAAATATCATTTTACAAAACATATCAAATAGCCAAATATCTCATACAAAAAAAGCCAGACAACCGACGTCCTTACACGTCAACTGTCTGAGCTATGTTCATTTATTTTTTTCTTTTAAAAAGAACGATACACATACTGATTTTTCGGAGCAGAGACTTTCTCAGCGTTTGTCACAACTACAGATGGAATTTCACGCTTGAATGGTTGATAATAGTCCGATTGGATGGTTCCTTCTATTTTATACCACTCATCATTTTTAACCGTTACTCCTTCAGGCATATGTGTTAACAATCCAAAGACTCCTGAATCTGCCACACAATGGATAATACCGAATCGGAACAAGAAGACATCTGCATTGCTATCGTTCGGTGTTTGGTAAACAAATCCTTCGTAGCTGATTTTTTTGCCAATGAATTCGCTAGGGTAATTATAGATTAGCTCCATGACTTCTAAATAATTTTCATCTGTGATCTCGATAGTCTGCTTATCCCCATACTTCTCTTTCAGTTCATTCATTTGGTCTAAGTAGTCTGATTTGTTGAAATAAATACTTGTATCCGGCTTTAGGTATTGTGTCTGCATTTCCGGATCCCCTACCGATTCTTTGCTTACCGGAAAATTAAATCCTTTGGCTTCTACGATCGTAGTGTCCAGACTAACTGTTGGAAACAACGTACCAACGATCACTGGCAAAGCAAGCAGTACATAGGCGATTCCACGTTGATAAGGTTTCGATAACCCATGGTCGTGATCATGATTATGCTCGTGCGTCTCTTCCTCTGCTTTTCCGTTTTTGACCCACAAATACAGCTGAACTAAAGCCAAAAGAGCAGATAAAATCATCGAAAGAATAGCTAAATAACGATAGTGGACATTGATATATTGATCAAGTTTGCCAGAAACTTGCAAATACATCATCAATTCGAAATAGCCAGATAAAATCAAAAACCGCAGCATACTTTTCCTCCTAGATAAATAATGTGAATCCAACAACGCTAAGGGCAATCAGTCCGATCAGCGATAAAATAAAACGTCCTGTAAAATATCGTTTCATCATCAATAGATTTTTGATATCGACCATCGGACCAAAGACCAAAAAGGCAGCTACAGGTGCTGTGCCGAACAGACTTAACAAAGAAGACCCGATAAACGCATCTGCTTCTGAACAAAGAGACATCGTAAAAGCTAATAACAGCATGATAATGATGGCTAAAATCTTTGTTGAGCCGAGCGTTAGCATCACTCTAGTTGGTAAATAAGTCTGCATCGCAGCTGCGATTAACCCACCAATGATCAAATAACGACCTGTATCAAAAAATTCATCGATTGAATGTGTCAACACATGCCCCGTTTGATGGATCAGCCGATTTTTTGGTTCATTCTTATCACTGTGTTCTTCTTCATGGACATGATGGTGGTGATCTTCTGCTACTTTAGAGGAGATTTTTTCTTTCAATACAGCGTCTTTTTGAAAATAGGCAAGCCAGACACCAATCACAAGGGCAACAAAAAAGCTGCCTATCACCCGCCAGCTTGCCATCTGCCAAGAATTGCCAAATGCGATAAACGTGGAAAAAATCACGATGGGATTAATGATTGGCGCTGTCAGCATAAAAGCAAATGCTGTGTGGACCGGCACGCCTTTTTTTACAAACTGATGAACGATTGGTACGATGCCGCATTCACATGAAGGAAAGAAAAATCCTAAGATCGAACCAGTAAAAATAGAGAATATACGATTTTCAGGAAGCCATCGCTTCACACGTTCTGGGGTCAAAAATACTTGTAAGGCGCCTGAGATAAGACAACCTAATAGTACAAAGGGCAATGCTTCGATAACGATCGATAAGAAAATCGTACTCATCTGCAAAACCGAATTGGGAATAAAAGAAAACATGAGTTTCCTCCTTTTCATTTCTAGTTCATTCGCTTTGCAAATATACGCTTTTATTCAAAAAAAAACAAGTTGCTCTGTAAATTTTTACACAACTCTTATTTTTTATCAAAGCACTTCAATTGACTTTTTCTATTATTCCCATTAAATTAAGGTCTCGTACATATCACTTCTATCACAAAAGGGAGAATGAAAATGAAACAAACCACTAACTTGACTGAAGTTCAAGACATACTGCAACAATCATCCGTTGCCATCGTTTATCTTTCGATGCCTAATTGCAGTGTTTGTCACGCTGTTCGTCCACGATTGGAGGAGCTGCTCACCCATTATGATATTCCGGCACTTCATTTGGATGCATTCGAAACACCAGAAGTAGCTAGCAGATTTGAAGTATTGACTGCGCCAGTTGTTCTGATTTTTCATCAAGGCAAAGAGGTCTTTCGGCAAGCGCGGTTCATCGACTTTAAAAAAATCCGGTATTTACTAGATGAACTGACAGCAGAAGATGACTCTCTTTCTTATGAAGAAATCTTTCGAACAGAATAATCATTATCCAAACAGAAAAAAGCGATTGAACAAGTGAAAGTTTTGCCTTCATTTGTTCAATCGCTTTTTATTTTTATTCTGCTGTATTTTCGGAATGCGCATTTGCGTCAGAATGCAAGAAATAGATTAAGGTTTGCAATTCATTCGTCAAATCAACATTTTGGATCAATACATCTGACGGAGCATTCAATCGAGCAGCGGTAAAGTTCAAGATTCCTTTGATTCCTGCTTCCGTTAACTGATTGACTACTTCTTGTGCTCTTTCAGCGGGAATCGTTAAAATCGCTACTTCGATTTGCTGGATCTTGATTTGTTCCGACATATCTTCCATTGGATAAACGGGGATACCGTCTACGATGCGTCCAACGATTTCCTCATTCACATCAAAAGCACAACTGATACGTATGCTATTACTTTGATGGAATTTATATTTTAGTAAAGCACTTCCCAAGTTCCCTACACCAATCAGCGCAACATTTGTCAATTGATCATCATTTAATGTCTTCGCAAAAAAGTGCATAAGATCTTCTACATCATACCCATACCCACGTTTTCCTAATTCGCCAAAATAAGAAAAATCTCGACGGATCGTTGCACTATCTACTTGAACGGCTTCACTTAATTCAGTTGAAGACACTTTTTTCTTTCCAGCATTATTTAAAATCCTTAAATAACGATAATACAAAGGCAGTCTTTTTGCTGTCGCCTTTGGAATAATATGATCTTTCACGAAATGACCTCCACGTATTGTCTAATTACATCTTTGATTTCTCCATCATAGCAGTATTTATAGGAAAAAATCAATTCCATTGCTCAGATATTGTGAAATTTTATTCTTTATTCATTTATTTATCATTTCTGCAAATCTCGCAGTATGAGGGAATTTATGGTAGACTACTAATTGAAAAATAGTTTTTTATTTGAGGAGAATTCACAAAGTAGAAAAGAGGATTCCATGATATTATTACAAGCCAATCAGATTGCTCGCCATTTTGGTGCAGAAGTCTTATTTGAAAACATACATTTAGAAATCAGTACAGGCGCTCGTGTCGCTTTAGTTGGCAGAAATGGCGCTGGAAAATCGACTTTATTGAAGATCATTGCTGGAATTGAAGCACCAGATGATGGAAAGATTGCTAAAAATAAAACAGCGACTCTCGGATACCTCGCTCAGGACACAGGACTTGATTCCAATGAAACAGTGTGGAACGAGATGTTGAAAGCTTTTGAACAAGTTAGAAAAATGGAACAGCGGATGCGCGAACTAGAGATTTTCATTAGCGAAGGTACGCCAGATACACCCGCTTATACTTCTTATTTAAAAGAATATGATCGCCTGCAACACGATTTTTCGGATCGAAACGGCTATGGTTATGAAAATGAAATTCGTTCCGTATTGCATGGTTTTAAATTCGATTCTTCCTTTTATGACCAGAAAATCGATACTTTATCAGGTGGACAGCGTACACGTTTAGCTCTAGCTCGCATGCTTTTACAACACCCTGACATTTTGATTCTAGACGAACCCACAAACCACTTGGATATCGAGACGCTTTCCTGGCTTGAAAATTATCTGCAAAGTTATACCGGTGCATTACTGATTGTTTCACATGACCGTTATTTCTTAGATAAAGTAGTCAATGAAGTTTATGAACTAAGCAGAAGAAAAATGCGCCATTACAAAGGCAACTATTCGAAGTATCTAGACTTGAAAGCAGAACAGCTGACAAGTGAATGGAAGGCTTATGAAAAGCAGCAGACAGAGATCCACAAATTAGAAGACTTCGTTGCTCGGAATCTTGTTCGTGCCTCTACCACTAAACGGGCGCAAAGTCGCAGAAAGACATTAGAAAAAATGGAACGTCTGGATCGTCCTCAAGGGGATGAGAAACAAGCAAACTTTCTTTTCAGTATAGAAAAACCTTCTGGAAATGTTGTCTTGCAGATCGAAGATGCCGCTATCGGATATGATGATGTCACCTTATCTGAACCAATCAATTTGGATATCCGCCGACAAGAAGCGATTGCTCTAGTAGGTCCGAATGGTATCGGAAAATCGACGTTGCTGAAATCGATTATCCACCAGATTCCTTTTATCCGTGGCAAAGAAACGCTAGGGACAAATGTCACCATCGGCTATTATGATCAAGGGCAAGCTGATCTGCATACAAACAAGACGATTCTAGCAGAATTGTGGGATGAGCATCCTACCACTCCAGAAAAAGACATTCGAAGTGCTTTAGGTGCTTTCTTATTTTCTGGCGAAGATGTAGAAAAACCAATCCCTCTGTTAAGCGGCGGTGAAAAAGCACGGGTTGCTTTAGCCAAGCTAGCGATGAACAAAGAAAATTTTTTGATTTTGGATGAACCAACAAACCATTTAGATATTGACAACAAAGAAGTATTAGAAAATGCATTGATCGATTACGATGGCACACTGCTTTTTGTTTCCCATGACCGATATTTCATCAATCGGATTGCGACAAAAGTCGTCGAACTCTCTGAAAATGGCAGTAAAGTCTATCTTGGAGACTATGATTATTATTTAGAGAAAAAACAAGAAGAAGAAGAAATCGCCGAATTGTTGGCACAAGATGAGCCAGAATCCGCTCCTGCTCCTACGAATAAATCCGATTATTACCAGAGCAAAGAACAGCAAAAGCTTATCCGTAGCCTTCAACGAAAAATCACTCAGGTTGAAGAAGAAATGACGCGGATCGATGAATGGATCGATCGGTTGGAACAAGAAATGGTCGCACCAGAAAATCTGGAAGATCACGTAAAACTCAATGAGCTGAACCAAGCTTTAGAATCAGCTAGACAAGATCAAGAAACAAAATTGTCGGAATGGGAAGAACTAAGCTTGGAATTAGAAGAATACGAGAATTAAAAGCCAATGGAAAGAGGTTGTGACAGCACTGTTGTCATAGCCTCTTTCTTTTTTATGCAGAAACATAGCGAAACCGTTCTCTTTTTCTTACTATTTTTCTCTACTGACAAAATAAACAATAATTTTCCGGCACAATTATTTGCTGTTTTTTGCCATAACATAGTACGATCAACGTAGAAAAGGAGATGTTTTTATGAAAGTTGTTGTCATTGGCGGTGTAGCTGGCGGTCCTTCATTTGCCACTCGTTTCCGTCGATTGAATGAAGCACACGAAATCATTATCTATGAACGCGGAGAGAATATTTCTTACGCAAGTTGTGCTTTGCCTTATTATTTAGGTGGTGTGATCACGAACCGTGACTCGCTGATCGAACGTACACCAGAAATATTGAAAACAAAAAACAACATCGATGTCTTTACTAAACACGAAGTAACAGCAATCGATCCATCTGCTAAGCGATTACTAGTTAAAGACCTATCTACAAATAAAGAGACAGAAACGGATTACGATAAGTTGATCATCTCTTCTGGTGCTAGACCAGCTTACCCGGATATTCCCGGAGTTTTTGAAGCAGAAAACGGCTTTGTCCTTCGCAGTGTGACGGATGCGGATCGAATCAAATCGTTCCTGGAAGAAAAAGATCCACAACATGTCGTCATTCTTGGCGCAGGTGTCATGGGTCTGGAATTAGCGGAGAATTTCAAGCATCGCGGCTTAGACGTGACTTTAATCGATCAATTGCCGCAAGTCGCTTTCCCTTATGATCCAGAAATCGCTGATCTAGTTTATGACAAATTGCTAAAAGAAGGACTAACCGTTCATTTAGAAACAACAGTTACTGAGATCCGTGAAAAAGGTCGAGAATTAGTATTATCAGATGGCTCCGTCCTTTCCACTGATATGCTTGTCTTTGCTGTTGGTGTTTCTCCGAATAATGAAGTGGTGAAAGCAGCCGGCATACAATTATCAGATACAGGCCAGATCATTGTTGATGACCAGTTACAAACCAATCTGCCGGACATCTATGCGATTGGTGATATTATCGAAACGACTAGTGTAGTGACTGGGCAGCCGATTCAAAGTATGCTTTCCAGTGCGGCCAATCGTCAAGGACACATGCTGGCAGATATTTTAAATGGTACGCCTATGCGCTATCGCGGATATATTGGTGCGGGTGTCGCAAAAATCTTTGATTATACAGCAAGTTATGCTGGAATGACAGAACATGCACTAAGAGCATCAGGCATAACGAATTACAAAACTGTTTTTATCACTCCTTTTGACCATGCCTATTTCTATCCAGGAGCCACAAGATTAAATCTAAAGCTGATTTTTGATGCAGATAGCGGTCGGATTTTAGGTGGACAAGCATTTGGAGAAAAGGGAGTCGATAAACGGATGGGAGAGCTTTCTGTAGCGATCACCGGAAACTTGACTGTCTTTGATTTGCCCGATCTGGAGTTGCCTTACTCTCCCCCATATTCTACTACCCGTGACCCGCTGAATATAGCTGGTTATGTCGCAATTAATCAAATGACAAATATCGTAGAAACAATCAAAGCAGGTGATATACCCGAAAACGATTTGAAAGAAGCGTTCTTTTTAGATATACGTGAACCTAATAAAGCACCTTCTGGCAGTATCTCGGCAACAAAAAATATTCCAATGAATGAATTACGAGATCGAATCAATGAAATCCCAAAAGATAAAAAAGTTTACATTACTTTTAGAAGAGGACTGAATACTTATACTTCTGCACGAATCTTGTCAGGTTTGGGTATCAAAGCGATTTTGATTGAAGAATAAAAAAACGACCGCGGTGGGTAGCCGCGGTCTAGGAGTTATTTTTACTTGAGGAGTAAAAATGAAAAAGTATATAGGGTTGTTGGTTGGTATGTATATAGAATAGAAGATAAATGTGAAGAAATTGTGCATTATTTCTTCACATTTATTAGGTTATAGTTTAAGAAAGTTTAAATATTCCACAGTTTGGTTATTTTAGGCGTTTCTTTTCATTAGAAAAACCATCTTTTGGTTCTGAGATAAATCTTAACGCATAGTCGTCTCTAGAATAACGGCGCCTAATGTTATAAGGCTTCATATTAATCTCTCAACACCAGGGCCTAATATGATATTTCTATTAGATGTTTTTTTGTTTTCATTTTTGTTTTCTATTCTTTTTTCTAACAAAATTTGCTGTAACTTCTTTAAGTGAGCCGGGTCGATTGGCTTACGTTGTGAGATGCTAGGAACTAGTTCTCCAAAAATGTCTCTTCTATTGTTATAATATTTTTTGACTTCCTCATGAATCGCATAATGATGAACGGACATTCGGTTGACTATATCATTTACAGCTTGGTTATTCAATTTTCTGTTTGGGATTTTTCCATCAAGACACCAGAACAAAAGAGTATAGTGTATTTGGAAAGTTTTTTTATTTTCTTCTTCGAAAGTTTTTTTTAATTCTTCATCGTATCGCCATGTAGATTTTATATAGTTCAATTTTTCTTTTTCTATATTCAACCAATAATGAAGATAATCAGATAAATAAATTTTATCTTGTAGTTGACCAACCATGTCTTTTTTAAAATATTTTATAAATTCACTTGATGGTGTATCCCCAGTAAAAGGTGGTCTCCAGGTCATTTGTGCTAAATTTGCAACATAGTCCAACCGATAATATGCTTCCATAGAATTAGAATGACTAGTTTCTTCTGCATAGTATTTCTTCTCATACATGCGCAAATATTTTAACACATCCGTGTATACATCAAATCCTACGGCTTGAAAATGAGCATTTAGTTTCTGTTGGCTTTCGTTACTTTGACTCACAAGATCATATCGTTTATTTTTTTTGAAAAAATGTGAAAACATTTTGTTCCTTTTCATACAATCTCCTCCCTTTCTTTTGTCGATTACCGTATCATTTTATCGAAAAGAGGGAAAGGTCATTTTTTTCCTTTTGGTTTATAGAAAATGAAAAATATAGTGAAGGATTTATGGGATACGGCTAATCATCAGAAAATAAAAAGAGTGGATCTCTCCACTCCATGAAAAGCGAACTTTTTGGAACACTACATTTTTCCCAAGCCCACATTTTTTATAGCCAAACTTCTTTTGCGACTTGCTGCAATAATTGGATTTTCTTCCATTGTTCTTCTTCTGTTAAATGATTTCCTTCTTCTGTTGAAGCAAACCCACATTGAGGACTGATACTTAGATTTTCCAACGGTACAAATTGTTGTGCTTCTTTTATTCGTTCTTTTATCTTCTCCGTATCTTCCAAATCTGGAAACTTAGAAGTAACTAATCCTAAAACGACTTTACTTTCTTTGTTATTCCAATGTCTTAAAGGGGTAAAATCACCTGCTCGTTCAGAATCGTATTCCAAAAAGAAACCATCATAATTCGTTGAAAACAACTCTTCTGCAATGGGTTCATATCCACCGGAGAACAGCCAAGAAGAAGCGTGATTCCCGCGACAGATATGTGTCGTGATCGTCAAATCTTCTGGTTTGTCTTCCAGTGCGTTATTGATAATCTCTGTACAAATATGGGCCATTTCTTTCGGATCAATTCCTTTTTGAAGAAGTGTTTCTCTTTTAGTTTGATCAGCTAAAAACGCCCAATTTGTATCATCGAATTGCAGGTAACGGCAACCTTTTTCATAAAAAGCATGGATGGCTGCTTTGTAAGTAGAGGACAAGTCCTCATAAAAATCAGATAGATCAGGATAGATCTCATTGATTTTTGAAGAACCATCGTTAGATAGAATCTCTTGTCGTAAAATCATCGTGGGACTAGGGATCGTTGCCTTTGCGACAAAAGTATCATCTGTTTCCACTACTTCTTTCAGAAAAGCAAAATCTTTTAAAAATGGGTGGTTTGGATTGAAAGATAATTTATCTACTACCCGAATATTATAAGCTGGAGCTGCTTTCCCGTGGAATGTTTGATTATATCCAGTTTCTGGAACATAGCCTTCGATACCATTTAGTTCTTCTAAAAAATCAAGATGCCAAAATCCGCGCCGAAATTCGCCATCCGTAATTCCTTTGATGCCCACTGCTTTTTGATTTTCTACTAATCTCTTTATCTCCTGATCTTCGATTGTACGAAGTTCTTCTTTTGAAAGTAAGCCTTCTTGAACTTTTTTTCTTGCTTCTTTGATTGATTGCGGACGTAAGAAACTTCCGACATGATCTACTGTAAATGGTTTGTTTTTGCTCATTTCACTCACTCTTTTCTTTGTTTTTTGTAAAAAAAAATCCTTTTACTAGCAAATACTAGTAAAAGGACGATTATACTCGTGGTACCACCTTTTTTCAGAAAAAACATTCTTTCTCTCAGCCTGACAATAAAATCAGTGGTCTTGGTAACGAAAGACTGTTCGTTTTTGCCTACCTTTCGACAAAAAATCCTCTAAGGCCATTTTCGACAGTCAACTTCTAGCTTTTTACACCAACCAAAGCCTCTCTTGAACCATTTCCTGTCTACTTTCCTTCTCATCGGATACTATTAGAATAAAATTAGAATAGCATGTTTGAAAGAAAAGTCAATAGGGGATAAGAACAAATAAATACTAATTTGGTATCCTTAGATCACTTCCTTAAAATAATTATACCCGTTTCAACTACATAAAAAGGACTTAATTTTGAAAAATTTCCCATCAAAACTAAGTCCTTTTTATTATAGTTATGCAAATTTGCTGATTTTCTCACTATTTCCGATACATCTTGAATTCTAAGAATAGGTCATTATAGATGCCTAGGTATTTCGATCCTAAATCTTCGTAGACTTCAAGATGAGAGATCGTGTCATCAGATGGATAAAATTGTTCGTCCGACGAAATGTCTTTTGGCAATAACGCTTTTGCTTTTTCATTTGGTGTAGAATAACCAATATACTCTGCATTTTGTGCCGCGTTTTTCGGTTCTAGCATAAAGTTGATGAAATCATAGGCACCTTCTTTATTCTTCACGGTTTTTGGCATAACGATATTATCAAACCAAAGATTGGACCCTTCTGGTGGGATCACGTAATGTAAATGTTCATTTTCCCACATCATATCGGCAGCTTCACCAGAAAATGTTACTGCCACGGAAGCTTCTTCATTGATCATATACATTTTGATCTCATCAGCCACGATTGCTTTGACATTTGGTGTTAGATGATTCAATTTATTTGCTGCTTCTGTCAGCTGTGCCATATTCTTACTATTCAAAGAATAGCCTAGACTATTCAAAGAAAGCCCCATAACTTCTCGTGCACCATCAATCAGCATCAAACTGTCTTTCAATTCCGGCTTCCACAAATCATCCCAATGCTGGATTTGATCTGCATCAAAGAATTTATCATTATATACGATCCCTAAAGTTCCCCAAAAATATGGAATCGAATACTGATTATCTGGATCAAAATCCAAATTTAAAAATCGTGGATCGATATTATTTAATCCTTTGATCTTTGAATGATCTAAGGGTAGCACTAGTTTTTCTTTGATCATTTTTTGGATCATATATTCACTTGGAATAGCGATATCATAGTTTGTTCCACCTTGTTGGATCTTTGTGAACATCGCTTCATTAGAATCAAATGTTTCATAATTTACTTTGTATCCATATTCTTTTTCAAATTTCGTGATCAAACTAGGATCGATATAATCCCCCCAGTTATAGATCGTCAGTACCTTCGCTCCACTCATGCCACTTGTTTTTTCAAGTTGACGTACACCAAGCAGCAGCACCGCAATAATGATGAGAATACCTAAAAACAGAGATTGTAATTTTTTCATCGTAGCCGTGCCACCCCCTCGCGTACTCTTCTGTTTTTCTTCAACCGTTTTGGACGGTTCTCTTTACTAATGAAGTAGTAACCAATGACCAATATCATGGAGAACAAGAAAACTAATGCACTTAGCGCATTGATTTCTAAACTGATTCCTTGTCTTGCACGAGAATAAATCTCTACTGAGAGCGTTGTAAAGCCATTTCCTGTGACGAAAAACGTAACCGCAAAATCGTCAAGAGAATAGGTAAATGCCATAAAATACCCAGCTATGATCCCTGGAGAAAGATAAGGCAAAATGATATTTTTGACTACTTGCAAATTATTAGCACCAAGATCTCTAGCCGCATCAACCATTGAATCGTTCATTTCTTGCAATTTTGGCAAGACCATCAAGACGACGATTGGAATGCTGAAAGCAATATGGGAAAGCAATACACTCTGAAAACCTAATCCGAATCCTAGTAGTGTAAAGAAAATCAAGAAACTAGCACCGATAATAACATCAGGAGAGACTAATAAGATGTTATTCATGCTCAACAACGCTGTCCGTGCACGTCGTTTCTTCGTGTAATAGATCCCCATAGCCCCAAATGTCCCGATGATCGTGGCGATCAATGCAGATAAAAAAGCCAGCATGAACGTATTCAATACGATAATGATCAAACGAGTATCTTCAAAAACAGCTTCATAATTTTCCCAAGTAAACCCTGTAAAGCTGTTCATCGTTCCTCCTTCATTGAAGGAATAAAAAATCAGATAGAAGATCGGTGCATATAAGAATAAAAAGACGATCCCTAAATAAAGATACGACCATTTAAATTTTTTCATTTATGAGCGACCTCCTTTTTTCTTCTCGCCTGTCAGGAGCATCACGATAAACATAGCAATGATTAAAATCACACCGATTGTAGAACCCATCCCCCAGTTTTGCGTAACCAAGAAATGCTGTTCGATAGCTGTTCCTAAAGTGATTACTCGGTTACCACCAATCAGACGAGTGAGCATGAATAAAGAAAGAGAAGGAATAAAGACTGCTTGGACGCCGCTTTTCACACCATTTAATGATAATGGAAAAATCACTCGTCGGAAGGTCTCAAAGCTATTCGCTCCTAAATCTCTGCTGGCACTGATCAAAGAAGGATTCATCTCTTCCAGTGCATTGAAAATCGGCATAATCATAAATGGAATCTCGATATACGTTGCGACGAACAAGAAACTGAAGTCTGTGAACAATATCTGTTTCGGTCCGATCCCGATAAAGTCAAAGAAATGATTCACGCTGCCGTGAACACTGAAAATTCCAATAAATGCATAAGCTTTAAGCAGCAGATTCACCCATGTAGGCAAAATAATCAACATCAGCCATAATTGCTTGTGCTTCAGTTTTGTTAAAAAATAAGCAGTCGGGTAACTGATGATCAGTGTAAAAAACGTGATCAAAAATGCATACCATACAGAATTGATCGTCATAGAAAGCGATGTCCCCGACGTAAAATAAGATAGATAGTTATTCAGCGTGAATTGCCCATTCATATCAAAAAAAGATTGATAAATGATCATTAATACAGGCGCGATCACGAATAAACCGAGCCACAAAATATAAGGGACGGAATAGATCCTGCGCATTGTTTTCATTCTTGTCCCCCCTATTCTTCGTAACTGTCAAGACGTGCATCGAATTCTTCTTCAGACTCGTTGAAACGCATGACATGGATATCTTCTGGCTCAAAGGCCAATCCTACTTTACTTCCTTCTTTAGCTTTTTTCGTCGAATGGACCATCCATTCATTTTGCTGTTCATCATAACAGATGATTTCATAATGGACACCACGAAACAGCTGAGTATCGACCGTTACGACTAACTTTCCTTTATCTGGTGTCGTGATTGTCAAATCCTCTGGGCGTAAAACAACTTCAACTGGCTCATTCGGGCGCATCCCGCCATCGACACATTCAAATTGCTTACCAACAAATTCAACTAGATTATCTTCAATCATCACACCGTCCACGATATTGCTTTCCCCAACAAAATCAGCAACGAAATGATTGATTGGCTCATCATAAATATCTACAGGCGTACCACTTTGGACGATTTTCCCTTTATTCATGACAAAAATCTCATCACTCATCGCCAACGCTTCTTCTTGATCATGAGTCACAAAAATAAACGTGATCCCTAATCGTTGTTGCAGATCCCGCAGTTCATACTGCATATCTGTACGTAGTTTCAAATCAAGCGCCGATAACGGTTCATCTAGTAGCAATACTTTGGGTTCGTTCACGATTGCTCGTGCAATCGCTACACGCTGTCTTTGACCACCAGACATTTCACTGATCTCCCGTTTCTCATATCCAGGAAGCTGGACCATACGCAATGCATCTTTTACCTTCTTTTCGATATCAGATTTGGACATTTTTTTGATCTTCAATCCAAAAGCAACGTTATCAAAAACATTCATATGAGGAAAAAGTGCATAATCTTGGAAGACGGTGTTTACTTGTCGCTTATTAGCTGGCAAATCATTCAACCGTTTCCCTTCAAAATAGATGTCCCCTTCTGTAGCTTCGGTGAATCCAGCTATAATACGTAGGATCGTTGTTTTACCACAGCCGGAAGGACCAAGCAGTGTATAAAATTTTCCTTGTTCGATCTCAAAACTTACTTTTTTTAATACTGTTTCATCATCATAGCGTTTCACTACTTGATCAAATGAAATGATTGGTTTCCCCACGTTTTTACCCCCTATATTACAAATATGATTGTGTCGCGACAATCAATGCTTTTGTTCGTTTTTTGAGATGATTCCTTAATTGATGTTGTTTTGTCGCTTGATAATAGATCGACTGTCCTGCTTTTGCCACATAGACCGTCTCTCCTAAGCTTAACTCTAATTCCCCTTCTAATACAAAAATAAACGTTTCAGATAATGAAGGTTCAAACGTCTTATATTCTCCTGCACCTTCAAAAGTTAGTAAGACAGGCTCCATTTCTTTTTCATTCGAATCAGCCACCAGCCATTCCAATTCATACCCGTTTTCTTCATCGAAATAAACCGTATGATCTTCTTTTGAATAAACCACTTGCAGATTCGCTGCTTCTTGATGAAAAAATTCTTCTGGAGTGACACCTAAGACTTCAAGAATAGAAAAGAATGTTTCCATTGATGGTGAACTTAAATCTCGTTCCAACTGGGAAATATACCCTTTTGACAAATCTGTGCGTTCGCCTAGTTCTTCTTGTGTCAAATTCTTTTGGATGCGCAAATTTCTTAACTTCTCACCAATTTCCATAATTTCCTCCGTATGAAGTTTTCTAATAGTAAACTTCTGGTTTACTACCACTCGTATTAGTATACGAATTTTATTGCAAAAGGCAACCCTTTTTAAAATTTTTTTTGCTGAATATTTCTTTATCTTTTCGAATCATTTCTACTTATTCGATTCTTTCTTTTTTCTGCCTCTTTCACCTAATTTTTGTCTAAATTTAAGGAAGAACCAGAATAAAAAAGTAGGCTTTGTGGTATGATAAAAGAAAATTTTTAAAAGGAGTGTCTCACGAATGAACGCTTTTCGATCTTTTCAGGTAATAAATGAACCTGTTTTCCATACAGCAATCAGTGATCTGCCATTTACTGAATTGGCTGAAAATGAAGTCTTGGTAAAAATTGCCTATTCTGATGTCAATTATAAAGATGCATTGGCAATGAGCGAGTCTGGTCAGGTGATACGAACCTATCCGATGACTCCAGGGATTGATTTATCCGGAACTGTCGTCCAAAGTAAAGATTCACGTTTTTCAGAAGGAGATCTTGTACTTGCTACTGGTTTTGGGCTTGGTGTCACCTATCCAGGCGGTTACAGCCAATACCAAAAAGTACCAGGAGACTGGTTAGTCCCTCTACCGAAAAATATGACACTGCGGCAAGCGATGATTTTTGGTACAGCAGGGTTTACTGCTATGTTGTGTGTGAACGCTTTAATCCGTCAAGGCATAACCTCCAATAAAAAAGTTGTCGTTACTGGTGCTTCTGGCGGTGTAGGCAGTGTAGCTGTCGCCCTGTTACATAAACTCGGATTCCAGTCAATCATTGCTTTTTCCAGAAAAGAAGAGTCTGTCACATGGCTAAAAAGCCTAGGTGCTTCTCAAGTCGTACGACCTGATGAATTTCTGCCAGAAACAACAAAAACTTTAGGAAAACAGCAAATCGATGCTGTCATCGACACAGTAGGTGGTGAGCAACTAAGTAGTCTTCTTCCATTGATCTCTTATAACGGTGTAGCAGCTTTATGTGGCAATGCAGGGGGAATCAAACTAAACACGACCGTTTTGCCTTTTATTCTGCGAAACATCCAATTGATTGGGATCGATTCTGTCAATGTACCTATTGAACAACGTCCTTCTTTATGGCAACAGATGGCAGATTTGCAGATGGCAGATGATCTAGTCGTCCAAGAAGTTACTCTGGAGCAGTTGCCTGAAACAGCAACTAAACTACTTGCTGGGACACATCAAGGAAGAACACTGGTAAATGTAGGTGACCAAAAATGAAGGTTCTGATCACAGCTGGAGGGACAACTGAAAAAATCGATCAGGTACGTGCTATTACGAATCATTCGACAGGACGATTAGGACAAGCTTTAGCTGATCACTTAGCTGCCAACCCAGATACCACAGTCGATTACGTGACTACGAGACAAGCACTGAAACCGGAAAGACGTTCCAATATAACGATCTATACGATCGAGTCTGCCCAAGACTTGTTTTTACAATTAGAAGCACTCACAAAAAAAGAACACTATGATGCAATTATCCACAGTATGGCAGTCAGTGATTTTACTCCTGCTTTTAGTTTTTCAGAAGAACAGTTGGCAAAAAAACTACCCGCTTCTTCAACACAAGAAGAACTGGCCAATTGGTTTGCAGAAAATGAACAAATAAAGCACTCTGCTTCAAAGATCTCTTCTGACACCGAGCATCTTGTGCTCGTTTTGAAGAAAACGCCAAAAATCATTTCTTATCTGCGTGAATGGCAGCCGAAAGCGAAAATCATTGGTTTCAAACTATTAGTAGACGTACCAAAGGAATCTCTTCTTACAGTTGCCAAAAACAGTCTGATAAATAACAAAACTGATTTTATTTTCGCGAATGATTTGACAGAAATCCATGGCGAGACACACCACGGTTATCTCTTATCTAAAGATGGGACAGTGGAAGAAGCACAAAGCAAATCTGAGATTGCTGCATTGATTACTGAAAAAATTAGATTGGAGGAATCAAAATGAAAAAGATCTTATTAGGCGTTACCGGAAGTATTTCTGCTTACAAAAGCGCCGATCTTACAAGTCAATTTGTCAAATCAGGTGTCCAAGTAGATGTGATTATGTCTAAAAGCAGCACACATTTTATCACGCCATTAACCTTGCAATCTCTGTCGAAGCGAGCAGTCCATACAGATGTCATGCAAGAATCAAATCCACAGGTGATCAATCATATCGAACTAGCCAAACAAGCTGACTTGTTTCTAATCGCACCTGCTACGGCGAACATTGTCGGCAAGCTAGCAAACGGCATTGCAGACGATCTCCTTTCAACAGTCGCAATGGCGCTTCCGATGGGAACACCAAAACTGATTGCCCCTGCTATGAACACGAATATGTATCAAAACCCGATTACTCAGCGTAATCTGGAAACATTGAGATCTGTCGGCTATCAGGAAATCGAACCAAAAGAATCTCTTTTAGCTTGCGGAGATTTTGGAAAAGGTGCCTTAGCTGATATTCAGACGATCATCGAACAGGTCATGCTGACTCTTAACGAAAGAAATGCTTAGTGAAAAAGGAGTACTTATGAAAAATACAAAAAACTTTACTTTGACTGCGATGTTTTTAGCTATTTTGATTTTATTAGCTGTTACGCCTCTAGGGTTTATTCCTATTGGCCCAATAAATGCAACAACCATGCATATACCTGTAATCATTGCTTCGATCGTTTTAGGACCAAGACTAGGTGCTTTTCTTGGCGGTACATTTGGACTGATCAGTATGATTCGAAGTACGGTTATCCAAACACCTTTGTCTTTTGTCTTTTCTCCGTTCATCCCAGTCATCGGAACTGAACATGGAAGCTGGAAAGCCTTGTTGATTGCGTTTATCCCTCGGATCTTGATTGGTGTTGTTCCTTATTTCGTTTATAATGGTCTGCGCAAACTGATGAAACAAAAAGCAGATACCGTCTCTTTATTCTTAGCAGGACTTGCCGGCTCATTGACCAATACGATTTTAGTGATGAATATGATCTACTTTTTATTCCAGCAAGATTACGCCAAAGTCATCGGGACAAATTTAAACGCTGTTTATTCAGCTATTCTTGCAGTTATTTTTACAAGTGGCGTACCTGAAGGAATCGTCGCTGGTCTTGCGACTGCGGCAGTATGCAATGTCTTGTTAAGATACTTCAAGCGCCCTTCTCTTCATCACTGATAGTCATCGTAGCCGATGTCTGATTTTTTTCTCTTTTGGTGTTACTATTAAATAGTAAGATTTGACGTCGAAAGGATGATCCAAAATGAAAATTTTTGTTGTAGGTGCAAACGGACAGATTGGCCGACACCTGATAAAAGATTTAGCTTCAAGTTCCCACGAAATTTTTGCTGGGGTAAGAGATGTCGCTTCCCAGACATTAGTGAAAAAAGAGAATGTTTCGTATGTCTCTTTTGATTTGACTTGGTCCGTGGAAAAAATGGCTGAAGCATTCAAAGGTATCGATGTATTGATTTTTGCTGCCGGTTCTCAAGGAAAGAATCTTTTGCAAGTAGACTTGGATGGTGCAATCAAAACAGTTATCGCAGCTGAAAATGCGCATGTCTCTCGCTATCTGATGGTCAGTGCTGTTTATGCAGATGAACCAGCAAAATGGCCTAAGTCCATGACAGATTATTATATTACTAAACATTATGCAGATGAATGGCTGAAACGAACTAACTTAGATTTTGTCATTCTTCAACCAGTCACATTGACGAACGATGAAGAAGTCACCTCCATTCAATTGACTAAGCCTAATGAAAAAGCAGCCAAAACGATTACTCGTTCTACAGTTGCTGCTGTACTTGCCGCTCTTGTGGAAGAAACGGATATTTCCCGTACGACTCTAGTGCTTTCTGAAGGTAGCCAAGAGTTGAATACAGCATTCCAAGAATGGGCAAAGGAGGAATAGATCCATGCGTGCCATTTCAATCAAGCATCCTGGTTCTGTAGATGTATTAGAACAAATAGAAGTGCCTGTTCCTGAACCAAAACAAGGCGAATTATTGATAAAAGTCCATACAGCAGCTGTCAATCGAACAGATATCATGAAAAGAGAATCAGTCTCTTTAAAACCTCCCTACCCTATTTTGGGTGTCGAAGTAGCTGGAGAGGTAGTTGAGAATAAAAGTGATATCCCCATTTTTACTCCTGGGACAAAAGTGTACGGATTAGTCAATCTATGTGGTTATGCTGAATATGCTGTGATGCCTGCCAATCGAGCAATCCTTCTCCCTGATACGTTAGATTATGTTTCTGCTGCTGGAATCTCAGAAGTTTTTCTGACTGCTTATCAAACACTTTATTGGCTTGGAAAATTACAAGAAGGCGAAACTGTTTTGATCCACGCAGGAGCAAGTGGTGTTGGAACAGCAGCGATCCAATTAGCTAGACAACTTTCTCACGCGAAAATCATCGTTACTGCAGGATCAGAAGAAAAGCTCGCCTTTTGTAAAGAACTTGGTGCAGATGAATTGATCAACTATAAAAAACAAGATTTTCAAGAAGAGGTAAGAAAAATCACTGATGGCCGAGGAGTCGATGTTATCTTGGATTTCATCGGCGCTTCTTACTGGGAAAAGAATTTAGCTTCTATAGCCGTTGATGGTCGCTGGGTCTTGATTGGTATGCTTGGAGGAACCATTGTGCCTGAGATAGACCTTGGTGTATTAATTGGGAAACGCGTCCAACTTCTTGGTACATTATTGACACCTAGAAGTGATCAGTATAAAGCAGAGCTCGCACAAACTTTTATGGAAAAAGCGGGGCCTTTTCTAGAAAGTGGCAAGATTCGGCCAATCATTGACCGTACATTCCAATTCAGCGAAGTCAAACAAGCGCATGAATATATGGAAGCAAACAAAAACATCGGAAAAATCATTTTGAAGATAACTGAATAAAACCATGCTGATCAAAAAAGAGGCTGGGACAGAAGCGTTTAACTCCAAGAAATAAGAAGGAGTTGCTTCTGCTTTCGCCGTTTATACGTGTTTAGAGCGTGAGACAAAAGTGTTCTTTACTTTTGTCCCACGCTCTTTTTCCGAACAAACGGTGTTCAATCAGCTGACCCTCGGTATTCGCTCAACAAACGGCAAAATATGAGGAACTATTTTGCCGTTTGTTTCTCTAATACTCAGGTCAAAACGCTGATTTCACAACCTCTTTTTATTTACGTTCTATTTCATTCATTTTCCGAAGCAAATCGAGCTGCTTGTATGCCCGCTTGTCGCCCAAAAATAATGATTTCTGCAACTGAGTTTCCACCGATCCGATTGTCTCCATGTAAGCCACCTGTGACTTCTCCGGCAGCATACAACCCGCTGATTGGCTGATTTTCTTTATCCAATACTTCGGTATTCGTATTGATTTTCACGCCACCCATCGTATAATGGATCCCTGGCGCGATTTTGATTGCATAATAATTTGGAGACGATAGATCATGTTCCATGGCTGTGGCACGATTGAATTGAGCATCTTTTTTCTCCGCAACATCCGCATTCCATCCATCAACTGTTTTTGCTAATGTTTCTTTTGGCAAATCAATTTTTTCTGCTAATTCTTCCATTGTTTTTCCAGTTGTGACATATCCTTTTTGGTCATAAAATTCGATGGCAGTGACACGATCACGCACGCCTTGATCAAAAATCAAATACGCTGATTTTTCAGGCAACGCTGTGATGGCTGCAGATACTTTATCCCTTGTATCCATTTCATTCACAAATCTTTTTCCTTCTTGATTCACCAAGATTGCTCCTTCTCCGCGAACCACTTCACCGATCAAGATTCCCTCATCCTGTTGCACGGTTGGATGAATTTGTATTTTATCCATGTCAACGGTTTGTCCGCCTAACTTTTCGATCATGGTAATACCATCTCCAGTTGATCCTTCTTGATTTGTCGTAATATAATCAGCTAAATCAGGACGATATCTTTCAATAAATTCTTTGCTAGCACCAAAACCGCCTGTAGTGACGACGATTGCTTTACCGGTGATTTTTTTTGGTTCTTCTCCTTGGACATGTACAGTCACTTCATTGACTGTTTCGCCATTTTTCTTAATATCTGTCACATCTGTGTTGACAAAAATCGGTATTTTTCGCTCATGGACGCTGTTCAATAATCCATCCACTAAATATCCACCGATAGCCGAGCCATCAGACGGACGATGCGTCCTCTTCTCACTCATCCCTCCAGTGATCGTTAAATTATCTAGTTTGATCCCATTTTGATCCAACCAATCGATTGCATCAGCAGAGTGATCGACAAAGTAACGAAGCATTTCTTTATCATTTGTTCCTCCGCCACCTTTTAGCGTTTCTTCATAGAATGCCTCATTTGAGTCTTCGATTCCCTCTTCTTTTTGGAATTTGGTTTCAGAAGCGTTCATTCCGCTTGATGATTTAGACGTATTTCCTCCGGCAACAGGCATCTTTTCGAAAATCACTGGGTTCAAGCCAGCATCTTTTGCTTCGATAGCGGCTGCCATCCCTGCACCGCCGGCTCCCACGATTACGATATCATAAGATTCTTTCATTTCTTTTGGATCAGTATATGCTTGTTCAGAAGCACCTGATGACACTTCGGCAGATTCCTTCGTACTAGAACTTGTCTGTGCTGTATTTTTCTGATCTGCGCCACATGCACTCATGGCAAGAAGCGAAACCGCCGTTAATAAACCAACAACTAATTTTTTCATGTTTATCCCCCTTTTCTCCTTATACCTATATTAAGTGATTTTTTTCACAATATCAACTCTGTTTTTCTTTAAGACATATAGTTTTGGTAAACACGCGCTTCTTAGTATAATTAAGGATATACATGAAGGAGTTATTTTATGAATCATTTGAAAACCTTTTTTACGAACAGTACAAAAACTGCTGGCAGAATCACAAATGGAATCTATATTTTATTACGTATCATCGTTGTTATTATGTTGGCTGATCAGATTTGGAACCAACATTGGGGAAATACGATGCTTTTATTATTGACACTGATTTTATTTGAAATTCCTTATTTCCTGGAAAAGATATTAAAAATACAGATTCCAAATATGTTAGAAATCATATTGTTATCTTTTATTTTCAGTTCAACGGTTTTAGGAGAATTAAGCGATTTTTATGGCTATTTTTCAATGTGGGATACTTTTCTACATGCATTCAGCGGATTTTTAGCTGGGGGTGTCGGTTTTTCACTTGTTTATTTGCTCAATAAAAATACAAAAACGATGAACTTGACTCCTTTGTTATTAGCAGTCGTTTCCTTTTGTTTTTCGATGACAGTTGGTGTTATGTGGGAGTTTGTTGAATTTTCAGCAGATAAATTGCTACAATTCGATATGCAAAAAGATACGATCGTTCAGCAAATCAATAGTGTGGAGTTAAGCAAAGACGGAAACACTGTCTATCATGTTCCTGATATCACTCGGACAATCATTGAAAGTCAGAATGCAGACGGTAAAACAGATAAAATAATCATCCAAAATGGTTATTTAGATGTGGGAATCATGGATACTATGAAGGATTTATTTGTTAATTTTATTGGAGCAGTCGTTTTCAGTATATTTGGTTACCTTTATAGTCGAAATGATTACCAAAAATTTACTTTCATCAAGAATTTTATTCCCAAAAAAATCAAACGATAAAAATACTAAAAAAATAAGAGAAGAGGCAGTGACAAGACTTTTGTCACAACCTCTTCTTTTTCGAATAAATAGCGTATCATCAGCTAGCCAACAGGATGAATTCAAAAACAGTAAGATAGAAAGAACTACTTTTCCGTTTTTCTTCTCATATTGTGAGCTGATTTCACCATTTTTTATTTATCTAATTTACTTAAAACCTGCATAACTTTTTCATAATCTGAATTAGGTGTGCCGTCTAGATTTTCAGCAATAAAAGAAAAACCCATTTTTTTATAAAGAGCAATTGCCTGATGGCTCCATGTCTGGGTGTGAAGATAGATTGGTCCATCCGTATGGAGGGTAGGAAATTCTTGTAAGACTTTAGCAGTCAATGCTTTTGCGAGCCCTTTTCCTTGGTAAATTGGTTTAACTGCCAACCAATGAAAAACCGGATACACTCGCTCTCTTGATTTCTTTCGCCAAGCGGTACAGGTTGCTACTTTTTCTCCATTTTTTGTCTCTACAAAAAACATCCTTCTTTCAAGTTCTTCAGGATAAGGAGCAAAGTTTTTTTGAAAATACTCAAGTGCTTCATCTGACGTTTGAAATTCCCCAACAGAAGTTTCAATCTCTGACCAAGCAGATTCGTCCCCTTTTTGATAGGTTCGAAATTTAAAGCCTTTCGCTAAAGGCGTCATTGGCACAGGCAGTTGAAGTGGTCTTGTCATCCAGATTTCTGCGTAAGGCAACGTTTTATCTAACATTTTTCTATCCCTCCTCGTATCCATTATGCCAAATAACTGATAACTCAGCTACTTATTTGACTATAACAATCAGAACCAGTCATCTGCGTCAAATTCATTTCGATTAGCGTATACCCATGTTCCTGCCATACCTCGCATGACATCTCCTAAAGCGGAAGAAGAAGGGACGCCTCCACCAGGTGCGGGTGTTCCCTGACTAGGAAGTGGTACTTGCGGCTGCAGATGCTCATTGGTGGAATCAATAGTTGACAAGCGCTTTTTCTTCGTTTCCTTGCAGTCATCTGATTCATTTTGATCTTCCGGCTGTTTAGCAACAATTTCTTTTTCCAATTGTTGTTCTATGTTAGACTCTAACATTTCATTTTCCGATTCAGAAACTTGTGGTACCAAATGATCTTCTTGCCCTATCGTTTGGTTAGATTCTGAGCTTTTTACAGATATTCTTGCTGGTTCTAGGCTTCTTGTTTGTTTTACTTCTTCTGTTGGAGAAACTGCATGAGCCATTTGTTGTTTTTTTTCTGACAAGCTTTCTTCTTGTCTTTTTTGTTCTTTTTGGTTTATCTGTTTGTTTAATGGTAAAACATGTAATAGCGACTGAGCATGGAGTTCTTGGAGTGAATACGGGTCATGATAACTATACATAATCGTAAAATCGCCTGTTTGTTTGGTCAAATAACCATCCTCCAATGGTTCTCCGTTGATTGTGACCTCTACATCCTTTGACGGTACGGGTTTACCTAAGGAGTTTGTTGCGGATTGGATCAACTCTTCTTTACTTATTTTTTCATTTGGCTGAGCAATAACAACGTGACCTTCTAATGAACTATTATCCGGTACATAAACATAAGTGAAGGTAATTTCCTCTCCTGATTGCTTCCTATTATTCATCAGTTCTGAGTGAAGGGCTTCAAGGATTACCGACCAGTTACTATTTCTGTCTAATCTGTTTGCTTGCATCCAGTCAGAAATAGAAGTGACTTTTCCGTCTTGTTCATAAGTCGACAAATCTACATTTGGCACTCGATCAGAAAATTCAGCAGATAGTTGTAAATCTGGAATAGGTTCTACACTACTTATGCGTGTTTCTGCTTGCAGTTCTTTATTCGTTTGACGATCAATAAAATGAGTGATGACAGTCGATGAAGCAGCAGGTGCTTCTACATAAACGACAACTGTTGTTTCCACCGCTTTTGATGTAAGAGGATCTACATAAGTTAATGCGACGGGATATTCTCCCGGTGTGGTAGGATCTACTGTCCCGCTCATTTTGATTTCTTCTTTATTCCCTGAAGTTCCATCGCTTTTTGTTACATATTCGATAAGCGCTTTAGGGTCGTAATTCTCTCCTGTTATTAGATGAAGATCTTTTCCTTTGATAGCTGTTTGATCAGCATGAACATGAATCACAGCAGATGCAGTCATTGTTTTTAAAGCAATTGGATCAAAATAAGACAAGTCAATAGTAGATACACCTGTATTGGTCGTGTCTATGATATTCCCATTGTTTGAAATTACTTTGGACATATCTCCTTGTGTTCCATCTGCATTCCTCAAGCTTTCTACCAGATTCGATATCGAAATTTTTGTCCCTGCCAGAACGTCGATTTCCTTTCCTTCGAACTGTGAATAATCTTTTCCATATACATAAGAGACTTGTGCACTTCCACCGTCCTTCACACCTGTCAAAGCATGATTTAAAATATCAATAATTTGTTTTAGCTGATCACCTTTTGTTGGATCAGTCATACCGGAAAAAATAGAAAGCGGCACGCTGCTTCCAGTTTCTGATGTCCATAATGTTTTGTTAGGAATTAACCAATAGTGGTTTATCGTTGGAGGATAACTGACTTTATTATAGGAATTCAAAGAAGGAAGTAGCTGTGTTCCACTTACATCAGTGAAAGTATGGGTAATAGTAATAGGGGAATCAGTCGTCTCAGAGACAGATGTACGTACGATCTTGATGGTTTGTGCCGTTGCCTGAACGGGTACATTCATATAGACACCTACAGATAAGCTGATCAGCATCGTACGCATCACAAATTTGACGTAGCGATTTTCAGAACACGATCGTTCTTTGTCTAAACGGCAAGCGTGTTTATTTAGTTTTTTAGGTTGTCTTTTTGAACACATTTATTCTTAGTCCTCCCTACTCTTGCCTCGGCATGAAGTAGTAATTTTCATAAGATGATTTTATTATATAGATAAAATCAAAAAAAGATGGTCCATTGGGACAATATTTTTCTTGATTTTTTATTGTTTCAAGAAAATCGGAATAATAACTTATGTACTTTTTAATTTTGTCAAGCAATAACTCTCGATATCTAGTCATCCTTTCTTTGAAAAAAACATAAATCAGCTAATAAATAGGTGAGACAAAGTTGTCCTCCATAAATATTAGCTGATTTTTTCAGTTAAATGTCTATTTTTTTCTCTGATAATGATATTCCCAAAATATTCCCAGTCATCTGGAGTCGGCGGATTTTTCCATATTATCTGCTCTTTGTTGAATTTTTCAAGCAAACAATCAGATAAATAAATATCCGTACGGGAAGTGATTCGACTTTCAATCACAATATTGTAATTTTTAAATCCCTTCACTTGAGAAATAATATAATCGGTATAGGCAGATCCTTGAGAAAAATCAATACAGACATGGATTGGTGCTTCAAAATAAGAGACTGGACAAATACCGACCAATAAAAAAAGATAATCATAAAATAAGCGAATCATGAAACGTTCATCTTTTTCCAAGAAATAACGTTTATTATCTTGTATAACATTTTGGATCGCTGTACTGAATATTGGATACGTTTCGAAGAAAAACTGCAACTGCTTTTTAGACGTAAAACTAGTCATCTCAAAGTCGAATATCCAATTTTTCCGATTGACATGCATCATCCCCATACGAAGTTCTTTTCGTATATGGAGTCTTTCTTCTTCAGAAACTTCAGTTGAAAATGGTAATTGATCAATCAATTCCACTGACATTTTTTGACTAATCATATGGATATCATGGAAATGAGCTTCTGCAAGTCCAAACGCACCATCTAATTCAAATTCTTCTTCCGTAATCAAAAATAACATGATATAAGAAATCTCATCAATAATCTGCTCTTTAGGGATATGTAGAAAAGAAATATGCGATAAATCCTTAATAATCTTCATTCCTTCTGAGCTCTTAAAGTATTCATCTGAAAAGAAACGTTTTCCTATTGGTTGATTTCCATAAATCCTCAACAAACTAACAGTAGTTAGCAAATTGAATTTGATTCGCTTTGTGGCAGACAACTTTAAATTGAACAGATATTCAAAATATTGCACGATACTCTTTGCTTCATTCATGACGCTTTCTCTAAATGGCATAGAAAAACCATTAAAGACCCCAAAATATACCCCAAATAATACGTTCCGTATGTTTATTTCTTCCCCAACTAATATGTTTTTCTTTAACTTTATTTGATGCTGTGCAAGAAAAGAGACTAATTCTCTTCTTTTTACATAAGCTCTTGATATGCTTAAAAAATGGTTCTCTGCAAATTTTTCAATTGTTACTTTTGAATCCACGATCTCCGTTAACAGTCGAGCAATTTTTGATCGTTGAAAGTAGATTCTTCTTAAATTTTTGATATCCGTCAAATTTAGCCGTTCAACATGAATCTCTCCTTCTTCTGAGATTTGGATCTCTGGCTTTGATTTGAATTCAAAAAATTCTTTATTTAATTCTATGATATAATTTCTTGTTTTAAATTTAGATAAACCTAATGTTTCATATAACTTAGACAACACGACGTAATTCTTTTTCTCAAATTCTAAATATCTGGCTAACAGCAGTTTTTCTCTATCTTCCTCTTCGATAAGGTAATCCAACTTCATATCCTACACCTCAAAAAAATGCCTCATACCAATCACTTGATATGCAGATGAAAGTTCATCTTTTCACCTATACTGATTTTATGATGGATTACACCTGTTTTTTCATCAGTTATTCTCATTTTTTATCTTTTTTTTGAGAATATTGCAAAAAATGGAAAAATTTACGGGAAAATATTCTATATTTTTTGTTTTATTGTGTTAAAATGTACAAGATTTGCACCATTTGCGTAAACAACCACAAAAAAGAGCAGGGCGTCCACCGTCCTGCTCTTTTACTTATTTTAAGTGCAATTACTTATTAATTCGCTAAACTTTTGCTTGTTTCTGATAGTGCTTGTTTCTCTCCAATGATCCGCACTTCTGTTTCTAAAGACACATCAAATTTTTCTTTGATTACTTCTTGGATGTGCGCAATCAATTCAATATAATCTGTCGCTGTCGCATGATCGATATTGACGATGAATCCAGCATGTTTTTCAGAGATTTGTGCACCGCCCCATTTCAGACCTTGCAATCCTGCTTGCTGGATCAGCTGACCCGTATAATGTCCTACTGGGCGCTTAAAGACACTGCCGCATGAAGGGTACTCTAATGGCTGTTTTGATTGACGCAATTCTGTCAACTCATCCATTCGTGCTTTGATTGCTTCATAATCCCCTGTTTGCAAACTGAATCGAGCTTCCAATACGATAGCACGTAGTTCTTGGACTTTACTGTGACGATAAGAAAATACCATTTCTTCTTTTGTCAAAGTTTTCAATGTTCCATCTTCAAGCAAAAGATCCACTTCAGCAAAAACATCTTTGATCTCTCCGCCATACGCACCTGCATTCATATAAACCGCTCCACCGACACTTCCCGGGATGCCGCAAGCAAATTCAAATCCAGTCAATGATTCGGCCAAAGCTGCATAAGTCGTATCAATCAGTGAGGCACCTGCTTCCGCAATGACCATCGTTCCTTTGACATGAATCTGTTTCATTTCAGTCAGCATGATGACTACACCACGGATCCCGCCATCTTGAACGATCAGATTGCTTGCGTTTCCTAGTACCATCCAAGGTATATCATGGATTCGGCAATAATCGATGATTTGCTTTACTTCTTCTTGCTTTTTCGGGAATGCAAGGACATCAGCTGGTCCGCCTGTTTTCGTAAACGTATAGTTCATCAATGGTTCATCAAACAATAAAGTGATCGTGGCTAAGCTTTCAACTATTTCTTCTTTATTCACTGAGGATTTTCCTTTCTTTTCTCAAACGTCCCCATTATTCTATCACGCTTAATACAATCTTGCCAGTCTTGTTCAAAGTTGATGACGGTAGTGCTCTTTAAGCACTTCCTCGCATAATTCATGACTTCTTACTACTTCTTGCTGTTTAAGCAGTTCTGCTTCCCGTTTACCTGAACGTACCTGAGATAAGAAGGCCTCTACCATTGGCTCAAACCCGCGTTTGACTAGCGTGTTCGTCCAGTCGCCAAATTCTTTCACCTTTTTTCCATCAGCATCTTGAATGACAAGCTGGGTCAGGTCGCTTACTTCATAAGTACCATTCTTACTTGTTACTTGATATTTTTCTGTATTAGCACCACTTGCCAAATCCATCGTTAATATAGCCGTTTGATTTTGTGTTTCTAATTGTAAAATGGCATA
Organism: Enterococcus sp. 3G1_DIV0629; assembly: GCF_002141285.1. Classification (NCBI taxonomy): domain Bacteria; kingdom Bacillati; phylum Bacillota; class Bacilli; order Lactobacillales; family Enterococcaceae; genus Enterococcus; species Enterococcus sp. 3G1_DIV0629. The sequence continues at coordinate 225,640 of NZ_NGLI01000001.1, read as the reverse complement.
TTCCAAATATTCCTTTGTTTCTCTTATCTGATATTTTGTACTCAAAATGGGTTCATCCAATAAATACACCGCTGTATCAATGAGATGTAAAAATAAATCATAAAGGACGAATTCTGTCGTCTCTTTTGCCGCTATTCGATTTTTTTGCAGTTGGATCAGCCGCTTCTCTGGGATACGTTTCAATTCTTCTACCATAGGAGCAAAGCGTCGGTTAAAACCGACCATCAAGATCAATTGGTTCTTATCAGCCAATTCTTGCAATTCACGCACTTCGTTTAGATGGACACTCAACGGTTTGTCAATATAAACATGGATACCATTTTCTAGACATCTTTTTGCTAGCTCATAATGTACTTTTGTTGCTGCGTGAATCATGCATGCTTCGATTTTTTCTTCTAAAAGCTCATCGATCGTTTCATATAGATGTTGGAACCCATATTCTTTTTGGATTCTTTCTTTTGTTTCTTTATTTCGTGTTGCAAAATAAAAATCAACTGTTCCTTGTTTTTTCGCATAAGTTGGTAAATATGCTTTTTCTGCAATATTCCCTACACCGATTACACCAATCTTCATCGACTTTCCTCCTGGATCATTTAGTTACTTTCATCTTACACCATTTTTTCCTAAAATGAGGTACAATAGTATCGCAAAGGTAAGGAATTTAATTCGAAGGAGTGTGCTTTTATTGAAATTTATCTCTTGGAACGTGAACGGGCTTCGTGCCATCGTAAATAAAAATTTTTTAGAAGTTTTTCATGAGTTAGACGCCGATTTTTTCTGTTTGCAGGAAACAAAGCTCCAAGCAGGACAGATTGATTTAGATCTTCCTGGTTATTATCAATATTGGAATTATGCGGAACGAAAAGGCTATTCTGGTACAGCCATTTTTGCTAAAGAACCTGCATTGAATACCACTTACGGAATGGGTATCGATATCCACGACACAGAAGGCCGTCTGATTACTTTGGAATATTCCGATTTCTTTCTTGTAACTTGTTATACGCCAAATTCTCAAAGTGAATTGAAACGTTTAGATTACCGATTAGAATGGGAAGAAGCCTTTTATAATTATCTAGAAAATTTAAAGAAACAAAAACCAGTCATCGTTTGCGGGGATCTAAACGTCGCGCATCAAACGATCGATTTGAAAAACTGGAAAACGAATCAAAAAAATGCTGGATTCACTCCAGAAGAAAGAGCGGCTCTTTCTCGACTGTTGGATAACGGGTTTATCGATACATTTCGTTATTTTTATCCAACTCAAGAAGGTGTTTACTCTTGGTGGAATTACCGATTCAATTCAAGAAAAAACAATGCTGGTTGGCGGATCGATTACTTTTTGACGAGCAAAGATTTAGCGCCAAGACTGGCTGATGCAAAGATCCATACGGACATTATGGGCAGTGACCATTGTCCAGTAGAATTAGATTTGAAATAAAGAGGTTGTGAAAAAGCTGTTTAGTTTCGAGTATGAAGAAAAATTTTGTGAAAATGGCTTTCCACATTTTTGCATAAATTTAGCTTAATACCGAGAAACTGGCTTTTGAACACCGTTTATCAAGAGGTTGTGAAATCAGCGTTTTGACCTGAGTATTAGAGAAAATAAACGAAAAAATAGTTCCTCATATTTTGCCGTTTGTTGAGCTAATACCGAGGGTCAGCTGATTGAACACCGTTTAAGAAAGAGGTTGTGAGCCTGCCGTTTAACTCTGAGGCACAAGGAGCAATTTCAAAAAACAGCTTCTCATGTTTGTTGGATATTGTGACTTGTGACCGAGGAGTTGGCAGGAGAACACCGTTTATCAAGAGATTGTGAAATCAGCGTCCTGATCTGAGTATTAGAGAAAGAAAACGGCAAAATAGTTCCTCATATTTTGCCGTTTTGTGAGCTGATACCGAGAAGTCATGATCCTCTCGTCTAACTCCGAGTCGCAAGGAATGAGTTCAAAAAATAGCTTTTCTCTACAAAAACTACATAAAAAATCCTATGTTTTTTGTTAAAACTATTTGTTTTTTTCAAAAGTATGTTACAGTAATTTCCCAAGGAGGTTTTACAGAAATGAATTTTGTTGCCATGGATTTTGAAACTGCCAATCATCAGCCTTATAGCGCTTGTTCTCTTGCGTTAGTCATGGTAAAAAACAGCCAAATCGTCGATGAATTCTATACATTGATACAGCCTGAAACTCCTTTTTTCTGGCGAAACGTCCAAATTCACGGAATCCATCAAGAAGACGTACGCAATGCGCCAAAATTTCCAGAAGTCTGGCAAACTATCCAACCATATTTTCAAAAAAATCGTTTAGTCGTTGCACATAATGCTGCTTTTGATACAAAGGTCTTAGCAGGTTGTTTAGATTATTACCACCTCGAACAGCCTAATTATCTTTCTTTATGTACAGTGAAAAGCAGTCGTCGCTTGTTCCCTGAATTTCCAAATCATCGATTGAACACTGTGTGCGAAAATTTGAACATCCAATTAGATCATCATCATGATGCATTGGAAGATAGTCGTGCGTGTGCGGAAATCCTGCTTTATCAAGAAAAAAAATTCGGGACAGATCCATTGAAAAAACTCGTGACTATAAAGTAAAACAATCATTTACTTATGAAACGCACAAAGAGGTTGTGAAATCAGCGTTTTGACCTGAGTATTAGAGAAACAAACGGCAAAATAGTTCCTCATATTTTGCCGTTTTTTGAGCTAATACCGAAGGTCAGCTGATTGAACACCGTTTACAAAGAGGTTGTGAAAAAGCTGTCCTGCATCAAGTAATAAGAACAGCCAAACAAAAATAGCTCCTCCTATTTTTCGTTTGGTTGGGCTTATTACCGCAGATGCAAGCTTTTGAACACCGTTTAAGGAAGAGGTCGTGAGCCTTCCGTTCAGCTCCGAGTCACAAGGAGCAATTTCAAAAAACAGCTTCTCATGTTTGTTGAATGTTGTGACTTGTGACCGAGGAGTTGGCAGAAAAAGATTGACAGTTTCTTAACTCTTTTCTTATTTTTTCTATTCAATCAAATAACTCATTTTATATACATCTAAAAATTCACCTAAATCTGTTCTTGCCCCTCTAGGCATGACCGCTTCAATTTGGAAACCCATTTTCTGGTAAAGGTGTACGGCTCTTTCATTACGAACTTGAACATCCAGCTCCAATCGAAAAAGTACACCCATTTCCTTCGCCCAATTGATGATTTCTTCTAACATAAGAGTACCTAGTCCCATTCCCCAATATTCCTGCAGGATACTGATACCGACTTCTCCCACGTGAGATAAACGAAATTGACTGTCTGCTTTGACTGATGCTGTTCCAACAATCGTCCCCTCATTGATAGCAAGCAGCAATAAATTATTGTTGCTTTCGTACATATAACCCAACTCTTCTGCTAAAGTTTCTGGTGGTAAAAGAAGTTCTGCTTCATCTAAAGCTAAAAATTCTGTCTCGCTATTGACTTGTTCCATCATCGAAAGAATATCTTTTGCATCTTTTGGCACTGCTTCCCGCAAGATGATTCCAATTTCTTCACTCATGGTTTTCAACCCATTTTTCTAGGATTCGCTGTTTGAATGTTTCACTTTGTTCCCCATATGAGACTAATTTCACATAACGCTTTTCTAAATCTGTATCACTTTTTTCTAAAATCAGTTCCAAATAATCTTCTGGCAGTGCTTCTTCTAATAGATTTCCCCATTCGACAACGGAAAGCCCATCTCCTTCAAAATATTCATCTAACCCTAAGTCAGCTCCGCTAGCTGCTACCCGATAAATATCCATGTGATACAACGGAATCCTGCCTTGATTATATTCTCTAATAATCGTGTATGTCGGACTTTTGATCATTTGCGTTATTCCCAGTCCTTGGGCGATACCTTTCGTCAATGTTGTTTTACCCGCACCTAGATCACCAGTCAATATCAGATTATCACCTGGCATGGCGGAATGACCAATTGCCTCTGCAAATTGTTCTGTCATTGTTAATCCTGATAGTTCGATCATTTTTCATCTTCTCCCGCTCTTCTTTCTTTTTGCCAGTATATCGCGTAATGAAGTTTTTTTAAAGAAAAAAACGAACTAGTCAAGAACAGCAGCTGCCGTTTTTGGACTAGTCCGTGTGTATTTGTTAATCAATCAATGTTTGTGCTGCTGTGATAATCGATAATTTATATACGTCTTCTTCATTTGCTCCACGAGACAAGTCAGAAACCGGCTTGTTCAAACCTTGCAAGATTGGTCCGATTGCTTCAAAGTTACCGAAACGTTGAGCAATTTTATAGCCAATATTTCCTGATTGCAATTCTGGAAATACAAAGACTGTTGCTTGCCCAGCTACTTCTGAATCTGGCGCTTTTAGTTGTGCAACTGAAGGAACATAAGAAGCATCAAATTGCAATTCGCCGTCGATCAAATATTGCGGTGCTAGTTTTTTAGCGATTTTAGTGGCTTCAACTACTTTGTCTACTTCTGGCGATTTCGCTGAACCTTTTGTCGAGAAGCTCATCATCGCCACTTTTGGTTCGATATCGAACAGTTCAGCTGTTTTTGCAGAATCTACAGCGATTTCTGCCAATTCTTGTGCAGTTGGATTCACATTGATCGCACAATCAGAAAAGACGTATTTTTCTTGGTCTCTTCCACGTACCATGATCATCGCACCACTTGTTCGACTGACACCAGGTTTTGTTTTGATGATTTGAAGTGCTGGACGAACAGTGTCACCAGTCGAATGGATTGCTCCAGAGACCATGCCGTCTGCAACACCCATATACGTAAGCATCGTGCCAAAGTAATTCACATCTTTTAAAATCTTTTCTGCTTGTTCTTTGGATGCCTTTCCATTTCTACGTTCGACAAAAGCATCTACCATTTCATCCCACTTATCATAAGTATCAGGACTAATGATCGTAAAGCTAGATGTTTTGATTCCTCTGGCATGTGCTGCATTTCTTATTTCTTCTTCGTTTCCTACTAAAATGGGTTCCACCAGTTCTTCTGCTTTCAACCGGGCAGCTGCACCTAAAATTCGAGCATCAGTAGCTTCCGGGAAAACGATTTTGATCCCACGGCGAACAATCTTAAATCTTAAACTATCAAACAATTCCACAAGATGACCTCCAGACGTTTTTATATGTATTATCATACACTATTCCATAAAAAAAGAACAGTTTATTTTATCTGTATCAGTCAAAAATGCTGGAAAAATGAAGTTTTTCACATACATGGCAAACTGCGCTATAACAGGAAAGCGCTGTTTTATTACACTGTTTCAGGCAGCTGCCAATCAATCGGTTCTTCTCCTAACGCAAGGAGTGCATCATTCGTTTTTGAGAAGGGTTTGGAACCAAAAAAGCCACGGCTTGCAGATAGCGGACTGGGGTGTGGAGATGTAATGATGATATGACGGCTCTTATCGATCATTTTGATTTTTTCTTGCGCCGGTTTTCCCCACAAGATAAACACGATTGGTTTTTCTCGTTCATTTAATTTTTCAATGATCGTGTCTGTTAATCTTTCCCAACCTTTCCCGCGATGTGAATAAGCTTGCCCTTCCCGAACAGTAAGAACAGTGTTGAGTAAGAGGACTCCCTGTTTAGCCCATGATACTAGGTTCCCATGTTGAACAGGTACGATACCAAGATCATCATGCAGCTCTTTGTAGATATTTCTTAAAGATGGCGGGATCTTCACGCCGGGCTGCACAGAAAAAGATAATCCATGAGCTTGGTTTTCTCCATGATAAGGATCTTGTCCTAAGATCACTACTTTGACTTCTTCATAAGGAGTCAATTCCAACGCTTCATAGATATGATACATATCTGGATGGATCTTTTGGGTCGCATATTCTTTCTTTAAAAATTCTCTTAGATGCAGATAATAATCTTTTGAAAATTCTGAGGACAAAACTTCTTGCCAACTGTTATGAATGATTTCTTTCAAAACCTCCACCTCCTAATAAAAAGAATAACTCACATTTTCTTCAATCACAAGGGACAATCTTCCCCCTCAGCACTTGATTAATATGGTAAACTAGGAACAAGAAGCAGAAAGGAACGATAATCATTATGATCAAATTAATTGCATCAGATATGGATGGTACATTATTAGATGCCCATATGAGTGTTTCTCCTGAAAATGCCGAAGCGATACGTTTTGCAAACGATGCCGGCGTTGAGTTCATGGTCGCTACTGGACGAAACTATCAAGAAGCTCGCGCCGCTTTGGATGAAGTAGGAATCGATTGTGCGATGATCACTTTGAACGGGGCACAAGTATTTGATAAAGAAGGAAATTCCTTGTTTACCGTATCCATCCCAAATAATCAAGCAACCTCTGTTTTGGATATTTTAGACGCTAACGGTATTTACTATGAAGTAGCAACCAACGATGGTCTTTATTCTGAAAATCAAGCGAAGCGGATCGAAAGCTTTGCTTCCATGGTCGCTACCCATTTACCTCACCTTACGTATAAAATGGCGATTGCCATGGCCTCAGCTAAGCTGGAGTTGTTGCACATCACATATGTAGACAGTATTCGTACCATTCTGGAAGAAAAGAATCTGGAAGTCTTGAAAATCATCTGTTTTCATACAGAAGGACCTGCTGTGTTAGGACCAGTTGGTAAGCAGATTTCTCTTTTAGGCGATTTAGCTGTCACTTCTTCTGGTCAAAACAATATTGAAGTGAACCATAAAAACGCTCAAAAAGGGATTGCCGTTGCCCATGTCGCACATGAGCGTGGCATTTCTTTAGAAGAAGTCATGACGATTGGTGATAATTTCAATGATGTCAGCATGTTGCAAGTGGCAGGAGTCAGTTTTGCAATGGGAAATGCAGAAATCGAAGTAAAAGATTATGCCAAATATACAACGGACACGAACCTTGAATCTGGCGTAGGAAAAGCCATATTGCGCGCGATTGCAGAAGACTTATAGTTTTATCTAGAAAAGAGGGATATGGATGTCAGAATTTTTCATTCAGGAAAAACAGCTTGGACGTGCAACTCGGACAATCGTCAAAAACGAAAAAGGGCATTCCCTGTTTTTGATGGTTGGTCGCTGGGGAACAAAGGGCGATGCGTTGTCTCTTTATGCCATGAATGGCGATCTTGTTGCCCACATCAAGCAAATAAGCCTGACATTCGGTACGCGTTTTGAGCTGTATAAGGAGTTCGAAAAAGTGGGAACCATGCAGAAAATATTCAATTGGCCCGGTGATTTTTATTATATTCGTAGGCTTCACTGGACAGTCCAAGGTGATATCTATAATCATCAATATCAAATCCATCATTTCAATCAACAAATCATGAAGATGGATAAAGCTACGCTTTTTTCAGGAGATTACTATGTACTGGATATCTCAAATGATGAAGATGCTCCTGTTTGTATTTGTATTGCTGCGGTTTTAGATTACTGGCTTTACCGAAAGAATAAAAACAAAGAAAAGCCTTTATCCTATCGATTTGATGTGAATTAGAAAAAATAAAAGTAGCATGAAAGCAAGCCAACAATAAACAACCTCAAAATTTAAGTCAAAATGAAGAATCTACGATATTGGGAGTCGTTACTTGATCGAGTAACGACTCCCAATATTTCTTATCAATAATAGAAAATACCAAAATTCCCCACGAAGCAGAGGTATTCAAACACTCTTGATGAACTAAAAAAGTGCTGTTTCATCCGTCTATATTCTCCTATCACATATTAAGACTTTAATCGACCGATAGGACATCCTCCATTCGATCTGACCGTCCCTCTGTATATCCCTACATACCAGAATCTTCCTGTAGCAAAATCTTTGTCGTAAGACCAACTTTGTAAATATAATTGCCCACAATAAATACCATCATTATATATAATTGTATTTGTTAGACCGCTTAAAGTAGCCGATCGTCTTGTATGGTAGATAACTTTACTACCTCTGCTATTGATAGTACTCATTACCTGCTCAGCACTTAAATCATTTGTATCGGCATAGATTTTTTGTGAAAAAGCGGTTAATCCCCATATAACCATTGTTAAAATAAATAAGTTCTTAAAATTTTTCATTTATATATCTCCTTCCCTGAAATTTATTTTTGAAAGAATCGGTAAAGGTAAGGAATGGTGATAAAAATATCCCTCATAATATCCTCGAGTTCCATTTGAAACAGGCATTTCCCTATATTTTCCAAGCCAACCTCGATAGGCTCCGGATTGGAAGAATGCAACAGCTGGAGCAGGATTTCCAGTCGTTGTCCATCCACTTGTCCAATAACGTGTCAATATAGCTTGCGGAGAAATAGTGATAAACTTCATTTGATTGAAATCAAAAATAGTAGTTTCTACAATGTGAGAAGGAGCATCCTCACCATAGCTAAAATCTTTTGCTTCAGCATGGACACCGTTATTACTTAATAAAAAAACAGCAACGGACAGTAAAAAACAACCAGATAAAAAAACATTTTTAATCATAAAAAACCTTCATTTATATTTTTACACTCTGATTTATAAATAGAATTTTTATGCACATCAAACAAAACTTCAATTATATTACCATTATTTTATAAATATGGTAAAATATTAGAAAAATAGAGATTTAAGGAGAGGAGCACATGAAAAAAAGTTATTAAAAAGAACTATTTATACATCACATTTGTTATTATTATTCATAATCAGCGGTTGCAATTCGAATTACAATAAAATAACTTATGTCACAATAGAACAAATTACAGCTAATGGAACCTTACAAACTAGAGGAACTTATATTTTAGATAATGGGTATTTAGAAATCAGTAAAGAATTTAAACAAAATATAAATTTAAATACCTCTCCAACAAAATTGTTAAGCGAAACCGATCGACTGTTACTGGCTGAAATGATTAAAGAAGACTTTCCTTCCGAAACTATTTCTACTGATAATCCAGAATTACTGCAAAGTTTCAACAGGAAAGTCAAAAATGGAAAAGTGGAAATCGATTCTGATAATAAAAAAACTTATCTAATCGGAAAAGATTACAAAAAGGAATTTACATGGGTAGCTGACAATCAAGCAAGGCTAAAAGATTCATTCGGAGTCGAATACAATTTTACAACAGATAGCAAATAGGACTGTGACAAAAATCGTGTCACAGTCCTTTATTTCGAATAAACGGCGTTCAATCAGCTGACCCTCGGTATTAGCTCAACCAACGGCAAAATATGAGGAACTATTTTTCCGTTTGCTTCTCTACTACTCAGGTCAAAACGCTGATTTCACAACCTCTTGATAAACGGTGTTCAAAAGCCAGTTTCTCGGTATTAAGCCAAATTTATGCAAAAATGTAGAAAGCCAGTTTCACAAAATTTTTTCTTAATACTCGAAACTAAGCGACTTTTTCACAACCTCTGATTCACGGTGTTCCAGAAGTAGCTTCTTCGGAAATAAGCCGAAATTTTACAAAAATTTGAGAAGCAATTTTCGTAAATTTCTTCTTATTTCTTGAAGCTGACCACTTCTGTCACAACCTTATTAAAACCTATTCAATTTTTAGTAACAATTATTCTTCTTTACACTATTATTATTTTTTTACTATTTGACCATTTAAATCAATTTAATTTCTTTTGCATATGATCATAAAGATGACCACTGATCATCCGCTGACCGACCACTTTGAAGCCATGGCGTTCATATAATTTTTTAGCCTTTGGATTTTTTTCATCCACACTTAGTCCGATGACGGAGCGATTCGCTTTCTTCGCCAATTTAGGTAATGCTTCTAATAATCGTGAACCGATGCCTTGCCCTCTAAAATCTTCTGATACACTGATAGAATCCAAATACCATTCATTGGGAAACGTTTCTTTATCAATGAACAAACGTGTAGACGCATCTAACTGATATTTTTCTAAGATAGGTACTAGTGGCTGATCGATGATTGCTTCTTCTTCATCTGTATAACCGTAAGCAACTCCTGCAACTTTACCGTCTATTTCTTCTACGATACCTCGTGAATAACTGTAGCGATAATTAGGATCAGTGATTGCTTCTTCTAAAATCTCTAAAGTCTTTTGTTCCCCTGTCTGCTTCAAAAATGGCAATTCCATGTCTTTTAGAATTACTAAGATCAATGGGGCGATTTCTGGAGCATCTTCTTTTCTCGCAAAACGAATCATAGTTTCCTCTCCTTTTCTCCATTCTAACATGCAGAAAAAGAAATCGCAAAATCGTTATTTTAAAAAATCTTCTATCTTTTCAGTAATGAAATAACCATGAGTAACGATTCTTGCCGCTTCAGTTCGGCAATAAGGGCAGACGATTGGCATTTCTTTATCATTATGTTCGACTACATTATTGACTTCTTCGTATGCAAATTTTTTCCCGCAATTAGGGCATTTCATTTTTTCCATGTTATCTCAACTTCCTTTCATCTTTACCCTCTTAGCTTACTCTTATATTGAAAAAAAGAGAAGCAATAGCCTCTTTCTATGCAGATATCCATACCTGTTGAGTCTGTTTTCCATCAATTAATTGGACTTGATAATACGGACGTTCATCTTTAACTACAATCGCCCACTCTTTCACTTTTGCTTTTTTCCCGTAGTAGCTGACTGCTTCTTTCATCGCTACTTGCGGTTGCTTGAACTCTTCCGTTTTTTCTATATCAAATAGAGGTTCTGCTGTTTTTTCTGTATGATTCCTTACAGTTGCTTTCCCAGTGGACGGATTGACTGCTATGACTTGTCCTTCACAAAAAAACTGGTATTCATATGTTGCATTCGTAGGATTATCCAATTCTTTTTCCACTGCAAAATGGATAGAAGATATATTGTGTTTTTTTATTTCTTTTTTAGCGATTGCTGCTGCTTCGTTCAATGAGATCCGATATTCTTGATCACTAATATCATCCAAGTGAAAAGCGGCGCTGAGCAATCCTGTCATACCGGTAATCAATATTACGATGAGGGCAGCAGCACCAAACATCATTTTTTTCATTCTTCATTCTCCTGTTTCTTTTTTTTAAAGAATATCAAGAAATGAACGAACGAAAAATCGAATGAAACGAAAAAAAAGTGACAATTTTGTTATCTTTATTCGTGTAGTTCTAACGGCAACCCGTCTGGATCAAAGAAAAAGGTCATTTTTTTACCTGTAAACGTATCTTCTCTTACCGGTTCAGATTCGATCCCTAGGGAATGCAATTCTGCAATTGTTTCTTCGATATCGTCTACTTTGAAAGCAAGATGACGCAAGCCACAAGCTTCTGGATAGTTTGGTCGTTGTGGCGCATTGGCAATTCCAAAAATCTCCAATTCGGCACTTCCTAGTTTCAGATCTAATTTATAGTCATCTCGTTCTTTGCGGTAGTTTTCTCTGATTACTTCAAATCCTAATTTATTAACATAAAAATCACGTGATTTCTGATAATCTGAAACAATGATGGCTACATGATGGATCGTTGTAAGGTTCATATGAGCACTCCTATTCTTTGTTTAAATTCACATCTACATTATTCTCCAGTTCCATTGTAAATGTGTCAGCTTGAAAAAAATAGCTGTTTTTTCTTTTTATAAGAAAAAAGGCAAAAAAAAAACAGAAAGTAGGTCCTCCAAGACACTCTTCCTGTTCCCAATATAATAAATGAAAGTAAGAAATTATATTTTCAAGAAAACAAACAGAAAATTATCATAACACAAATTATTTATAATTGAAAGACTAGTTTTTTTTCAAGAAAAGCATACAATAGATTGTGTTAGTAAATACAGAACACACTACATTTAGTGTCTTAAGGAGTCCTCATACATGAAGTCATATTTTCAGTTTTTAGCTCATCAGCTAAAAGGCTGGCCGCAACAAAATTATTATCTTTTCTTTTTCAGTCTTGGCTGTCAGGTCATGACTCTTGTCAATAGTCCCATCACTTGGCTGTCCGTTATCACATTTATCGGTACCACGCTTGGTGTACTGTGTATTTTATCCATCAATGCGGCAAAATCAGTCAACGGTATTTTAGGTATTTTGTCTGCGATTTGTTTTATTATCGTTGGATTTTCAGCAAAGAACTATTTAAGTATCGGTGAACAGATTGCTTATATGATCACATTGGATATCCCCGTATTGTTAAGCAAAGAATGGAATCATAATATGGCTTCAAAAATCCGAAAATTCACTGGAAAAAGCTGGTTTATCGCAATCATCAGTACTTTCCTTGTCTATCTTGTTTCAGGATTCCTGATTGGTCGTTATACAGATGATCCTCGCCCATGGGTAGATGCCATTGCTTTTTCCATTAGCTTGACTGCTGGTATCATCAGTTTCTTGCGTTACAATAACCAATATTACTGGTGGTTAGCTTCAGGGCTTGCACAAATGGTCCTTTGGTATATTTCATTTACGCATGGATCTGCAAGTTTGGCGATGTTCGTGAACAGCTCTGTTTACTTGCTGAATGATGTCCTTGCATTTACCGTTTCTCCTTGGTATAACCAAAAAGAACGTGAACGTATGCAAAAAATGGAAGAAGAATACTACAACGCACAACAACACGCATAAAAAAGCTGGCTTTCTCTCTAAAAATAGAGAGAAAGCCTATTTTTTATAGTAATTCCTTCAGATACTTTCTTGCCTCATCATTGAAACGCAGTGATTCTTCTAACTTCTGATAATATTCTAACGCTTGTTTTTGCGCTTCAGTAAAACGATAATGTTTTCCTTTCCATTTGTCGATTGTCTCTTGTACATTCCCAGAATGGATATCCTTCACTACTAGCTGCCATTTTTCTTTTGAGACTGTGTGCCCTTTCTTATCAGCAAATTGTACGGCTTCTCGTTCTTTACGCAATACTTTTAAAAAACCATTTCTGACTATCCGAGGAATGCTGTCGAAGAATCCTTCCGTAAAACCATAGCGACAATATTGCTTCCAAATAAATAGATAGATTTTTGGTTGGATGAACCGTTGTTTTTTCGCAAAATATTCCATCTGAGCAATGACTTCTGGTGTTCGCTGACGTTTTGTCTTTCTCAATGCGGAAATAAACGTTTCAAAATAAGCATTAGGATGTGCTGGCACTTCTTCATAAACGATGGATTGCCAATCTTTACGTAAAAATGTGCGATAGTTGTTCAAGAATTCTTCTACATCCTTTACTAATTCTTCTGCAAAGTCGTCAAACAGTTCTTTCTTTATCTGTCGCTTTTTTGGCTGCCCATTGATGTGTTCACTGATTTTCTTGATTTCATTTTCCAATGCTTGATAATCCGCTATGTAAATCGGCATTTCTGCTTGGCGAAATTCTGCGAGACGCTGTGCTAATTTTATATCCGGTAAATATGGCTGTTTCATCCGTCGATTTTGGTATAGGACAAAACAGTATTTTTGCCATAGTTCTTCAGGAAAATCGATATTCTTTTGCTTAAGCCATAATAATTCATCTAAGGCCAGATCGACTTTTGTCATTCCCTGATGGATCGAAGCTGCTACTGTCGGAGAAACATGCAGGTGATCGGCAAAGTGGTTGATACCTAGCTTTAGGATCTTTCCGGTTTTTGGCGATTTGACGATATATTGCACTTTTAATTCTCTCCCACATTCGCAATACAATTTTTGCTGGCTTCGTTTTGTTCGAAAAAACGGATTGATCTTGAAGTCAGAAAACACCCAATCTGTTGCGGACAAATAATGTTCTTCCATAAAACGAGAGCTGATTAGATATCGGCGGTGCTTATCGACTAGTTCCCGCTGTTTTTTTGTTAATTTTGCATAGATCTCCCAACGTTGACTACTTGTGTATTGTTTAGAGATCTTAATAGGATAGCTTTTGTTGATTTCTTTTGGAAACCATTCTTCAAAGACGGATTGCCATTCTTCCACAGCTATTTCTTTCCTTTCTAATTACAAAAAGCTGGCTACTAACATAACGTTAGCAACCAGCCAGTGTTTCTTGCTAAATTAGTGAGTTGTTCCGGCATTCCCGGAAATATCTTCTTTATTTTCTACTGCTGCTTCAACTGCATAAGTTAAAGAAGAAGCAATGTCTTCCAGAGACATTGAAGGTGTACCCACTGGACGATCGATCACTTGATCTGGTGAGAATGGTACGTGGATGAACCCACCGCGAATTGCAGGGAATTGCGTTTCGATCAAATGAAGCAAACGATACATGATATCGTTGCAGACAAATGTTCCTGCTGTATAAGAGATGTACGCTGGTAGACCATGATCTTGTACATTTTTTGTCATTGCTTTGATTGGCAATGAAGTAAAGTAAGCGGCCGGACCGTTTTCTTCTAAAGCCGTGTCGAACGGCTGATTTCCTTCATTATCAGGGATTCTTGCTTCTGCTAGATTGATTGCGACACGTTCAAACGAGACTGCTGACCGTCCACCTGCTTGTCCGACACAGATCACGACATCTGGTCGGTACTGTTGGATGGCTTCTTTGACTACTTGACTGCTTTTTTCGAATACGGTCGGCACTTCCACTTTGATGATTTCAGCACCGCTGATTTCATCTGGCATTTTCTTTACTGCTTCATAGGCTGGATTCACTTTGTCCCCACCAAATGGATCAAAACCTGTTACTAGTACTTTCATCTGTTGTTCCTCCGTCCGATTGATTTAACATATGGTTATCTTTTATCTTACCATTTTCCTTGAACAGCGTAAATAAAGGAAAGAAGAGTTTAAATAACATAACAGAGCAAACTTAATATATTCTTATAAAAAAATGGTGTTCCACTACTTTGAAAGCGGATTATTTCGCTATAAAATAAAGATTGTCTGATGGAAATATCACCTATACCATTTATTAAAGAAAGGAAGTAAGAAATGAAAAAAATAACATTAGTTTGCAAAATAGGACTTCTTTTAGGAAGTACCGTCATTAGCATGGTGCAAGCAGAAGTACATGCTGACACAGTCACAGACTCAAAAAACGAAATACGGATAACCGAACAAATGCCTCGATCAGGCGGGGTCATTTTGGATGATAGCGGGAAAGTGATTAGCACGACAGATCCCTCTCTCATAACAGATGTCCCTTTAGAAAGCAGAGGATCTGTCCATATCCACCGCGGACATTGGACATACGGGACACATAGTTGGCCTGTTATGCCAATAGGACAAAAACGTGCTTGGTCAAATTTCAATCATTATGATAAATTCCACTATGCAACAGCAGTGGTTGGAGGTAGAAGATATACTGCTTATGCTGACCGTAACATGTATGCCTATGCCACTGTAGTAGGTGATAGCAAACACACAGGCTTAGCGTATTACGGCTGGTGGTAATCCATCTTTAAGTAACTACACTGATGTTTTCATCAGACATCATTAAAAAATTGCTACTTATTTTAACAGTAAAGGATCACATTTCATGAACAATAAACTTATTCGGTTGAATTTATTCGTCCTTTTTTCTATCCTTTCATTCATGATTTTCTTTTATGTCCAAGAGGTGGCACAAGAAAGGATCATCGCCGACAGCTATTCACTTCCTGAACAATACCAATCGTTCGATCTACCTCGAACGATCCAAGACGATCGACAAAATTTTACGAGAAATCTGACCATTTTGCTCGAAACGGCAGAAGAAGAACAGTTGAACGTACTTTTTCGTGAAACAAATTTCACACCCAAAATCACGAACGGAAAGCCTGACCCAAGTGTTGATTTAGTCGTGATCGACTATTTTTCCAATGAGCCTGATTTGAGAACGCTGCTGAATCATCCTTCAGCAAAACACCTCTCAACCCAACACCTCTCAACCCAACACTATACGATCAATTATGCTTCATTCAATAATCATCCATTGATAGAGCTGCCTTCCTTTAAAGAAGCGACGAAATTTGTAGAGAGCCAAAATTCAGAGCAGGTATCCGCGTTCATCGAAAGCTTGACGACTAAGTATAATGAACTCTATCAACCTTCATTCACGGTGCAGGATTTTCAATATACAGATTATCCAGAAACCATCATATTGCTTGATCATCGCCCTGTGAGAAACCTGATTGTTATCAGTCTGATCTTCTTTCTGTTATTCACCGCTCTATGGCTATTCGACAATGCAAGGAAGTTGTCGATCCTACGATTGAACGGACTCTCTTGTGCGACGATCTTGTATAAAGTACTGATAAAACATCTACTTTTCCTGTTCGGATCGTGTTGTTTGGTCCAGCTAATTTTTGATCCATCGATCTTCCTTTTGAACATGTTCCACCAATTCGCTTTTTTTACCGTATCTATCATTAGTTTGCTATGTGTCATTTATTTCTTATGCACCACTTCTTTTGTGGAGAATCTAAATAGGAAATCGTATGCCAGAACCTTTATTTTTTCACTTTATTTCTTCAAGACCATCGCCTTCGTCTGGTGCTTGGCAAGCGTCCTTACACTTGTAGAACTGGTCAATCTGTCGCTTCTTCCTTCTACGTATCCGGATGAATTTTCTGAGTATGCGGTATTTTATAATACCTATTCAGGGAAAAACAACCATGAAGTCATCAGTATCGAAAATAATGTATTAAGCGCTCAACAAGACCGCTTGTATCAATATCTAGAAGAAAACGGGATGCTACTGATTGGTACAGTCAGTTACTTTATGGAAGAAAAAGAAATCAACCGCAAAATTTGTGTAAATGTCAATTATTTGCAAAAATACCCGATCATCAGCGTAACTGGACAAAAAATAGCGATCTCTCCCGAGGAAACACAACGTGTCTTTCTAGTACCGGAAAGATTGGAGAACCAGTTCCAAGAAATCAAAGAACATTACTTGCATGGCTACTTTCTGGATGAATCACAAGCTGATTTTTATCTCATCCGGTCCAAACAAGAAATAACAGCGCGGGGAATCTCCGGCAAATCATTACTGGTGGTGGATATTTCGACCCAGTCAAAGTTCCTATCACTCAATCGATCGAGAAAACATTTGAACCGATCAAAAAGGTACTGGAAGAAAATTATTTATTGGACAACTACCCAGTCCTCACTCCGCTTTCAGAAATCAAAAAAGTAGATTTACATTTCGGAATCAAACGACGTAGCCTGGAAATTCTCTTCGCACTTTATCTTTTGATCACGATGATTGCTTATCTCGTGCTGATCTCTTTGAAGATCAAAAAGCAGAAATATACGATTTGGCGATTGAATGGTATTTCCATGATCAAAACTTATCGTATGATTTTCTTGCCGTTTTTCATACAATATGGTGCATTGGTTTTATATACGACTTTCATGGAGGCGCCTTTTGCTTGGCTCCAAAGTCTGATTCTTTTTTCTATCTTAGAGATAGGAATGATTTTCTTCACCTTGCACCGTTTGGAAAGAAAAGAAAAAGCAACTATATTAAAAGGAGAATGATAGCCTGATGCCTCTCATCCAATTAGATCATGTAACGAAAACCTACAAACAAAAACTTGTCCTTGATGCTGTCTCCTTGTCGATCGATCAAGGAGAATTTTGGACGATCCACGGAAAAAGCGGTGCAGGAAAATCCACCCTATTGAATCTTTTGGGACTTATTGATTCATTCGACGAAGGAACGGTCTCGCTCTTTGGAAAAAATGCGCCGAAAATCAACAGCAAAGCAGCTCTTTTACTACGGAGAAATAAGATCTCCTATCTTTTCCAAAATCATGGATTGATCGAAGATGAAACGATCATGGACAATTTGAACATCCCCTTCATCTATCGAAAGACCAGACGAAGAGAAAAAATCAAGCTGCAGCAAGAAGCTCTTGCCAAGGTTTCCTTAGACTATCCATTGAAAACAAAAGTTTATCGTCTTTCTGGCGGAGAAAAGCAACGCCTAGCTTTTGCCAAACTCCTGCTAGAAGACAAAGAACTGATCCTAGCAGATGAACCCACTGGCTCTTTAGATAACGAGAATCGTAACCATATCTTGGATCTGCTATTCCAACAGCATCGCGCGGGAAAAACAGTCATCGTTGTGACCCATGATCCTTATATCATCGAAAAAAGTCCACGCTCTTTTTCGATAGATTCTTGGCAAGAAATATAAAAAAGGTTGTGAAAAAGCTGTCCTGCATCAAGTAATAAGAACAATCAAAAAAAACAGCTTTTCATGTTTTTGATTTGATTGAACTTATTACCGCAGATGCAAGCTTTTGAATAGCGTGTATCTGAGATTGTGAAATCAGCGCTCTGACCTGAGTATTAGAGAAACAAAAAGGGGGTGTGACTAGTGTCACACCTCCTTTTTCCGAACAAATGGTGTTCCAGAAGTAGCTTCTTCGAAAAATAAGCCGAAATGCCACAAAAATTCGAGAAGCCATTTTTGTCAATTTCTTCTTATTTCTTGAAGCTGACCACTTTTGGCACAACCTCTTCTTGCCTCTTTTACTTAAATAAAATCATATAAGCAATTTGGAAAACCAGCATAAATAACGCAATAAACAACTGGTTTTTGATCACGCCGTATTTGTCTTTCATTTCCAGCATCGCTACAGGCACGATATTGAAGTTAGCAGCCATTGGTGTCAGCAAAGTTCCACAAAAACCGCAAGTCAATGCGACCATTCCTATTAACGCTGGATTCGCTCCATGGCTAAATACGAATGGTGCACCGATACCAACCGTCATCACGGTGATAGCCGCAAATGCATTCCCCATGATTACCGTAAATATCACCATGCCAAGAGCATAAATGATGATACCGATGTTCACATTTCCTTCTGGAACGATCGTACCTACGGCATTGGAAATCACTGTTCCAACTCCGGCACTTGTAAATACCGCACCAAGAGAAGCTAAAAGCATTGGCAACATACTTAACGGCCCTACTGTGCCCAGCATATCTGCTGCGTCATCTAAAAATGTGCTTGGGCGATTATCTCGAGAAAAGAACATCAAGATCAGCATAGCCGCAAAAACACCGACACCCACACCGACTAAAGCACCTAAATTGGTGAATAAAGCAAACAAAATCGCAAAGACACCGATACTCAAAGCTGGAATAAATATTTTCATTCCTAGTTTGTCTGACATTTTTTCCATATATTCTTTTGATGGAAGCCGGCTTTCTCCTTTGCTGACTCTCTTAGCAATCGCCGGTATGGTCATCGCAAAAATCAAACCACCGTTCACGATTGCCGGAAGCCATCTTCCTCCTGCAATAACTACCCCTAAAACCGTCCAGAAAAAGGCTGAGCCGTAACGATGAGGATTGGTTTTATCTGTTAAGTTTCTTACTCCAGTGTAAATCAACACAAGTCCCATCACGATATAAAGGATCTCCAATAATTTATCACCTAACAAAATATCAGGATTTGTAAAAAAGTCCATCTTATTGCCCCTTTTCTGAATAATATTTCTTCGCTAGCTTCTTTTCTTTAAGATAGAAGTAGACACTTGCCACGACTAAAGCCGTGATAGCCACTGGAACTTCCACTAAAGCAAGCTGTCCCAATGTTACGTCATATCCTAGATCCTTCAATGTGGATTGGACTAGCAATGCCCCTGCTCCTCCGATGAACAGTACTTGTCCAAAGAACCAGCAGACATTTTCCATAGCTGAAGCCATCCCTTTTAGTTCTTCTTCATGCTTCGGATGGACTTCTAACCCTTTTGATTCGATGGTCCCCAATGCCATAGGTAAAATGATTGGTCGAACAAATCCAGCAACTCCACCAAAACTCACGTTAAAAGCTGCAAAGATCATTCGAAAGATCCCATAAATATCTACGATCATACCAGCAGATACTTTCTTGAATCGCTTGATCAAGGAAGCCGCTGATTCTTTCAGACCATTTCTTTCAAGCGTTCCTGTCGCCAACATAATGATGATGAAAATCGCCATCCCACGATTGTTCACAAAACTTGTGCCTAAAAGTTCTAACATTCCTTGAATGCCAAGACCGCCAGTCAAAGCTGTCACAACTAAAGCAACCATTACGATCAATATCGAATCTAATTTAAATGCGAACCCGAGAATAACGATCAATACGCCTAAAAGGCTAAGATAATTTTCCATGTATTTTCCTCCATAAAATGACAATATTTTTTTAATTATAATGCAAAACACATAAAAAATATAGCTGTTTTCTCACGAAATAGACACTATTTTTAAATATTTTTCGTTATTTTTTTATTATATAATTCGCCTTACTTATTGTAAGATAAAGCTTTTTTCAATCTAATGCTCGATAATAGATAAAAACAAGGAACAGCTACCGTTTTTTTTAAATTATTTATAAATAACAGATTAGTTCTATGCTGTTGAAAAGTATTTATTTTCCGCTAATGATGTATCTGTCAATGCTTGATACACCTTACTAAAAAGTATGAGATTGCCGATATCTGGATAGGTGTGCTATACTACAGAAAAAGATATACGAACTGCCACCGGGTAGGATAAAGAGGATGATCATTCCATTAGGTCTTTGAAGGGATGATTTTCCTCTTTTTGTGTATTTTTTATAGTTAAGGAGGAATGTAAGTATGGCATGGATGGAATTAATCATAGCAGGGATTTTGGAAGTATTCTGGTCAACGATGATGAAATGGAGTGATGGTTTTTCCAAAGTCAATTATTCTTTCTACACAGTGATTGGCATGATTGCTAGTTTTTACTTTTTGTCAAAGGCAATCAAAAGTTTGCCGATGAGTCTCTCTTATCCTATCTGGACAGGGATTGGCGCAGTTGGTTCGGTCATTATTGGTGTGGTCTTGTTTCATGATAAGCTAAATCTTTCCACTTGGTTCTTTGTCGGGTTGCTGCTCATCAGCATCATTGGCATCAAGATCACTAGCGGTCACTAGATACTTAGACAAGCAGACAAGGACTGATCAGAAAAAGCGGGGCTTTTTATTTGATATTCCTCTTTCTATGAAAAAACAAGAAAATAAGACTAATGACCTAGCGACTTCTCTGCTCATCAGGTGTATGCTTGTACTATCTATAGAAAAGGAGTGAATATTTTTGAAAAGTCTTTCGGTCCAAGAATTATCCAAGAACTTTGGTCACAAACAAGCCCTCAGCGATGTCAGTTTTAGCTTATCTCCTGGCAAAATCGTTGGATTAGTAGGTCCTAATGGCGCTGGAAAAACAACAATCATGAAAGCTATTTTAGGACTGATCCATTACTCAGAAGGAACGATCCGTATTGGTGAAAATGAGATTTCTCCCTCTAGTCATAAAGGATTAGAACAAGTAGGAGCATTGATCGAATATCCGGGTATCTATCCATTCTTAACAGGTTATGATCATCTGAAGTTATTCTCTGAAACAAACGATGTATCTGCTATCGACACTATCGTGAATCAGCTCAAGATGGAAAAGTACATTCACAAAAAAGCGAAATCCTACTCGTTGGGAATGAAACAAAAATTGGGAATTGCTCTTGCCTTACTGAACCATCCATCTATCGTTATTTTAGATGAGCCGATGAACGGTTTGGATCCACAAGCAACAAGAGATGTGCGAAAAATCATTACCGACTTGGCTACTCAGGGCACCTCTTTCTTGATCTCCAGTCACTTACTCAGCGAGCTTGAAAAAATGGTCGATGAGCTGATCCTGATCAATCAAGGAAAGATCATCAAACAATGTACAATGGCTGAATTGAACCAAACAGCGCAAGATTTCATCGTTATCTCTACAACAAATGATCAAGCTGCTCGAACGATCTTGACAGACGCTGGATATTCTTTGGAAGATCCTGATAAAATCAAGCTTCTAAAAGAAAACGAAGAATTATTAGGAACTGTGATCCAGTTATTGTCTGCAGAAAATATCCATGTGACAGATGTTCAGCATCTGACGAATGATTTGGAATCTTCCCTATTGGAAATTCTGGATTCAGTAAAGGGGGAAGAGGAAAAATGACATTGCTTGTAAAACAAGAATTATTTAAATTGATCAAGAAAAAGTCAACTGCTGTTTTATCTGTTCTATTAGTCGCTTTGCTCATAGGAACAGCACTTCTAGCCAAAAAATACACGACGATCATTGATCCAGTTGAAATGACTGCTCAGCTTTTCAGTGCCACATCTTGGATTGTCTTTATCATGATTGCTGCTGCAAGTACGATCATTTCAATGGAATCACAATATGGTACATTGAAAAATCTCCTTTATCGAAAGTATTCTCGAGGAGAAATATTAGTAAGTAAATGGATCACATTAGTTATTTATTCTATTTATTTATACCTTTTAGCTATTATTGTCACCGTGTTGATGAAACTGATCCTTTTCCCTTCGATTTCCTTTACGGAGAAGATTTCTACTGGTCAGACACTAATCCAAAGCTTGTTCACTTATACTTTGGGTAGTTATATCGGTTTATGGCTGATTTTAAGTTTAGTGTTGATGATTGCTTGTTTTATCAATAGTTCCGGTGCCTCCATCTCAGCAGGGATCGTCTTTTATTTTGCTTCATCAATCATATCTGGTATCCTCATCGCACTCATTCAAAAATGGGAGTGGATCAAATGGAATCCAATCAGTATGCTGAATCTGCAAAACCAAATTGGCAACGAAGAGATCATGAAGCAATGGACTCATCTTTCTACTAATCAAATGCTGTTTGGCAATTTAGCTTACATTGCTTTGTTCTTAGCATTGGGATACCTCGTATTCAAGCGAAAAAATGTATGATGGTTCATTAAAAAAGAGGTTGTGACAGAAGTAGTCAGTTTCAAGAAATTTCGGCTTATTTTTAGAAGAAGCTACTTCTTGAACACCATTTATTCAAAAAAAGGAGCAGTGACACCATTCGTGTCACCGCTCCTTTTTTTGAATAAACGACAGGCTCACAGCCTCTCTTTATACTTCTATACGTGAAGCATCCCAGTGGCAAATAAAACCATTGCGATTACTCCGACCATCGTCACACCGATAAGTAAAATCTTATCTAAGTGGATATGTTGTACAGGTTCGTTTTGCTCTTTACGTGCTTTGAGGTAAAAATAAATGCCTGGTAAGAAAAGAACAAGAACAAGCATCACTTCATTAAAGGCTACGACTAGCATGGCCCATACTTGAAAAGCACTTGCTAAAAACCCTACTAAAAATTGGACCCATTCTTTCCGCTGATAAGAAAGCTTCATTTGGTACAGCCCTAAGAAAAGCCACGTGAAGAAAATCGCTGCTGTACCAAGTGTATAAGCAAAGTTATACGCACTGTCAGTGAATAATAATGAAAGTAAAAAGACATTCGTACATAACGTCGTCAATACGATAGCATAAGTTGGTGCCCCATTTTTGTTGAGTTTTCCCCATGCTTTAGGCAAAAGTCCGTCCTCAGCCATATTCCCCATTGTTTCAATCGGCAAGATCGTCCATGAGAGCCAAACCCCAACTAAAGAAATGATCAAACCGCCGTTGATCACGACCGCCCCCCATTTACCAACCATCATTTCAAATACATATCCCATAGCAGGTTGCGCTTTGATCGTTTGCAGCTGATTCATCGTCATTGTGCCATATGGAAGCATGGAAACCAAGACGTAAATAATGATCAAACCGAATATTCCTAGAATCGTTGCTTTCCCAACATCCGATTGTTTTTTTGCTCGTGAGCCTACGACAGAAGCTCCTTCAATACCAACGAATACCCAAAGCATCACCATGATGCAACTCAATACTTGACTAGAAAACGGGATCGGCTGCCCATTCGCATTCAATATGATATCGCTAGAAAAGTTATTAATGAATTGTTGGATCGAAAAGGTGCTGATAGCTACTACAATAAATAAAAATAATGGCACTAATTTACAAAATGTGACGATAGCATTGACAAAGCTAGCATTTTCAACTCCCCGATTCACTAGCCATGCATATCCCCATAAGAAGATCGTACTCATCACGATCGATGCCACATTTTGACCACCTTCGAATACGGGGAAGAAATAACCTAATGCACTCATCAACAAGGTTGCGAACGCCACGTTTCCTAACCAGCATGTGAGCCAGTAACCCCAACCGCTGATAAAACCAGCGAAACGGCCAAAACCTTCTTCTGCGTAACTAAAGATCCCGCCTTTTAAATCTGGACGTTTTTTATTGATATTATTGATTGATAAGGAGAGCATCAACATTGCTGTTCCTACGAGTACCCAGCTGAAGATAGCTGGGCCACCAGCCGATCCGGAGATGTCCGTCATAATACCAAATACGCCACCTCCAATCGCTGAACCAATCACTAAGGCAGCAAGTGGAATCAAACCAATTCCTTTTTTCTGTTGCTCTGTATCCATGTAAGCATCCTCCAAAGTAAAACCGCTTTTATCAAAAAGTATAACAAACCTTTTTTATTTTTACTTAATTAATAAAAACTTTAATAGAAATATAATTCTACCGACTTTTTTCTCATTATACAAGCAAAGCGCCTAGTCCCTTTCCAAATTACACCACCAAAAAACTTAAAAAAGATGCTATACTAAAGGGAAAGAATTGGGGGATGAGCCATGAACATTTTATATATATCGATTTCAGGAAATACGCGTGCTTTTGCCAAACATCTAGCAGAATATGCTGAAAAAATGCATGCAGAAAATCCTGTCAATCCTGAAGTTACTTTAAAAGAAATCCATGAAAATAGCGATTTTACGAAAGAAACAGAACCATTTTTTACTTTCGTTCCTACTTATTTAGACGGCGGGAATGGGTTAGACAACGGTGACACAGAAATCTTGACCGAAACAATGCGCGAATATCTGGAATACGAAGACAATCATAAACTTTGCCTTGGTGTAGTCGGTAGCGGTAATAAAAACTTCAACAATCAATATTGTCTGACAGCCAAACAATACGCACAAAGATTCGGCTTTCCTTTCTTGGCAGATTATGAATTACGGGGAACACCATCTGATGTGGCACGCGTTTATCAAATTTTGGCAGAAAAAAATAAATAACACAAAAGAATAAGCTGGACACCTCGATACATTTTTTAGTGTTCAGCTTATTAAAATTTTTAGCTACTACTTGTATATTTTTTATTATTCTTTATTTTTATAGAAACGATCTCAATAAAAGCCCTACACATACACCCATAATAAAAACAATTATTAATTGCCATTTGTTTTTCATCATTAATTATCTCCGTCTAAATTTGTGCTGAAAAAGGTCTTCCATTACCTCCAAATATTCCACCATTAGCATAGTGTACCGTCGATAAGTTAGAAGTAAATTTATTATTATTATACCATATTCTAGCAGCATTCATCGCATTTGCAATATGTTGTGATACTGGTTGCCCAGTCCTATAAATAATTATTCCATCAACAATATAGCCTACTACTATACCAGCTACAAACACGGTAACTTTACCTAAAATTCTTGGTTGAACTCTCTCATTCAACATATCAGCTGGAATATTATCATAATCAGCCTCAAAAACTGGACTTGTTATTGATAGAGTACTGATTCCTTCTTTTTCATTACTTGATATTTCTGATGCATTGACTGTGACTGTTTGGCTAAAAATGGCTACTGGGGACAATATAACTGGCATGATAGTGACTAGACATAAGAAAAAATTTTTTTTCATACAGCTATCTCCTAATTATTTTTATTTTGATACATCTATAATTTTACCCTAAAAGGAAGCGTTAACTTGAACTACATTTTCTAAAAAATAAAAAAACTGGAACAAATAAAAAAAGGGCTGCGACAAAAAAGTGTCACAATCCCTTTTTCCGAATAAACGTTTTTTCCAGAAGTATCTTATTAAGCTTTGACATCCATCACAGGTGCTTTTGCTTTCGCTTTACCTGTTTTTTCCAAGACAAAGTTTTTTACACGATCCATATTGGTTACCAAGACGATCATGGAGGTTTCTTTGTCTGCTGCTTTGATTGCTTCTAGGTCAGCTTCTGCTACAAGCGTATCAGGTGTCACTTGCTGTCCTTCTGTTACTTTCACATCGAATGGCGTACCGCCTAAGTCAACTGTGTTGATGCCCATGTGAAGCAAGATTTCTAAGCCATTTGGTGTCGTAATGCCGATAGCATGTTTTGTTGGGAAAACAGAACTTATTACTCCAGTAACCGGAGAATAGATATGTCCGTTTTCTGGTTCTACAAAGTAACCTTCACCCATCATTTTTTGTGCAAAAACTGGATCACTTGCTTTATCTAAAGAAACTACTGTTCCGTCAGCGACTGATGAGAGGATAGTCACACTTTCAGCTGAAGCTTGAGGTACTGCTTTTTCAGGTACTTCATTTACTGTGGCTGTTTCGGTCGCTAGTTCTTCTTTTTCTAAACGGTCTTTAGGAATACCGAAGAAGAATGTAGCAACGAATCCACCAGCGTAAGCGGCCAATAAACCAAGGATATAGCCTAACCATTTACCATCAGAGATCAATGGGATCAAAGCGGCTCCTGAAGGTCCAATAGCGATTGCTCCGACATTTCCGATCATTCCGATCACTGCCCCACCGATACCTCCACCGATACAAGCAGTAATAAATGGACGTCCTAGAGGTAATGTTACTCCGTAAATCAATGGTTCGCCGATTCCTAAGATTCCGACTGGTAAAGCCCCTTTGATCATTTCTGTTAATTCTTTGTCTTTTTTGCAGCGGATCCATAATGCCAATGCTGCACCCACTTGTCCTGCTCCGGCCATCGCAAGGATTGGAAGCAATAAGGTACGACCAGTTTCATCAATCATTTGTACATGGATTGGCGTCAAGATCTGATGTAGTCCGAACATGACCATTGGCAAGAATAATGTACCTAGAACGAAGCCGGCAAATGCTCCTCCAACACCAAGTACCCAGTTGATCCCACCGACCATGCCGTCAGAAATGAACCCTGCTAAAGGCATGATGAAGAAAATTTCGATCAGACCGATGGCAATCAGTGAAAGAGTTGGCGTAACGATGATATCTACTGCATCAGGTACTACTTTATGCAGTTTTTTCTCAACGATTGACAATAACCAAACTGCGAAGATAACACCTAAGATCCCGCCTTGTCCAGCTGCAAGAGCTTCACCGGTAAACAAGTTTTTCAGTGGTGCTTCCGGATTCATCCCTGTCAGCATCACAACAGCCCCGATAACTCCACCAAGCGTTGGCGTTGCACCAAAAACTTGTGCAGCATTGATACCTGTATAGATAACTAGATAGCTAAACATCCCGTTTTTCAAGATGTTCATCACATCGATATATTGTTGCCATGTTCCTGCGTCTAGTGTTCCAGCTGTGACTAAGTTTGCTAAAACTGCGGCAATCCCTGCCACGATCCCAGTGCCGACAAATGCAGGGATCATTGGTACAAAGATATTAGAGATGTCTTTTAATACCGATTTGATTTTAGAGGGTTTTTGTTTCGATTTTTGTGCCGCTTTCATTTCTTGTGCCCGTTCGTTTACACGGTCTTTTCCAGATGCAGAAGAACTTGCTGTAGTTGCACTAGCAGAAGGAAGTTTTTCTCCTAATTTCACGCCTGCTAAGTCAACCATTTCCTGCGCTACCTTGTTCACTTTCCCAGGTCCGATGATGACTTGGAGCTGTTCATCCTCTACTACGCCAAGTACTCCTGGAATCGCTTTTAATTCCGAGACATTTACAAGATCATCATTGATGACCTTCATACGTACACGAGTCATGCAGTGGACAATGCTTTCAACATTGCCCATACCGCCTGCTCCTTGATAAATTTGTTTTGCCAGTTCTTCCAAAGTCAATTCGTTTTTTGCCATGGTCTTTTCCCCCTCATAAGGTTCCTTTTACAAAACCGTTTGCTTCAGCTAATTTTGCTTGAGCTGCCTCTTTATCACTATTTGTCAAAATCATGACGATAGCCAGTTTGACATTTTGATCTGCTTCTTCAAAGTACTTTTCAGCTGTTTCGTAGTCAGCTTCTGTCGCTTGCATGATGATTCGTTTTGAGCGTTCGATTAGTTTTTCATTTGTTGGTTTGACGTCGACCATCAAGTTATTGAATACTTTACCGATACCGATCATACTGATAGTAGAAATCATATTCAAAATCAGTTTTTGTGCTGTTCCTGACTTCAATCGAGTAGAGCCTGTCAAAAATTCTGGTCCTGCATCGACTTCGATTGGGAAATCCGCATGCTTGCTGATTTCTGCTTGTTTATTGCAAGAAATCGTTCCTGTAACAGCACCAATCGATTTTGCGTAATCTAATCCACCAATCACATATGGTGTACGACCGCTAGCTGCGATACCAATAACTATATCATTTTTTGTTAAATTCAGCTTGATTAGATCTTCTTGCCCTAATTCATAAGAATCTTCGGCTCCTTCGACGGCTACAGTCATTGCTTCTTCTCCACCAGCAATTAGACCTATGACCATTTCCGGTTCTACACCGAATGTCGGTACACATTCAGCAGCATCTAATACACCAAGTCTACCACTCGTTCCAGCTCCCATATAAATCAAGCGACCACCTTTTTTAAAGGATTCAATCGTGTTGGCGATCACTGGCTCGATACTTGTCAGTTCTTTTTCAACAGCAGCGGCCACTTTCTGATCTTCTTTGTTCATTAGTTGGACTGCTTGAGAAATACTCATTTCATCTAATCCAAAAGTTTCTTGGTTTCTGCGTTCCGTTGTTAGGTTCTCTAAATTGATTTTGCTCATTTTTATCTTCCTTCTTTTCTTATAAATTGATAGTTCATACCAGCTTTGATTTGGTTGATCAGCGGTAGTTCTTCTTTGATGACTTTGGCTACTACATTCACTTTTTCATCCGCTGGCAAATCATATTTAGTTAATTGGATCTCGCCCATATAGCGCAAATACTTTTCGTTATCTAAAGTAATAGATCCTTTCATACGCTTAGCTGTATTTCTTACTGGGATTGGCGGAATCTCTCGAAAACGCGCATCTGCGCTTCGTATGACATCTCTTGCATCATCTTGCCGATTCGTATGTTTTCCTAATATATATTCGTAAAAATCTTCATCTACAGGTTCCGTATGGAGCAAGACTGTCTGTTCTTTTTGGAAAGAAGCAAATTGCTCCTGAACGTGTTCTGACAGACCTGCATCTCCGATATAAACAATATCCGTGTTACTTGCTAATAGATCAAGAGCGCCTGCAAGAGGATGGATTCCTCGATGTTCTTCCAAAGTCGGCAATCCCTGATACAGTGGACCTCTCAACTCTGTATCTCCTGGTACAAAACCTTGGACAAGGAATCCTTGAGTTTTGAGCCATTGATTTTTTTCCTGATACCATTCTTTGTCCAGCCCTGTTTCAGGACGTGGATAATAATTATGCCAAGCTTCGATCTGTGAGAAATCAGCCTCTGCTTCTTTCAACTCATCGATATCTTTAGGCGTGATCGTGCTGGCATTCAAACTGATTTTCAATTGATGAGACCAGTCAGCGATCTGCTGATTAGAAATATGATAATCCATTCTTAACCCTGTTACACCAATTGCTTTCAAGGGTGTTAGATCTTCTAATGAAAAGCCAGCTCGTTTCAATGCCTCTCCTGAAATATCGACCATCAACTCTAGTTTATTCTTTTTCGCTTCGCTTCCTAGTTCGATCAATCGATTTTGATAAGCCGAAACATCATCTTCCGGTATATGCATGGAAGTGAAAATACCGACAAAGCCATTGGATGCCATTTGGCGGATATACTGTTTCTTCTCTTCTGACAAAGAATCATTCATAAATATTGAAAAGCCAAACATATTATCCCTCTTTTTCTGTATCCGTCTTCATTTCTATGACTAGAGTATATATCTAAAGAAACAAAATTTCAATACTTTTATTAAAATAATTAAATTTCATTTCTAAAAATTAGGTTTATACTGCCAAAAGAATTGTCATAACCTAAAAAAAGGCACTGCTAAGCAAAAGCAGTGCCTTGAAACATTTTATTTAAATAACAAAAAATCCTAATTACTCATAAGAAACCAATTCTGTATTGTCTACCATGAATGTAAAGAACCCTTCATTAGGCATCGGATGAAAATAAGCATTGATCACTCTTATCAAGGCATTATGACAGACTAACAAGTAGACATTTTCTTCGTCTTCCATGCATTCTTTCAATAAAGGAACGATCCGTGCGTACACATCTAAGACCGACTCTCCATTTGGGAAACGTACAGCAAACGCTAAACGCGCTTTTTGAAAGTTTTCATCTTTGCTTGGCAGTCCATCATAATCCCCAAAATCCATTTCTACCAATCGCTCATCAGCGGTCATTGGCAAATTGAGACGATCAGCTACTGCTTGTGCTGTATCTCTTGCTCGTTGAAGAGGGGAATGGATGATTTTCGTGATCGGAACAGGCAAATCTACTACCTTTTCTGCTAGTGCCTGTGCCTGCATCTGTCCTTTTTCAGTCAGCAGCACATCTGCCCGCCCGCAAACTAATCCTTGTGCGTTCCAAGTTGTTTCTCCGTGTCTCGTTACATAAAGCATGTGATTCTCTCCTTCGTTGACAAAGTTCTCCTTAACCATACCTTGTTGTCTTTGAGATTACAAGGTTTAGATTTTCTCAAGAGAAATAATCTCAGTAGATACTTTATCTAGAAAGGTTTGATCATGTTCCACTAGTAACATAGCAGGTTTCACGTTCAAAATCAGTTGTTCTAATTGTTCTTGATTGAAGACATCCAAATAATTCAATGGTTCATCCCATATATATAGCTCAGCTGGTTGTGATAAAGATTTAGCCAATTCCACTTTTTTCCGTTGCCCCATACTCATCTGTTCGATTTTGTTATGAAAAACATCTCTTTCCATCCCAAGCTTTCGGAGATTATTCAAAAATGCTTGGTAGTCTACTTGGTTTTTCTCCGCGAATTCCGCCAATGTCCCTCGATTGTCTTCATAATTTTGGCGTACGTAACTAATGGTCAAATGTTTGGGCTGGGATTTTTCTCCTACAACCTTGCCGTTGAATGTTCCCAGAAGATAATGGATAATGGATGACTTTCCCGCGCCGTTAGGACCTGAAATTGCTACCCGCTGATGAGGTTCAATCGTAAAATGAACTGGCTCGAATAACAGATTTTCATACCCTAATTGAAGATTTTCTACGCTTAACAGCCGTTTATGATGAGACACTTGGCTATTCATCGTCAAAGCATCGATATACTCGATATCTTTTAATAATTTTTCTTTCTCACTGATCTGGGTTTCCATCCGATTCACGATTGCTTTAGATCGTTTCATCGTCCGTGCAGCATCAGCGCCTACTGCTCCTTTATTCACTCGCCTAGATTCCGTATCGATGAATCCGACTTTTTTCTTTGTTTTGTCTCCTTCACGGGAACGAGACCATTCTGCTTTTTCTGCCGCTGTTTTCTTTAGCCTGCTGACTTCTTTTTTCAATTTTTCATTTTGAGCTATTTCAAATTCATCACGAAGTTTTTTCTGTTCTTCATAGATAGAGAAATTCCCTTGATAAAGTTCCAGCTGGCTCTTTTCGATTGCTAAAACATGGTCCACTACTTCATCGATAAATCCCCGATCATGACTCACCA
The DNA here is from genome assembly GCF_002141285.1 of Enterococcus sp. 3G1_DIV0629. Classification (NCBI taxonomy): domain Bacteria; kingdom Bacillati; phylum Bacillota; class Bacilli; order Lactobacillales; family Enterococcaceae; genus Enterococcus; species Enterococcus sp. 3G1_DIV0629. Next base: position 194,230 of record NZ_NGLI01000001.1, on the reverse strand, counting down.
CGATGAATCCTTGTTTTTTCTTTTTCAAATAAGCCGCTACTTGTTTTCTACCAGAGATATCCAAATGATTCGTTGGTTCATCGATTAACGGGAAATGAGTGTCATCCACAAATAAGAGTGCCAGTAGGACTTTTGTCTTCTCTCCTCCTGATAGTGTGCTGAATTCTCTCCATAAGATTTCAGGATCTGTTTGCATCAGTTGGAGCTCTCTTTCAATTTCCCATATCTCAAAATCCGTAATCTCATTTAATACATAATAGGTCAAACGCTCTTTTTCTTTTGTTTGCTGCGGGAAATAGACAAACGCTTGCTGATGGATCACTTGCCCTTGATAAGGGAGTTTGTTTTGCAGGATATTCAGTAACGTTGTCTTTCCTCGACCGTTTCGTCCGATAAGTCCTAGTTTCCATTGTGTGTCAAAGTTTAGATTGGCTTGTTCAAATAATAATGTGCCTTGGCTGTCATAGCCGAATGTCAGATTTTTTATTTCGATTTTAGACATTATTCCATCACCTCGTAAAAAAAGACCAGTCCTATTTTCAGAACTGGCTAAAGAGGATGCAAGGGTTTGGTGCACACAAAAAGACCCATACATCGAAAGAACCAAGCCAATCCTGAAAATCTGCACACTGCTCCCTTGTCTCCACAAGGTACAGTCTGAATGCAGCTTTCATCAATCGACTTAATTTTTCAATGCACGGATCCCTCACTTTGTCCTATATTTGAAATTACGATAGCATAAAGAAATTGATTTTGTCAACTACTTCGGGAGGATGGTGAAAAATCTGCTGAGTGTCTGTCCTAAGATTTTTGTTTTTTCTAATGTTTGCCTGTGTTCCATTGCTTCCTCTAAATCGATTGGTCCTAATTGAATGCTTAAGACAATGGGGAGAAAATCAGAGAGTCCTTCCAACTCTTGTTCTCTACTTCCGCAAATAGCGATTATTGGTTTTCGATATTTTTTTGCAAGCACTGCTACGCCATATGGAACTTTTCCGTGGATTGTTTGCTGATCAATCCGCCCTTCTCCTGTAATGATGACATCTGCTTGTTCGATCTGTTTTTCTAATCCAGTGATTTGGCTGACCAACTCAAAACCAGAGACCATCTTCGCTCCTAACAAAAAAAGGGCTCCGCCAATACCGCCTGCTGCTCCGCTTCCTGGGATGTCATCTAAACCCACCTCCCAAAAATCTTTTATCTGCTGAACAATCTTTTCTGCTTGTTTATCCAAGAAAGCTAACGTCGTATCCGTTCCTCCTTTTTGTCTTCCAAATTGCCAAGCAGCTCCTTGTTGACCTGTATATGGATTGGTCACATCTGCAGCGATGATCACTTTTACTTTAGAAACAAGAACGTTCCTTCGATCCAAATGAAGTTTTCTAGTAGATAACAAAGGATTTCCTTCTGTGTACCCTTCTAAAGAAGCACCCAAGGATTGGAGTAATCCTAGACCACCATCGCTACATCCGCTTCCTCCTAAAGTGACAATGATTTGTTCCACTTCTTGAAGCAGTGCATCTTTGATAAGCTCTCCCAAGGCATAACTAGAAGCAAGTCGGATGGTTTGATCCGTTGGTTTATCAAGTAAATCTAATCCTAATACTTGTGCAGATTCAATGACTGCGGTATTTTTTCCTTGCCAGTTCGTCAATAAATAACTGATTTTTCGCTGACGAAATAAGAGATCCATCCCATCAATCGTACGCCAGGTTCCCCCGAGCGCGTAATAGATTGCTTCTGCAGTATTTTCTCCGCCATCTGCAATCGGCACATTGATTTTTCTTCCTTTACGGTCTTCCCAGCCATTTAGAACTGCCTGATTTAATTCAAATGAAGAAGCACTTCCTTTAAATGAATCGATTGCCGCCAAAATATCCATCTATATCCCTCACTTTCTTCTTAAGTAAGACACTTTTTTTCACTTTTTTCAAACAAAACAATGCTATTTTCTTCTGTTTTTCTATATACTAAAAGGGAACTCATTGAATAAAGGAGAGAAAAAACATGAAAATCGCAATAGCTGGAGCCGGAGCAATGGGCAGCCGAATCGGATTGATGTTGCATCAAAGCGGAAATGAGGTCGTTTTGATCGATCGCTGGCCTGCTCACATTGAAGCCATTCGTACAAATGGATTGATTGCTGACTTTAATGGCAAAGAAGTAGTTGCAAAACTGCCAATCTATTCACCAGAAGAAATCATCGAAAGCAACGAACACGTGGATTTGATCGTAGCCTTGACAAAAGCGAATCAATTAGATGATATGTTTCGTTCGATCCAATCCATTATTACTGAGAATACTTATGTTTTGTGTTTACTGAATGGATTAGGTCATGAAGATGTACTGGAAAAATATGTACCAAAGAAAAATATCTTATTTGGAATCACGATGTGGACAGCTGGTCTAGCTGGTCCCGGAAAAGTCACATTATTAGGTGATGGAGAAATCGAACTAGAGAACTTGGAACCAGAAGGCGAAGCATTTACAAAAAAAGTTGTAGAAGTCTTTCAAGAAGCAAAATTGAATCCAATCTATAGTCATAATGTTCGTTATTCCATTTGGCGAAAAGCTTGTGTAAACGGAACATTAAATGGATTATGCACGATCTTGGATTGTAATATTGCTGAACTAGGTGCGCAAAAAGCGGCAGAGGGCATGGTTCGAACGATCGTATCTGAGTTTGCTTCTATCGCAGCAAAAGAAGGAATCACATTAGATCAAGAAGAAGTGTACCAACATATTGCTTCTACTTATGATCCTGACAACATCGGGTTGCATTACCCATCTATGTACCAAGACCTGATCAAAAACCATCGTTTGACTGAAATCGACTACATCAATGGTGCCGTTTGGCGAAAAGGACAAAAATATGATATTGCTACACCATATTGTGCCTTTTTGACCCAATTAGTCCATGCAAAAGAAGGAATCCTTGGCGCAGAATAAAAGGCTCTATGATGAGAATCAGCTGGATCAGCAGCTGGTTCTCATTTTTTAACCCCCATGAAAGATCAAAAAGAAAAACACAATTCTCATGTTGCCATAAGAATTGCGCTTGTTTATTTTCATCTATGATTGGTTGGCACTTTTATTTATTTTTAACAGAGGAAAGATCGTATTCATATTGTTCATAAATAGCGGAGTCAGTAGTGAAAAATCGTTTTGCCCAATTTTCTGCATCAAAAAATTCCAACAGTTCTGATGGGATTGGCTGAAATGGCGTATGCAGAAATTCCGGTAATTCATCTAAATCACGTTCTTGAAGCAAAAAAATATTTTCAGGATGATAAAACTGATAATGAGCTATGGCTTGATTATCTGTCACTAGCTTCTTTTGAAAATACATAGATTCAAACGTTCGCAAAGTCACGCCTTGCTGCCCTTCCCGCAACAGTTCTAGAATCCCGCTCGATTCCCCAGTCTTTTTCAGATACTCTTCATAAGTAAGGTATCCAGGTTGTTCATTTCCTCGAAGCGGAAGAATAAAGTAATTGGTCGTAACACCTCTTTTTGTAAATTCCTGCTTATATTTTTCTGCCCGTTCTTTTCTGCCGTTATTTGTTGCACCAAAAAAAAGATCCGTCTTTGGTTCGCTAGAAGAAAAATCCATATGTTTCGAATAAAAGGAACTATTATGTTTTAGTCCAAGTTCTTTCGCTTCCAAAAAATCAAAATGATAAATCTCATCGATTGCCGGTTCATCTTGTGCCTGTTTCAGCATCGCCTCGTGTTCTGCTTTGAAGTGGTTCCAAAAAAATAACACGATTTTTGCATTGGTAAATGGACGCACGCGTCGAGCCATCTCCATATCAAATCCATAATCTAAAAAAACGATCAGCTGATAATTTGCCAACTGTTGTCGAGCTGATTTAATGAATTCCGACTGTAGTAAATCTTTTCCGGACCAAACATCTAAAGAGCGGATGGAAGGAAAAAAATAAAGTGATTTATTTTTCGCAACTAGCAATACGTCGTTTTTGTTCATCTGTTCCGCCTCACTTTCTCTGTCACTTTTTCCTATGATAGCCTGTTTAAATAGTAAAAAGCCAGTAAAACGCTTCCTATTATTTTTATAAAAATTTAACATTTCTATGAAAATACGATGAAATAAATCATTCTTCCATTAAAATATGCCTAAAAGTTTTCTGAATAGTTGTAATTGTCTGAAAATTTGTTATCATTAGTCATTGTTATTATTACTATTTATTCTTACTATACATTTTGATTGTGAATTTAAAAGAAAGAGGTTATTTATGGAAGATAAAAAATTGAAAAAACAACTTAGCTCCCGACATATCACCATGCTAGCTTTGGGTGGAGCGATTGGTGCAGGTCTATTTAAAGGAAGTGGCGAAGCGATTGGAATCGCCGGCCCTTCTGTATTGATCGCTTTTTTGATTGGCGGCATAATTTTATATATCGTGATGAAAGGTCTGGGAAAAATCGTTTTAAGTGGTGGCGATACGCACCACGGATTATCTGGATTGATTCGTCCATATCTAGGTGCTCATTCTGCCGATTTTACCGATTGGGTCTACTGGTCCATGTGGATTATCAATATCATTGCTGAAGCTGTTGCAGCTGCTTCCTTTTTACAGTTGTGGTTCCCCCACATCCCAGCTTGGGTATTTGTTTTTATGTTGGCTGTTTTAACTACTATCATCAATCTTTATTCGGTACGATTATTCGCAGAGACAGAATATTGGCTGGCCTTTGCTAAAATCAGTGTCATTATCCTATTGATCATTTTTGCGGCTTATCTTGTCGGTCAGCAAATGTTGGGTACTGGTGTTTTCCCTACCCTTCAACAATTAACTGATCATGGTGGTTTTACTCCCCATGGTATGAAGGGAATCATCAGTTCTTTGCTTGTAGTTATCTATTCTTACGGCGGTTCTGAGCTGATTGCTATCACAGTAAGCGAAGCAGATGATCCTAAACGTGCGATTCCTAAAGCAATCAAAGGCGTCATGGGAAGAATCATTTCCTTTTACATTATTCCTTTATTTTTGCTTTTGATTATTTTTCCTTGGAATACTTTAGCAGGCACGAACGTTAGTCCTTTTGTGATGGTATTTGAGAAAATGAATATTCCATTTGCAGCAGATATCGTCAATTTCGTGATTGTTCTTGCTCTGTTCTCGTCTATCAATTCAGGTGTGTATGCTTCTTCGAGAATTTTGTTCTTCCGCTTGAAAGATCGAAAAGGTTCCTCTAGAAAACTAGCTGTTTTAAACAAGCATCAAGTACCGCAACGTGCTGTGCTGTTTTGTACCAGTGTTCTTTATCTAGGTGTGGCTCTTTCTTATTTTGTCGGTGACAAATTATTTGGCTATCTGGCAGGTTCTCTTTCCTATACAGTATTATTGATCTGGATCATTATCAGTGCTGCGTCCTTTGTACTGGCACTAAGGAAAGGAACGTTATGGGACAAAGGAATCAGCTTTTTTGCATTAGCAGTCTTAGGGTTGATTTTCCTCGGTATCCTCTTCACGAACTCCATTGGGGTAACTGTATTGACCGGTTTGCTTTACCTGTTCATTTATTTCAGTTATCAAAAAAAGAATGATGCTTTCGTCTTGACGAATGAATGAAACCAATAGAGAATTTTATTCTATTTATATTGAATAGCTAGAGCTATTGAAAAAAGGAGCTGCGACAAAAATTGTTGCAGTTCCTTTTTACGTTTTTATTGTTCTAATTGCGCTGTCTTGCTTACTGCTTCTTGCGGTTTCACAAATTTCTTTGAGATCCCCCAGCCTGTAAAGGCACTGACCATCGAAAACACAGGTGAAAGCAAACTGAAAAACACGAATGGCAAGTAAGTGAGTGTAGGAATGCCAAATGTACTTGCTACGAAACTTCCGGCGATCCCCCAAGGCACTAAGTAGTTGATTACTGTTCCACCATCTTCTAGTGTTCTCCCTAATACAGTTGGATCAAAGCCTGCTTTTTCGTAAGTTTCTTTAAATGCATTACCAGGCAGGATAACAGATAGAAATTGTTCTCCAATAAAGATATTTACTCCGATGCTTGTCATCAATGTTGTAAAAATCAATTTTGGAGTGTTCGTCATCTTTCTTGATACTCGTTCCATAACGGTTGAAATCAACCCAAATTCGATCAACAAACCACCTAATGACAATGTTAGAATAATCAATGACACAGTTGGCATCATACTTTCGATTCCTCCACGGCTAAGTAGTGAATCGATTTGTTGGTTTCCAGTATTTGAAACAAATCCAGATTCGATGACCCCTGCCAACTTCGTTAAGGAAGTTTGTGGGTTTTGAATAAAGATCATTCCTACTGCTACAGCGATATTCAACAAAATCGTCAAAATTGCCGGCACCTTTTTCCATGCACACAAGAGCATTAAAAATAGAGGAATCAGTGACCAGATTGAAATAGTAAAGTTTACTTCTAGAATATCGGTCACTTCACGAATAGATGAAAGACTTGCGGCTTTACTTGTGTGTCCTAAAATCATGAATAAAAAGAAAGAAACAACAAATGCCGGAACAGTCGACCACATCATATGCTTGATGTGTTTGAACAAATCGGCATCAACAATAGCTGCTGCTAAATTTGTTGATTCGGATAATGGAGACATCTTGTCTCCAAAAACGGCACCTGAAACAATGGCTCCAACTACAAGGGCTGGATTTAGTCCTAGTGTTGTCCCAATACCAAAAAATGCAATCCCAATCGTTGACATAACCGTAAAGGCACTCCCTACAGCGCTACCTACGATTGCACAAACAACAAATACAGAAGGGACGAACCACTGGACACTGATCAATTTAAATCCAATGACCATGAGGGTTGGAATAATTCCTGCTTGTATCCATACAGCAATCAATGAACCGACTAAAATAAAAATAAAGATTGGAATGATCCCCGGTTTGATGCCATTGATGATCCCTTCGTGCAGCCAATCTGTCGGGTATTTTTTTATCACTGCGTACAACATGACCATTCCGATAGCTGCTAAAATCGTGATATTAGGTGAAACCTTTAATCCGACTACGCCAATCGCAATGCCTAAAACAATGACCATTAATACAAGTGTTGCTTCTAAAAAACTTGGTGTTCCTTTTTTTTCCATGATAATCTCTCCTTTTTTAGTTGTTCTTATGTTCTAAAAAAGTTAAGATATCGGATTACTCCGCCACAATTCATCCGCGATTCCTCCTTTATAAAAATAAAAAGACCTGCTTTCAACTAAGGACGAATGACTCCGCGGTACCACCTTAATTAAAAACAGATCTGTTTTTCACTTTCAAACGATTATTCAAATGTATGGACTTTCCATGTAATTCGTCAATTAGGCTTGATCGGTTCGCAGCGACCACCGACTTTCTGAACAAAACACCTAACCGCTACTGCGTGAAAAGTTGACTTGTATGAAGTTTACCTTCCATAAGATTATTTGTCAATGAAAAAGAAAATATTTTTTCATTTTTCTGAAAATTATTTTTATAACTTTCACTCACAACTTTATCTTTTTACTAGAAAGTAGCGCCCTCTTGTTTTTTTCTTGCTACTATTTCTTGATGTTCTTGTTTGATTTTTTCTAATAGCTTGGGTTCTCTCAATAAATCTAGAGCTGTATTGGCAAGTAATTCCGCTGCAATCGCAATAGAAGCAAGTCCTTTTTCACTTTTAGCAGCAGCTTTGAATTCTTCTGTATGTCCGGCAATGTATGTCTCAGAGATTGCTACAGTAGGTTGTATCGTTGGAATGACTTGGCTGACATTTCCTACATCAGAAGAACCTAGACTTGTTCTTTGTTCCGTTTCTATTTCTTCATCAGGCACACCTGCTTCTTTTGCATGTTGGAAGAATAAGTTATCGAAAGAAGGCGTGACGATGACATCATCGACTGCATTTTGGAACAATCCAAACTCAAAAGTCGTACCCGTGCTTAATGCAGCGCCTCGTACGATATTTTCCACTTTTTCATATACTTTGTCTAATGTTTGTCGATTTCCTGCACGTAAATAGAAACGTCCAGCAGCGTAGTCTGGTATGACGTTGGCCGCCACGCCTCCATCTGTAATGATTCCATGGATATTAACATCTTTTGGCAATTGCAAGCGTAAAGCGTTGATTCCGTTAAACACTTGGATCAAGGCTTCCAAAGCATTTACTCCTTTTTCAGGTGCTGCTGCTGCATGAGAAGCGACACCGTAAAATTTGATATCGACTGGATCATTTGCTAAAGATTCTGTCGTTTTCCCATAACGAAAAGCTGGATGGACACATAATGCTGCATCGACATCCTCAAAAAACCCTTCCCGAACGAAGCTGCCCTTAGCTGATCCATTTTCGCCTCCTTCTTCCCCCGGAGTACCATACACACGGATTTCTCCGCCAATCTCATCAATGAATTGTTTCACTATGCTGGCTGCTAATACGGAGTAAGTACCAAATAAATTATGTCCGCATGCATGACCAATACCTGGTAAAGCATCAAATTCTGCCAAAAAGGCAATTGTCGGACCTGGTTTATTGGAAATATAACGTGCATCAAAACCTGTTCGGTGCCCAGCTACTTCTTTTTCTACCCAGAACCCTTCTTTTTCCAATTGTTTGATTAAAGCTGCTGAGGAATAAAATTCATAATTACTTACTTCAGGATGGTCGTGGATAGCTAGTGCAAGTGCTTGATATTCTGGTAAACGGTATTGGATCAAATCCTTCAATTGATTTGTTGAGAGTGTTGTTGTCATAAAAATTTCCTCCTATGCTAGTCGTTTTTTTCTTATTTTCTCCCGAATGTTTCCCACGCAGGTACACTTGAACCTTTTGATGTTTTTTCGATTACTTTGGCTGTTTCTTCTGTTTGATAGGCATCTACTATTTTTTGATACGTTTTATTGTCTTCATCTTCTTTTCTTGCAACGATGATATTGACATAAGGACGTGCATGGTTATCAACTGGTTCTAAGAAGATTGCATCAGAAGTGGGATTAAATCCAGCATCTACAGCTACACCGCTATTGATGACTGAAATATCTACATCTGACAAAGCACGTGCTGTTTGGGAAGCATCTAATTCAGAAATGTCTAGATTTTTTTTATTCTCGGTAATATCAGAAACAGTTGGCGCTTGGCCTTTTGCCTTGTCCACTTTGATCAATCCAGCAGTTTGCAATAACAGAAGAGCTCTGCCGCCATTCGTGACATCATTAGGAATTGCAACTTTCGCTCCATCTTTGATATCAGCCACATCTTTTAACGTATTGGAATAAATTCCCAACGGTGCATTAACCGTATTCCCAATCGATACTAAATCAGTTCCGTGTTCTTCATTGTAATTGTCTAAAAAGAATTGATGTTGGAAGGAATTCAAATCGATCGATCCATCTGCTAAAGCCGCATTTGGCTGATTGTAATCTGTAAATTTCACATATTCCAAATGGATGTTTTCCTTTTTCAAACGGTCTTTCACATCGTCCCATACATCTGTATCTTCCCCAATGATCCCTAGTTTTACGGTAGTTTCTTTTTTGTCAGTTGTAGCTGCTTTTCCTTGGCTGCACCCTGCCAACCAAATAATTGCTACAAATGTAATGACTACAAAACGAATAATTTTTTTCATTTTTTCTCCTCCACTTTCAATGTGTGATTTTTTTAATCAGTTGATTACTGATAAATTGACTCAAAAAAACTAAGACCAGAATCAATAATGTAGCGACAATCGTTACATCTGTTTGGAATCGATTATATCCTCTCGATATAGCAAGATTCCCTAATCCTCCGGCACCTACTGCTCCGGCCATGGTAGTCAGTCCGATCACATTGATAATCGTCAACGCTGAGACCCGAATGATACCAGGTAACCCTTCTAACAAATAAACACGTAAAATGATGCCGATTGGGCTCGTGCCCATCGCTTCTGCTGCTTCGATCACCCCAGGATCAACTTCTAGCAGTGCATTCTCGATTTGACGGGCAAAAAACGGGACAACGCCAAAAATCAAAGGGACTAAAGCTGCTTTGGCACCAATCGTCGTTCCAACTAAGAAACGAGTAGTCAAAGCTAAAAGGGAAAGCAAGATAATAAAAGGGATGGAACGAATGATATTGATCAACTTATCAAGTATTTCGAACAACAGCCTGTTAGCTAGTAATCCATTTGGACGCGTCACTACTAACGTCACACCTAAGATGATTCCGATAATCCCACCAATGAATGCCGTCCAAAAAGACATATATAGTGTTTGCTTTGTCGCTTCGATGAATTCATCCGGAATCAAATAGACATTCGGCAAATATGTTTTAACAAATTCAGTCATTTTAGCTTCCTCCTTCGATGACTTTGATACGGTTATCTAATTCATTTTTTTGTAAAATAGTTATTTTTACACCAGATTTGATCAAATAATCCAATGCTTTTTGCCGCTGTTTGGTTTCTCCAGCTAAAGTAACGATCAAACTTCCTAAGGGTGTTTCTTGTAATAGCTCTACATTACCGTATAAGATATTCGCTGTTACTTGGTACTTGCCGTAAAGATGAGCGATTAGAGGTTCGTTCGTCTGGTTGCCGATATAACTTAATTCCACCAACCATTTATTTGCAATCTGATCGGCAAAAGCAGCATGGGCACTGATTGTTTCCAATGCTTGGTCAAGGTGTGTCGCTGTCCGAATAAAATCTTTAGTCAATTCTTCTTCAGGATGACTGAAAATCTGGATGCTGCTACCTTTTTCAATGATTTTCCCCGCTTCCATAACCGCTACCTTGTTGCAGATTTCTTTGACAACTTGCATCTCATGAGTGATCAGGACGATCGTTAGACCTAGTTGACGATTTAATTTTTTTAACAGTGCAAGGATCTGAAGGGTCGTTTTCGGATCAAGTGCACTAGTTGCTTCATCGCATAACAACACTTTAGGTTCATTTGCCAGAGCTCGCGCGATTGCCACTCGTTGTTTTTGTCCCCCCGACAATTGTTTAGGATACGCAGATGCTTTTTCTTCCAGACCGACAAGTTCCAGTAGTTCATTCACTTTTTGACGACGTTCCTGTTTTGATTTTCCAGAATACTTTAGAGAAAAATCTACGTTGTCAAAAATCGTTCGGCTTTCCATTAGATTGAAATGCTGAAAGATCATACCGATGGCCTTTCTTTCTTTTCGTAATTCTTTTGGAGAGAGCTGGCTTAAATTCGTCTGATTGACGATGACTTCTCCTGCTGTTGGTTTCTGCAACAAATTCATCACGCGGACTAACGTACTCTTTCCTGCACCTGAGTAACCGACGATCCCATAAACATCCCCTTTTTCAATCGTTAAATCTACAGAATCTACTGCCTGTATCTCTTTTTCTTTTTGTTTGAAACATACAGAAACATCTCGCAATTCAATCATTAACATTCCTCCTTGTCTATAAAAAAAGCATCCTCAAGAAAATGAAAAATAGTCATTTTCTTGAGGACGCCTTTTTGCGTGTTACCACCTCATGTTCAAGCTGTGTTCACACACAACTCCTCTTCAAGTACCATCATACTCTAGCAAGATATCGGTCGCAGCCGTCATCGCCTTACATCTATGCTCGGGATGAATTGCTCGATGGCCATTTTCCAATAGTCGTTCCTTGCTTCTTCTCAGCTACCGAAGCTCTCTGTCAAAGGTTCTTCTATCGTACTTACCATTTCAATGCAAATAATATTCAAAAAAAAATCCTTTTACTAACATAAACTATGTCAGTAAAAGGACGACGTATCGTGGTACCACCTTTTTTCGGAAGTTTCCTTCCCTCAAGCCCAACATCTCAAAAAGAGAGATTGGCGTTCGTTTTAACGGTCGAACATTTCCGAATTTGCCTACTTATCGACAAATTATTCTCCAAGGCCATTTTCAGCTTTTCTTACTTGACTCTTCTCACCAGCCAGAGCCTCTCTGCAAAGTTTCCAAACTTACTTTCCTTCTCAACGAAATCAATATTTTGTTGTTGGGATTAATCTACAGGAGGAAAACTGAAAAGTCAAGCATGAAATTCAAATTATTTTTTCTATATTTATTTTTCTGTTTTTTTATCTAACATTTCAATAACAGTTCGAAGATCTTTCCCTTCCGCAAGAAGGTTCAATTTTTCCTTCTCTTCGACGCTATAATTTCGAACAAAACTGGAATCGGGTATCAAAACAACGCCTAGTCCTGCACGTGAAGCGGCTGTCGCTCCTACTAAAGAATCTTCCACTGCAAAAGCTGAAGGAGCTTCTAATCCTGTTCGCTCCAAAGCTGTCAGATAAGGGACTGGTGAAGGCTTGTTCTCCGATACTTCATCTCCGAACGTAAACGTATCAAAGTAATCGGCTAATTGAAAGTGATCCAAGATATCTGTTGCTCTTTTCGTAACAGTTGTCGTAGCAATCCCTAGTTTCATATGACGTTCTTTTAAGTCTGTCAATATTTCTTTTGCGTAGGGTTTCAATTGGATAGCTCCACTTGTCAGCTGTTGATAAAAATATTCTTCACGCTTTGCTCGGACTTCCTGCACTTTTTCAGGACTGCCTGCTGCCTGCACTAAAATATCAAAACTTTGTTTCCAGTTTTTTCCGCCCCAAGCATCAACGATTCCTTTCGGGATATGAATATCAAATTGCTGGAATCCCCAAAGCCAACCATCCCGATACGTTCTTTCCGTATCCACTAACAAACCATCTAAATCAAATATTGCACCTTTCATCTATACATTAATCCTTTCCAAAACAATACACCTAGTTTAGCATGACTGATCCAAAATGAACAGAAGCATAGAGCCAGCCGTATCACTTATAAGAGCTCTTGGAATCGGCGGATATAGATTTTCTTCACAGCTGTCACAAGCGCCAGATAAGCGACGACTGTTACAAGCAGCCATAACCAGTAATTTCCAGGGAGCGGCATCAAGCCTAACTCAGCACCAAATCCTGTGAATGGAAGGACTGAACCAACAATGATTCCTAATGTAGTGATAACTAGCATGGCAAATGTTGCATTGCTTTGGATAAATGGTATTTTCGGTGTACGCAATGCATGGAGCACTAATGTTTGTGTCCACAGGGATTCGACGAACCATCCTGCATGGAATAATGCGATAAAAATCACTTGTTGTGAGCTATCCAATGTATGGAAACTTCCACCAACTACAGCAGGACAAATAACAAAATACATCAACAAGTAAGTAGTGATATCAAAAATCGAACTTGTTGGACCAAAATAAACCATGAATTTTCCAATACTAGATGCATTCCATTTCTTTGGCTCATCCAAATATTCTTTATCCATCCGATCCCATGGTAAGGAAATGCAAGAAACGTCATAGATCAGATTCAAAAACAGAAGTTGCAAAGGCAACATTGGTAAAAATGGTAAGAACGTACTGGCAATCAGTACGGAAAACATATTGCCAAAATTAGAACTTGCTGTAGCCTTGATATATTTCATGATGTTTCCAAAAGTTTCTCGTCCAGAAAGAAGGCCTCTTTCCAAAATCGTCAAATCTTTTTCTAAAAGGATCACGTCTGCTGATTCTTTTGCGATATCCACAGCTGTATCCACGGAAATACCGATATCAGCCACTTTCATTGCTGGAGCATCATTGATACCATCTCCTAAAAATCCGACAGTATGACCATTTTTACGTAAAGCTGTCGTCAAACGTGCTTTTTGCTGAGGATTCAATTTTACGAATACTTCATGGTCTTCAGCTACTTGCGCTAATTCATGATCATTCATTTCTGAGATTTTCTCACCAGTAATCAATTCATTGATTTCTAGGCCTACTTGACGGCACACAGACCGTGTGACTAATTCATTGTCCCCAGTCAGAACTTTTACAGCTACACCATGTTCTTTTAAAGCTTTCAACGCTTGTTTTGTTGTTTCTTTTGGCGGATCAAGGAAAGCAAGATAACCAATCAGAACCATGTCTGACTCATCTTTGACTGAAAATTCTCCAACAACGCTTGGATTGGTCTTTTGTGCGACACCAATCACTCGCAAGCCGTCTTCATTAAGTGATTGTACTTTTGCAAGCACCGCTTCTTTTCGTTCTTTTGTTAATGGTGCGACAGTACCACCAAGATCAATAAATTTAGAAATGTTCAACATTTCTTCAATCGCGCCTTTTGTGATCATCTGTGTTTTGCCAGCTGGATCAGCGACCACAACACTCATACGGCGACGTTCAAAATCAAAAGGAATTTCATCTACTTTTTGATAATTGATCGTATCTGTATCTAAAGTTTCTGCTGCTTCATCAATGATAGCCACATCTAACAAATTTTTCAGCCCTGTTTGATAGTAGCTGTTTAGATAAGCATGGCGCAAAACACGATCATCTTCATTTCCTTCACAATCCATATGATATTCAAGAATGATTTTATCTTGTGTCAATGTCCCCGTTTTATCCGTACATAACACATCGATTGCACCAAAATTCTGGATAGCATTTAAATTTTTGATGACTGTTCCTTTTTTGGCCATCACACTTGCTCCTTTGACCAAATTCGTCGTAACGATCATTGGAAGCATTTCAGGCGTTAAACCAACTGCTACAGATAATCCAAAAAGAAAAGCTTCTAACCAATCTCCTTTTGTAAGCCCATTGATAACGATAACTGCTGGAGCCATCAATGACATAAATTTGATCAGCAGCATGGATGTTTTGTGGATGCCTAATTCAAAACTTGATTGGATGGGTTTTTCAGATAGCGTTTCTGCTACATGCCCAAATAGTGTTTCATTTCCGACAGAAACAATGATTCCTTCCGCGCTTCCACTGATGACATTGCTTCCCATAAAGACAAGATTTTCATAACTTGTTTCGCTTTGCTGATCGTCTTCACATACTTTCGCATGCTTTTCTACTGGATAGCTTTCCCCTGTCAGTGCTGCTTGGGAAATGAATAGATCCTTTGCGGACAATAAACGCATATCCGCTGGTATCATATCTCCTGCTGAAAGCCGAACAAGATCTCCGCAGACAATTTCTTCCATAGGAATCTCAGTATATTCGCCATTTCGTTTGACAGCTGCCGTTACTTTCACAAGTGATTTCAGTTTTTCAGCTGCTTGATTAGAACGCACAGACTGGATCAACGTCATCGTCCCACTGACGATAACCATAGTGAAGATAATGGCTACACCGAAGAGATCTTTATCTCCTGGAGCGGCTAATACGTATTCCGTAATGAATGAAATAATTCCTAATGCAATCAACACTAATGTAAAGGGTGTGATGTATGCTTTCAATATTTCTATAATGAATGGTGTTTTTTTGCCATATGAAATCGCATTTTCACCATAAGTTTCTCTTGAACGCTCGATTTGTTCTTCTGACAATCCATTTGCTGATGCATGGAACAATTCAAATAATTCTTGCTTCGTTTTTCCAGCAAAAGCTGCATAGATTTTTTGTGTATCTTTCTTTTTTTCCATCTCGATCTCTCCTTTGTGTCCAAAAGACAGCTGTTCTCGCTGTTTTTGGTCTTTTGCTATTTATCGGATCGATAGAGAAAATGCTGAAAGGGGCTGAGAACAGATAGATAATAGCCCTGGCCTTTCCTCTAAATCCTTGTTTTTCGAATGACTGTCATCCATTTGTTCTCATCTCCTTCACTAAGTAATTTTAATTCATGACTTCCAATCATTTTTCGAATAGTTATTTTCCCAACTCGCTCACCCCCCTTTTTGTTTTTTCACCGATGGGATTTACGGCAACAAAAAAACCTCTCGCCAAATACTCAGCGAAAGGTTTGAAAAAGCAAATCAAAAAAAGCTTCTCAGATCTCATCGTTGAGTTTTGACACTGTACAACGTAAAAAGCAGATATCTGCTTTTAGCTACCTTATGAAAAGCCTTATCTCGACAATTCCTGTTCTACCCATTGGCGTCTCTCGACGTTTTTGGGCAGTAGCCTATGTTTGTATAGGAGCCTCACCTAACAAATCCTATTCGGTTTTCCTTCGTTAATATAACAACTAAAAAAGAGGATGTCAAATTAATTTTCCATGTTTTTCATACTTTTTTAAAATACACGCGTTATATTTCCTGTCTCACGCAGTTTTATTTGTCTCATTTTCCACCTCCCGCTATAATAGAATTATAGTAGGAAACGAGGTGCTGTTATGGAACGAACACTTGTTATTATCAAGCCAGACGGCGTAAGACGCCATTTGGTCGGAAGCATCATCCAACGTTTTGAAGCAAAGGGACTGGCCATTGCTGAAATGAAATTTGCAACGATGACACCTGAACTAGCAAAAGAGCATTATCAGCACTTGACTGAACGCAGTTTTTTTGATGAGCTGATCGATTACATGACTTCTGGTCCGGTCGTTTATCTTGTGCTGGTCGGCGAGGAAGTGATTGATATCGTCCGTAAGATGGTCGGAGCAACAAAAGCGGCTGATGCCGTTCCAGGTACGATCCGAGGAGATTATGCACTGCCGGGAACTGAAAACATCATCCATGCTTCTGATTCCCGTGATGCTGCAACAAAAGAGATCGCCCGCTTTTTCCCACCATTCGATACAAACAAACCGTCTGAAAAAGCGGCGAAGTGATACAAATCCTAAACTGTTGGTCTAACTGCTGGGTTTAGCAATGGCCAGCAGTTTTTTCTCTAAAGAATTCCTTTGATTCTTCCCTAATGTATATTCGATCACTGCGAAAAACTCTTGGTAGTCTTCCGATTTTTCTTCCCCTAAAGCAGCGGAAATCAGTCGTTGATAATAATCCACCATCAATGTTTCATAAATCACTGTACTTCTTTCTTTATGCGCTAAACTCCGTTTCATATCTTCATTCACGCTACGTGCCTTTTTTAAGCGACCATTTTCTATATAAAACAAAGTCAAATTCGTCAAAAAAGTAAAAAGATACTGCTCGTGATTATTCAGTTGCGCGATTCGTCGCATTCTTTTTTTGATTTTCAAATAATTATTCTCAATAAACCGATCACTGAATATCCAAGGAAAATCAGCTAGAATAGATACTTCAAATTGCCCATACTCTGGTACTTGCATCAAATATTCTTCAATGATACGACATTCATAACGCAAAAATTCAAATTCCGTCTCAGATACTTCTGTTTTTTTGGACATGTGCAGATTCAAAACCAAATAGTACAGATCTTCTGTTTTCTTATAGTGCCTGCGGTTATTAGCAATTTCTTTGTAAGGATCAAAGCTGTCTTCTTGAATCCGATCTAGCATTCGTCTTTTTTTCTTTAATTTTTTTGGCTCATCAAGCTGATTTCGTATCCATTCATATTCGGCAAGTGTCATGTTCATTCGCTCTAAAAATGATTTCAATGTTCCAAATGATACTTTTTTCACTGAATTTGTCTCGATCCCGACTAGCGAAGTTTTAGAACAGATTCCTTCCGCTAATTGGGACTGCGTCAGCTTTTTGTTGACTCGAAGTTTCTTGATCAATTCTCCATCATACATAATAGTTCTCCTTTTTTAATTGAAATTAACCCTTGGCTTTTCCAGAATGCTTGCCAATAAGAGGAATGATTATTTCAATTTAAATTTTCCGCATTCAATAAATAGATACGTTAAAAAGAAAAATACACGAAAAAAATAAAAAAATGTTTTTCTCATAAAAAATACCAACCTTCAAGCATGAGACTGCTGTCTAATCCCTGAAGGTTGGTTTGATTGTTTATTGAGTATTTTTTTGCTGCTCCGCATGGGTTCCTGTTACTGGATATAGGTTAGTCGTTGTTTTATTGCCGTTTTTTGAAAAGACACTGGTCGAATGTTCACCTTTTTGCTTTTCGATTGCTTCATTACGTTCCGCTTCGTTTTTATAGTCATATTTTTTCGGATCAATCGTCTCAAATCCGTTTGGCACATAAAACCGCAAGAGATTTTCCTGATTCAGCTTATCTGAAAGACTTAACGCAGTCTTGACTTTTTCCTGATCTTTGGAGATTTCCTCGTCGATTCCTGCTGCTTTCGTATCGATGATTTCTCCTGTCTGATTATTGTAAGCTTTTCCTCCTAAGACGGTGTATTTGGGTGTCACAAAGTTCCCATTTCGAAAAGCAACTACTTGATCATGCTGAGAAGATAATAAGTCTGTACCAAAATGAAGATAATCTTTATCATCGATTCCCAATAGATGTAGTAATGTCGGCAAAACATCGATTTCTCCACCGTATTCATGATTGACTGTCCCTTTAGTATAACCAGGCATATGGATCATCAATGGCACTCGTTGCATCTGTGCGTTGTCAAATTCATCCCATGTATCTGGATCTTTACCAAGAGCACTTGCTAAATCTTTATTATCTGTATTCGAGATCCCAAAATGATCCCCGTAAATCACAAAGATTGAATTTTGGTAAATACCAGATTTTTTCAAATACGTAAAAAATTGTTCCAATGATTGATCCAGATAATGTGCCGTTCGAACATAATTATCTACTGTGCTATTGCCAGTATTCAAAGATGGAAAGTCGAAATTCTTGTCATCCGTATAATAAGGCGTGTGGTTGGTTACGGAAAGAAATTTCGTGTAAAACGGCTGTTGTAGATGCTCAAGATATTGGGCAGATTCTCTGAATAAATCTTTATCTAATATCCCATAACCTAACGTTTCGTCGGATTCATCAAAATAAGATCGATCAAAGAAATTGTCATACCCTAAATTTTTATATACATGATCTCTATTCCAGAAACTAGCTACATTTCCATGGAAAACAGCACTTGTGTAGCCTTGTGTTTGTCCAAGGATCGCTGGTGCTGCTTGAAAGACATTATCTGACCCAAGTTCTGTGAATAATGAGCCTTGAGGTAAACCAAATGTGCCAGTTTCCAGCATGTTTTCAGCATCACTTGTCTTTCCCTGTCCTACTTCATGAAAGAAATTGTCAAAGCTGATCGTTGCTTGATTCTGGAAAATACTATTTAAAAATGGCGTGACTTCTTGTCCGTCTACCTTCATATTGATCAAAAACTGTTGAAAACTTTCTAAATGAAGGACAATCACATTTTTTCCTTTAGCGAGCCCAAATGTTTCAGGATTTGGCTCTGCGTAATGCTTCTTTGTATAATCTAAAACTTCATCAATTCCATTACTGCTTGCATGTGCGCGAACACTGCTAGTCATTCCTGTTTTGATCCCGTCATAAATAGTGTACGCATCGATTCCTAGATATTTGACAATATAGGAACGGTCAAATGTCCGCTGCAGTAATTGTGGACGGTTGGCTTCGCTCAACGCTAGATTTCCTGAAAAAATCAATCCTGAAAGACAGGTAACAGCGATAGCCATCGGTTTGCTGACAGGGTTGCTTTTTATAGGCATTTTCTTGACCTTCAACCAAACCAGTAGCCCAATGAACACAGCGATATCCAGCCAGTAGATGACATCATGGGGCTTCATCAAAGAAAAGGAGCTTCCTGACAATCCTTGCGACACTTTCGAAAAGCCTAATACAGATTTGACTGTAATGAAATCTGTGAATTCCCGATAAAAAATAATATTCAAGTACAACAAAAGCGTATTTAAAATATCAATGATCAAAAGAATAGCTAACGCTGGCTTTGGCTTTTTAATATACAAAGAAAGGCCAAAAAACAATAAGGTAGTCGCAATTGGGTTGATCCACAAGATAAAGTACTGGATCGTACCTTCCACACCTAATGAAAAATCTGCATAGTAGGCAATGATCGTCTTCAGCCAGAAAAAGAAAACAGCTGTCAAAACGATTGCTAAACGATTTTGGCACAATTTTTTAAGTTGTGTCACGTATATCACTTCTCTCTATTCACATTTTTTCTTATTTTGCTCCTGAAAAATGAAAATTTCCTAAAAAAGTTGTTATCTTAAGATTTTTTTATTCTTTCTAAAGATTATTCCGTCCACTTTTCACAGCATAAAACCGCTGCGATGTAAGCGATTAAACTAATGAAGAGCTAAAAGTCTTGTGGTGACCGCTTCACTCCACGGTATTTAAAAGCCAGTTTCTCGGTATTCGTACAAAAAAAAGGCTGTGACAAAATTCTTGTCGCAGCTTCTTATTTCTTGAAGCTGACCACTTCTGTCACAACCTCTGTTTTTCATTGCCCATAAGTTTGATATTGTCCTTCTGATGACTCATTCGTAATGATTGAAGCTTGATTTTCTTCATTTCCCGTTATCGTTTGCCCACTGCCAGAATCTGAAGGACTTGTTCCTGTCGACTCGTTTTTTTGAGAAGAAGCAGTTGTTTTCTTGACTTGTTCATTGGTCTTTTTCCATTCCGCTAATCGATCGGCCACCACTTTTTTGTCCACTTTTTCAGAATAAGCTGTGACCACTTTTCCATTTTTCAAACGAGCTACCTTGTCGCCATCATGAGTCAAAAGCAAAACGGCCAAATGTTTGTCTTTGAATTGATATTGTCTGAGAGAAATCGCACTAAGTACGTCATCGATATTGATAAATTGATTTTCTTCTTTTCCTTTCGGCAAATAGATGTCCAATTCACCTTTTTCGTAATTGGCAGTTAATTTATATTCCTCCCACCAATAAGTTGAGAATTCTTTTTTGAAATTATCTACTGATTCTTTGCTTGCTACGATTTTTTCTGTTTCTTTCTGAGCAAGATCTGCTGTCATTTTTCCTGAAAATGCTGCGGATAAAATAAGCAGTAAGAAAAAACCGAATAACCAAAAGAGAAGAAACGGTCTTTTTTTCCTCATGCCTTCCTCCACTCCTATTTAATTTTGACTATTCTATTATATACAAAAAATGAAATAGAAAGACAAAAAAGTTGAAAAAGATCGTAAATAATTGAACTTCTTTTTCCTGAAGCGGTAAGAATAGGGACTTTTATACATTCTCTCTTGGCTATTCTTTCTTTAAGCTTCAAATCCATTTCTGTCCGATACATCTTTGAACCAATGACCCGATTTCTTGATCGTTCTTTTTCCATCTTGTGCTAAATCTACCGAAATAAAACCGTAACGATTCTTATAGGCATTGGTCCACGACCAGTTATCCATACATGTCCACATATGATAACCTAAACAATTGGCACCTTCTTGAATGGCTTGATGGACATATTTCAGATGAGATTGAACAAATTCGATCCGATAATCATCGTGGATCATACCATCTTCCTTGATAAATCGTGCTTCATTTTCTACACCCATGCCGTTTTCAGAAATAAAACAGTCGATATTCCCATAATGATCTCGTACATTGATCAAAATATCATAGATTCCTTTTTCATAGATCTCCCATCCGCGATAAGGATTCATTTTACGACCAGGCATTTCATAATTGTCGAAGTAATCCTCAGGCATAGGACCGTTTTTAGTATCGATTGGTGTTTCTTTTGCTTTTATTCGGCGTGGCTGGTAATAATTAATTCCCAAAAGATCTACTGTGTTTTCTTTAATGATCGTCAAATCATCTGGATGGATCTCCGGCATTAGATCGAGTTCTTTTATTTTCTCGATCAATTCACTTGGAAACTCACCTTTTACAGCTGGATCAAGGAATGAACGATTGAAGAACGCATCTGCTATTCGTGCTGCTTTAACATCTTCGGGATTTGATTCGTCTCTTGGATAACTCGGTGTCAAATTCAAGATGATTCCGATGACACCGTTTTGATCCATTTCATGGTAAGCTTTGATGGCTAACGCTGAAGCCAACGCTTCATGATAACCAACTTGGATTGCCTTTTTCATATCTGATTCTTCCGGATAATGCCATCGATACAAATAACCTGCCTCGACTGGAACGATCGGTTCATTATGGGTAAACCATTTTTTTACTTTCGAACCAAACAATTGAAAACAACTTTTTGCGTATTTTTCATAAGCTTCAACCGTTTCTCGGTTCAACCATCCGCCTTTTTCTTGCAGATACATCGGCATATCGAAATGATACAGATTAACAAAGGGTTCGATACCGTTTTCAATCAACTCATCAAAATAGCGATGATAGAAACGAACGGCTTCTTCGTTGATTGTTCCAGATTCATCAGGTATCAAACGGCTCCATTGGATAGAGGTTCGAAATGAATTATGCCCAGTCTGTTTCATCAACTGTACATCCTCTTGATACTTCGTATAAACTTGCGAGGTTTTTTCAGGTCCTACTTGATCAAAGAACTTTTGCGGTTCGTTTTTGTACCAATAATCAAAAATGTTCTCTCCTTTTCCATCGCCTGAAATTCTTCCTTCTGTTTGTGGACCACTTGCTGCAGAGCCCCACCAAAAATTTTCTGGAAATTGATATCTTTTCATCAAAGCACCTCTTTTTCTTTTTTAGTTGATTCCATGTATGATATTTTCCATCACAATCACTTTTTCATTTTCTTCCTCTTCTTTTTTGATTCGTTTCAACAGCTGCTCTGCTGCTCGTTCCCCGATTTTATCTGTTGGTGGCGTGATCGTGATTTTCGGAAGGATACTCAGATCGTTTTTATCTAAATAATCATAGTGACTGAACGCAATATCCTTCCCGATTCTGACACCTTCTTGATTGAAACATTCGATGGCACCAATCGACATATTGTAATTGCTGACAAAAATAGCAGTTGCCCCTTTTTCTAATAATGCTTTTGCCCCGTAATAGCCGCTTTTTCTAGAATAGTCTCCTGTAAAGATCTCTAAATGGATAGACGGATCCTTTTGTACCGCTTCTTTAGCTCCAGCTAAACGTTCTCTTGCTACGTAATCTGTTTGAGCGGCAGCAATAAATCCTATTGTTTTATGTCCTTGTTCGCCATGATGAGCAATCACTTTTGCTACACTTTCTCGATCATTCACTACTATTGTATCAATACCTGCTGGCCCATCCGGACAATTCAATGCGACAACTGGGATACTCATTTTTGTCAGCATTTCAAATCCAGACCACTCTTCTTCTGATAAGAAGACGATCAACCCATCGATTGCATGCTTCATCAGGTATTCAATTTTTTGTTCGTTTTTTTCTGGCTGATCGGCAAACCCGCTTAATAATAAGCTATACCCATTTTCTTCAGCTACTCTTTCGATCCCTGAAACAACCTCCGAACCAAAACGGCTAGATATCCCGTTTATCAAAAGTCCAATAGAGAAACTTCGATTATTCTTCAACCCTTTAGCAATGATGTTTTCTTTATAGTCCAACGCTGAAATCGCTTCTGCTATTTTTTCCATATTCTTTTCCTTCAGCTGCTGACCGTTTAAATAGCGGGAAACTGTTCCCACTGAAACACCAGCCATCTTAGCCACGTCACGGATCGATGCCATACATTTTCACTCCTGCCAGTTACATTTGATTTCTCTTTCTTGTTGTTCGACCATGATGACCGCTTTCTTTGCATAATGCCTTTTGTCATCAATATCCATATAACTAAAGTCTTCAGAAGTGAGTTCAAAAACAAGCAGTCTTTCCTCTTGAGATTGCAATTCATCTTTACGAAAAGCTTTCAATAATTTCGTTCTTTGGATGACAGCGCCGTCAATTAATCGGACATAGACAAGAGTACTTGTTTTACCTGAAACACTTCCTGTATTTTTAACTTTAATTGATATTATTACTTTGTCAATATCCGTTTTGACTTCCATCTGACTGTATTCAAATGTTGTATAGCTTAGACCATGTCCAAAAGGATAAAATGGACTGCCGCTTAAATCATAATAATTCTCTTGTTTAGAAGCAGCACGCTGATAGTAATAAACAGGTAGTTGCTGACTATTTCTAGGATAAGACAAACTCAATCGTCCGCTTGGGTTATTTCTTCCAGAAATCATCTGTGCAATGGCTTTTCCACCCTCCTGTCCAGGAAACCATGCTGTTGCAATGGCATTCGTAAATGACTCGATTTTCATCAAATCGTAGGGTCTTCCTTGCACAAGTATCATGATGATTGGCTTGCCTAGTTGATGCAATTGTTCGATCAGCTGTTCTTGGTATCCACCTAAAGAAAGAGAAGCAACATCTACATTTTCTCCAGAATCCATGTTGATCCCTTTCGATGAAACTGCCCCGTTACGAAGGAATTCCATATCAAAGTTCCGCGCACTTGATCCACCTAGAACTGCAATGATCACATCTGAGTTTTGAGCAAGGGTCACCGCTTCTAATAATTTTTCTTCCTGATCCTCCTGATTTCTTACTTCACATCCTTGTGCATAAGAAACCGTTGATTGTGGAAACTCTGTTTTTATTTCTTGTACTATCGTTTTTTTCAAACGGTCTTCTGTTTGTGGTGCAGAGTAGTCTCCCAACAAGTGGTATACATCGTGAGCATTTGGTCCTATAACAGCAATGTTTTTTACTTCTTGATCCAACGGCAATATACCGTCATTTTTTAGTAAAGTGATACTTTCTTTTGCTGTCTCTAAATTTAAGTGCTCTGATTCCTCCATGAGATGATCCCAATACTCCTTTGGATCGTTTGCAAACGGCTGTTCAAACAAACCCAATAAAAATTTGACAGATAAAACTCGGCGAACTGCTTGATCTAGTAGCTGTTCATCTACGACTTGATCATCAATGGCTTCTGCAATCTTGGTATAGGTCTCGTCCCACAAACTTAGATCGATTCCTGCCGCTAATGCATATGCTGCAGCAGTCTTTTTATCTGTAAAAACATCGGATAAACGATCCAAAGCAACACCGTCTGCCATAACGATCCCTTGATAACCGATTTTTTTTCTTAATATTTGCTCAAAAAGCGCTCGATTGATATGACAAGGTACCCCGTCGATATCATTATAAGCAGCCATGACACCTACTGCATTTCTTGTACTCTTCAATAATGGTCCGTAAATATCGGAAAACTCTCTGCGTCCAATCGTCACTGTGCCTGAATTATGACCGCCTAAAGCTTCTCCTTGTGCGATACAGTGCTTTAACACAACACCGATCTGCTCCTTCTTCTTATTGATTTCCTCTACTGTCTGATCAAGAAAAGAAACTTTTTCTGAAATAATCTCTCCTTGAAACCCTCGAACAACCGCTTCAGAAAAACGAGCTGAGAGAATCGGATCTTCCCCAAAACACTCTTCTGTCCTTCCCCAACGAGGATCTTTTGCCAGATCCAAAGTCGAAACCAGCGCTAAATGAACACCTTTAGCAGCCAGTTCTTTTGCCATCAATCGGCTCGTTTGTTCTAATAACGCTACATTGAAGGTATTTCCACGGCCGATATTCGTTGGATAAGAAATCCCATCCAAACCTTGATGACCATGTGGACATTCTTCCACAAGCAAAACAGGAATTTTCCATCGCGAATGCTGTAGTACATATTCTTGGAGTAGATTAGCCACCTTCCAGCTTTCTTTTGCAGGAATCCCATTCTTATAATCTGTCTTAGACCACGGATCAGAGCGAAACAGACCGTATAAGGCACCCAGACCGCCTCCCCATTTAACATGTTCTTTTAACTTTTCTGTTAATTCGATCTTGTCTCCATTTTTTTCATAACATTCCCAACCATACAAATGCTGGTTTACCTGTCCTACTTTTTCAGCAATATTCATCCGCGAAAGTAAATCTTCTACTCTTTGGCGGATGGTTAACTTTGGGTTTTGATACGGGTAATCGTACACCTTAATATCCTCCTTCTGCCAATTTTGCCTTATTAGCGGCTAATACAAATGGCAGGAATAAAAATACATCTAGAATGATAAGTATTACTGTTAAGACTGCTGCTCGTATATCGCCTCCTGTAGCAATAAAAGATTGTATAACCGGCGGAGTGATCCAAGGTGCAGCAGCAACTGTTTTACTGATGATTCCAAGACTTGTGGCTGCGTAGGCAATAATCAAGTTAATAGATGGTATAATAGCGCAAGGAATCATATATATTGGATTCATGACTACTGGCAATCCAAACATAATTGGTTCCGTAATATTAAATAAACAAGTAGTCAGACCAAATTTAGCGATCGATCGCTGTTCTTGACGTTTAGAAGCCCACAAGATAGCAATAACTAACGGTAAAATACACCCGCCACCTCCAATCAATCCAAATGCATTGGTAAAGGGCTCCGTAATAATATTAGGAATTTCTTTTCCTACTGAAAAAGCATCCATGTTTTCCTGAATAGACTGTAACAAAGGTGCTTGCCGTATAGGAGCCAAAATACTCGAACCATGCATCCCAAACACCCATAAGAAATCAGAGAAAAACTGTAAAAATAAGATGCCTGGGACGGATAAAACAAAAGCTTTCAATGGCGTCTGAATCGCTAATTCAATTAATTGCGGAACATTCAAACCAGTCGTATGGTTTAAAGTAAAAACGACAACTGAAAAAAATAAAATGACAACTATTTCTGGTACTAAAGAATTAAATGACGTGGCTACTGCCGGTGGAACTCCTTCTGGCATCTTGATTTTAAAACTCTTCATTTTCGCTAATTTGATAAATAATTCTGTACTGACAAGGGCAGCAATCATCGCCGTTGCTAAGCCAGACGAAGAAGTCAGACTTTGTAAGAAAACCCCTGTAGCTTCTGCTGTATTTCCGTCCAACAAAGTGACTGTACTTGATAAAGGCATCAAAATAAACATTACGGCTGTACTTAGAATTCCTGCATGAACAGGACTAAATGATGGATCATCAATCACGCCTATTTGGATATAATGGGTTGCCAAATTCCAGCCGATATTGTAACACACGATAATAGCTAAAATACTCATCGTACCATTATTCACGATTGAAGCAAGTTCAGCCAATGGACTTAGATCAAGTACTCTTTGGATTGTTGCATTTGAAAAAATCAGAGCATTCAGCAAAACCATGACAGAAGCAGCCATTACTAACGGCATAGTAACGATAAAACTGTCTCGAATGGCCAGCAAGTGCCGCTGGCTACTCATCTTAGATACGATTGGTAGCATTTTTTCAGATAGTCTGTCTACGACTTTCATTATTTCATCTCCTAGATTCTAAAATTGAACCGGTTCATTTTTAATATAGCATTTTTCTAAAAGATTGCAACACATTTTTTAAAAACGCTTTCTGAAAGTGGTGGATTTTTTATGACTTTTGAAAATTTATTCTATTTAATGGTATTTTGTGAATTTTTTCTCTTCCATCCGTTTGAAGTTTTACTTTCCAATGGTATAATTTCTTTATCCTATCAAATGGGGGAAGTATTTTGAAGAAATTAATCGTACTATTTATTTTGTCTGCGGGACTTTTGACATTGACTGGCTGTGATTTGTTTGGCGGCTCTGACCAATCCTCGGACGAAACAACCGATTCTTCTGTCTTAAAAGCGGAAAAAGCAGATATCACTAACAGTGTATATACGCTAAAAGTACGTAAAGATATGGATTTATCCGCGGGACAGTTGACATTTACAGATAAAAAAATGGAATGGACACGCACGTATCAGACACAAGGAACTGATTCTTCTGAATCATCTGAAGAAAAAACAGTGCTGACAGATATTAAGATCACTACCAAAGATGACGAATATATTATTTCAGGAAAAGAAAATAAAAAAGAAGCAACAGTCACATTTACCAAAATCGGTAATTACCGTTTGAAGGATGAGGATGGCAACATCTACAGTCTATAGTGCCATCTGTTGGATCTTCTTTTGTTTCTCCCCTTCTTTTCTGCTATAGTAAAGAAGCAAGATGACTGTAAAGGAGACGAAATGGATGATCGATAGTCCTGATTATTGTACATGTAATAACAACAAAAATATCCATACAGAATTTAATGATCAAGGAAGTTTGAGTATATGCGACAATTGCCACAAACTAGTCAAAGATTCTTTTAAATCGTTTGAATCTTATCCTGTCAAAAATTATGTAAAAAGCAAAAGAAGATAAGCAAAATCAAGCAAAACTCACTATGGCTGATTTTTATGAACTTCAAACTCAGCTTCTTCCTTTGATTAAGCTTCATCAGTAAAACAAACTGTGGATCATTTCAGTTCACGAATCAAAGAGTAACGTTTTATTTATTTCACATCTTTGAATATAAAATAACCAAACGATAGAAAGACTTATTCTACATCACGTAGTAATTTTTCTTTCCCGTCGTTTGGTTTTTTATTTTTAGCCTAATTCTTGACCTTTCGCATGCTGATTATCTGTAAAATATTTTCCAGCAGGCTTTCCTTCCAATTCAGCTAATTTTTCTTGGATCTGACGAATCACCTTTTTTGCATCTTCTGGATTTTCTACAAAATCGAATGTATCCCCATCCACTTGTATTTTAGGACATACATCAAAATCCTCATACCATTGATTATAGCGGGTGTTCAATGTTTCGTAATAGGTGTATAACGTTTCATCGCTTTCTAGTTGTTCATAGTCACGCCCGCGTTTTTTGATACGTTCTAGCATCGTGTCCAAAGAAACTTTGATATGGACCATCAAATCAGGCCGTTTTTTTGGAGCAACATCATCTAACTCGTTTAGCATCGTATCTAATAAGCTATCGTACTGCTGTACTTCGATATCCGTTACCCGACCTAAATCAGCATTTAGATGGAACAACAGACTATCTTCGTAGATGGAGCGGTCTAGCACATTGTCATCGTTCACTAAAGCATTTTTCATTGCTAAAAATCGCTTATTCAAAAAGAAGATTTGCAATAAAAATGCGTACTGCTCAGGATTTGAATAAAAAAGCGGCAATACTTCGTTATCCTCGACATTTTCATAAAATGGTTTAGAATCAATCTCTTTTGCAAGCATATCCGTCAAACTGCTCTTACCTGCACCAATCGTTCCTGAAATCAAAATCACTGACATACAACCCTTCCTCTTCTATAAGTACTCGCCTACGTAAGTTTCAACAGGCAATTTTTCAAAATCATATTCACGTACAGCTTGGTCTGATTTTAAATACGTGTGGAGACTTTGTGTGATCATCAAGTTCGTAGGTACCGTCTCTTCTTGTACGATGATCATCGGTTTTTTCAACATAGTTGCCACACCTAATTCGTAAGCCGTTCCTGGATCGATTGTTTGATGCTCAAAGTCAAGGATAGCAACAACAAATTCTGCATTTGTCAACTCTTCCATATCTTTTTCGTATACTTCTTGCGCCCAACCAGCACTGAATAGTTCATAATTGCTTTCTTGGTGATGACGTGGAGAGTAAAAACTTGTAACTGTTTTGTTTTCCTCCAACGCTTTTTCGATACGACTTACTCGATCGATTTGCTCCTCTGAAAAAAATGGTCCTGCTAAATATATTTGACTCATTATTTTGCCTCCTTCAATAATAACTGATTTTTAATAGATACTGCTCGTAATTCATTGACCAGTTCCAATGGATTGTTGGAAAAGATCACTTGATCCAACCATTTTTTATCCATAAAATCCTCTTTTGCAAAAGTTTCTAATAATTGTTGCAAGCCGCTGTAATAACCGCCAATATTCAATATTCCGATTGGCTTATCAGGCGTCAGGCCGATCGCTATCCAAGAAAGAAGTTGCGAAAATTCCTCCAATGTACCTAGACCTCCAGGAAAAACGAGGACAGCATCTCCTTTTTCAAATAATAATACCTTTCTTTCATCGATCGTCTCTGTAGGAATAAATGTAGTAACATCTTTCCCAGGCAGCTCAGTTTCAAAAAGGCCATTTGGATAGATACCTGTGACTTTTCCGTTATTTTCCAGTACTGTTTTACTAATCACTCCCATAATCCCGGAGTATGAACCACCGTAAACCAGTTCGATTTCTTCTTGTGCCATATATTTTCCTAACGTTTGCGCAATAAATTTGTAACTTTCTTTATTGCCAAAACGGGAACCGCAAAAAACAGTAAGTTTCATAAAAAAACACTCCCTAACTCAAAAGTCTATCTTCATTCTACACGTGTTTTTTTAAAATAAAAGACTAGATTTTGTAGTTTTTTAGTGGTATATAGATTAAACACCACTATATATAGTATTTACAAAAAAAGAATTTTTCAGCTATTTTACAGTAACAAAAAAAATAAATAACTAGTAAATATAAAATTGAAACGACTTACTTATAGAAGAAATTGGGATTTCGTCCTGCATGTCAATAACACGCATTATTTAAATCGTCACACACTTCTTTCTCCTATTAATGAAAAATCCATTTTATTCTCGTGTTATGTTTCACCAACGCCTGATGTTTCTCTAAATAAAAAAGCCGACGAACCAAATGATCGAAATTTGATCATTTTGGTTCATCAGCTTGTTCTCAAACCTTTGTATTAACGATAAATAGCTGGATTCATAAAACTATCACTTGGATCATCACTACTGGAAGAACATTCGGTGATAACCGCGCCTGTTGCACCTGCCTGGAACCAGTGTTTGATAGTTGGTTCGATCGTGTACTGGTCTCCAACGTGAAGTATGATTTCTTTTTTTGCCGTATAGTAACTTTCTTGCCCCTTTGGAATAGTACAGGAAAGTTTTTTTGTTTCTTTTCCTTCGACATAAAGATATACTAAGCCTTTTCGATACTAAAAACTGTATATTCGATTTTTTCTAGTGTTGTTTCTTTCAATACTACTCCTGAATCTAGGAACATTTGTTGTACTCTTTTCTTGTAATCCATTCTGTTCCGTCTCTACCTTCCTAAATGATCGTCAAATCATCCCAAGATACCTCTTTTTCTCCTTGGATGATTTCTGCATTTAGGGCTACTGGCTTTTTCAATAATAAACAGGATAGAAAACAGCCAAATAAAATCTGCTTTCATAATATGATACGCAAAGGCTGGTTCCTTTGACGAAAAAAGCATCTTTTTACACTGACCTGATCTGCTGGCTGTAGCTCTATTAAAAGAATATAAAACCTTCGAACAGAGCAGATTTATCTTCGGGTGTATGTTCAGACAAAAAAAGGTATTGAACACAATGTCCAATACCTTTTGCTCAGCAAATAAAACGCATACAATTTGTTAAAATTTCTCCTCTAAAGGGTAGATTTCTCCTTTTAGATTCGATACAATAAACAAGGTTGATGTATTTACATTGACTATGGCAAACTTGGACGGTCACGTGTGATGACTTTTCAAGGCCTCTGCTTCTAGCTGCCACTAGAAGTAGAGGTGCCTTTTTTTATTTGGCTGTCTCTATCTGCCATTTATGATACTGATAGCGCCATCAGTAGTCAAGAAAAAACGAAAAAACACGAAAATGTGTACTGTTTTTCGGTCAGGTTTTTGTAAAAGCAACATTTCTTATTCTTTTACGACCCATTTGCGAAATACACTTGTTTCTAGTGCCCCTTCTCTTTTTCTTTCTTCTAATAGTTTCAAGATGAGAGGTGAAGCGTTTGGTTCATTTAATGGATCTATGGAGTAGCTTCAATGAATTAAAAGCTTCCTTTAATCACTAGACTTCTACGAATGAGTAGATTTCCCTCATTTATAGAAGTCTAATTTTTTGGTTAATGCAGTTATTTATATGTTTAAAATTTTTGAAGTGTTAAAGTTATAGGGAAAGAATACCTAAAGCGGAGCCAATGTGTGCACCTGCAAGTAACTGTTGTTTCGCTTGTCGTTGTAAACTCGTTTTTTCTGGATAGTCTTGTACTTGAGCATCTACTCGTCCAAAGATCCATGGAACTCCGCTATCATCTTGTTCGTCCACTGACAAAAGGCGATAATCAGCTGCAAAAAGTCGGATTTTTGAATCTTGTTTCAACCATTTAGTAAGATTTGGCGACAGTAACCAAGTATCTGTGTACATCACTTGGTAATGATAATCAGAAAAATACAATTCAAAAAAACGAATGGCGCTTTCGTAACTATCTCTTATCTTATTTCGGGATAAATCTGCATCGGAAGGAATATGAAGAGAAAGACACTGCTTCCCCTCTAATTTTAGCTCTTTGTGCCCCTTTGGAAAATATGTCCTTTCGTATTCCAATTCACCAATCCGAAAGATCAATCCGCTAGTGTAACGCCAAATCCAAAAACCACGGTCAAAGCGATACCTTCCTGTTACTTGAAAATGTTCATGAATAAATCTAGTAAAAGCATTCATTGTTGCCAAATAGACAGTTCTTGGAATCTTCAATGGTTGATAAATTTTTAACCAACTTTGAGAAGCTGCATATAGATAAATTGTTAATGCTACAAATGGCTCTTCATCATAAACTTCGTCTATTTTTTTAGCAGCTGCTTTTGCTTTATTAGCATCCAGTAATTCACGACTATATTGTTCAAGTACTTCACTAGAAATACTTTCTATTTCCAGCATCATTTGTTCTATCACGGCTTCTGGGAAATCTAAGTCACCCGCTAGATTCTTGATTTTATACATTATTTCCTCCATCAAAATTCTTTCTTCATTCCCCTCTTCTTAAGTGTATGGCTCAAATGATTAATTATCGTTTTTCGAATCTTTAATCAACTTTTTTATTGTACATCATTTGCAAGATCAGATGCCGTTACTACTTTGATTCGCCCAGCATCACGTTGTTCTTTTACATAATCACAAAGTGCCAAATAAATATATATCAAAAACAACAACTTTATGTAAAAAAATAATACTTATGCTAAATAATTTGATTTCCATACTAAGTAAAAGAATAACTTTGCTGTGTCATATGGTTATAAAAAAATTCTATTCAGATTAGCTTTTAATTTTCATCTAATTCTCTCCAAACCAGAGAGGTTTCTTAATCAAATATACTTTTCCTCTTTATTATACAGGAGTACAATAAATAGAAATAAAAACGTTATTTTATTTTCTTAGATAATTGGAGGCTAATTTCATGAAAAAAAGGATATTCATTTTACTCCCTCTCGTACTTCTGTTTGTTGGTTGCGAGCAAAAAAACACTCGCCAGTCGACACCTCATTCGACTGTTATTGAAAACACTACTGCTCGTGAAGCAACAACTGACAGTAAAACGAATAACGAATCAAGCGCTACTGTTAAAAGCAGTAGTGAATCAGTTTCACACACCACTAGTTCTTCCATCGTTCCATCAACTACTTCGTCGTCAACTGTATTGTCAACAAATAGTAGTGAGACTTATGCTTCTGTCAGTGAATCGACAAGTCCACAAGTCAGTAATTCAACTGATTTGTTAAGTAATTATTCTGATCTAGAAATAGAATACGCTAGAGTTTGGCTAGCTGTGATGGGCACACAATATAAACAATGGTTAGCTGATCCAATTACTGGTTTTGAACTGCATGTTTCTAAGTCTCCAGCAGGAACCCCAATTGACCCTTATGACCAAGGAAGTGTCGCTTTTCCAGCTGAAACAGTCACACTTAGTGGGAATATCAGTTTCCAAGGTTTAGTAGTTTATTCTAGCAATCATAACGGTACAATAACTCAATACCCTGTTCCTTCTCACTGGCAACATGATGAAACTTCTGACCATCCTGAGCTAGTCAAAGAAAAGACTCAAAAAATACTAGATGAAGCTTCTACAGTCAGTATCCCTACCAACACTCCTGAAGATATCAAACAGCTTATTGATGTTATGGTAATCGACAATTGAACGAGGACAACAAAAAAACATCCATTTAACAAGTTGATTTTCTTTGACTGAGACAGGAAGTCTACAAAAAGGCGTACCATCTTATATGGATTCAGAAACCTTCTGTTAAAAGATAGATACATCTAGTACTCTCAAACTAACAGATCATTAATTTGTCATGTACTAAGAACTATTACATGAATGCAACAAAGTACTGAAGATTAAACAAAAAGGAACTTTGACAAAAACGTGTCACAGTTCCTTTTTCCGAATAAACGGTGTCCTCCTGACAACTCCTCGGTATTAGCTCAAAACACTGATTTCACAACCTCTTTTTGTATTTTTTCTTGAAGAAACAATAGAGTCCATCTTCAACCTTGAGATGAACATATAAAATTTGTGACAAACTGGCAACTTCTTTTCCAAGTATGCCATTCCTACCAATTATAAGTATTTTCATTTTTATTTCTCTTTTGTCTTCAACAATACTTTTCCGATGTTTTTTCCCGATTCAAGATATTCGTGGGCTGTTTTTCCATCCTTTAACGAAAAAATTGTCGGTTCATGGATCACTATCTTGTTATTTGTAAGATAAGAAAAGAGACGTTGGCTCCTTTTTTCTCTTTCCTCAAAAGAAGAAAGATAATCCCAAAGGTCTCCTGTAAGGATACTTTTCGAATGAGCAAGCATATCTACTAGATCAATAGCTGGCGGATTGCCTCCTGCCATTCCGAAAAAGATTACTTTTCCCCTGTTATGCAATAATTCAATACTGCTTTCCAATGTTTTGCCAACTCCATCAAATACTGTGTCAAAGCGATTGTTGTTAGCTGCTTGCCAATCGGTTTCTCTTGAGGAAAATACTTCTTCTACTCCTAAAGAAAGTGCTATTTCTTGCTTTTCCTTTGTAGAAGCTGAGCCAAATACTCTGACGCCATCTACAATCAGAATTTGAGAAAGAAGCTGTCCGACACCACCACTGATACCAGTAATAAATACCTTGTCTCCTGGTGCATTGTTTCCAAGATCATGAGCCAAAAAATCGGCCGTTAATCCTTGTAAACCAATTGTGGCTGCTTCTTTCATTCCAATCCTGTCGGGGAGAAAAATCAACTTTTCAACAGGAACTGCTACAAATTCAGCATTTGCAAAAGGAACGTCTACAAAAAGAACTTTCTTGTCAATCAACGCTTTCAGTTCTGATGAACCAGCATCTACAATTGTTCCTGCCCCTTCATATCCGTTGATATATGGTGAGTGTTTCTCGATATGATAAGTGCCTCTTCTACGATAGATGTCTGCAAAATTTAATCCAATATACTCGGTTTGTACCAATACCTCTTGTTCACCTAACTTCGGTTTTGGAAGCTCTCCATACCTTAACACTTCACTTGAACCAAAAGTTGAAAAATATAATGCTTTCAAAAAAATACGCCAGCTTTCTTTTTCATTTCACATACTAAAAATACCAATGTACTTGCTTTACTATCAGCAAAAGTTCTTTCAAATCATAACACAGGAAAAAAGTATAGTGAAACATAAAAATCTAGTGATTCTTTAACTGCCCTTTTCTTTTTGGATGGAAAAAAACTGGGTCAGAATGATGTTCATCCTGACCCAGTTTTGATTTTACTCAACTCATCGGTTTCTATTAACCAAAAGCTTTTTTATCTATGCACACTTCGTTTATTTTTCATACATTTCTTTTACCATGATCGATTTTACAAATCATTCGATAGACGCCCAATCGATAACGCCACTTACTAACATAAATACCTAGCAACTGTTTTCCGAATGCCTTGGGATTTTCGCAGTCTTCTAGATTTTAGCTCCTTTAGCAAAAACAAGGCTAGGACAACAAATCATCCTAACCTGTTTTATCCCTGAATCTTTTTACCGGATCAAGTCTGTTTCAGGATCATTCAGTAGACGTTCGACTTGTTCTCTTGTCGTTAACGGAACATCTCCTTGGATCGAATGAGCTAATCGAGCATTTCCTAAGGCAAAATAAACGGTCTTCTGTAAGGACCACTTCTCAGAGAAACCGAGTAAGATCCCTGCAGCAAATGCATCTCCTGCCCCGATTCGATCGAGTACATCCAAGGG
Source organism: Enterococcus sp. 3G1_DIV0629 (assembly GCF_002141285.1). Classification (NCBI taxonomy): domain Bacteria; kingdom Bacillati; phylum Bacillota; class Bacilli; order Lactobacillales; family Enterococcaceae; genus Enterococcus; species Enterococcus sp. 3G1_DIV0629. Next base: position 158,717 of record NZ_NGLI01000001.1, on the reverse strand, counting down.
ATAAACAGTTGTTTTCTCTGCTTCTTGTTGTGTGATCAAATAACCACTTAACTGTTTTCTTCCATCTACACTTTCTCGCCTTGTCCCAGCAAACCATTGGATATCGTAGTGGTTCATAAAGGACTGGATATAAGAAATAGGATCATGTTCGTTTTCTACATCGGCTGTTTCCTCCCACTGCACTAGCTCTGTCAGATCTCTGACTGAGCCAAACAAGATGTCGCAATAAGGTAACATTGTATGATAACGCTTCTTCATTTGTTCTTTTTTTCCATCTTCTTGATTCAAACTAGGACGATAATTGAAATCAAAACAAACTTTTTTCCCTGCTTTATGTGCTTGTTCTGCTAATTGGATAGCCGTTTCAGCTGTCTCATCGGACAAACTTAAACTGATCCCGCAGATATGGATCAAGTCGATCTCATCAATAAACGATACGTAGTCATAATCCTCCATCACAGATAAACCAAATGAGCTATGTTTTCGATTTTGATAAGTGACTTCTGTCGGGCGGACACCATACCCCATTTCCGCAAAATAAGTGCCGATGTGTTGATATTGATGGATCACATACTTCGTCTGGATACCTAGGCCGTTCAGATTAGTGAGTGCTGCTTTTCCTAGCCGATTGTCTGGCAGAGCCGTCAGTAAATAACTTTCAACGCCAAAATGGGCAAGATTCCCTACCAGATTTACGCCAGTCCCTGTATAAGCCATGCGTAAGGTATGGGTTTGTTCCAGCATCAAATGTTCAGGAGGAGTGAGTCGCAGCATGACTTCCCCAAATGCACCGATTTTCATTCTTCTCACCTTATTCCACGATTTTTTTCATCAATTGCAACAGTTGACGTACCTCTTCTGGGCGTGTATTCCCTGTATCCTTGTCGATAATTGCACTATATACATGAGGGACGACCTTTTTCACTCCTGCGTCTATTGCGATCCGTACGATTTCTTCCACATTATCAAGGTCGATCCCACCAGTTGGCTCTAAATAAAAATCATTGGCAGCACAAGCTTCTGCTAGTGCTTTATATTCTTTGATATGGGCAAGTCCCTTCATAGGAAAATATTTGATCGAGCTGCCGCCCATATCTTTCAACAATCGAATAGCTGTTTCAAGTGTCACGACTCCTGCAGGTCCTTGTGAACTTAAAGGACCAGTTGCGATGTTTACGTACCCTTCTTTACCCGTGGGAGAAACCAAACCGTTGATGACCGTTTCTGTCTGTTTCAATACTGCTCTGGAAGCTCCTACTCCTGTAAATACTTGATTGACATGCTGAGGCTGCAATACTTCGGCTAAACGAGTGACCATCTGGCTCTGGTTTGGGTCTCCCGCGCCTAGACCGATGGACAAGGCGTTATTTGTTGCTTGCTGGTATTTTTTCATTTCTGCAATAGCTGTTTCGTCGTCAGAAAAGTTCTTTGAAAGTACACCTAAAACGATATGGCCTTCTGCTGCCTCATAGCATTCTTTTGCGTTTTCTACAGAATTTGCTAACACATTTAGACAGATCTTATCTTTTAAATAATTGGGACTTAATCTCATTCCTTTTTCTCTCCTAGTTCTTCAAGATTTCTTTTAAACGATCGATGATTTTTGCCATCTCCTGTTGACTGACAGAACGGATATCGAATTCGATGATGCCGTTGTTTGCCTGGTATTCTCTTGTATAGATGGCAGGATTTTTTTCTTTCAATGCTTTAATCACTTGTTTAGCTGATTGATCTCCTGAAACTTTCACACTTGCTCGATAGATTGCTCGACCTGCGCTATCTTGAACGATCTTAGCTTCTAAATGATTGATTTGATTAAGTTGTTCGATGAATGGCTGTAGTCTTTCTTTCATTGCAGGGCCAGACTCACTGCCTTTGTTCAAATAGTCTTCCACTGCTTGGACAAAACCAAGGATATTTTCCTTTCCGATTTTCATGGAACGTCCAATTCCTTTTGATTGCATCCGGACCCATGAAACATACGTTTTTTTCCCAATGACCATTCCGGCACTTGGTCCTTCGATTGCTTTTGCTCCTGAATAAATAACCAAATCAGCGCCCATTTGCACATATTTTTTCAGATCTTCTTCTGCCGCAGCATCAACGATCAACGGAATCTGGTGCTTTTTGGCAATCTGTGCTGCCTCTGACACGTCAAGCATACTTTTTTGTACCGTGTGATGGCTTTTTATATAGAGAATCCCTGCTGTTTCTTCTGTGATCATCATTTCGATCTGTTCCGGCGTACACATATTGGCGTAACCTGCTTCGACTACCTGACCGCCTCCTTGCTGTACCATGATTTCCACAGCCGTTCCGTAATCTACATTGTGTCCTTTCGGCAAAATGATTTGTCGCTTTCTGATGGATTCTGCATAAGGGTGATAAAGGGGATACAGTTCTCCTTTGCCTATAACAGCAGCTACCGATTGAGCAATTCCTGCAGAGGCGGATGAAACGATCTGGACATCTTCTACTTCTAGCAAATCGGCTAAATATTTTCCTGTTTGAATGCTTAATTCTTCCATCTCAAAAAAATGCTGACCGCCAAAACGTTGCGCGTCAAGAACTGTCTCTGAAAGGGTCGAGACGCCTAGAATCGTCATTCTTCCTGAAGCATTAATGACTTTCTTCAGCTGAAATTTCTCATGATTCGCATGCATAACTTTTTCCTCCGATGATTGTTTTTACTGGTTTGATTTGCTGATTTGACTGTCTTTTCTCTCCATTGGAATCGATTAGTTCCTTGGGTTGATTGATCAATTCAAAAACAGTAAAATCAGCGTCAAAGCCTTCTTTGACTTGTCCCTTTGTCTTCAAATGGAAATTCTGTGCAGGAACTTCCGTCACCTTTTCGATGATTTCTTCCCACGTATATCCGACAAGCTTCAATTTTTCCATCGTTGTAGCCAAATCATAGACTGGACCGTTTTTACGATTACGAATATAGATATCTGTACTGATCGTATCTGCTTTTATCCCTTGGTTATAGGCAGTTTCCGCAACTTGGAAATTAAAACTATCCGTCCCATGTCCAATATCGAAGATGATTCCTCGATTTTTTGCTTCTACAGCTATTTGTTTGATTGTTTTCGTTTCTTGATCCAAGATGCCGTTTGTTTTCCCATTGAAACAATGAGTCATGATATCTCCTGATTCCAGCAAAGAGAGGATATCCGGCAATTCCGGCGGAGCAGAACCGATATGGACCATCAAAGGAAGCTGATGGTTTTCTTTTTGTATCCTTTTTGCCAGTTCTAGTGGAGTGATGCCGTTTTGACCAACTACGCTCTTGCTCATCCGTGCTTTGATTCCAATAATGAAATCTGGCAGTTCCTTGATTTTTTGCTTTACCATATCAGCTTGGATCTTGTTTAGGTCTGCTAGTTCATCTTGTGCAACGATTCCCCATTTTGAGATATTCAAAAGCGCATAGACATTTGTTTTTGCCTGTTTGGCATGTTCATAAAAATCAGCAATGTTTTCTGCCCCAGTTGTCCCTGCATCTATGACTGTTGTCACACCTTTATTCACACCGATCTGATCTGGATAATCATAATACAAAGTCATTTCCTCAAAACAATGAACATGATCGTCGATCCAACCAGCCGACAAATATTGCTGAGGGGTCAAGCTGATTTCCTGACGAGATTTTTGTTTGATGAGAGGGGCGATTTCGCAGATTCTTCCTTTTTCTATCCCGATATCGAAGATCTTCCCGTTAAGCTCTCTTGCATTTTTAATGACTAAATCATACATAATCATTCCTACTTTTCTATAAATTTGAATTTAGACCATGGATGAATGAACGGTAGCAAGATCAATTCTTCTGGAGTAATATGTCCTACTTTATTCTTTCGCGGATCACTGTGTGGCTCCAATACGATCTGCAGTTCGTTTTTATATTTGCCAAAGCGGTCATTCCCAACGACAACATCTCCTACGACAAATTCAAACTCAGTATCATGTACTTTGTTTTCGTCTTTTTGGTATTTTTTTCGAACTTCCGTTGATCGGATCACTTGGTCTGTGATGTCCCCTCGACGAACATGTTGCTCTTCCAATACGATTTGCCGTTCCACCTCATTTACATTTGCAACAAATTCAATTCTAAAAACAGTCTGGTAACGATCCAAATGCCCTAATGACTTCAATTCTTTTTCACTTGCGTATGCGTTTCCAATAATTATATCATCAATTAGGTTTGTGGCAAACAAATGCTTGGCCGCTGTTTCGACAGAAAGATGGCGATGCATTTCTAAAGTAGGCAGTCCATCATTGATATCCCATGGCCCGATTGTACCTGATTGTGAGGTAATGAAGGCTGCCGTTCGAATACCGTTTTTTTTGAATCGTTCACTACTTGATTGGAAAAAATGATACGGCAAAGCCGTTCCTTCTTGCGGGTAAAAATTATGACAGCCATATAGAAAAGATGTATTTGCCTGATGCGTCAAGATATTTTCTAGATAAGCGACATCATTACTCATATTCAACTCGATGGCCAAGTGATAAGGATTAAAAGTCAAAAGTGCTTCTTTTCGCCCATCAAATCCTAAGTCCAAGCGAATGCCATCTGCGCCTAATCTATGGAAAAAACCTAAATCATCATAAGAAATATTCAATTGTTCAAAGATAGCCGGCGAAACATCTACTATCGTTTCAAATCCCCTCTCTTTTGCAAAAAAGATTAATTGCTGGAATTTTTTCTGAACGACTTCCGGATCTTCCGTGACCTCAAGCATACTCATAAAAATCCTGCTAAATCCATACTGATGGGCTGTTTCGATATACTCACGATCTTTTTGAGGATCACTGTGGTCTGGGTAAAGGGAAATGCCTAATGAACGTTTCATGGTTTGTTCTCTTCTTTCTTTTCAATTATAGTCGTTCTTCGGTAACACCATCTGTCAGAGTGAGATCTGCTTGCTCTTTCGCTTGCTCCTCTGCTTCTCTAGTCAATTGTTGTTTTTCAAATACTTTGAAGAATGGATAATAAATAGCCAAAGTAATCAAGAAATTACCAATAACCAATAATCCTGCTGCAACACTCCAGTTCGTGCTCATCCAAGCAGCAATCGGCGCAGGCATCGCAAACGGCAAACGCGCAACCATCATTGGCACGACACCGCTGACAGTGAGAATATAAGAAAGAGTGGTCGTCACAAGAGGGGCAAGAATAAATGGAATCCCCAAAACTGGGTTCATCACTACTGGTGCACCGAAGATCATCGGTTCATTGATATTGAACAAACCCGGTAAAATGGACAAACGTCCTAAGCTTTTTAAATACTTGGATTTAGAAAACATGAATAAGACGACCAACGCAAGAGTGGTTCCTGCTCCGCCGATCCAAACGAACCATTGTAGAAATTGTTCAGTAAAAATATTTGGCATGGCGTGAGCACTTGTCCCTGCATTAAATGCATCGATATTTTCAGCAATCGAAATATCCCAAAACGGACGAATAACCGGACCCATGATTGCCGGACCATGGATTCCTAACACCCAGAAGAAACAAATCAGAAAGACAGTTAAGAGACCGCCAAACAAGCTGTTACCCGCTAATACACCTTTCAAAGGCATAAGTAGTTGACTCAAGAATCCATTTAAATCGAATCCAAGCATATGGCGAATGATCCAAAAGAAAATCAAGATGACTGCTCCTGGTATCAATGCAACGAAAGAGTTTGTTACTTCTGGCGGCACACCATCTGGCATTCGGATAGTTATTTTTTTCTCGATAAAAAACCGGTAGATCTCTACTGAAATAATTGCCGTAACGATCGCCCCAAATAATGAGCCCGATCCTAGATTAGCGATGTTGATGTAACGTCCGGCTGTGATTTCTCCTACATCTTCTAAGATGCGTGTAGGAGGAGCTGCCACGATTAGAAAAGACATTAATGCCAAGATACCTGCCGTCAATGAATCAAGCCGATAGCTTTTCGCTAAAGAAGAAGCAATCCCGAATGTCGCATAAAGAGCAAGGATACCAACTGTATAGCGAAAAGGAATATCTAATATCTCACGGTAAGGTTCAATGACTGCCGCAACTGATTCAATCGGGATATTCAGTAAAATCGTAAAAAATGAGCCTACGATCGTCAGTGGCATAGTGGCAATGATTCCTTTTCTGATGGCAGTCATATGTCGCTGAGTACCGATACGATTGGCTACAGGCATGATTTTTTGTTCGATAATTCCTATAAATTTATCCATTTTTCTTCTCCTTTTATAACATTATAATGTTTACAATTGAATAATAACATACTTTACTATAATTTGTAAACGCTTTTCGAAAGATGCATCCCTCCTTTGTTCTTTTGGTTTTACAAAGAAAAGGAGGTGCAACAAAAGTCGTGTCACACCCCTTTATTCAGAATATATGGTCATCCAGAGTCGGTCTTACATCTACGGTAACATGTACGACCAATTCAAAAACATGAGAAGCTGTTTTTTGAACTTGTTCCTTGTGACTCAAAGCTGAACGGCAGGGCTCATGACCTCTTGGTAAACGGTGTTCAAAAGCCAGTTTCTCGGTATTAAGCCAAATTTATGCAAAAATGTAGAAAGCCATTTTCACAAAATTTTTCTTAATACTCGAAACTAAGCGACTTTTTCACACCCTCTTTTTTATTTATGTTTCGTAATCAATATGGTAAGGATGCAGCTCCGTATGATAGATTGCTTCTGAATATTCAATCATTTTCCCTATTTGCGTAGACGATTGCCGTATCCGTTTGATGCCAATCTGTGCGTCTGTTTTCAGAATTTCTTGTTCTTCTTCTGTTAAAAATACTGCAGAGAAATCATCAGAAAATGAGTCAATGGTATACCCTTTTTTTGTCAGCAGACGATACAAAGATTCTTTGTCAAATTCTTCTCTGCTGAATTGCAACATTTCTTGTGGAAGATAGTGGACAAAATAAATATAAGGCTGATTGTTCAAATAATATAAGCGCTTAAAACAAACAGCTTGCTCACCGAAAAAGGAAAACAAAGGATCTTCCTTCTTTATATGGACCAATTGCAAATCCAGCGTTTCTTTCCGAACTTCATATTGAGAGTTCTTCAAGATCTGCGTAAAACTTGCCGCTTTGGATAATCGATTGTAAGGACGATTGCTTAGAACCGTCGTCCCACGACCACTTTTCTTTTCGACATATTCATCTGATGCCAGCAGCTCGATTGCCTTTCGGACAGTGATTTTGCTGACTTGAAACAGTTCTTCTAATTCACTTTCTGTCGGCAGCATCGAACCGACTGGATACTTTCCTGAGAAAATATCTTCTTTAATTTTATCTGCGACTTCCAAGTATAGTACACGTGTCCTTTTCATAACGTCACCCTTTGCTTTACTATTACTAAAAGAATAGCACATAAAAAATAAAAAAAGAACACAAATCACATGCGAGAAGTGTGTTCTTTTTAATTGCACTGTTTTAATTATAGATTTTCGCCATTTGAGGCAATTACTTCTTTATACCAATCAAAAGATTTTTTCTTCGACCGGTTCAATGTCCCGTTTCCTTCATCGTCTAGATCCACATAGATAAAGCCGTAACGTTTACTCATTTCTCCTGTCGATGCACTGACTAGATCGATACATCCCCAGGGGGTATAGCCCATCAAATCTACACCATCTGCAACTGCTTGGGACATTGCTTCGATATGACGACGTAGGTAATCGATCCGATAATCATCAATGATCGAGCCATCCTCTTCCACATGATCAATAGCACCAAGACCGTTTTCAACAATGAATAATGGTTTCTGGTAACGATTGTATAATTCATTCAATGCGATTCTCAACCCTTCTGGATCGATCTGCCAGCCCCATTCACTCGCCTCAAGAAACGGATTTTTTACGCCTCCTAGCAAGTTTCCTTCTGAAGTTGCGGCTTGCGGGTCAGTCTCATTGATTGCCGTAGACATATAGTAACTAAATCCGATGTAGTCAACTGGATATTCTTTTAGCAACTGGAAATCTTCTTCTGTTTGCTCTAATTTTTCCGAATCGACTCCATATTTTTTATAGGTACGGGCTGTGTACGCAGGGTATTCTCCGCGTACTTGAACATCCGTGCAGAAAAAATTGAATTCTTGATTTTGGATCATGGTTGCTGCCTGATTGACTGGATTGGCATCGATGCTATAAGTCGTTGCATAAATAATCATGCAGCCGATTTGTATATCCGAACGCAATTCGTGGCCGATTTTTACAGCTTTGCTACTTGCCACGAACTGATTATGCCATGCTTGGAAAATATTTTGGTACTCTCCTGCTCCGTTGCTTTTTACTAATCCTTGACTTAAAGCTGGAAAATGAAAGGCCGAGTTGATTTCATTGAAAGTCATCCAATATTTAACTTTACTGCTGTATCTCTTTAATACTGTCTGAGCAAATCGTTCATAGAAGTCGATCAGTTTTCGATTTTTCCAGCCACCGTATTCTTTTGCCAAATGAAGAGGCATTTCATAATGAGAAATCGTGATCACAGGTTCAATATCGTATTTTAAGCACTCATCAATCAGCTGATCGTAAAATTCTAATCCCGCTTCATTCGGCGTGCTTTCGTCTCCGTTTGGAAAAATCCGTGTCCAGGCAATCGAAAAACGATAACATTTAAACCCCATTTCCGCAAATAAGGCAAGATCTTCTTTGAAACGATCATAATGATCGATTCCGCGATGATTCGGGTAAATATATTTTTCTTGATCGATCGTCCAGTCAAATTCTTTACGACCAATGATTGCAAAACGCTGCTTACCTCCAGGCATAGCATCTGCAACGGATAACCCTTTTCCGTCTCGATCATAAGCTCCTTCTAATTGATTGGCAGCGGTTGCGCCACCCCATAAAAATTTTTCTGAAAAACGTGATTGCATCCTGATTTCCTCCTTATTTTACAATTGCTAGAACATCTTCATTCGCAATAATCTCTTTTTGGTCTAATTCAAGTATATCGGCAAATGCATCGGTATTTGTAATGACAACCGGTGTGATTACACTATAGCCGGCTGCTTTGATTGCTTCGATGTCAAAACGGATCAATAAATCTCCTGCTTTGACGAGGTCCCCTTGTTTGACTAAGATTTCATAACCATTCCCATTTAATTCTACCGTATCCATCCCGATATGAATCAAAATCTCCGCTCCGTCAGTCGTTGTGATCCCTACAGCATGTCCAGTTGGAAAAATAGTCGTGATCTCTCCATCTGCCGGGGCAACAAGTTCCCCTACTTCTGGATCAATAGCGATACCTTTTCCCATCACGCCAGAAGAAAAAACTTTGTCTGGCACTTCACTCAGTGGCAGTACTTTACCCGTTAAAGGACTCTTTAAGGTATGCCGTGCTGAAGTAATTGGTTCTCCTGCATTCGCATGTTTGTTTTCTAATTGATTATCTTGTGTTTGTTCGTCAAATCCTAAAATCAGCGTACCTACAAATGCTAGAACAAAAGCGATTCCTGTAGCTATTACTGCTACTGTCACATTTGACTCTACACCATCTACCGTACTAATGAAGGTTGGAATCGTTAATAAGCTGACCAAACTGCTAGAGAAAGCTTTTACTCCAGAAAACCCGATAATAGCCCCTCCAATCCCTCCAGAAACACACGCTGCAATAAATGGTTTCTTCAACGGTAACGTCACACCATACACAGTTGGTTCAGTGATCCCAAATAACGAAGTCACTGTAGAAGAAATCCCTAATGCTCGAAGCTTCGTATCTTTTGTTCGTAACGCTACAGCTAAAGCAGCACCACCTTGTGCCAAGATGGCTGGAAGAAGCATTGGCATCAATACATCAAACCCGTATTGTTCGATATTCAAAAACATGATCGGTACGAATCCCCAATGCATGCCGAACATCACGAATACTTGCCATAAACTTCCCATGATCAGACCTGCTACGATTGGACTAAATCCATAAATCGAGTTGAAGAGACCACCTAAAGCATTACCGGCCACCGTCCCGATTGGTCCTAAAGCAAGAAATGTTAATGGAACCATCACTACTAAAACAACAAGCGGAACTAAAATCATTTGCAGAAATTGCGGAATCACTTTTTTTACGAATGGCTCTAATTTACTTTGCACCCATACTGCTAGAATGATTGGTATGACAGAAGAAGTATAACCAGACGGCGAAAGAATCACTGGGATCCCAAAGAAACTGATAGCTTCTCCCGCACCAGCAACTGCTGTAATAGCTGGGTACACAAGTGCCATAGCAATTGCTACTGCTAAAAACTGGTTGGCTTTGAACTTTTTAGCTGCTGTAAAAGCAAGCATGACAGGTAAGAAGGTAAAGACACCATCTGCTGCAGCAAACAATATTTGATAAGTACCGCTATCAGCTGTCAGCCAGCCCATCACCGTTGCCAATGACAAGAATCCTTTCAATACCCCGGCGGCTGCCATCGCCCCTAGAAAAGGTGTAAATATACTAGAAATGATATCAATTAGACGATTCAAAATATTTTTGGACTCTTCTTTTCCATCCTCCGAAACTGCAAGTCCTTCCTCATCCACGATCGATTGATAAACATCTGCTACATTACTGCCAATCACTACTTGATACTGACCGCCACTTTGGACGACTTGGATCACGTCTGGGTCTTCTTTTAACTTTTGCGTATCTGCTAAGGATTCATCTTTTAATCTGAATCGCAAACGCGTAGCACAATGTACTAAACTTTTGACATTCTTTTGTCCTCCTACCGCTTCCCATACACGACGACCAACTGCTTGATTATCCATTGTTTTTTCCTTCTTTCTTTTTTTATTTAAAAAATAAAAACCCAGATTGAAAAAAACAGTCACAAACATTCGTGAACCTATTTTTTCAATCCAGGTTTTGCCTGCCATACAGTAACAATCCTTATGATTGGATGCTTTTTTTCTCACTTACTACTCTTTGAATATGGATCGTTAAATAAATCTGCTCTGCGATTCCCATTTCCTGTTTTTGCGTTTGTCGAAGATACTCATTGATCCGTTCCACACAATGAAACGCTTTTGGATACTTTCCTTGAACTAATGCGTAGAGAAACTCATCTTGTTCGTCAGATCCTTCCCCTTTGAGATAACGCTGGGCAAAAAACTGCAGATGAGTAATGATACGCTGATAATTCAAAGATTCTTCATCGAACACGATGCCGAAGAATTTACTGATGATACTCAGTATATCTCTTACCATTGTGGTAGCGGTCATCGTCACTTGCATGTCTTCGTTTCCTTGTTGGCTATTCACAAAATGAAAGGCAATAAAACCGGCTTCATCCTCAGAAAGTTCCACACCAGTCTTTTGTTTCACGAGCAAAAGAGCCTCTTTCGCTGCTTGATATTCTTTCGGATAAAATTTCTTTGTTTCAAATAATAATGGATTAGGCAGTTGGATATTTTCTTTCGCCCGTGTGATCGCATAATGAAGATGATCGGTCAATGTCAGATAAATATTAGGCGAAAATTCAACTTTTAGTTTATCTTCAGCCAATTCGACTACTTGTTTGACCCATTCGATCTCCTCTGCCGGAATATCAACCATCAGCTGTTGGAATTGGTTTTTAGCAAAAGAATCTCTTAAAACAAATTCTTTTTGGACCGCTTCTGGCGAAATCTCGTCCCCAATCTTTTTTTGAAAAGCTAAGCCTTTTCCCATACAAACGACTTCTTCCCCGAATCCATTTTTCGAAATGACGACGTTGTTATTCAAAATTTTATCAATTTTCATTTTGCTTCGCCCTCTCAAGAAAAATAAAAAAACCTAGAATTCGCCTACTGTTTCTTAGCTGAATTCTGGTTTTGCCTGCCGTACAGTAACAATCCATTTCTTATTTAAAATCATCATACCATCGAATTTTTATTTATGCAAGCCTTTTCATGCAAAAAAAAATAAAGAAACAGGAACACAAGTCTATCTAGAAAGCAACCAAATCAGAGATGCACCTCTTTGCGTTCCTCTTTTTTCAGCAAATCGGTTTTTCCTTATCGATTCATATCCTTTGGCTGTTTTTGATCTGTAACGACTTATGTCCCAGTATCCTAAAATGTTTTTGTCTCTAGATTGAAAGCAGTTCTCATATCATCTGTCGCATCCTTCATCGGTGTGACACTTTCCAGTTCTCCTTGTACAACTAGTCGCGTGACGGCATCCATGTCGCCACAAGTGATCAGCGTGACGATTTCTTTCCCCTCGACCTCGTTCAATAATTGTGTATCTGTAGGAGCAACTTTTTCTTTAAAAAATGTTTTATATGTATACACATTTTCTAAATCCGTCAAATAGATCTTGGCACCCATTTCCAAATTTTCCAGCGGTGTAAACAGTAATTCGGGATTGGTTGCACGATGGCTTGCTAAAGCATAGTTTCCTTTTCCCATCTCTTGATCTGGAGATAACGTCCCTGCACCGTAAAGCAGTGAAGTATTATCCAAGCCTTTGAAAATCGGTAAATTGATCGAAACAGAAGGTACTGCGATACTAGCAATCACTGGCAGATCTGTTCCGCTCATTTGTGACCTCATCACTCCTTCTGTTGTCATTGGTTCTACTGCGTCAAAGTCAAAACTGACATCTTTATCGTTATTCTTTTTCAAATCTTCTTTCGTTACATTCGCTATAGCATATCTGTCTCCTGTTAATCTGACAAGATAGTCTTTGATCTGTTCATTGAAAATCAAAGCTAGTCCTACTAATAACAAGAGGAACAAGAGGATATTGACTAGCCATCTTTTTGCTTTTCCTTTTTTCTTCATCTTCTCTCCCTCCAGTCTCATTTTACTGTTTTCCTTGTGCTCTTTCCAACAGCTGAATGACACATTTCTACAACTCTGTGTATTTTTTTCGTACACCTGCGCTTTTTTCTACAGGATATTTCAAATTATTTTTGATCAATTTTTCTTCAATGATCTCATCTAGATCCAACTGAAGGTTGTCTGCCATCATGTATGAATAGATCAATACATCTGCCAGTTCTTCTTTGATTCGTTCTAATTGTGTTTCTTTTACTTCTTCCGGCGTTTTCCATTGAAAAAGTTCTAACAATTCAGATGCTTCCAAAGAAATAGAGATAGCCAAATCTTTTTCGTTATGAAATTGTCGCCAATTACGTTCATCTCTAAACTGGTTGACTTTTTCCATACTATTCATTTGCTTGCCTTCTTCCAATCATTTCTTACTTGATTAATCATACCATTTTTTTACATAAAAAATAGATGATGCTTTTTAAAAAACTCCTGTTTTCTTTTATTTAAAATAAATGTCATAGAAAATCAGTAATTTAGGTAGCCACCATGTGTATGCAGTAATGTGACTGCTTCCCCTGAGGCTTTTTGTTTTTCGATACGTTCTTCTCCCCAAACAGACATCGCTACTAGAATCTCTCTTAATGATTTTCCTTCTTCGGTGAGCGAGTATTCTACTTTAGGCGGGACTTGGTTATAGACTTTTCGATGGACAATACCATCTTGTTCTAACTCTCTTAACTGCTGGGTCAGCATTTTTTGTGTGATCGTAGGGATTTTCTTCCGTAATTCACCCGGGCGAATGGGACCATTACCTAAATGACATAAAATAATCGGTTTCCATTTTCCTCCGATGACTTCCAATGTCGCTTCGACGCCAATATGATAGATTCTTTCCATTTTTATCTCTCCTTAAAAAAGATACGCATCGTATCATAGCATGCTCCTTTCATTTTGTGAACTAACAAAGTCTCTTCCTCTGCGGTTTTTATACTTTCACCAAAAAAGGAACTATATTTTGAAAAAAATAAGAATTTTTTCAAACGCTGAAACGTTTGAAGATCCACATTTGTTACCAAAAAGTGCCTATCATACAAAAAAGTCGGTACTTCACGAATGAAGGATGAAGGTCTATATTCTCTATTTGTCAGAAAAATTTGAGGAGGAAATAAAATTGAATAAAAAAATTTCACCAGTTTTTACGCTTATGGCTTTGGTAATCAATGCCTTTGCTATTGGATCTACAGAATTTATCAGCGTAGGGCTTATGCCTTTGATCGTTGATAGTTTTCATGTCAGTTTGGCTCAAGCAGGGCTGACGGTTTCACTTTACGCGATTGGTGTGACAGTAGGCGCACCATTACTCACTATTTTAACAGGAAAATGGAATCGTAAAATGCTGATGGCAGCAATCATGGTGGTTTTCATCATTGGGAATCTGCTGGCTGCTTTTTCTGGGGTATTTGTTTTATTGCTAGCTGGAAGAATCGTATCCGCACTTGCTCATGGGATTTTTATGTCTGTATCAAGTGTCATTGCCGCTGAAGTCGTCTCTCCTGACAAACGTGCAAGTGCGATTGCTGTCATGTTTACAGGGCTAACGGTCGCAACCGTTACCGGTGTTCCTTTGGGGACATTCATCGGTCAGCAAACAAGCTGGCATATGACTTTTCTTTTTATTGCTTTCGTTGGAGCTATCGGTCTACTCGCCAATCTATTGCTCATTCCAAAAGATCTCCCAATACCAGGAGTTGTCGATCTGGGTGGGATTCTTCGGATAGCTAAAAATAAATTTTTAGTGGGCTCTTTTTTGATCACAGCTCTTGGGTACGGAGGAACATTTGCTGCTTATACCTATTTGACTCCGATTCTTGAAGACAAAATCGGTTATTCATCAGAAGCTGTCGTTATTTTGTTGATTATCTACGGCGTAATGGTCGCTATTGGTAATACAATCGGTGGTCATTTTTCGAACCGACGTCCATTAAAAGCTTTAGGTATCATGTTTATCTTGTTATCCTTATCTTTAGTATTTTTATTTGGAACGATTCTCAGCGGGAACTTGTTCTTTGCTACAGCAGCTACCTTTGTTTTAGGGCTATTTTCTTTTATGAATGTTCCGGGTCTACAATTATATGTTGTACAATTAGCTGAAACATATACACCGAAGGATATTACGCTTGCTTCTGCCTTTAATATCGCTGCCTTCAACATTGGTATTGCATTCGGCTCTTTTGTTGGCGCACAAACGACCAAAACGATTGGTGTCACCTATGCTCCTTTATTTGGTGCCGTTATCGTTTTACTTGCTGTATTTTTAGTTTTCTGGTTACTGAATCAAGAAAAGAAAAATAAATAATCTTTCAAAATCAGTATGAAGAGGCTGGGACAGAAGCGTTTAACTCCAAGAAATAAGAAGGAATTTCCGAAGGAGTTGCTTCTGCTTCCGCCGTTTATACGTGTTTAGAGCGTGAGACAAAAGTGTTCTTTACTTTTGTCCCACGCTCCTTTTATAACTTTTCCATTTTTTTAGCGATCCGCTCATTCATTTTTCTTTTCAATTCATTGATTCTTGTCTTCGCCTGGATTTCATGTAACGTGTTTTCTGCAAATTGTCCTACGTCTTCTCCAACCAATTCTAAGACAGGAAGACCATTTGAAGCACCTTCTTCAAAAAAGTCAAGCAACTCATACATCGCTGACAACATATCCATCCCATCCCCTGCGGTAAATTCCCAAAGAAATTTTTGTATCTCATTGTAGACGATCTGATAGTCAGCAGGAAGTTTTTTCAGGCGAGCCATTTGTTCGCGATATTCCGCTTTGTCTTCCATCATTTTTTTGATATAGCCAACCAAATTTTTATTGCTCATTTTCTTTGTACTCCTTTAGTTTTTCGATTTGACCTGAAATAAAAGACCAGCGTTTCCAAAATAATTCTAATTCCTGCTTTCCAGCTTCATTCAAAGAATAAAATTTTCTCATGGGTCCTACAGAAGATTTTCTCTTCGTAACGGTAACTAATCCTTTCTTTTCCAATCTCAAAAGAATCGTATAGACAGTTCCTTCCACGATATCTTCAAACCCGTATTCCTGTAAATTTTTGGTGATTTCATATCCATAAGTCTCATGACGATCGATGATTTCCAGTATGATCCCTTCTAGGACCCCTTTTAACATTTCCGTAATTCCGTTCATTTTTTCACCTGTACTTTCGCTATACTCGCTTTCATCATATTTTGAAATCATTGACACGTCAATCATTTAAGCTGTTAATTTTGTTTTTTGCGATAAACGAAAACCGACAACAATTGAAAAACTACGATACTCCCAATGCTCCAAGCAAAAGCCGTCCATAAATCATCAGGTACTTTTCCAGCAGTCATGAGTGAACGGAGTCCATTGATAATAGGGGTTATCGGCTGATAATCAGCAAACCCTTGTAAAGCATGCGGCAGCGTTTCTGTAGGTACAAAGCCGGAACTGATAAATAAAAGCCCCATCAGCAAATAAGAGAAGACGCTAGCTGTTTCATTGCTTTTAGCAATGAGCCCAAAAAATACAGCAATCCATGACATAGCTAAGGTTACAAGTAGTAAAAGCCCTAGTGCCAATAACCACTCGCCAATATCCGCTTTTGGTCGAAACCCAATCAAGACCCCACTGAATAAAACAAGAGCAACGGACAATAAATTAAACAGCATACTTGTGACAACATGACTGTTCAAAATAGCAGATTTAGCAATCGGCATAGAGTGGAATCGTTCAAAAATCCCAGTAGTCACATCATTATTTAAACGAAAAGCTGTATAAGCCACACCGCTCATGACTGTCATTAGCAAGATGGCTGGGAGAATGAACCCTTTATAGCTAGCCACAGATATGGTCATTGCTCCTCCTAATATATAAATAAACGCAAGCATGATCATGATTGGCATCACTACGACCGTAATAATCGTATCAGCGCTTCGCGTCATATGCTTCATCATTCTTCCCGTTAGTGTCATCGTGTCTTGGATCACGTTCATTTTTCTTCCTCCTTCGTCTGATTGATGATTGAGAAAAAGACATCATCTAATGTTGGTTGTTTTTGTGCAAATTCCAGAACTTCGATCTTGTTTTGCTGAAGTAAAGTAAGAATCTCTGTTACTTTTTGAACATCGTTGTCAGTAGGAATCGATAAAGACAACAATGCTTCGTTCTTTTCTCCGCCTACCAGTCGATATGCGGCTTGGAATGTTTCTTCTTCTGCAAAAATCAGTTCGATCGTTCCTTGCGGTAAATATTTTTTAACCTCAGCTACACTTCCTTGAAGCGCAATCTTTCCTTGATCCAAAATAGCGATTTGATCCGCCAATTGATCTGCTTCTTCTAAATATTGTGTCGTCAAAAAGGCAGTCACACCGGCTTTTCTCAAATTCCTGATCGTTTCCCATAAAGAAGCTCTTGCTTGTGGGTCCAGACCTGTTGTCGGCTCATCTAAAAACAAAACGGTCGGATTCCCCAACAAACTCATCGCTAAGTCCAGTTTTCTTCTCATCCCTCCGGAATACGTATGCACTGGGCGATCGGCTGCTTCATGTAAGTCAAACGTGTGTAAGAATTCATCAATCTGCTGCTTATGATCTTTCAAGTGGCGAAGCTTTCCAATAAGCACTAAATTTTCTCTACCAGTCAGTACATCATCTACTGCAGTAAATTGCCCCGTCAAACTAATCCGTTCACGGACTTGGGTTCCTTGTTTTGCCACATCGAAATGAGCAATACGAATCTGTCCTTTATCCGGTGTAAGCAAAGTAGCTAACATCTTGACGATCGTTGTTTTCCCCGCACCATTTGTACCTAGCAAAGCAAAAATGCTGCCTTCGTCAACTGTAAAACTCACACCATCTATCACTTTTTTTCCTGAGAAAGACTTGTATAAATCTGTCACAGTAATCATCTTTTCCATTGTTTTCCCTCTTTTCTCCCTATCTACTTAGTATCACAAAGTATGTGAATATAGTAATACTAAGTAGTGAAAGTGTCAACTACTTTGCTTAACTACATAGCAAAACAAACAGAAGGGTGACAACGGTCATCACGCTTCTGTTTGTTTATGTTTACTTTTTGAATAAACTGTGTTGTTGAACTCCCTTTATATTTAATCTTTGTTCAAGCTGTTCTTCGCGATGTTAAGTCAGCAGACTGATTCACTGTTTCTGGTCGCCAGATACATTTCTACAAAGAAACAGTGATTCTGCTTTGAAAAATCGATTTTTAGTTCTGCATTTTCATAAGCATCCAACATTTTTTTCGCACTGTATAGACCTAACCCGCCATTTTTTTTAGAGGTTCTTCCTCTTTGGACCATTTCCGCTAGCGTCAAATTCGTCGGATTTGCCTTGTTCGCTATACTAAAACGTAATCCCTCTTTTTCTTCCAGCAGATTGATCGTAATCGGACTCTGATCGGCTACACGATGATCGAATGCGTTAGAAATAAAAATAGATAAACAGCGAATAAAAACAACCAAATCAATCGGGATTGTTTTCACTTCTACAGGAATAACTACTTGGATCGGTATTTTCTCCGATTCTGCTTTTTCTAGAAACTCTAAAAAGACGCCCCTAACAACTGGCGATAAAATCTTTGTCAGCTGTTGCTTTTGCGGTTCTTCCAAAATAATTGCAGAATAGTTTTCTAAGATTTCTAAAAATTTCAACGTTTCTTTTTTATTTTCCTGAATAGTATTTTTTAATGAAAACAACAAACTCTTATAATCATGTTTGAATTCTTCAAGATGATGGTAATATTCTTCGTTTATTTGATACAGTTGAAGTGATTCCTGATGCTGTCTTTCTTTTACTTGAAAGCTGATCAACATAATAGAAAAAAGCAACGAAAAAAAGCTGATCACAATCGATAAAAGAGACAAAAGCAGATAATCAGAGGAACGAAAATGTACACTTCCCAATACCAAGAAAATCACGATCCAACTTAATAAAATACACATACAGCCAAAATAATGCTCGGTTGGATAAGTAAAAAGCAAGTTGAGAAATTTCGTCCGTTTGTCTATACTTTTTACTAATAGGTAGAAAAGAAAGGCAACGAGCAGTGCAAGAATACTTGCTGTTCCGAGGTGTACTCTTCCTAAATAATTTACCAAGTCAAAAATCAGAAAAAAGCTGAACCCAGTGATAGCAAAAAAAAGATTACTGATCAAACAGCTGATAAACAGGTTTTTCGTAGTAGAATAAAAGAGAAGCATTAATAATAAGCCAACTAAATAAGGAAAACTTACTTTAGGAATAGGAAGAATAATGATCAGCGCCATCAAAGCTAAACAACCAAAGCTGATTTTTACTAGCAGCTGTTTCGAAAAGAATAAATAAATACCTAAATCTAAAATCAAAGTAAAGGTCAAATAAAGTGTCACTGTTGCGAACATCTTATTCCTCCATTGTTTTGTTTCATCATGTACACATATTTTTTTGATAGGAGCCTGCATATGAAAAAGTATTTTATCATAGAAGATAACCAGTTTCACAGCGAATGGATCATCAAAGAATTGGTCAATCATCATATCGAGAATATCGTGCAGCTCACTTCCATCTCCCAAATCAATCAGTTGATCCAGTTGGGTACTATTGATAATCACGATGTTTTCTTTATCGACATCGACTTGAAGCAATCACTCACAGGTATTGATGTCGCCGAACAAATACGTAAAAAAAACGCTCATAGCAATATCGTTTTTTTCACCGCCTATACGAACTTTGCAGTAGATATCATCAACCGGAAAATCCTTCCGATTGGATATATCAGAAAAGACAGGAATTTATCTGAACAAATTCATCAAGTGCTAGAACAGATCAATTGGAAAGAACAGCAGATCGTAAATGTCGATAAAATCTTCATTGATCAAAAAGGCGGGAGTCTCGTCCTATATCCTCGGGAAATTTTATATATTGAAAGTATTAAAGGATTGAAAAATCAAGTCATGGTCAAAACAACGACAGAAGATAAACTAGTAAGTACTTCATTAAAACAGTTGAAGATAGAGTTAGAAAAATACACTTACTTTTTACTTTTAAAATCCTACTGTATCAACTTATCACAATTGCAGAAAATCGATTCTGCTCATTATGTGTTAGAATTTTTCAACGGTGATTCCTTACTCGTTGGTCGGAAAATCTTTGAAAAGACAAAGGAACGTTTCCATGATTTCCAGCAAACTGCTTCAAGCTGATGAATGAGAGCTGCGAAGTAAGCAGAGCAGATTTCAGGGAGTGGAGCCAACTAAAGGCCCACTCCCTGAAATCGTTGATATGATTTTACGCTTCCTCTTCTGTAGGAGCATCTGTTAACGACCATGTAAATGTTGAAACGTAGTTGTCTACGGCATAATTGGATACAGGAACAAATAATTCCACTGATTGTCCCCCTTGTTCCGCATTTTCCCCTAGTGAATAAATCCATGTGCCAATCCCTTCATTTGCTCCTGCAGTTACTAGGTCTACTGCCTGATCTGCTGGGATCTCGATTCCTTCAGCGCCAGTTCCAGAAATGGTAGATGGCGTTCCACTGCTATTAGTTGCGCTATTTCGAATCACGGCGTTTTTGAATTTCACCTTTGAACCAGTTAGTTTATTCGTATCAGATGTTGTACCAATAAATTCTGTTCGTTTGACTGATAGTTTCCAACCGGCATAATTTCCGCTTTTATCCGTTACTTGTACGAAATTCTGTACTTGTGTTGGTGCCCCAGTACTGTCCGTTCCGCTTTGTAATGCAGCATATACTGTTTTTGCTGTGCCCAACTTGATTGTTCCGAAATCAAGATCTGGAGCTTGGTCAATCGTCAGTAATCCGGATGTTCCCTGATTTGGTTCGTCAGGTGTAAACGGCGTATCGGGATCATTTGGATCAACGGGAGGAACCGGAACGACGTCTTCAGGATTTGCGGCATCTGGTTTTGTTACAGAAATCGTTCCTTCTGTAGTGACTGAGCTCTTATTCTCAGCAAAAACACTTTGTGTACATAATAATAGACTTCCAGCTAGAACGGTACTTAATGCAATTGTTTTTTTCATTTCTTTTTCCTTCTTTCTTTTAAAATAAATAATCCAGCAAATAAGCCAATAAGAATGACTCCAACAAGTATCAGCCATCGCCAGTCAAATGTTTCTGGCTGATTTTTTAAATCAATATCCTTTTCATTCAATTGGTCCGCTGCATCATCAGTTATTTCAAAATCAGTATGAAGATTCCAGCGTTTTTCTTTCCAAGCACCCTTCACAACCGCTTGATAATGTCCCGGAGCTAATTTTTTTCCTTCTAATGGGACAAGTAAATCAAAATTTGTATTGGGTGCTACATCTATTTTTTCTTTTTTTATTGAAAGGTAAGGTTCTTTTGTTTCTTTTTTGTAGATTTCAACCGATGTAGTCAAGCCGAACATATAAGAAGCATTTGGATTTTGAAGATTCACCTTAATCACATTTCTTCCATCGCTTTGATCCGCATAAGCTTTTTTTAATTTCAAATCTGGGGAAGACTCTTTTTCGCTATTTCGAATCAAGATCGCTTTCACTTGAGAAAACTGATTGACGACACCAACGGTACTTTTGTTAGAAACGTTCTCTTTTTTTTCTTGAAACGTGATCCCTCCTGCGACCACACCAGCCAGCTCTTTTTCTGGAGCTTTCAGTGAAAGTGTCTCAGTGAACGCACTTTGAGGAGGAATAGTTATTTCTCCCACTGTTTTTGCTAAGTTTTTCATATCATAACTTAATGTTTCATCTAATTTACTTTTTGATTCTCCATATTCGATCACACCGTTTGAATTCGTCGTAGCAGAGTGGATCAATGTCTCAACTGTTACTGGTTTATCTGTTCGGTTAAAGACCGTGTAGGGGATTTCCTGTGTTTTCCCAGGCTCCATCCTTACATTTATATATGTTTTGTTCTTATTGATCTGATTAGCTGGTAATTCAAAATCTACCGCAAAATTGAATTCGGAGGCATGGACAGGTGTCTGCCAAAGGATGAATCCAAGGAGAAGGATCAGAAGTAAAGAGCAATTGTTTCGATGACTTTTATTCCATATTCGATTCATCAATCATCCTCCTTGATCTTTATTCTGTCGGCGCATCTGCTAATGTCCATGTCATCTCTGCTGAGTAATCACCAGCTATCTGATTTTCTTTGGTTAAGACAAGTTTAAACGCCCGACCGTTATTTAAATATTCTGAATAATCTGCTTGCGCATTCGTAGAATTTTGTCCTTCGACAATTTCCAGTTCTTCTTCATTCACTAATTGATACTCCTCGCCTTTCTTGAAATAAAGGACATCCTGCATAGAAAATCCTGAATCGTTTGTAAAGGGCTGAGATAGTTTTATTGTTAAGATCCATGGACTTTTTGTTTCTCGTTGGTCATAAATCCATAATTTTTCCTGCCCATCCATTTGGCCAAATGCTTCTTGCGTCAAACCAGTTGCTTTGATCTGTCCAAAATCGAGTTTGGAAGGGGCAAGAAATGAGAGACCACCTTCTACTACGATCTTCGTAGCAGGTGCAAAAGGCGGAGCATCATGATAGACAACTGGCGTATCACTTGGATTGTGATTCCCGATTTCATCGTTGGTACTTGGCTTGTTCTGCACACCCTTAGCAGCAGCTTCTCCTGCTTGGTCGTTTAATCCGATTTCTAATACATCTCCTGCAAAAAGCTGATTTTCTGGGATAGAAAGAACAAATTTCCCTGTATCATCAATAGTGGTTTCTGACAAAACAGCTTGATTTTTTTTCAATGAAACCAAAGCTCCTGCTTCGCCTGTACCTGTGATTGAGCGAGAAGCTGCATTGATCAATGTGGTACTTAATTTAGCAGGCTCAGGAGGAATGACATCGACTGTCGTTTTGGCAGAGTCCAGTTCTGTCACTTCTTGGCCGCCTCTTATTTTTTTAGCAGCAACAACTTGCACTTGATCCCCCGTTTTTAATCTCTCATCATTGGGTACTTGAACTTCGAACAAGCCGCCTTGTTCGCCTTCTCCCCATGGGTTATATCCTGCCCCTTCATTTTCATCTGTTTGTCCTTGCGTGAGAGCAGTAATTTCTACAGGTGATTTCGTCGTATCTGCGTAAGTAATACGTAAAGTCACTTCTACTTCGCCTGTCCAAGAATCTCTTGGCTTTGCCTCGACACCTTCGGGAACAACGACATGCCCATAGATTTTTTTATCTGCATTCGTTGGCACTCTTAAGGATTCAATCATCGGGAGCTGATTATTGGCACTGATTCGATTATAATTTTTCATTCCGGCACCTGTCTGAGCAAATTCATTTGTTAACCCTGCACTAGGGCTTGATACGAAATTGCCTAAGTCGGTCCCATTGATCGATAAGTCTGTCATATCAGAAAAATAATCCGGGTCTTTTTCAAAATTATCGAATGTTGCGCCTGTTTTTCGCCATAAAGCGATTTCTGAATGGGCGATCTTTAAAGAAGAATCTCCATTTCCTTGGAATACCCAGCCGCCTATGCCATTGGTCTCGCTTCCGATCCGTTTGTTTTGGAAATCAAAATAGGTAGGAGATTCTAAGTCCACATTCAACACATCCCCACTGATGATGCCGGTCTTATCTTCCCCTGTTTTCCCGACCATGACTAAATAAGTTTTTTCTCCTGCCATAAAATTTAAATCAATATCTCCAGTTGTATCTACGGTGGCTCCGGAATCTGCGCGTATATCGATATTTGATTTTTCTCCAGTGACCGTAAAATCAGCTGACCCTGGACTTTCTAGAAAACCAGAAGCGTCATAAAATTGGATCGCTTGGTTTCCTTGATTGAGTCTGTTCACGTAAGATTTGCCATCCCCTGCATTTCTTACCCTCAATGAGCCTCCATTGGTTACTGTCAGCTTTTGCGTACCGTTCTCAAAACGAACTGCGCTGGAACGCCCACTCTGCTTATCGATGTCGATAACTGATCCGGCTCCTTCTACGATCAAAGAAAGGCCTTTTCCTACAAAACGCATCCCATTGTTCCCGGGTTGATCGTCATCTCCAGCCATTTTGACCGAGATTTGTCCACCACTTGATACATGGATTTGACTAGAATCTCCTTGCAAGCGAAATCCGCCCGTAGTTGCTGTATTGATGGTGATTTTCCCACCATTCGATACAGTGACTTTCGATCCTGAACCTCTCATTTGGATGATTCCGCGATTATTGTCATTGGTAATATTGATCTTTGTATTTACCGAAAATTCGCTTCCCGAACCACTGACTTCAAACATGACATTACCAGGTAGCGTATCGACTGCCTCTCCTTCATCGCTAACGCCATCTGCCCGATCATAATCAAGAGAGACCTTTGAACCGCTTAAGATATGGATTCCTGGCGCTGTTTTTCCACTACCAGTCTCATCTCCTGAATCTAGAAAACCGTAGAATTTCCCTAGATACGGTCCATAAAGTTGACTACCATTGATCACATTCAATTGATAGCTTCTACAAAAATAGGCTTTACCCGGAGCGGCATTCAGTCCTTCCTTCACT
This sequence comes from Enterococcus sp. 3G1_DIV0629, assembly GCF_002141285.1. Lineage (NCBI taxonomy): Bacteria > Bacillati > Bacillota > Bacilli > Lactobacillales > Enterococcaceae > Enterococcus > Enterococcus sp. 3G1_DIV0629. The sequence goes on along the minus strand of NZ_NGLI01000001.1, from coordinate 134,404 downwards.
GGTTGGACATCCAACACACCGGAAACACCATCTAATGTGACAGTTGCACGAGGAGCGTAAATCAGTCCTAATTTGGACCCATCATACAAATCAAGTGTCCCGGTAAATTTTATTTCTCCCGTAAAATGATATCTGCTTCCCCAAAAATCGGTCATATAAGCAATGATAATGGCATTTCCATCGATATTTGGTGTCAATCCACCTGGATGTGCAGCTGTTCCTTTAAAATTCTGGAACTCGATCGACTGAGGTATTTCATTGATATAAATATGGTGTGTGCCGAAATTGTGAGCGAATCCACCAAAATCAATAACGATATCTCGTTTGATCTCTAATTCCCTGTCTAAAGTCAAAGGCTGAGTCAGTCGGATCTTAGTTACTGATTCGTCTGCGAGAAGCTGCGCCAGTTCTTCTGTTGTGGCAGCTTCGCTGTACCCATCCGCTGAAACAGCTCTTGCCAGTACCGTTTCACTGCTATCAGACCTTTGTTCAGCTACTTCTGAGGTCTCACTTATCTTATTTTCTTCTTGCCTTTTATTAGTAGGAGCCTCACTTTGGGATTCTGTAGTTTCAGAAGTAACCGATTCTTCTGGAAAAGTAGTCTTGTCAAAACTTTGATTCTCTGATTGCGTTGATTCGTTTGTTTTCTCTACATCGGCAAAAACGGATGTCACCATCAAGAGAGGGAAGACAAACAAAATCGACGCAATCAGCTTTTTTACATATTGATTCATTCTCCACCATCCTCTCTGACGTTTTGACAATTTTATTTTATCGTTTTAATCTATTTCCAATTGTACTTTCATATTTAAAATATGTATTTTTATGGAAAAATTTTTCTATTAGGTGAAAATTTCTTTTTTGTACAAAAAAAAGGCTGTGACAAAAGTCTTGTCACAGTCCCTTATCCCGAACAAGCGGTGTTCTCTCGCCAACTCCTCGGTCACAACCTCCATTTTAACAATAAACCTGTAAATGTGAGGGCAATACTTTGATATTTACAGGTAATTTGTCCCCTTCATCACCATCAACATTCGTCGTCAATTCTTCCTCATCAGCTAATGACACAACTAATTGCTCACAAGTAAGGTAGGCTAGATTTTTCGTTGATCCATCTACTCCTTTTAATAGGTCTGGCAATGTTTTAAGCGTATCGATCAAAGAAGAATCTTTTAAATAAACCAAATGGAGCTTACCATCATCCACTTTTGCATTTGGAAGCAATGTCTCAAATCCGCCGACTGAGTTAGTTAGTCCTATCAGTAGGGTACTACTCTCAATTTCTTCCTTCTTTCCATCAACTTCTACGTGAAACGAGTAGGATTGTGTGGAAGCTAACTGTTTGATTCCTGACATGAAATAAGCTAGTTTTCCGAATTTCGTCTTCTTCTCCGCATCTACATCATTGATTGCTTCAGGAATAGAGCCAATTGCAACAACATTCATAAAATAGTCATCATTTATTTTTCCAATATCCAATGGTTTGACTGATTCAATCGAAAAATGATTGATCGCTTCCTCAGGTTCTAGCGGTATCCCTAATGCTCGAGCCAAGTCATTCACCGTACCTAATGGGAAAAAGCCGAAATTTGGCCGATGTTCTTGTTCAGCGATTCCACTGATTCCTTCGTTGACTGTTCCGTCTCCTCCCATGACAAATACACTATGATACCCTTCCACAGCCGCCTCGCGAGTAAAGTTTTTTGCATCCCCTGCTTTTTTTGTATGCAAGACGACCACTTCATCAAACACCGATTCCAATTTTGCTATCGCTAATTGCTCAAATTCCTTTGCTTGTTCACCGCCTGAACTGGGGTTTACCACTAATAAAACTTTTTTCATCACTTTCTTTCCCTTCTGATTGATTTCTTTAATATAACGATAGCATAAAGAAAAAAATTAGGCTGTGATGAAGTACTGTTCATGAAACATTCATTTATTTTTTGACAAAATAAAACAGCCATACTATGAAACTGAAGAAACTTAAAACAATGATATAGGAAATAAAAGAAAATGATAGGCGTTGCACACCTAATAAGGTAAAAATTTTAGGCGGCAGATAAAAGCACAAAAATAGCAGGAGAATGTAATAGCGTCTCTTCCAATTTTTGTTGTCAGACCTCATAGCGATAAGAGGAATGCCACATGCATAACTGAAAAACTCTTTATGTATCGTTAACGTTTTATGGTCTTGAATAATAAATGCTACAATCCCTGCTATAATAAGGGTGCCTAACACCAAAACGGAAAATCGATGAATATATTTTATATACAAATGATCCATTGTACTTCCTGCCTTTTTATTTGTGTGAAAAACCAATCCTTATACGTGAATAACTTCTAGAAATAAAAGAAATTTGCAAAATCACTCCATTTATCTACTTATACGTATATTTTTTGATATCGTTTTCTTTATTTAAGATTATACAGAAAAATATCTAGGGTGGCTATCTTGGATTCCAATTAAAACAAAGAGTTTTTTAAATAAAAAGAACTAAATCAAGTAGTAATGAAACTACTGTTGATTTAGTTCTAATAAAAAGATTTAGATGAACGGTTTTATTGATTTAAATAGTTCATACTTTTTTATTTATTCCGCTTATTTACTACTTGCTGTACTGGAATCTGAAGTGAATGTACTCAAAACATTTTCAAAGTCTTTGTCTTTGATTTTTACATTAGCATCTTTCAATACTTCGCCAATTACTTTATTCTGGAAGGTACTGTCACTTAATTTTGTGTCTGTTGCAATTTCTTTCAATTCTTTTTCGTACTTATCCATGTCGTTGCCTTTGTTTTGGTTTTTCACCATTTTAACCACATAGTATTCTGGAGCATAAGTTGAAGCATTGGTAGCAGTGATCACATCAGAAACTTGACCGTCTTTCAATTTGAAAGCTGCTTCTTTGACTTCCGCAGGAACTGTCGTGGTAGTCGAATCAAATTTCACTTTTCCGCCATCTTCTTTTGTTTTAGTATCCGTTGACTTGTCTTTGGCTAATTTAGAGAAATCGTCTCCCTTATCAGCAGCTTTCTTAACATCTTTTGCATCGTTTTCACTTGCTACTTGGATGATTTGAGCTTCCACTTCTGGATGGAAAGTTTTCCAAGCCGTTTTTAGATCTTCATCAGTCAATTTGATATGTTTCTTTAGGCCTTCTTGGAAGGCTAAGCTTTGTTTGATACTGTCTTTGAATGTTTCTTTTGTTAAGCCAGCTGTCTTCAATTGGGAATCAAACGAATCGCCTAATTGTTTCTTTGCTTGATCATATTGGGAATCGATTTCTTTGGTTGATACGTCATCTCCATATTTATCTTCAAATACTTGATAAACAATCAATTGTTGCACAGCTGAGTCTGCTCCTTGCATTTTCTTCAAGCTATCCATTACTTCTTGTTCGCTGATTGTGCCGCCTTTATAACTAACGGCTGTTTTTTCACCAGCATTCGTACAGCCTGACAATAAACCAGCGCCTAGTACGATGGCAAGTGCTAAAAATCTTTTCTTCATTTATTTGTTCTCCTACTTTTCGTTTTTTGCGAATTGCTAAAAACAAAGGTGTTCAAGATGAAAATCATCAAGAACACCTTTACTAATCTGCTCGATACGTCCTGAATAGATAGAAGTCTATACCATCCAGAAAGTTCACTCAGCAGAATAAATGTCAAGTAGCATATCACACCTTAATATACTACTTCTTTTGTTATCGTTTTTCAAGTCTATCTTGCGTTACGCTTTTAACGTAACTAATTCTTAGAACAAATGTTATCAATTTTGTTTTTCTTTACCGCTGTTGTCATCTTAAAAATAGACGCTTTTATGTCTGATTTTTTAGACATTTTTTTGTTGTTTTTATTGGAAAAAAGGTTGATTTTTCATTTGTTTCCTAAAGTATGATCATCTTGTTTCCTATTTTGGTCAGATATGGATCATGCGTGACCACGATAACTAATGTACCTTGGGAAGCCTGTTGCGATAAGATTTCAACGACTTGCTCCTTATTTCGTTTATCTAATGATCCAGTTGGTTCATCGGCTAAAATGATTTTGCTATTCTTCAATAAGACTCTCGCACAGGCGATTCTTTGCTTCTCACCACCAGATAATGTATAGATAGGCGTACTTAGCTTCTTGTTTATATTTACTTTTTTCAATGCCTCATACTTTACTGTTCGTTTATCTGAAGCATTTAAATTCGAAAACTTCAATCCAATATCTAAATTAAAATCGATCGTTTCATATTCAATCAACCCGAAGTCTTGAACAAGAAAAGAGAGGACATTTCTTTTTATCAAGCGCTTCTCTCTTCCAGTTAATTGTTTCGTTTCTTGATCGAACAAATAGAATTGTCCTGAACTGAACTGATCATTCAATCCTAATATATTCAATAACGTACTTTTACCTGCTCCACTTTCTCCAACAACAGTCACAAGATCCCCAGCATCCGCAGTGAAACGATCCAAATGAAGAATCGTTTTGTTTCGAATGATTTTTTTCGCACCTTTTATCACTATCAACGGCTCCAATTGTTAACCTCCATTCATCAACAATAACTGACTTTTCTTTTCTGTAGACAAAATAAAAACAACTGAAAGAATAAAATCAATGAAACTAAAGAAAAAAATATTAAAAAGATATTTAGGCTCTCTTTCTATAAGGAAAAGGAAGATTACACTTGTCGTTCCCCATTTGATGAGGTTCATCATGAAGAAATTTTTATACGTTTCAAAGAGCGAATAACCACTTGAACGAAAGATAGCGATTTTCCGACAATTGTAGACAAAATATATGCATAACATGACATAGCTCAACAAGAAGAAAGAAAAGAAAGTGAGTAAAAATATCTGTATCAAGTAATGAAATGATCTGCTTAACACTTTGACAGCTATCTCTTCAGTCTGAGGATACGGAAATGATAACTGCAAGTTATCACGTAACTGACTTTCTTCAATCAGCTCAAATAACCTTTCTTTCGACAAAGAGCCTATCTTGATCTTTAACGGCGGATAGATTTCTCCGCTGAGAATATTTCTTTCCCAATACGTACTGTTTTTCAATGTCAGTATTTCAACAACCGGATAATGTTCGATCCATGGGATAGAAGGAATAAATGTATAAATGGGTTGATTGTTTTTTATAAATAGAAATTTCGGTTCTTTTTCACTGATTTCTTGATAATATTCTGTTATTTGAGCTAGGTCATTTTTTAAATCTGTATGTCTATATCGTTCAGGGATCAATATAACAGGATGCGTTTCTTCTTCGGTTATTTGGATCAACCTTCCAGAGACATCAACCAAAGGAAATTTCTTAAGATAATTCAGATTTATTTTTATTCCTCTGCCAAACTGTTCATTTTCTTCATTCAAGTAATCTGATACATTGACTAATATACTTCCGTTTTTATTCAAAGTTTCATATAATTCTTGATCTGCTGCTGATGCAAAACGATTGGAATAAATAAAATCCACATGGTTTTTCCCGATGGTTACTGGATAAAACACATGATAGTCTTCATCAGCGATTTCTTTTGGCGGTTCATGGGAAACAGCTAACTGTGAAGAAGAAAAAACGATAGTTGCTAATTCGACATTGGCAACAGTCAAAAGAAGAGAAAACAACAATCCAAATGTAAAAAGAATGTATTGGATATAGTTGAACGCTTCTCTTAACGAAGCGATTTTTTCAACTAATAAAAGAGAAATCAAAGAGATACCATATATTCCGCTGAACAAGAAAACGTACATCTGGAACAAATAAAGAAATTGCTCCTTATAATACATAAAAATAAAACCACCAATAATTCCTGCAATTATGAATGTAGTAATGATTTTCTTTTTCCCCAATAAACACCACAATACTTGATGTAATGAAAAGCCATTATTCAACAATAAACTGATTTCTTTATTCATCAATAAGAAAAAGGATGGTAACAAAAGGAATAAAAGAATCAACCCAATAGTTAAATACACTCGATAATTATATACGTCTGTACTTGAAATAACCGAATACAGATAGCTATTTTCAAAATCTTCAAAAACATCAGTCGCATAACCAGTGTGAAATGCTTGATTGAATCGTTCCACAAATAGTGAAATGAACCGTTCATAGTCTTCTTTTTCTCTCGTCATCAAGAAAAATTCACCTTCAAAATCTTTTATTTTGATCGATTCTTTAATAGCCATTACGCGAAAGGAGGTATTAGAATAGGGTACCTTCTCGTGAGAAGATTTGACATTTCCTTGATAATACAATGTCATTTCAAGCTTTGGCTGTATCTTGAAGTTCCAAGATGTATCTACTTCATTGGATTCGTTTACGGTTTTTTTCATATAAGAAAGCTCAGTTTCTGAAGATACATTTTCAAATACCATGATTAGCTGCTCATATTCTTCTCGCCCAATAAAATGTTGTGGCAATCGAATCGGAGTATAAGCATCCGTTTGGTGGAAAAATTCATTTGTCCGATAGAGTACCTGTTTATTTATACTAACCAAAGCAAAACCAATCATGATACCGATCACTATGATTGTGAGTAAAACTGTGAACTTTTTTTTGATTATCACCACTCTCCTTTCCTTAAAACTATTCTTTGATAAAATCATACCGTTTTTCATCAAAAAAACGTATCTATCAAGCGTATAGGTCATGTAGAATAAATCTATATACTGTAGAATCGAAAGGAGAAGAAGATGAACATTGGAGAAAAAATACGAACTTATCGCAGAAATTGTAACCTTACGCAAAAAGAATTAGGCGAAAAAATCGGTGTTTCCGATAAAACGATCTCTAGTTGGGAAAATTCTCGTACAATGCCAGATTTTGAAATGCTGTCACTTTTACATCAGACTTTAGATCTGCCGATTGATTTTCCTTCTATTGAGCCAACTGCCGAATCAATAGAACCGACATTGCCGGATGAACCTCTTGTTATCAAGAAATCTTATTCATCAAAACCACCATTATCACTCAAAAAGGCACTATCTTTCTTTCTGCTCGGCTTTTGTTTGGTCTATCTTTTTCTTATCAATTACCAATACAAAAATGAAACGGTTGATCGATTCAATCCTTTTTTGAAACCACAAATCGGCTATACCACACTCCCTGTAGGATACGTGGACAATTCCATCGAACATTGGGTATGTAATGATATCTTTGGTCATGGTACATGGCTGTCTTTTCACGCTGGAGAGGTAGAAAAAGAGAAAAACCATGCTGTAATCAAACACAAAGGAAAACACGTCATGAACGTTCGCCTGCTCTCTTGGGAAGCCATTCCCTCAGATTATCAAGAGATTCTCAGCCAAGACTATGACGACGCCTTAAAAAGAACCCCTCAGGAGCCAGATAGGCATTAAGTAGGAGATGAACGTAGAGATAGCAAAATCAATGCACATGATCTTATCCAAAAAACATGGGTCAAGTTAATTGAAAAAGCTTTGAGATGAAAGTCGTCAAATAAATAAAAATCTCTGCCTAATCGAAAAATTTGATTAGACAGAGATTTTTATTCTGGAGAAGCACTGCTCTCACAACCTCATTAACCGATCCGAGACGCTTTGAACGTTGTCTAATGCCGCATCTACCCATTGGCCTTTGGCGGCAACAGAAACATTGTTTTTATAGGTATCACTGGCATTCTTCAGTTTAGTTGCTCCTTGGCTTTTTCTTTCTCGTGTGAGGGATTTTCTAGTTTGGGATGTAGCTTTGCTGGGACTTGCTACAAGTAAACGGATGAGTTGTTTTTCCAGATTCTTTCGTTGCTGGATTAATTCATTATTTGCTCCTTCAAGTAATGCATCTACACCATTCATAATCCAATCGAATTCAAACATAGGATTCTCCCTCTCTTTTTGATTTTCTGTATTCTTCTTCATACTGACGGATCTTTTTGTTATATATAGATTGATTTTCATGTAGTCGTTCTTCCAGATTCCGTTGGATTGCTCGTGTTCGTTGCCGGGATTCTTCACTTGCTTGTTCTAAGAGACGATAGACTGCCCTTTTATTTTCGGGAGGGTTGGTCTCATAATGTTTAGCGGTGGCATTGATTTGCACAGAGATATTTTCTAAATAGCGTTGAAATTTTCTTTGCTCATTCGACAGATAATCTAGATGGGTTTCTAATGATACGCGATTTTTACGATACATTTCTTCGGTTTCTTCTATTTTCCTTCTGATTTCTTGTTCCATTTATTCACCTCTAAAATAAGTAATGGCTGAGCTCATGATCAGAATCTACTTGCCTATTGATCGTTTGTTCAATGTTTCTTAACAGCCTTTCAAGCTCTTCTTCTGATTTTCTAAGCGTTGCTACTGTTCGTTCATATTCATTTATTGGGTCTATCCGTATACTCCGTTCCGTTACTCCACAAGAATCAAGTGCTTCCAGTTCTTCATAATATGTCAGACTTGCTCCCCAATAGCGGGCGTCTAATTTTGTCGTTTGCCATAATTCATTGGCATTTCTGATTTCTGTTTGGAACCATTTCTTTAATTCACTAATTTCTGTCTCCACTGTTTTTTTGTACCCACTAGTAATCGCTTTGGCTTGTGATGCATCCAAAAATATTTTTTGAGCAGAAGATAGACTGCCTTTTGCTAGAAAGTGTCTCTTCATGTTTTCGATGCCGGCAAGACGCTGCTGGGTTTCCAATCCGATCACATCAGGTTCTCCTTTCGTATCAAGCAAGACATTCCCGAATTGGTCATACTGATATCCACCCCACATGTGCTGGTCGACCCACCCGACTTTTTTAGACAACACTGGGCGCATTCGGCCGACCATCGGCTTGTCTTTGCTATAGCCGATTGGTACCAAGTCTTTCTCATCGACATAATTATGCAGTTTTCCTGACCTCGTCAGAAGATCAGCGGTCACGCGCTGACTTGACGTCAATACCGTATAAATATTGGGTCCTTGGAAAAAATACCCTCCACCAAGCCTCCTGCTTTCCTCCAATGACAAATCAGCAACAGCATATTGTCCATTCATGGAGCCTAAAGAATGACCATAGACGAAAAACTGGGCATTAGGATACTGGCGCATCGCTTCCTTCAAGGTCTCCGCAGACGTTCTTAATTGCGGGGGCGGTGCGCCTTGTTCAGCCGCGAGGATCTTACGTGCCATATCCACATTGTTGACGACCCAGTCTTGCCACACATCGCCAGTTTGTTTCTTGATTTTGTCTAAGCCTGTCGAACCGCGATAAAGCACCGTTACTTCTTTAACCGCCAATCTTTCCGGCAATGGCGCAACCGGGGAAACGAAGCGGTCCGTATGGGTAATGACAAAAGACTGTTCGCCAGAGGGTTTGTTGATGACTTGGGAGACGTAGCCGATTGTCTTTTTATCATTTTTAATTATTATTTTTACTGGATCAGATTCTTTATAATCTTTGTATTCTTGTTCTGCTATCGTAACTCTAACCTGATCTGAATAATTACTTGACATATTTATCCCCCTCCAATAATTTTTCTAAATCAGAAGAATTGCCGCCACCTCCGTCTTTTAACTCGCCACTCTCGTTCTTTTTCAAGGTAAAAAACACATAAAGATTTTCTTTACTATTAGCTAATATAGTTACATTTATCCCACCCATCGGATTGTGTTCTATACTGTCGTAATCGATTTCATAAGATTGGATCACTCCTTCTGGGGTCAATGCTTTAGGGTCCAAGTTCTTCAAACCTTCTTCAACTACCTGTTTTGCCTCTTCGCTCTTCACGACTTCGATCATTTCTTTTTGTAACTTTTCTTTGTCTATCACTAGTTTTCCTCCCATTCCTAAAAGTATGAGTATGCCGATCAGAGGGACCAACCACCATTTTTTCTTTTTCATTTAGGCTCCTTTTTTAGTTTTATTTATCTCACCAGTCTTTCAGGCAATGGTGCAACCGGGGAAACGAAGCGGTCCGTATGGTTGATGACAAAAGACTGTTCTCCAGAGAGGTTGTTGATGACTTGGGAGACGTATCCGATTGTCGTTTTATTTTCATTAATTTTTATTGGGTAGCTAATTTTCAAATTATCGTACTCTTTTCTAGCAATCATTACTTTCTCCTCATCAGTGTACATTTTTTTCTCCTTCTTCTCCTTTTTGTAGTAATCGATCTAATATCGGGGAATAACTAGAAGAGTCAACTTTTACATCACAATTATCATATTTCATCAATATAGGATGATAATCTAATTCCTTCTTTCCATTAATATGAATAGTCAGCATGATTCCACCCATCGGATTTTTTCTGATACTTGTATAATCTACTTCATATGTTTGAATGATTCCTTCTGAAGAAAAAGCATTCCTATCTAAAATAATTAGACTCCTTTCTATAGCTTTTTTTGCCTCCTCGCTTTTCACGATCTTGACCATTTCTTCTTGCAACTTTTCTGTTTCCTTTTGCTGGTCTATCACTAGTTTTCCTCCTATTCCTAAAAGTATGAGTACGCCGATCAGTGGGATCAGCCATCGTTTTTTCTTTTTCATTTAGGCTCCTTTTTTAGTTAGTAAAGTGATCCGGGATTTATAAATTCATCACAAAGTTTATAATTTTAATGGTTTATTTATCTTCTCTATACAAAATCCTAACTATATAAAAGCGCATTCATTTAAATATTAACATAAAAGCCTTTATACAGGATTCCATATTTTTACTATAAAAATAAAAAAAGTTTATAAAATAATAGTTAGATAATGAAAAAATATCATACTCTTGCGTAATTTAAACAAAGAGAATGATATCCTATATATTTAAGTCTTTTCTGTCTATTTTTGGGTTATCTTCAAAATTGTTAATCATTAGAACGAGTTCTATCAATCTTGTCCTTTCTTTACCCCTGTTACCATCTCAAAAACAAACACTTTTATGTCCGATTTTTCAGACATTTTTTGTTGTTTTTATTAGAAAAAGTTTGTTTTTTCATTATGATAGTTAGAAAAAAATACCATTCTCTTACATAAATGAAATGAAGCAAAGAGAATGGTCAATTAAGAAAAAAATGATTAACTATTCTATTATTAGGCTATTTGTATTATTCTTCTGTCATTTTTCTATCAAAAAAGCCATAAACACCTAGATATAGGTATTTCTGGCTTATAATATAATATTTACGCCACAGCCTCCCAATGATTCTTTTTGGAATCATAATCTATGATGATTTGCAGTAACATAAATAAATATGATCATCGCTGGTAGTTTATTCAAGAGTACTCAAGAAAATACAAAATGTATTGTTCAAGCGCCTAACGTGATGATAAAATGAAACAAATAAACGATACAAGGAGGAAGAGACTTTGAGTAATGGCAAAAAAATTTTTTTCATTGTAAAAATCGTTCAGTTGCTAATCTATGGGATTTCGGTAGCGTGGGCATTTTTTTATAGAGGAATCACACCAAACTGGCCATTTTATCTCTTGTTAGTGGGAATATTAGTAGGAAATTTTGTCCCCCTTCACTATCGTACCAACTTTTTTTCAACTGGTCCTGGTCTTTTTCTTAAAACAAAGACGCGAAAATTAGAAAACATTATTGAAATGACAATTACCTGTATAGTCATTTTCTTAGTTATATTCCTAAACGTTTTCTAATAAGAATCTCTTAAAATTAGCTGGTTACAGTTAGTTACCTAGTTTGTATTTTCCTAGTTTATATAACACAGTAATCTTATCTTCCTTATCACCATCTTTTGCCACCTCTTTGTCTTAAATTTGAAACATACAAGCAGTGCTACGAACACTAAGACTGTTTCGGCTCTGTTTTTTGCATCAAATTTACTCTCATATAGCTAGCTGATAGCTTCGTTCATTTGAATGAAATTATTTTCATTTCACCTTATTACGAAAGGAGCTGTGACAAAAGTCTTGTCGCAGCTCCTTTTTCCGAATAAACGGTGCTCAAAAGCTTGCATCTGCGGTAATAAGCTCAACCAAACGTAAAATATGAGGAACTATTTTTGTTTGGCTGTTCTTATTACTTGATGCAGGCCAGCTTTTTCACAACCTCTGATACACGGTGTTCCAGAAGTAGCTTCTTCGGAAATAAGCCGAAATTTCACAAAAATTTGAGAAGCAATTTTCGTAAATTCCTTCTTATTTCTTGAAGCTGCCCACTTCTGTCACAACCTCTATATTTAAGTATTACCCCACAGACCCTTCCATCTCATAACTGATCAATCGGTTGAGTTCGACTGCATATTCCATTGGGAGTTCTTTGGTGAATGGTTCGACAAAGCCCATGACGATCATTTCAGTGGCTTCAGATTCGGTCAGGCCTCGGCTCATCAGATAGTAGAGTTGTTCCTCTGAGATTTTTGAGACTTTGGCTTCGTGCTCTAAAGAGACTTGGCTGTTGTGGATCTCATTGAATGGGATCGTATCGGATTTCGACCATTCGTCCATGATGATCGTGTCACATTCGATATGAGAGATCGAACCCGCACTGTTTTTGGCAAAGGTTACTTGTCCTCGATAGTTTACTTCGCCGCCGTCTTTTGAGATTGATTTAGAGACGATAGAGCTAGATGTATTTGGTGCATTGTGGATCATTTTTGCACCCGTATCTTGGATTTGGTTTGCTCCTGCAAAGGCGATGGAGAGCATGGTGCCTCGTGCACCTTTTCCATCTAAGTAAACACTTGGGTATTTCATCGTTGTTTTTGCACCTAAGTTTCCGTCGATCCATTCAACGGTTGCGCCTTCGTATGCTTTTGCTCGTTTGGTTACTAAGTTGTACACATTGTCTGACCAGTTTTGGATCGTGGTGTAACGGCAATACGCATCTTTTCTTGTAAAGATTTCTACGATGGCGGCATGCAGACTATTACTTGAATAAGTAGGTGCCGTACAACCTTCGACATAGTGGATGCTTGCTCCTTCGTCAACGATAATCAGCGTACGTTCGAATTGTCCCGTGTTTTCCGCATTGATCCGGAAGTACGTTTGTAATGGAACATCGACTTTGACGCCTTTTGGCACGTAAATAAAGGTTCCACCCGACCATACGGCTGAATTCAGCGCTGCTAATTTGTTGTCGGTTGGCGGTACAAGTTTTGAAAAGTACTCTTTGAATAATTCAGGGTATTCTTTCAAAGCAGAGTCAGTGTCAGTAAAGACGATTCCTAACTTTTCGAATTCATCTTTCATATTATGGTACACGACTTCTGATTCATATTGTGCGGAAGCACCGGCTAGATAAGCTCGTTCTGCTTCTGGGATACCGATCTTTTCAAATGTATCTTTGATTTTTTCTGGTACGTCTTCCCAGTCACGAGCGGGTTTGTCACTTGGTTTTTGGTAATATTTGATGGCATCGAAATCGATGTCTGAAAGGTCGGGGCCCCATGTTTGCATTGGCATTTTATTGAATGTTTCTAGAGATTTCAGACGGAATTCAAGCATCCATTCTGGTTCGCCTTTGATTCTTGACATCTCACGGATCACTTCTTCTGTCAAGCCTTCTCCTGTACTGAAAACCGGTTCGACATCATCGTGAAACCCGAATTTATATTCTTCTAATTCTGGTACGCCCATGTTCTCACTCCTCTTCCTTGTGGTAATGATGGAAAGCTGCGGTACCATCGTTTTCCATTGCTTTTCCTAGTGCTTTCCAGGCAAGTGTCGCACATTTGATCCGAGCGGGAAATTTAGCTACACCACCAAGCATAGCAGCATCGCCTAATTGGTCGGGATCTTGGACTTCTTTTCCTTGGACAAGCTGTAGAAAGTCTACAGTTAAATGTTCTGCTTCTTCTATTGATTTTCCAATGACGGCATCTGTCATCATCGAGGCACTTGCTGTACTGATGGAGCAGCCGCTGCCGTCAAAGGCGATATTTTTGATGATTCCGTCTTTTACATCGACTTGCAATTCGATCACATCTCCACATGTGGGGTTGTTCAATTCAATCTTGCTTGTCGAGTCGGTCAAGCTTCCACGATGATGCGGATGGGAAGAATGATCCAAGATCACCTGACGGTATAAATTGTCTAATTTAGATAGTCCCATGTTGGAAAAACTCCTTTGTTGCCATGATTGCTTCAACTAAACGGTCGGCGTCGTGCGTCGTGTTGTAGAAATAAAAGCTGGCGCGAGCAGTCGCTGATACTTCAAGGTACTTCAATAGCGGTTGCGCACAATGATGACCTGCTCTAACGGCTACCCCTTCCATGTCTAAAGCTGTCGCGACATCATGTGGATGTAACCCATCCAAATTGAACGCAACGACTCCTGTCCGAAAATTCGGGTCTTGCGGACCATAAACAGTCAATCCATCGATTGCTTGTAATTTTGGCAACACATAAGCGGCTAGTTCTTCTTCATATCGATGGATATTGTCCATGCCGAGTTCTTGCAAATAATCGATTGCATGGCCGAATGCGATAGCGCCAGCGATATTTGGTGTCCCTGCTTCGAATTTCCAAGGTAGTTCTTTCCATGTACTGTCGTATAATTCGACAAAATCGATCATTTCGCCACCAAATTCAACAGGTTCCATTTCTTCTAACCATTTTCGTTTACCATATAAAACACCGATACCTGTTGGTCCGCACATTTTGTGTCCGCTGAAAGCAAAGAAATCACAGTCTAGTGCTTGAACATCAATGGTCATGTGCGGGGCAGATTGTGCACCATCTACTACGATGATCCCGCCGTTTTCATGGACAAGTTCAGCTAATTCTTGAACAGGATTGATGACACCTAAGACATTGGATACATGAGCAATAGAGACGATTTTAGTTTTGTCCGTAATCTTTTTCGCTGCATCCTCCATATCCAGGAAGCCTTCTTCTGTTAGTTCGATATATTTCAGGACGGCACCTGTTCGTTTTGCTAACTGCTGCCATGGGATAATATTAGAATGATGTTCCATGTAAGAGATCACTATCTCGTCTCCTGCTTTGATATAGCGGTCGCCGAAGCTTCTGGCTACCCAATTCAAGCTTGTCGTCGTACCACGAGTAAATAGAACTTCTGCTGTTTCTTCTGCATGGATGAACGCTCGTACTTTTTCTCTTGCTTGTTCATACTCATGGGTCGCGCGTTCTGCTAACGTATGGACACCGCGATGAACATTGGCGTTATCGTGTTCGTAATAATGCGCTAATGCCTGGAGTACTTGTTTTGGCTTTTGGGTCGTCGCTGCATTATCCAGATAAACTAAAGGTTCATCATTGACGTCTTGAAATAAAATAGGAAAATCATTGCGTAGCTTTTTAGCATCGATCATCCATTCAACTTCCCTTCGATTACTTCGACTAATTCTTTCCGAACTTGTTCTACAGGGATTGCCGTTAAGACAGAACCGAGGAATCCTCGAATCACTAATCGCTCTGCTTCTTCTTTATGCAATCCTCGACTCATCAGATAGTACATTTCTTCTGGATCAACTCGTCCTACACTGGCAGCATGTCCAGCAGTTACTTCGTTTTCATCGATCAAAAGAATAGGGTTCGCGTCACCACGTGCTTTGTCAGAAAGCATCAAGACACGGCTTTCTTGTTGGGCATCTGCACCTTTTGCTCCTTTCAGGATGTGGCCGATACCGTTAAAGGTCAATGTTCCTTTTTCTCGGATCACTCCGTGTTGCAAAATATGCCCGATCGTATGAGGGGCTTTATTGGTTACTCGTGTATCGATTCCTTGGATTTGTCTGCCTGAGCTGATTGCCACGATTTTGACTTCTGCGTGTGCACCTTCTCCTGCTAAATCTGAGTCAAAGTCAGCGATCACATGACCGTCATTCATGACACCAATTGCCCAGTCGACAGAAGCATCTCGTAAAATGTGCCCACGGCGATTCATATAAGAAGTAATATTCTCTCCTAATTGATCTACAGCTGAATATTTGATTTTTGAACCAGCTTTAGCGATGACTTCCACGATGATGTTACCTGATGATTTTGCTACTTGTTCTTTGGTTGTCTGGAAACGTTCCAGATAAGAAAATTCACTATGTTCATCTGCCACGATCAGCACATGCTTGAAGAAGTGCTCATCGGATGCGCCATCTTGAATGAATAAGGACTCGAGTGGTTCATCGATCACGACATTTTTAGGTACATACAGGAAAATACCGCTGTTCATAAAAGCTACATGGAGTGCAGTCAATTGGTCTTCGTCCATGTTTACTGCTTTTTTCATATAATATTCTTGGACTAGTTCTGGGAATTCGATCATTGCAGTGAACAAGTCGGTAAAAATAACTCCTTTTTCTGCTAATTCCACAGGTAGTTGTTCAAAAATCGTCCATGAACCTTGTTGGACAAGCACAGGATTGTCTTTCATTGCATCAAATGCAGGAATCGTGCCTGTTTCACTGATGGTTTGTGTTTCTTTCACATCGAATAACGACCAGCGATGGAATTTCACCCGATCGATATGCGGCAATGGCAGTTCATCTGCTTTCGCTAGTGCGTCTTGACGGAAGGTTCTCATCCAATCAGGTTCGCCTTTACTTAAAGAAAAATCATTTACCGCGTCAAGATAATCGAGCCAGTTTTTTTCTTTCATTCTTGCTCCCCCTTACGCTTCTTCTTCTTTATAGTCGATTCCTAATTCTTTACTGATTCCAGCGTAACCTTCTGCTTCCAGGCGTTTAGCTAAGTCAGCATTTCCTGTCATGACTACTCGACCTTCCATCATGATGTGAACGACATCAGGTGTGATATAGTTCAATAATCGTTGATAGTGGGTGATGATCAATGCACCGAAATTGTCTCCGCGCATTTCATTTACTCCTTTAGCAACGACTTTCAAAGCATCGATATCCAGACCCGAGTCGATTTCGTCTAAAATCGCAAATGTTGGTTCTAACATCAACAATTGTAGGATCTCATTCCGTTTCTTTTCCCCGCCAGAAAAACCTTCGTTCAGATAACGTTCAGCCATTTCTTCTGGCATATTCAGTAAAGCCATTTTTTCATCTAACTTATTCAAAAATGCCATAACAGAAATCTTATCGTTTTCATCACGTTTCGCATTGATCGCTGCACGCATGAATTCCGCATTCGTGATACCTGGTATTTCACTTGGATATTGCATAGCTAAAAACAAACCAAGTCGTGCACGTTCGTCTACTTCCAAGTCTAAAACATTTTTCCCGTCAAACAAGATTTCGCCTTCTGTTACTTCATAGTTTGGATTGCCCATGATAGCGGCAGATAAGGTTGATTTTCCTGTGCCGTTAGGTCCCATGATGGCGTGAATTTCTCCGGTTTTCATTGTTAGGTTTACGCCTTTAAGGATTTCTTTTTCCTCGATCGACACATGTAGATTTTTTATTTCTAAGACAGACATGCTTTATACCCCCAAATTCTCTTTCGTTCTCACTCATTTTAGACTAATTGAGAATGAAGCGCAATGATCTTCCTTACTAAAATCAAATATCTTTTATTGATTATTAAACAATTTTGATTTCTAAATTAGAATAGATATAAAAAAGATGAGGAATAAGCCGTTACAGACTTATTTCTCATCTTTTTTGTTTCATTTCCTTATTTTGCATCAGCCTTTACTGGTTTAACAGAGCCGCCCCATTTGTCTGTGATCCATTCTTGGACTTCTTTACGGTGAAGCACTTCAATCAGTTTTTTGATTTTGTCACTGTCTTCATCACCTTTGCGAGTCGCAATGATATTCACGTAAGGAGAGTTGTCTTTTTCAAGCAATACGGCATCTTCTAATGGATTCAATCCTGCGCCATAAGCGAAGTTTGCATTGATTGCGACTAGGTCACCTTCATCATTTTGGTACGTAGAAGCTAAAAGTGATGGGTCGATCGTATGGTTGAACTTCAAGTTCTTAGGGTTTTCTGCAATATCATCGAATGTGGCTGTTTCCAGATCTACTCCATCTTTGACTTTGACTAGCCCAGCATCTTGTAAAATCGTGATGATGCGTCCCCAGTCTGATTCAGAATTCGAAGTGATGATCGTTGCACCATCTTTTAGTTCAGAAACATCTTTGACTTTTTTAGAGTACAAGCCCATTGGTTCGATGTGGACAGCACCGGCATTGACAAAGTCATACCCTTTTTCTTTGATTTCTTTGTTCAAATAAGGAATATGCTGGAAGTAATTGGCATCGATGTCGCCTTCTTCCAAAGATTGGTTCGGTAATACATAGTCATCGAATTTGACGATTTCAAGATCGATTCCTTCATCTTTCAATAATGGTTTCACATGTTCCAAAATCTCTGCGTGCGGTGTCGGTGAAGCGCCGACTTTCAATGTCGTGTCGTCTGCTTTATTTGCTGAATCTTTGCTGTCGCTGTTGTTACCGCATGCTGCTAATCCTACAGTCAGCAAAAGCGCTGCTGCTAATCCAAAAATCTTCTTTTTCATATCCTATATCCCCCTATATCCTATTATCTTTTGTCTGTTTTCTTAGTTAAGAAATCACCGATTCCTTGAACGATAAATACGATTAGTAAAATAATTAAAGTCGCAACAAATGTCACTGTCAGATTACCACGCTGGTAGCCTTCCTGCCAAGCAAGACCTCCAAGTCCACCTGCGCCGATCGCGCCGGCCATGGCGGTAAATCCGATCATCGAGATCGTTGTAACTGTTAATCCAGAAATCAACGCGGGAATACTTTCAGGTATCAAGACCTTCCAGATGATTTCCCAGTAACTTGCACCCATTGCATCTGCTGCTTCCAGTACGCCAGGGCTGACTTCACGAAAAGCAATCTCTACTAGACGGGCATAAAATGGTGCCGCGGATAAAACAAGAGCTGGAATGGCTGCTTGCGCACCTAACATAGTGCCTACGATTGCTTTAGTAAATGGAATGATCAAAACCATCAGGATCATAAATGGTGTTGACCGGAAAATATTACTGATGATCGATACGATCCCGTAAATGATTCGAGCATACGGTTTGTTTTTGCGTCCAATAGAGTAAAGAATCAATCCCAAGACTAATCCGATGATCGTCACTAAGACCATTGAGATCAATGTCATATATAGTGTATCAAGGATAGCCTGATTCATCGTTTCCGGATTGATTTGTTTAAAATCTAGATATGTTTCTGAAAAGCTTTTATCCACGATGGATCACCTCAATTCCTACTCCTTGTTCTTTAATGAACACTTCTGCTTGATCTAATTCTTTAGTTTCACCTGTCATCAAGACAGTCAATGAACCAAAGGAACCTTCTTTTACTTGTTTGATTTTCCCGTATACGACGTTGACATCAATGTTATAGCGTCGAATTGCTTGGGAAATGACTGGCTCGTTGGCATTTCTTTCGCTAAAGGTCAAAGTTGCCAAACGGCCGCTTGGATTTTCTTTGATGAGTTCAGCTAATAGTTCTGTCGAATCGGCTTCTGGTTCGATGTCTTGTTGTACAAAACGTTTGGTTACTTCTTTTTTCGGTTGTCTGAAGACAGTCAACACGTCTCCTTCTTCTACGACTTTCCCCAACTCCATCACAGCGACTTTGTTGCAGATTTTGCGGATCACATTCATTTCATGTGTGATCAAGACGATGGTCAAATTCAATTTCTTATTGATTGCTAACAATAAGTCTAATACTTCTTCTGTTGTTTGCGGGTCCAATGCGCTCGTAGCCTCATCACAAAGCAAGATCTCAGGATCATTTGCCAATGCTCGTGCGATACCGACACGTTGTTTCTGTCCGCCGGAAAGTTGTGAAGGATACGCTTGTCCGCGTCCTTCTAACCCGACTAAACGCAACAATTCTTCTGCTCGTTCTTTGCGTTTGCTCTTTGGTACACCAGCTAATTCCAACGGCAGCTGAATATTTTCAAGTACAGTTCTTGACCATAACAGGTTGAAATGCTGGAAGATCATACCGATTTTCTTTCGGAATGTACGTAATTCTTTGTTTTTTAACTTTGTGATATCTTGATCGTTTACGATCACTTCGCCGCTCGTGGGAAGCTCAAGTCCATTCAGGAGACGGACTAATGTACTTTTTCCTGCGCCAGAATAGCCGACGATTCCATAAATATCCCCTTTTTCAACGTTTAGTGAAACGTCATTGACGGCTTGGATGTTTCCGTTTTTCCCATTGAATGTCTTTTTGACATTCGTTAGTTGGATTAATGACATGCCATTCACATCTTTCTCTTATGATTTTTCAAACAAAAAAGCCTTCGCCCTCTTGCCTTAAGCAAAAGGACGAAAGCTTGAACTTCCGTGTTACCACCTTGATTTACCGTTACTTCGCAATAACAGCCTCTTCCAGTACTTGGACTTAGATTCTTTCCGTATACTGTCGCGCTGTAACGGGCACTCCCGTAGTAAGTTTGCTTACGCTCGCTTACTCTGCTCTAAGACCATCTTCCATCTCATTTTCGTTACCCATTTTCAGCAAACAGGGCTCTCTTCAAACGTCCGTGACATGTACTCTTCTTTTCAAAGCTTTCTCATTTCATATAGGATTGCTTATGATTATAGCAACTGGAAGAATCAGTGTCAACTTTTTTCAAGTGATTTTCTGATTTTATAATTCGTCAAATTCTTTTGGATCAACATCTTTGAAACTTAAGATCCACGCATTCATTTCATCTGAATCATTCAAGATATTGATATCTTCACCGATTTTATCATTCACAGAAGAAACTGTACCCGTTAGCGGGCTAGCAAATTCATTGACCGCTTTTTCCGCTTCGACTTCGATCAGAGGTTCATCTTTTTTTAGCGATTGTCCTGCTTTTGGCAGATTGGCAAACGTGATGTCTCCCAGTTCTTCTTGCGCTTCATTTGTCAAACCAACACAGTATTCTTTTCCATTAAATAAGATCCAAAGGTTGTCCTTTTTCTTCAAATGTTTGCCTGCCATTTTATATCAGTTCTCCTTCATAAATTTTTTCATTGAATCCAATTGCAACAAGCTGGTCCTCTTGCACGATCAGCGGCCGCTTGATCAGCATGCCATCTGTCGATAAGACTTGGCTTGCTTTTGAAGCCGTAAACTCGCCTACTTGATCTTTCAGTCCAAGTTCCCGATATTTCATCCCGCTTGTGTTGAACAGGCGACGAATTGGTACTTGACTCGTTTCTAGCCAAGTCTCAATCGTTGAGGCCTTCGGTACTTCTTTGATCATATCAACAGTTTGATAACTAACGCCATGCTGGTCTAACCACGCTTTGGCTTTTTTGCATGTTGAACATTTCGGGTACCAGTAAAAGGTGTACAATTTTCTTACCTCCTTGAAGATCTTGCAGGTGCTTCATTTTGGTATCTCATCGATAATATCAACCCGATACCGATCATGTTCCCTAAAATCGAAGATCCTCCTTGGCTAATGAAAGGCAATGGGATCCCTGTTAAAGGAAGTAATCCGATATTTGCTCCAATGTTCTCAAAGACATGGAACAGCAGCATCATGATCAAACCGCTTGCGATATAGGCGTAAAATTCATTATTCGTATCGAAACACACCCGAATCATACGATAAATCAAAATAAAATACAAGAAAATGACGAATGCACCACCGATAAAGCCGAAGTTTTCACCGATAACGGTAAAAATCATATCGGACTCACGAACAGGCACATAAATATTGCTTACATTGAATCCTTTACCAAACAAGCCACCGGTGCCGATTGCCAAAAGTCCTTGTGCCGGCTGATAACTCATCCCAGACGTATCATGGAAAGGATCCAGCCATGAATCAATACGTGCAAATTGATAAGATTTGAAGCCCACTTTGTAAAGCAAGTCTCTTCCGCCTTCAGTCGTCACTAAGAAAATCGTTCCTGCACCAACGACTACTGCCAAGATCACTACAGGGGCGATGATGCGCCAAGAGATCCCAGACATCAAGAATATCCCGCCGAAGATCGCAAGGAAGACGAGCATCGTTCCAAAGTCATCTTGGGCCATGATCAACGCTAAAACCGGTATCGTCACGATCAAGAGCTTCCCAATCAGCCAAAAGTCCGATTTCATCGTCCGTTCTTTTACTTGCGTATTATGTTTGGTCACGATCAGCGCCATCATCAAGATGTACGCGATCTTCATTAGCTCTGCTGGCTGGAAGGTGAACGCACCGAATCGGAACCAGTTTTTAGAACCTGTAGAATCGGCTAAATTCTTATCATAGAATTCAAGTAAGAGTCCCATTACTACTAATCCCAAGCCATAAAGGTAAGGAGTCAGTTTCCAGATCCATTTGGAATTCAAATGCATGATGACAACGATTGCTGCCGCCCCAACTAAATACCAGACAACTTGCATCCCTACGCCTTTCAAGACTGCTGGATTGTTTGGATCATGGCTAAGTGCTACATATAATGAGAGCAGACCAATCAAACATAACAGAAAGACTGGTAAAATCACGCCATAATCAATACGATTATCGTTCGAAGCTTTTAATTTTTTTTCCATGTTTCATCCCTTTTCTTAAAAACCATACTGCTGATTATTATAGCGGTCCAGTTAGATAATGGAAAGTCTTTCCACAGACATTTGGGAAAAATTAACTTTCCGTTTGTGCAGCTGCTTGAGCAAACAAAAGGCAAAAGCCTACTGCTTATCTTTAGTGTATCATAGAACTTTTTTTGATACATGCAATTATCTATCAGCTGAGATTCTCCTCGCTGTGAGAAGTTTCTGTGCTTTCATTGTATCGAAGGATCTCTTCAGCAATCTCTAACAGCTGATCAGAAACCAGATTGGTTCGTTGGATGAAATAAAAATACCGATGGAAATTCAACGGAATCATTGGTACGTCTTCTGGCACAGAGCGCTTAGATAAAATCGAGCGTCCGATTCCTTCCTTCAGCAACGCAACGATCACATCATTGCTTTTCACGATCATTTTCTTATCTTGGATATTCATTTCTTCAAAATAACGTTGCGTGTAGTGAAAAACACCAGAATTTGCTTCTCTTACAAGCCACAATTTGCTTTTTGGGTCCCCAGCAATGACTAGCTGGTCTTCCATCAAAGAGTATCTTTGCACGCCGGAAGTCTCTAAGGGCTTTTCGATAAAACCAAAATCGGATTCATGTTTCGCTACTTGTTCTAATGATTCATGTGAATTCGCGATCTCGATCTCAAAATGCACTTTAGGAAACCTTTTGATCAGATGTTTCATCAACTGAGGCAAAAGATAGACAGCAAATGTGTGGGAAGCAACGATCCGACATACTTCTTCTTCATTTTGTTCATTGAGCAATTTTTGCTGGGTCTCTTCCCATTCTTCTAATAAAACCAGCGTCCGCTCGTATAATAAATCGGCTTGCTTAGTTGGAAGCATCTCTTTTCTGCCATTACGCTGAAAAAGATCAATATTCAACTCCCGCTCTAATTGTTTGATTTGATTCGAGACGGCTGGCTGAGATAAAAACAGTACTTCTGCTGCTCTAGAAAAATTTCTTGTTTCATATACTGCTCGAAAAGTCGTTAATAACTTAAACATGGCACCACTTCCATAACTTTTTATGATAATTACTATAAAAACTATTTGATTTAAATATACAAAAAACCATCTATAATAGAAATGTACAACAAAACAGTTGCTGATCCAACTAGTAACTCAGACAAAGACAATCAGCTGTCTGCTTTGCTCGTAATCATACAGACCTATTCATTTTACAATGTATTCGTTCATCTTGGTACTAAAATCTATTAAATAAAAAGGAGAATATATATATGAAGAACTTTTTGAAAATTATTCCGATCCCGATCTGCGGGTTGATCCTTGGGTTAGCTTCCCTTGGAAATCTGTTTAAAGACTATCACCATGTTGCTTTAGGCAATCTAACTGGCGGTATCTCAATGATTCTTATGATATTCATTTTTGTTAAATTGTTTATCTTATTTGAGCATACGAAACAAACGTTGCATGATCCGATCATCGCCTCCGTTTCACCAACTTTTACGATGTCACTCATGGTTATTTGTACTTATTTTGTTTCATATGAAAGTATTGCACCGATTGTCAAATTCATTTGGTTGTGCGCAGTTATTTTCCAAGTGATACTTGTCTTTTATTTCAATTATCACCATGTCATCAAAGCTGATCTTTCTATTGAAGCAATTTATCCAAGCTGGTTTATCATTTACGTTGGATTTGGGGTCATCACTGTAACTGCTGGGAACTTCTTCCCACTTATTGGAAAAATCTTCTTTTGGATTTCATTGGTCTGCTATGCGTTCTTATTGCCAATCATCATCAAACGTGTCTTTTTCGTAAGAAATATGGCTCATCCGACACGTCCGCTGATTACGATCGTTGCAGCACCTGGTTCTCTTTGCCTGACAGGTTACCTGAAAAACTTTGCAGAACCTAACTTTTATCTTGTCGTAGCATTGTTCGTTTTATCTCAAGTATTGTATTTCGTTGTACTGTCTATGCTGCCACGCTTGTTCAAGCTTCGTTTTTATCCAAGCTACGCAGCCTTTACATTCCCACTTGTTATCTCTGCAACAGCTCTATTTACTACTGTTCATTACTTCAACAGTTTAGGTATTTATAGTAGCGTATTAGATTTCTTAAAAATTGCGGAATGTCTGTTTGCCAGTGTAGTTGTCTTCTACGTGCTTGCTCATTACGTACGTTTCTTAACTAAAGAACATAGCAAACACGGAAAATTCGTTTCTAAAAAAATCGCTTCATAATTGATTCGATCGGTTGTGAAAAAGCAGTTCTGCATCAAGTCATAAGAACAGCCAAACAAAAACAGCTTCTCACGTTTTTGAATTGGTTGGGCTTAATACCGATAAACTGGCTTTTAAACACCGTTTATTCGAAATAAGAGGTTGTGACAAGACTTTTGTCACGACCTCTTATTCTTTTGTCAAAATACTGGTTTAGTGCTACTATGTTCGAGTATGCTTTTAGTATTTATTGACGAAAGGAACCAATCAAATGAAATCATTGTCACATCCAATAAAATCTGTAAAGGATTCAGCGGTCCGCGAGATTTTGCCCGGGTTACTGCTTTCTTTTGCCATCGCTGCCGTCAGCCGGCTTCTTGCTATTTATCTGCCACAGTTAGGTGGAGCGACTATTGCTAT
This sequence comes from Enterococcus sp. 3G1_DIV0629, assembly GCF_002141285.1. NCBI lineage: Bacteria > Bacillati > Bacillota > Bacilli > Lactobacillales > Enterococcaceae > Enterococcus > Enterococcus sp. 3G1_DIV0629. The sequence continues at coordinate 109,402 of NZ_NGLI01000001.1, read as the reverse complement.
TTTATTGGGTATTTTATTAGGAAATACTTTTTTTAAACAGCCTGTTCTAGCAATCGGCACAAAATTCGCTGAAAGCAAACTATTGGAATTCTCTGTTTTTTTACTAGGTGCAACTGTCACCGCTCAAACGATTGCTCAAATTGGTGTAAAAGGAATTGTTTTTGTGTTACTACAGATGTCAGTCACTATCATCGGTGCTTACTTGATTGGTAAGAAACTGCAATTCAGCGATACTTCTTCTTTGATGATGGCTGGAGGAAACGCTGTTTGTGGTTCTTCTGCTATTGCTTCGATCGCCCCTTCCATTCATGCAAAAGAGGAAGAAAAAGGACAGATCATCACACTGGTCAATCTACTAGGTACTGTGATGATGTTGACCCTCCCTTTTCTTGGATTACAGCTATTCGGCGGAAATCTCATTGAAAAAAGCGCACTTTTGGGTGGTACACTCCAATCTGTGGGTCAAGTAGTCGCTGGTGCAAGTTTGCTTGACAGTTCTGTTGTCGAATTTGCCATGTTGTTTAAGATTCTACGTATCATGATGCTTGTTGTTGTTGTCTATTTGTTTGAAAAATTCATGCACAAGAAACAACCAGCTCTGTTTGAAACACCGACTGATACGCAGAAAAAACGAAAATTACCGCTTCCTTGGTATGTATTAGGGTTTGTGATCTTTTGTTTGGTCAACAGCTTGTTTTCTTTACCTTTAGTTATTGACCAATCGGCACATTTTATCAGTAGCTGGTTTGAGATCACTGCTTTAGCGGCAATTGGGCTGCGTTTAGACTTTGCAAAATTCATGAAAGAAGGTACACGTTTCTTATCTTACGGATTGGCTGTCGGGATTCTCCAAACAGTGATGGCTTTACTATTTATTTGGCTGATCAAACTTTAGAATAAACACGAAAAAACAGTTGTGATTCTCGCATGGAACAATGTTCGAATCACAACTGTTTTTTAATTTTGCAGATACCCTTCTAATAGCAACAATTGGCGTTTGATTTCGACTCCATCTGTTGCGTTTCCCATATATCCTGTCAGTTTTCCATTTTGCCCGATCACTCGATGACAAGGAATAACGATTGGCAATGGATTGGTTCGATTTGCCTGTCCAATCGCTCGCACAGCTTTCGGACTATCGACAGCAACGGCTACTTCTTTATACGTTCGGATTTCTCCATAAGGAATGGTCGACAAAGCTTTCCAGACATTTTGCTGAAAAGGCGTACCTCTCTTTATAGATAAAGGAACTACAAATTCTTTTCTTTTTCCCGCAAAATATTCTTCAAACTGTTCTTGTGTGCGCGTTAAAATTTGCTGATTCGCTTCTTCGCTTTCCGAAATTGGCTGAAAAGATACGGCAGTCAATCCGGATTCATCTGCATCTAACCATAAAAAGCCGATAGGTGTGTGTATTTTCATTTTGTTTGCTCCTGGTCAACAGACTGGAGCTTCCTCCTTTTTCTCTGTCCGAAATTACTTGCCAACTACTAAAAATTGTTCTTAAAAGTTTGATAAACCGAGGAAACATGGTAAACTAAATACGGCAGTTTACCAAAAGAATACCTGTTCTTTTACGTAAAATCAAATTTAAAAGGTGTTATTTAAGGTTTATTAAATTTTGAATGTAAACCATATATAAACATACGATTGAAAGGATAGAAACGATGAAAGTATCAATTGTTGTCCCATGTTTCAATGAAGAAAAAACGGTTCCTCTTTTTTTTGATGAGGTTGAAAAATTCAAAGGTGCCCATGAGTTCGAATATTTATTTATTGACGATGGATCAAAAGACGGTACGTTAGCAGCAATCAAGAAGCTAGCTGCAGCTTATCCTTATGTCCGCTTTGTCTCATTTTCCAGAAATTTCGGGAAAGAAGCGGCTCTATACGCTGGATTACAAGCTTCTACAGGAGATTTAGTGACTGTTATGGATGTTGACTTACAAGATCCGCCTGAACTGCTTCCTGAGATGATTGAACGAATCACTACTTCTGATATCGATTGTGTCGGCACCCGGCGTTCGACTCGTGAAGGTGAGCCTGCAATCCGCAGTTTCTTCGCGAAAAAATTCTACCAGTTGATCAATAAAATCAGCGATACAGAAATGGTCGATGGCGCTCGTGATTTCCGTTTGATGACCCGACAAATGGTGGATGCTGTCCTAGAACTAACAGAATACAACCGATTTTCAAAAGGATTATTCAGTTGGGTCGGATTCAAAACAGAATATATTTCTTATGAAAACCGCGAACGTGTAGCTGGTGAAACATCTTGGTCCTTCTGGAAATTGTTCAACTACTCGATTGATGGTATCGTGAACTTCTCCGATGCGCCATTGACGATTGCTTCATTTATCGGCGCTTTGTCTTGTGTTTGTTCTGGTATTGCGATCTTGTTCATTATTTTGCGAGCATTGCTGTTTGGTGATCCTACATCAGGATGGCCTTCCATGGTCTCGATCTTCCTATTCATCGGCGGAATCCAACTGTTATGTCTTGGAATCATCGGAAAATATATCGGAAAAATTTTCTTAGAAACGAAACAACGTCCTGTTTATATTATTAGAGAAACAGAAAAAGTGAAGCCAAATGAATTGAAGCCTCACCAATAATATACGTCAAATGAAGTGAACATTTTTTTAAATGAAGAGGGACTGTGACAAAAATCTTGTCACAGTCCCTCTTTCCGAACAAACGGTGTTCCACATCTTCTTACTTTTTCATTGCCGCTTTTAGTGCTGCTGCTAATGGGCTTTCTTCTGGTTCTTCTGCCTGTGCATATTTTTTCAGCAAGCGACGTTCTTCATGTTTGGTCATTTTCTTCTTCTGCTCTTTTTTATCAAGCATTTTTTCTGTCGTTCCGTCGTATTTACAACGGAAATAAGCACCATTTTTGCCTTCGATGATTTCCATTTTCCGGTGACATTGTGGGCAGCGATGGTTGGAGACTTTTGGATCTTTTCTTCTGCGGTAGCTGCAATCTGAATTGGTGCAGACATAAATTTTGCCGTCTCGTGTGTTTTTCTCACGCAGATTGGCCCCACATTCTGGACATTTCTTTTGGGTGATCGAGAAATCTTGATATTCTTGTTTGCTTGATTTGATCTCATTCACCAAGCGTTTTGTTTCTTTTTCGATTCCATTCAAGAAGGTTCCTGCTTGTTTCTTTCCTGCAGCAATCGCTTCAAGGTCTTTTTCCCAGCTTTCTGTCAGATCCGGCGTCACTAAAGATGGGTTGACTAATACTAATAATTGTTTACCTTTAGGGGATACTTGCAGTCCTTGAGGGGTACGTTCCATCAGCTCTGATTTGATCAGTTTCTCAATGATCTCTGCACGAGTAGCCGGTGTTCCCAGACTGTATTTTTCCATTTGTCCAAGCAAGCTTGCTTCTGTCAATGGTTTAGGCGGTGCAGATAATTCTTTTTTGATGGTGAAATCAGGATTGATCCGCATTCCTTTTTCCCATTTGACTGTTTCTGTTTCAGATTCCGTTTCGCCTTTCCACCCTGCTTGGACGACACGATTTTGTCGGAAAATGAATTGTTCTTTACCAAATTCAACCGTGACTTTTGTCTGACTGACTTTGTGTGGTTGAGCAAACAAGCCTAAGAAACGAGAGACGATCATCTGATAGATTTTTTGCTCTTCATTACTTAGTTTTTCATAACGTGCTCGGTTTTCAGTTGGCAAAAGCGCATGGTGATCGGTCACTTTATTGTCTTGGAATACTTTTGTCTGTTGGACGATGGCTCCGTTTTTCAAATACTGCTTGACCTCAGGAGCAAAGTCGCTGACTGCTTGCAGTCGTTCTTTCATCGTACTTTTCATGTCGTTTGTCAGATATTTGCTGTCTGTACGCGGATAAGTAACGATTTTATGGGTCTCATATAAACTTTGTACAAGACTTAATGTTTTCTTTGCAGAATAGCCATAGCGTTGATTGGCTTCTCTTTGGATCTCTGTTAAATCATAAGGTAGCGGCGCAGATTCCGTTTTTAATTTTTCTTGGATATCTGTGACAGTTCCTTTGCTTGTACTGATCAATTGAACAAGTTTTTGTGCTTCTTCTTGTGTTTTTAAAGCAAATTGATTTTTTTGAACCATTTTGGCTTGTTCTTTTCCAGCGTGCAACGTGATCGTAAAATACGTTTGTGGACGGAACTGTTCGATTTTCTTTTCTTGATCTCTCACTAATGCTAGTGTCGGTGTCTGCACACGGCCTGCTGATAAATTATCGGCGTACTTCACAGTTAAGGCTCTGGTCACATTCAATCCTACCAACCAGTCCGCTTTTGCCCGGGCAAGAGCAGATTCATACAATGCATCATATTCTTTTGCAGGTCTTAGTTGCTTGAATCCTGTTTTGATTGCTTTATCTGTTTGAGAAGAGATCCATAACCGCTTCACTGGTTTATTGAAATGCACATACTCTAAGATCCAGCGAGCAACAAGTTCCCCTTCCCTTCCGGCATCTGTCGCAATGACTGCTTCTGAGACATCTTTTCGTTGAGCCAGCTGCTTGATTGCTTTTAATTGATGTCCTGTTTTAGGAAGTGGTTTGATTCCTAGTTTTTTAGGGATCATTGGCAACGTGTCCATTTGCCAGCTCTGCCATTCCTTATTCAGATCTTCCGGCATTTTCAATCCTAATAAATGACCAAGGGCCCAAGTAACGATCACCTTGGGTCCTTCATAATAATTTTTGTGCTTTTGATTAGCACCAAGCACCTTGCTTAGGTCTTTCGCAACGCTTGGTTTTTCCGCTAGAATTAGTTGTTTCATAAAATTCCTTTCTGCTTTCTACTGTGATGGGCTGATGATTTTTCAACAACGCAAGTCCCTTGTATTGCTGTAAATCATCGTCACACTCTTCACACCAGCGCTCATCTCCGTCATTCCAAAAGGCGCTGAGAAAGTTGCTTTTTGCATTGATATATTCATAATTTTGATGGATCGCGATCCATTGTTTTTCGTACGCTTGTCGTGCTTCTTCAAAAGACTCGAATGTTTCTTCTGCTTCAATATCTTCTTCCCAGTCTTCAAAGAACCACCAAGGCTCATTGTCCCCGAACATGGTAATTACTTGATACATACTCGTGCTCCTTCTTTCAGCTTTTCTAGACTCATCTTAGTCACTTTTCAAGAAAGTTGCAAGAATTTTCTCTTATAAAAGGATCATTTAATGAACATCTTGAAAATGATATAAATGAATCTGATTGTTTAAGGCAAAGTAGCGATAAAGTCATTGATCATCCAAAAATAGCTGTCCTCTGGATCGATTGTCGGTTCTTTTGTAAAGTATCCTAAAAAACGCAAGGAAAGATAACCGTGGATCATACTACGTAATTCTCTGCTTCGGTGGACTTTTTCTTCTTTCATTAATTGAAAAGCCTCAAAGATCTGCAAAATGATCTGGTTCGTTTCATGGATTCCCTCTAATAATACTGCTTCATTGGTGTGGGGCACACTGATCAGCAACTCATACACTGCTTGATTCGAAAAAGCAAAGGATCGATAAGTTTCTGCATAGATCTGCAGTGCTTCCTGACCACTTTTTCCCACAAGAGCCCGACGCAGCTGGTCATTAAGTTCCTGCAGAAGTTTTGCTGTTAACGCTGTTTTGACATCACGAATATTTTTGAAATGGTTATACAGCGAGGGAGCCTTGATATCCAAGCGTTTTGCTAAATGCTGAAAGGTTATTTGCTGAACATCCATCTCTTCTGCTAGTTCTCGAAAGCAGTCGATGATTTTCTCTTGAGACAGATTTCTTTTTTTCATTTCCATGTTTCCTCTCATAAAATAAATCCTTCACTCTTTCAGTTTACCACGAAAAAGAAAGAGAAAAAAGAGACTTTCATTGATAAACTACATATTGTAGTTTATAATAAAGAGTTGTAGATGAAAATTTTCAGAAAGAAGGAGTCTAATTGGCTGCAAGAATAAAGGAAAAATTATTTAGGAAAAGAGAAACTTGGGAACAAAACTTGTTTGTCTTATGGTTTGGAACATTTATGGCTGGTATCGGATTTAGTTTAGTCATGCCTTTTATGTCACTTTACATAGATACGTTAGGTAATTATAGTACGGCACAATTGAACTTTTGGAGCGGATTGACTTTTTCATCTACTTTCTTGGTGACTACGCTGATCTCTCCTTGGTGGGGGAAATTAGCCGACCAAAAAGGAAGAAAATTGATGCTGCTGCGTGCTTCATTAGGAATGGCAATCGTCATTTCTTTGATGGGTTGTGTAACTAGTGTGTATCAATTAGTCGCATTGCGTCTGCTTCAAGGGATTTTTTCTGGTTATATCAGTAATGCCACTGCCCTTGTCGCAACTGGGACGCCAAAAGAAAAAAGTGGTCAAGTTCTTGGGACCTTAGCAACTGGTTCTGTTACAGGAACATTACTTGGACCGCTTCTTGGCGGGATCTCTGCTTCAGCGTTTGGCTATCGCCCTACCTTTTTCATTACAGGGATCATCTTATTTTTCGTCTTCTTGCTGAGTCTGTTTTTCGTCCATGAAAAATTTGTCCCAGTGAAAAAAGAAAACATGGTTTCTGCCAAACAGATTTTCAAAGACTTGAAATATCCACACGTCGTCATCGGTATGTTCGTCACAACGATGATCATCCAAGCATCCAACAATTCTATCAGCCCAATCATCAGTCTGTACATTCGTCAATTGCTGCATGGACATGGGAATGTTACATTGATCAGCGGAATCATCGCTTCGATACCTGGAATTGCTACTTTGATAGCCGCTCCAAGATTTGGTCGCTTAGGTGACAAGATTGGGAGTGAAAGAATACTTGCGATTGGTTTGGGTTTTGCGATTTTGGTTTATATCCCAATGGCATTCGTCACGAATGTTTGGCAATTAGCTGCCTTACGTTTTTTGATTGGTATCTCTGATGCTTGTCTGCTCCCTGCTGTCCAAGCATTGATCACAAAATATTCGCCTCATCAAGCTGCTGGACGGATCTTCAGTTATAACCAATCTTTCCAAGCAACTGGTAACGTAGTAGGACCTATGATCGGCTCCAGTGTTTCCAGTGCATTTGGTTATCGTGGCGTTTTTCTTTCGACTTCTCTTCTTGTTTTGGTCAACTTCTTGCTTGTACGACACAATACACAAGAGATCCATCAGCAAGAAACTGCAGAAGAAAAAGCTTCAGGAGTCTCCATATCTTCAGAGCACTCTCCTTCTCATAGACAATAAGCCTAACTGAAAAACACTGCTTGAACAGTTGTCACAGACTGTCCTTGCAGTGTTTTTGTTTAGGCCTGTTTTTTCAAGAATTCAGATAAGAGGAATAATCCCTTTTCCAAGGTTTCTTTTTTACAACAGTAACCTAGTCGGGCATGCTTCGGTAAATCAAAGGCACTTCCTGGTACTAATAGTACTCCTGTTTCTTCTAATAAATTGGTACAAAATGTCTGATCATCTTCTTCGATGGCTAATTTGATGAAAGAAGTAGAGACGTAATTGGGAGCGACAAGTTCAACTTTCGGTTCATTTGCTACCCATTGTTTTAAAATCGCAAGGTTCTCTGTAATGATCTTTTTGTTTCGCTCCAAGATTTTTTCTTTATTCTTCAATGCATGTACAGCAAGATCATCTGACAGGACTCCGCCGCAAATCATCGTGTAGTCTCGATATTTTCGAAAAACCTCTGCCAATTCAGGTCCAGTAGCTGTCCAGCCAATACGGATACCTGGAATGGAGTAGGTTTTGGATAGGGAATTGGTTGCTATACCTTTCTCATAGACATCTACGATCGACAAGAATTCACCATTATCCGTTAAAGGCGCATATACTTCATCTATCAATACATATGCATCTACTGTACGAGCAATTTCTGCGATTTTTTCTAAAGTTTTCCGATTTAGCAATGTGCCTGTAGGATTGTTTGCACTATTCAAACAGATGATTTTTGTTTCAGGTTTGACTAAAGCTTCCAGCTGTTCTAAATCAAACTGCCAATCTTCTTCTTCCTTCAAATGAACAAAGTCAACAGTGGCACCTAAAGATTTGGGGATGTCATATAATTGCTGATAAGTAGGAAGCATCGAAACAACATGGTCTCCTGCTTCCACTAACGCGTATAGAGCTAAAAGATTAGCACCAGTCGCTCCGTTCGTTTGTAAGATGTTTTCTGGATCGACGGTTTGATAAAGAGAAGCGACTTCTTGTTTGAACGCATCTGATCCTTCAATCCAGCCATAGTCCAATGGTTCATTTTTGCGTTTTTCGAAAAACTCACTTACGTTGGTCCCGTCTAAGCCAACGAGTTCGTCTAATGTCAATGCTTCGATCGAACTTTGTGCAATATCATATACCGCTTTCTTTTCCCATTTATTTAGCCATTCTTCTACACCGAAATTTGCGATTTCCATGTTTCTTTCCCCCTTATATCTTGATCCAGCCTACAGCAAGCAACCCGATTGAAAGCAGCGCGGCCACACAAATCAGCCCAATCATTACTTTTTCTTTTCCCGTAATTTGATGGTTGTTTTCCCGACAAGCAATCCAGTAGAAGCAAAAACCAGGAAGATAGGCAATACTACATAAAAGGACATAAGAAAATCCTGCTAAAGTGATTCCCATCAATTCAAAAACTACAGCAATCCCACCGATCACTACTTGTTTTTTGATTCCTTCTTTTAAAGAAAACTGGACTTGATAGATCCCGACAAGCAGATAACAAATCAAGATTGCCGCTGTACATAAAGAATAGGCAAATTGATAGGCATAATCAGTAACTAAGAAAGTCAATAAGAATAGATTAGTCAAGATGGCAGTAACAATTAACGAATAAGTTGGGGCATTTTTTTTATTCGTTTTTCCCCAAGCTTTCGGCAACAGACCGTCTCGAGCCATCAACATCGTTGTTTCTGCTGGGAGCATCGTCCAAGACAGCCAAGAACCGATGATCGAAATGATCAACCCGATATTGATCAGTGCCGCTCCCCAATTTCCCACGATTCCTTTTAAAATATTTGCCATAGCAGGTTGTGAAATAGTTGCTAACTCTTCTTGAGATAAGACACCGTATGGCAAGATCGAAGCAAGGATATAGATAAACAATAAACAAAGCAGCCCAATGATGGATGCTTGCTGGGCTTCTGAACGTTTCTTCGCGCGGTTAGCTAAAACACTTGCACCTTCGATCCCTACAAAGACCCACATCATGACCATCAAACAACCTTTGATCTGCAACCAGATCGTTCCTTGCTGTCCTGATCCGTTCACTAGATTATCAGATACGTTGCCCCAAAAATCAGTAGTGAATATATTCACTTTAAATGCGATAAATACAAATATTAAAAATAGGAATAATGGCACTAATTTACAGATCGTCACGATCGTATTGATCACGCTCGCTCCTTCGATCCCATTGTTTACTAATAAAGTCAGACCCCAAATAAAAAGACTTGCAAATAAAATAGAAGGAACATTTTGTCCTCCTTTGAATATCGGAAAAAATTCTCCCATGGCACTCATTAGCATCGTCGCAAAAGCAACATTTCCTAGCCACGCAGACAACCAATAGCCCCAGCCACTAATGAAGCCACCTAACTTCCCAAATGAAGCTTCTGCATACCCAAAAATCCCGCCATCCAGATCTGGGCGTTTTTCTCCTAAATGATTCAGCGATAATACCAAAGCTAAAATACCAATCCCGACGATTATCCATGAAAGGATTGCTGGCCCAGGGGCTGCAGAACTAGCCAAATCACTCGTGATTCCAAACACACCGCTTCCGATTGACGAACTGACAACGAGAGCAACCAGTCCCCACTTACTAATACCTGTCGATTTCTTTTCCATTTCCATCACCTTCACTTATAAAATTGAACAAACCACCTGCAAAAGATATCCTTTATTTTGCAACTGCTCTTGCTTACCAAAAAGCAACTTTATTCATATTATTGGATATTATGGACTGTTTTCACTGAAATTACAAGTATAAAATGAATAAAAATTAATTTTATTGCAAAAAAACAGCTATGCTGTCCAAAAGAAAAGGGGTTTCTTTTGTTAGCCATAGCTGTTTTGATTCATTTCATATCGCTTAAACGTATTGTAAAACTTTTGTTTCTTGGTATGCGTGGTCGATCAAACCGCCACCTAGACATTCCATTCCGTCATAAAATACAACTGCTTGTCCAGGAGTGATGGCACGTACAGGTTCGTCGAATACGACTTCTGCACGGTTATCATCCAATAAGCGAACTGTCACAGGAACATCTTGTTGACGGTAACGGAATTTCGCTGTGCACTTGAATTCTTTTGGCATTGGTTCATTCGTCGTAAAGTGGATTTCACTTGCATCCAAGCTTGTGGCGTACAGTGCAGGATGGTGGAACCCTTGACCCACGTATAATGTGTTCGTCGCTAAATCTTTCCCTACGACAAACCAAGGTTCTTGCGAATCTCCTCCGCCACCGATTCCTAGGCCTTGACGTTGACCGATCGTATAGTACATCAAGCCAGCATGTTGCCCTTTGACTTCACCGTCAAGAGTGACCATATTTCCTTTTTTCGCTGGTAGGTAGTTGCTCAAAAATTGTTTGAAGTTCTTTTCACCAATAAAGCAGATTCCTGTTGAATCTTTTTTCTTAGCAGTCGCAAGGCCTGCGCGTTCAGCAATTGCCCGCACTTCTGATTTTTCCATACCGCCTAGAGGGAACATCGTTTTTGAAAGCTGTTCTTGTGATAATTGACTAAGGAAGTAAGTTTGATCTTTATTGTTGTCTACTCCGCGAAGCATATGGACCACACCGTTTTCATCGCGAGTGACTTGCGCATAATGTCCAGTAGCTACATAATCAGCACCAAGATCCATTGCATAGTCCAAGAATGCTTTGAATTTGATTTCTTTGTTACACATCACGTCTGGGTTAGGTGTACGTCCTGCGCGGTATTCGGCTAGGAAATATTCAAATACACGGTCCCAATATTCTTTTTCGAAATTCACAGAATAATAAGGAATCCCGATTTGAGCAGCTACTTTCGCTACATCCTTATAATCTTCCGTGGCCGTACATACGCCGTTTTCGTCCGTATCATCCCAATTTTTCATGAAGATTCCGATCACGTCGTATCCTTGTTCCTTTAATAAAAGTGCTGTTACAGATGAGTCGACACCGCCGCTCATCCCTACGACAACGCGTGTTTGGCTGTTGTCTGTCATGATATCACCATCATTTCAATTAGATTCTGAAACATCTACGAGTTGAAGGTCGCAACTTTTCAGTATTTTACATTATACGTCATATTTCTGAAAATTTCATCCCTTAATTATCAGCGTTCGAATACATAACATATTATAGGGAAAAAACAGCGCTATCTTCATACTCCAGTGATTCTCATGATCAAAAGAGGAACGGCAGTTTCGATTCATAAGAAAAACAAAAGAACAATATTGTAATAAGTAGCAAATAAGTAATTCATCCCTAATAGCAGCCACTTTATTCGATTATCTTCAAGTTTTGTAGAGAAATAGAGACCCATCAAGCCGGAAATCATCATGAAAAGCAACAAAGGGATAACAAGCCAAGATTTAATAGTATTTGAATGGAAAGCCAACAAGTAATGGATCCCAATAAGCGAACTGATCGATATCAGCATCGGTAGACCTAGACCGAACAGGTAGAATGTTTTTTTCTTTTTTTGATAGTCTAATGTTACGACTGCTCCAAAATACAATACACATACTAACAACAACTCCCACCTAGGTAAACTTATCCACCCGATGATCCACCCAATGATGTAAACAAGCCCTACTCCGCAAGTCAAAAGAAAATGGAGAGCAATCACTAGCCATTTTACTTTTATAGAATCCATTCTTCTTGTAAAAACTAGACTGATACCACTTAAAATCCAACATGAATACTGGACGATTAGAAACCCTATCACTTCATGACGAATATACAAATGACTGCTGAGCAAAATCATACAGAAGACTAACAGAACCATCGATACCCGCTTACTTTTCTTACTTTCTATTGATAACATCCAACTCTCTCCTTTTAATTGACCCATACATCGCCTTCCTCATACCCCAATGATTCTCATGATTAAATGAAATGAGGAACGGCAGTTTCGATTCATAAGAAAAACAAAAGAACAATATTGTAATAAGTAGCAAATA
>NZ_NGLI01000001.1:95021-96136 GCF_002141285.1 Enterococcus sp. 3G1_DIV0629 | reverse complement strand
GAGGAACGGCAGTTTCGATTCATAAGAAAAACAAAAGAACAATATTGTAATAAGTAGCAAATAGATAATTCATTCCTAAAAGTAGCCACTTTATTCGATTATCTTCAAGTTTTGTAGAGAAATAGAGACCCATCAAGCCGGAAATCATCATGAAAAGCAACAAAGCGATGATTACCCACATCCTGTCAGTATTTAAATAGAAAGCCAATAGATAATGGATCCAAATAAGTAAACTGATTGATATCAACATCGGTAGACCTAGACCGAACAGATAGAATGTTTTTTTCTTTTTTTGATAATCTAATGTTGCAACTGCTCCAAAATACAACACGCATCCTAACAACCAATCCGGCCTTGATATACCTACCCATCCGATACCCAAACCACAAATAACAAGAAGATGAAAAACAATAATCACTAGTTTCCATAGATTAGACTCTATTCTTCTTGAAAAAGCTAAACTGATACCACTTAAAATCCAACATGAATACTGGACGATTAGAAACCCTATCACTTCATGACGAATATACAAATGACTGCTGAGCAAAATCATACAGAAGACTAACAGAACCATCGATACCCGCTTACTTTTCTTACTTTCTATTGATAACATCCAACTCTCTCCTTTTAATTGACCCATACATCGCCTTCCTCATACCCCAATGATTCTCATGATTAAATGAAATGAGGAACGGCAGTTTCGATTCATAAGAAAAACAAAAGAACAATATTGTAATAAGTAGCAAATAGATAATTCATTCCTAAAAGTAGCCACTTTATTCGATTATCTTCAAGTTTTGTAGAGAAATAGAGACCCATCAAGCCGGAAATCATCATGAAAAGCAACAAAGCGATGATTACCCACATCCTGTCAGTATTTAAATAGAAAGCCAATAGATAATGGATCCAAATAAGTAAACTGATTGATATCAACATCGGTAGACCTAGACCGAACAGATAGAATGTTTTTTTCTTTTTTTGATAATCTAATGTTGCAACTGCTCCAAAATACAACACGCATCCTAACAACCAATCCGGCCTTGATATACCTACCCATCCGATACCCAAACCACAAATAACAAGAAGATGAAAAACAATAATCACTAGTTTCCATA
>NZ_NGLI01000001.1:5000-91029 GCF_002141285.1 Enterococcus sp. 3G1_DIV0629 | reverse complement strand
ATACTACACCATGGGACCATCCATAATATAAATGACCCACAATCAGAAACCATACCGACACTAACATAGATACACATAAACCGAATAAATTGATATTTAGTTTCATTTATTTTCCCTCATTTTCGTTTTTTATTGAAACAACAAACTAAAACAGAACAGTTTATCTAGCAAAAATCAGCCAACCATAAATACCAATCAAATCAAGCAGGATGACTAGCATTTTAAAATTTGAGAATTGATTTTTGTCGAAAAAACCAAACTCAAACCGCCAGTACTCCAACAACAAAATGTTATGAACACTAAGAACTGAAAATTATTTTCTATAGAAGGATGAAAATAAAAACTAGCTGAAATGAAACAAATTGACAACAAAATTATTGAAATGATCGTACACGTCTTACTTTTTAGTGGTAACATTCACACATCTCCTTTCTAATTGATACTTGTCTATCTTCAAAAAAACTCTAAACAAAAAATCTCACAATTAGTTATTTAAAAATAAACAAATAAAAAATATAATAACGTAGTAAAATAAATAGATATACAAATCAACACGCCTATTCAATACTCATACCTACCAAGAAATTGTATCTTCTGTAGACTATCTAACCCCAAATAAAATATAACACCTTTGATTTTATTCGTAAAAAACCTAAGTTAAACGCTAATTATCCCATTAAAGATAACAGTTCTCAATTATCGATATAGCTGATTTTACTCTTTGGTGTTATGTGCAATATACGCCTATATTAAATAACTGATATATTTTATTTTTAAGCTATCATCATACTGATTCATATGTTATTATTCTAGCATAAAACAAGGAGGGATTACATTGAAATCAAAAATTAAATTGTTTCTGACTACCTGTTTACTCGCCGTCGCATTTGCCATCCCAATCACTACTGTACATGCTGATACAGATACCCAACAGATATTGGAGGAGTATTATGAAGAATTCAAAAATGAATACGCTTCCTTTGATCAGACATTTGAAGAGTTCACCTCGAATTATTACAATCAACCATTAAATTCCGCGATTTCCGAAGAAGACCAATTGCGTGACTACCTAAACACCGTCAATGAGCACTATATTCGTAAAGAAGCCGAACAATTATCCAAAGACCCGCCTCTCTGGTCATTTAATATCGGAAATGCTTTGGAGAATATCACTTTTGAAAAAGTACCGACTTATCATAAATATGATCTGATGAATATCGTTCAACCAGGAGATATCATTTTCGAACGGAAACGAGCGGATATAGTTTTGCGTTATCTTCATCATGTGATGATCGTAGAAGGCATTTATGAAGAGACACATATCATCAATGGAAAACCAGAGACCTTCACATATATCCGAACTATCGAAGCAACTGATTATAGTCCTATGCTTGAAACAAAAGCTGGAGGCGTTGTTTACGGCGTCTTGGATGATGAGCGTTTCGATTATACTGATTCAACTATTTTAAGAGTTCCAGAAGCGACACCAGCACAAAAAAAAGCAGCCATCTCATTTATGCATGGGCAATTAGGTAAACCATATGATATCTGGTTCGAGGCAAGAGAAAGGGATCGCTCATCCACTAGAAATGAATGGTATTGCTCTTATCTAATTTGGGCTGCTTATATGAATGCAACACCTGATGGGAGAATCGATGAACTAACTAATGAAAATGACCCTAGTTTCCAAGGTATTGATTTAGAAAGAACAGATTTTATTAACGGAATGGGTGTAACTCCAAATGATATAAAAAAATCCGATAAAGTAGAAAAAATCAATCCTTTTTTCATAAATTATAAAGATTACGCAGAAAACATACGATGGTCGAACGCCGGCACTCCTATAGATGGCGAAGATTTCATTTTTAGCCGCGGTTCCAACTCATACACCTTAAGGAATGATTATCATTTCATCGCCACGGACAAAAATAACGGGAGACCTTATGCAAGTACACGTCTTACTTTCGGGCGTAATCATTCTGGAACGATCGTCGTAGAATTCGATATGTTCACCCGTTTTCTTTTAACAGACGAAGCAAGAGCCAAATTTTCTGACAGGAATATCCCGCTTATTCCAGAGACGATTGAAGATCATGATGTTCCGAACCATGTGATGAACTGGATCAATACCTATACCCAATGTTCGTTGGAGATCGTTTATTCTAACAATATCTCTACTGACAACAATCACTTAAGATATAATCCTTCTTTTACAAAAATCACGAAGAAAAAACATCCAGTCAATCCTTATCAGATCAACCAAGTCGTCCATACGCCGCCTGCCTTCACTCAGCAAAGATTTGACTATACAGAGAACCTCAGTATCTATGACAAATACGAAATGACGCGACCGAATCCTTTCAATGCAGATGTTTCTTATAATCGAGCTACACCAAGCTGGTATTATTTTTACAATAATTATCATGCGTTGATAAAATTAGAGAATGGTACCTATCGCCACGCCTCTTATCTAAGGATCCATGGTTCATTCACAACTGCTGCTTCTGTCAGGAATGGTTATGGCTTCAATCATGATTTCACGATGACGGACGAAGCAAAAGCGATTTATGGGAATTATTTCTATCATATCGGTGTGAATCAGTCGGTAGATTATGCGATTGACTGGCTAAACCGATACACAAAAGAAAACACCCTGATCGTCTATTCCACTAATATAGATAATGATGTTAGGAAGTTGAATGACGGTACTGCCACGGTCAGAAAAGCAGTTAATGATCAAGGGAAATTCGTGTACTGTATTTTGTAGTTCCTCCTTACAACATATGACTGTATTACTAAAAAATAGGATAAAAAGTCGCGCCAAAAAGGGACGACTTTTTATCCTATTTTTGAAAATCAGGTACTTCAATTCTTTTATAACATGCAGTGAACTGTTTTTCTATTTTGATCCTTATGGCACAGAATTGGGCAGCAGGCTCAAAAGCTTGTATTTGTGGGGACAAGTCCTACCAAATCAAAAACACGAGAAGCTGTTTTTGGTTGCCTGTTCTTATCACTTGATGCAGGGCAGCTTTTTCACGACCTCTTTGCTTCATATATTTCTTTGATTTGCTGTTCGGATAATGGCGTACCGAATGGCAGTTTTTCTTTTAGAAGGTCTCTTTCTGGTGCGTCTACGCCTACATTGACGACGTTTTCGATGGGTACACTATAATGATGGATATGCCCGTGAAGGTTTCGAATGGTGTCGTTAGGTCCGAGTAACATTGGATAATGCGTCAAGTAATATTGCTGATGGTCGAACTTCACGATAGCACCTACGTCATAAAAATAAAATTTGGGACTGCCATCAGAAAGTCTAGGATCGTTTTTTTCTAAATAACGGAAGAACGCACGACTGTCATGATTTCCTTTGATCAAGTGGATCGTTCCTTGCAATTGACTGACTAATTCTAAGATTTCTGCATTTGCTTTTTCATATTGCGGATGCATGGCAAGATCACCTAGATGATAGACGTGATCCGTTTCTTTTACTACTGCATTCCAGCTAGCGATCAACTGTTGGTTCATCTCATCTACATTTGCAAAGAGTCGCGGAGCAAAGTCATTTTCTCCTAGTAAACGCTCATGAAAAAAGTGCATATCACTCGTAAAATAATTCATGTTTCTCCTGCCTCCCTTTTCCTTAGAGTAAACAAAATTGCTGATCGGAGCAACTCATAACATCTAAAAAAGGCTGTGAAAAAACCACTTGATTTCAAGTAGGAAGAAAATTTTTATCACCGCTCCTTTTCTATTCGTTTTCTTGTTCACGGTGTTCTTTCACCAATTTTTTCTGTAATTCTTTATCATAATTTCGAGCAACGGGTGTCAAAAATAAAACGATCCCGCATAAAAGCGTACCAATTCCCGCAATCAGAAACATCTTTTCTACACCAATCTTATCTGTCAAGGGGCCCGCAAATATTAAGCCAATCGGCCCTGGCAAAGTCATTAATGAGTTGAATACACCTAAGACTCGTCCTAAAACGTTCGGTTCATAACTCTGTTGGATGATCGCCATCAGTAAGGTATTGAAATAAGGTGTAGCAAAACCTGCCCCGGCATTCAGTAAAAGAAAATAAAAGAATCCCTGTGTTGTCCCCGGCAACAATCCACTAGCACCAATCGTGGTACCTACGACTACATAAGCCATGAAAATCGGCTTCATCCGGTCTTTCCATTTTCCAAAAAAGCCAATCACCGCCCCACCTGCAAGCATCCCTACTGAATAGACTACTTCGACAAGACCCGCCTGTCCTACATTTTGACCAAAATAGCCCATCGTCATCAACGGATACAGACTGGCAGCCGGCATAAACAATAACGTGAACACAGCACCGTTGAGCATGATATGCCAGAGACCTTTATTCTCGTACAATTTTTTCACACCAAATTTTGTATCTGTCAACAAATGAATGGTTTCGCCTTGCGAAATAACCTTAGGGATCGTCACAAAAACAAGTAATCCTACACCGAATACCGCGCCTAGCACATCAAGCAAAATCAGCCAGTTGATAGGTATTACTGTAAATAAAAACGCACCTATTGCAGGCGCAATGATAAAATTCGCTGACTGGACCATGCCTAGCTGTCCATTGATACGTGTCAGCTCTTCTTCTGGGACCATCGTAGGAAGGATCGATTGGATCGTCGGCATCTGGAAAGTTTGAGCAATTGCACGAATGAACAACGATACAAACACTAGCCACAACGGAAATGTTTCAGAAATCGTACCGACTACTACCAAGACCATCGCAAACAATGCGACAATGATATCTGTCAAAATCAACAATCGCTTTTTGTCCCAACGATCCACCAACGGACCAGCAAACGGACTCAGCAAAACCATTGGGATCATACCTAATAACGTAGCAAAGCTCAAGATCGTTGCTGAACCTGTTTCTTTCGTCAGATACCAAATGATTGCATATTGCACGATCATACTCGTGATTCCAGATAAAAACTGACCTGTCAAAAACAAGTTGATATTTTTACGCCAATGTAACACCGGCTCCTTTTCTTCTCCCATATCCTTCCCTCATTTCCTCTAAAACTTATCGTCCTTACGTAGCTAGAATTATACTTGATTATTTCCTTGAAACCTAGCTGTTTGTTCAAATACCATCGTTATATATTTTCAGTTTTGTTAAAAAAGTAAAATTAGCAGAAAAAAATCAGCAATCATGCTAAACTAAGAAAAAACTAGGAGGGCATCAGTCATGAAAATCAACTTTCAGACCACTCTTACCCCTGAAGAAATCAAAATCGTACTTGAACAGGCACAGGGTACGATCTGGATCAGCCACAAGCTGTCTAAGCTTCCAGAAAATGCTTTTTATCTCTTTTATAATCAAAAGGTGTGTACAGCAATTGGGAAAACAGTCCAACCAGAAACAATCGATACCGTCATCATGATCCAGCTTCCTTGGGATATAGAAGCCGATTATATGATCTACATGCTCACCGAACAAGCAGAAAAAGCTGGTCTTACAATAGCCAAAGAATCATTTACTTCGATTCCTGAAACGGCTAGAAAGAAAATGGCAGAACACCAAGAGAAGATTATTGCTATACTAAGTACATTTGGTTATCCAATCGATTCTTCCTTGCCATCTGCCGCTGAAGATACGAAGAAAAAACCAGCAAAAGCTCGTCATCGCTGGTCAAAAGAAGTCAGTGAAATTCCTTTTACCGTCGATTTCAGGGGAAGTCAAGCAACGCTTTACTGGATCAAACGAAATGAATTGCTGATCAAAGCAGGCGCGACGCTCGTCAAAGATCCTCCTTTAAATAAAGACGGCTCATTAGGTTATGCTGCTAAATATGGGCAAAAGCTACGAGATGATTATAAAGACAAGATTTCAGGTATAACCACGATCGAAGATATCATTGTAAAAAGTGTGAATGAGGCAAGCTTGCTGTTGTACTTTGCCGGAACAAATAGTTGGTTGGAAATAGTGGATGAACATGGAAAATCAATTGATGAGTGGACGAGAGTCTGATTTACAGCAGAAAAAATAAAAAAGACAACTATTTTGTGTCGTCCTTTCAAAGTTAGAGATCTAACGATTAGGCCGTTTCAAAACTAGTTGTCTTTTTATATCCACAGGTTATTCGACTTTTTCGAATAACCCTCGGCTGATCATCCCATCCATCAAAAAATAGAATTTATCTTGACTCATTTTCTGTTTTGGATCTTTGAAAATATTGACTGCTTTCAGTCCGTTTGCTGTAGTGATCGACATTTTCAATGTTTGGATATCTTTTGATACAGTGATTTTCAGTTTGAAGCCTTCTTTGCTTTGCGGCGTTGCATCTAATGGTCGGATCAATTGATAATTGCCTCCGTTTGTTTCTGTAAACCCATTATCGCGCAATGTATATCTTTTTGCATCAGGATGCAAACGATAGCTGATCGGTGCGCCAAGTACAGTTGCTGTTGTTTCAAATGCCATGATTTTCACCTCGATAAAATTAGTTTCTCTTTATTATAAAAGTTTATCCTGATTTTTACTAGGTTTTTCAGTTAAGTTCCCTAAAAATTGAAGGCGTTCTCTCAGACATCCATCCACATCAGAATGAATTTATTAGTTATTTTTTGACAGCACGAACTAATTGATCAAGGAAATAATGGATGTCTTCTTCAGTATTTCCCAATCCAAAGCTGATACGAATGGATTCTTTTAGTATCGGCGTATCTTCTCCATACATCGCTTCTAATACGTGAGAAGGTTCGATGTTCCCTGCTGTACAAGCCGAACCAGTAGAAATAGCGATTCCGTTCAAATCAAGCTTCATCAGTAGCAAATCATTTGCTTCGCCAATCAAGCGAAGATTCAACACATGAGGGAGTTTATTCGTTAAATCACCATTTACTTGATAAGGGATTTCGTTTGCTTCTAATGTATCAAGAATCAATTGTTGGAATCCTTGATATTTGTTGTTACGTGCTTCACGTTCTTCAGGTGACAGCAGTTCAACTGCTTTTGCCATTCCCCAGATTCCTGCTAAGTTTTCTGTACCTGCACGCCGCTTTTCTTCCTGCTCCCCACCTAAAAGCAAGGCAGGGATATTTACTCCGTCTCGTTTATATAAGAAACCGACGCCTTTTGGTCCATTGATTTTATGAGCAGAGATACTTAATAAATCGATCCCTAATTCTTCTGGATGGATCGTTTGGTTTCCATAAGCTTGTACCGCATCTGTATGGAAATAAGCTGGATGATCCGCTAAAAGTTCACCGATTTCTTTGATTGGCATCAAATTTCCGATTTCATTGTTCCCGTACATCACAGAGACCAAGATCGTATCTTCTCGTAACGCTTTTTTGACCTCTTCGATCGACAGATTCCCTTTTTCATCTACAGGCAGATATGTAACGTCAAACCCCTTTGTCTCTAAATATTTCATGGTATTAAGAACAGCAGGATGTTCGATAGCTGTAGTGATTAGATGTCTGCCTTCTTTTTGACGCGAGAACGCTGTTTCTAAGATAGCTGCATTATCCCCTTCTGTTCCACCACTATTAAAGATGATCTCATGAGGTTTTGCTTGCAGACTATCTGCAATGATTTGTCTTGCTGTTTCCAATTTTTCATGCGCGTGGCGGCCAAACCCATGTATGCTTGAAGGATTACCAAACGTTTCTTGCATGATCGCCGTCATCGCTTCAATTACTTGCGGATGCATGGGGGTAGTTGCCGCATGATCCAAATAAATAGTTTTCACTTCATTCATCCCTTCCAAATTATCGCTAGGCACATTCTAGCATAAAACAGCGAACATACCAAAGAAGAGATTACTTTTACCTAGAAGGCACTTAGTGTAGCGAAAAAAAGACTGCCCAAAATAAGGTGCAGTCTTTCTTCTCGTTGCTAATTGATCTTCTCGTTTTTCGTCTTTTTTCTTATTCGAATTCTTTTTCTTCCAGACGGAATAACGGACTCATCGGTGTATTTTCATGGATGCGCTTGACCGCTTCACCCATTAATTCTGAGCATGTAACGATCGTTAAGTTTTCCGGATGACGATTTTCTTCTGTGAAAACAGAATCAGTGATACAAATATCTTTGATTGGTGCATTGTCTAAAATGCTTTTCGCATGATCGGACAATAATCCATGTGACGCACAGGCATATACTTCTTTTGCGCCGTTTTCTTTTAATACATTTGCTGCACGTGCAAGCGTTGCTCCGGTGTTCAAGATATCATCTACCATGATACATGTCTTTCCTTGAACATCACCAATCACATAACCACCCTCCGTTGAAGCATCATCTGCATGGTCTACGATGGCTAATGTACTGTTCAAATATTCTGAAAGACTACGTGCACGCTGAACGCCGCTGTTTTTTGGCGACACAACTACGATGTCATCTCCCGTCAGACCTAATTGACGGTAATAATGAGCAAACAATGGCATCGTAAATAAATTATCTACAGGAATATCAAAGAATCCTTGTACTTGAACCGTGTGCAGATCTAAAGTCAGTACTCGAGTTGCCCCTGCTTCTTCGATCAAGTTAGCAATCAATTTTGCAGTGATCGGTTCATGAGGTTTCGCCGTGCGGTCTTGTCTAGCATACCCATAGTAAGGCAATACGACATTGATCGTTTTCGCACTTGCTCGCTTCATTGCATCAATCATAATCAGTAGTTCCATGTAGTAGTCATTGACAGGTGCATTCGTTGATTGAACGATGTACACATGATCCCCACGGATACTTTCTTCAATATTGATAGAAATCTCCCCATCACTAAATTGCTTCACGACGCTTTTACCTAATTCTGTTCCAAACACTTTCGCGATTTTTTCAGCTAATGGACGATTCCCATTCAAACTAAAAATCTTCAACGTGTCATCCTGATACTTATTACTCATGTAGTCCTCCCCAAAACTTCTCTATTCTTCGATAGTTTAACATATTTTTCCAAGATTTTCTGTTAATTTCAGCAAATTCTTAAGGAAGTGAAACTGTTCCGTTACTCCAACTGGCAGGAATAACTTTATGATAGTCCCCCCAATTGTCGTGTACTTTGTAATAACGTTCTCCTGTTTCAGTTTCAAAATAAGCATACGCCGTCACCCAATGATTGCCGTAAGTACTACCAAGTACTTTCAGTATTCCAATCATCACAGGCTTGCCTTCACGTATACGTTTTGTGGCTCGCTGCCATGAACCTAGAAGAGTTGCTCGTGCACGCTCGTGATTGCCATTCTTCTTTAAAAAACTAGAAATCCCTGTACTGACTTGAAAAGGAATCGTAGGAAGGCCTAGTGGTTGGATTTGGCTACGCAACGCCTTTGTCAATGCCATCGAGTTAGACGTGTTTTTCTTGCGGATCTCTAGGGGAAGCATCCACTCTTTACGATAGTCTTGATAGTAGGCAAGTAAAACCGCCGCCGCATAAGTCCCGCAAAGATAACCTGAAGGAGTAGCCCATTTCTTATACCTTAAAAAACGTTCTTCTGGCAATCCCACCCAACAATTTGTGAGTTCTTTTCCTGACCTTTTTTCTTCGATCAAAACAGGCACCTCTTCTTTTCTGTTGATCCATTGAGATAACTCGATTGATGGTTCATTGAGCAGTCTCCATTGGCTACGAGAAATGCCCTCTTGATAGGTATATTCTGCTGGAGAATATTCTATCGGATGTCCTGATTGATCGATGATCACATAACTTTGATCTTCAAAAATCAGTGCTAAAAAAAGCCGTTCGCTTTTTTTTGACTGTAGTTGCTGGGTGCTGGCTAATTTTTTGATTTTTTTATCTATTTTAAAATAGAAAGGTTTGTCCACTACTTGTTTCAGTTGGGATCGCCTCCTTTTTTTCATTATAAGTGAACGATTGAAAAAAACAAATCAGTTTGATTGTCCGAATTTTCAAATTTTTTTATGTTCTATTTGTTAATTCCTTCATTTTGTAAGATAATGGGCACACGAAACAAAAAAGGAGCGATCGATGAATGAACAAAGAACGATTGAAACAAGATTTCTATGAAGCAGTCAATGAAGAATGGCAAAAAACAGCAAAAATTCCTGCAGATAAACCAGCTACAGGCGGTTTCCAAGACTTAGTTGACGGAATCGACCAACTTTTGATGGGAGAAACAGACGATCTGCTTGCCCATCCAGAAAAAGTAACTTCAGAAAAAATGAAACATTTCCTTGCTTATTATCAACTGGCAAACGATTATGACCGAAGAAATGAGTTGCATGCTCAGCCACTTCAGCCTGTAATCGAGAAAGTTGAATCATTGCAGTCTTTCGACGAATTGAATGAGCAATTCCCGGAATGGTTGTTGGATACACTACCATTGCCATTTAATCTAGATGTAGATGCTGATATGAAGAATGCACAGACGAATGCCTTCTTTGCTTATCCGCCTTCTTTATTTCTTCCAGATAAGACGTATTATGCACCAGAACATCCTAACGGTGCACAACTAATGGGGGTTTTCTTTGATATGGCGGTTCAATTATTGGAGCTTGCTGGCAAAGAAAAAAGTCAGGCAGAAGCAATCACAGAACAAGCAGTGCAATTTGATAAATTGATTGCTCCTCATGTAAAAAGTGCAGAAGAAAACGCAGATTACAGCAAAATGTATAATCCGCAATCTTTTGACACATTTATTCAATACACAGATAAACTTGACTTGAAAAAACTTGTCACTGGTTTGATTGGGACAACCCCAGATAAAGTGATCGTCACTGATCCAGTGTACTTTGATCATTTGAATGACATCCTGACAGAAGCTCATTTCCCCTTATTCAAAAGCTGGATGATCATTAAAACAGTACGTTCTCTTAGTGGGTATCTATCAGAAGAATTCCGCCAAGTCAGCGGAATCTATTCTCGCGTATTGTCTGGAACAGACGAAGCAATGCCTCAGAAAAAAGCAGCGTATTACCTTGCCTCTGGTCAATTTGATCAAGTCGTTGGTGATTACTACGGGAAAAAATATTTCGGCGAAGCTGCTAAAAAAGATGTAGAGCAAATGGTGAAAAAAATGATTGCTGTTTATAAAAAACGGCTAGAAGAAAATGACTGGCTTGGGGATGCAACAAAAGAAAAAGCCGTCATAAAATTAAATAACTTAGGTATCCAAGTCGGTTACCCCGATAAGATCCCAGCACTATTCGACCAATTCAAAACAGTGCCTGCAGATCAAGGTGGTACTTTGCTTTCAAACACTCTTGCTTTCAGCAAACTCACATTAAAAGATCGTTTCAGCAAATGGAACAAACCAGTGGATCGTTCAGAATGGGAAATGAGCGCTGATACAGTCAATGCTTATTATCATCCATTCCGGAATGTGATCGTCTTTCCGGCAGCCATCCTTCAAGCGCCATTTTACAGTCTAGAACAATCAAGCTCTGCTAATTACGGGGGAATCGGAGCTGTTATCGCTCATGAGATTTCCCATGCATTTGATAATAACGGCGCTTTGTTTGATGAATATGGCAACTTGAACAATTGGTGGACAGAAGAAGATCTTGCACAATTCCAAAACAAAGCACAAGCAATGATCGAAGAATTCGATGGTCTGCCTTTTGCTGACGGAAAAGTGAACGGAAAATTAACTGTTTCGGAAAATATTGCTGATGCAGGCGGTCTAAGCTGTGCATTGGAAGCAGCAAAAACAGAATCAGATCTTTCTATCGAAGAATTCTTTGTCAATTGGGCAACGATTTGGCGTACAAAAGCAAAAAAAGAATACCAACAACTTTTACTGCAAATCGATGTTCATGCTCCTGCTAAACTACGAGCAAATGTGCAACCCAAAAACCTTGACGAATTCTATGAAACATTTGGTGTCACGGAACAAGATGCTATGTATCTAGCGCCAGAAAAAAGAGTGCGAATCTGGTAAGAGGTTGTGAAAAAGCTGTCCTGCATCAAGTAATAAGAACAGCCAAACAAAAATAGCTCCTCATATTTTTCGTTTGGTTGGGCTTATTACCGCAGATGCAAGCTTTTGAACACCGTATATCAGAGGTTGTGAAAAAGCTGTCCTACATCAAGAAATAAGAACAGCCAAACAAACATAGCAAGTGGGATCTCATCTATAAAAATGATAGAAGGAAGTGGAACGAATCGACGTCTCACTTCCTTCTTTTTTTACTTTCCTCAACTAATTGTTCTACCTTATCAAAAGGATATAGTGCGTTTATTTTTTTCGCTGTTTCATGACATAAGCAGCTACACCGATTAACAAAATTCCTCCAGCTACTGCTAACAACGGGCTATTAGACTCTCCCGTTTGTGGAAGTCCTTGAGCGCCATCTTTTTCCCTTTCTTTTGCTGTCCCATCTGGATCAGAAGGTTTTTCATTTGGCGATCCATTCCCTGGATTTTCCCCTTCTGGTTCATCAGTCCCTGGTGGCACACTGACAGCTTCTCGCACTGTGATCGCTTTTTGCTGGGTAACAGGTTCTGTATGAGCAACCCATTTTTCGCCATCAAATATTTCCGAACGATAAGTGACTTCTAGCGTATATTCTCCTTTTGAGGGTGCTGAAAAAATAGCGGTATGATTAGAAAATTGAGCACTTGACTGTGTTTCAACGATTTGGATCTTTTCTGGGAAATAACGCATATCTTCAAAGACAGGCGTTCCTTGATTTGGTGTGAATGTTGACACAGATACTGTAAAAGGCTTCAGTTCGATGATATTTCCTTCTGCATTCTCCGTCACACCATTTGCCTCTTGGATAATGATTGGATTATTTTGTTCGTTTGGTTTTGTCTGATTTGGTTCTTGTACGATTGCATATTCTGGATACTCCGAAGACGGTGAGGTTTCTCCGTCAAAAGTAGCACCTACAGATAGTGGAAGACCATCTACTCTTCCCTTTTCTGTTTGACGATTCTCCGGTTTGATTTGCATCAATCCATGGACATGGATGCTTCCATTTGCATAGCGCGTAACAGGCTGCTGCCCTTCTTGCGAATGTGTATTTAGAGATTCGATCCAATCTTTTGATACGGTATGTCCAAGAGTATTTTCTGATTGTTTCTCTCGTTCATTCCAATAGTAGTTCAACGAGTGATAGATTTGATCTTCGTTTTGATTCAATGGGCGGATCTGCTCTCTCATCTCAAGATTTTCTGTTCGGAAAGATAAGATACCAGAAGCATGGAAGTCTGTGTTTCCTGCCGAAGAGGTATAAAGAGCCACATTATAGGAACCATTGTTGAAGCTTGTACTGCTATTGACGATAATATCTGTTCCGCTATTGGAATCGATTCCTTTCGCAAGATTTTCGAAAGACAAACTATTGATCAATTCATGAGGGCCCGATAAAGAGGAACCACCCATTTTGAATCCATTACCGTTCCCTTCTCCTTCAACTCCCGGTACCCAACCGTTTCGATAAGCAACTGAGTTTTTGATGACTACTTTCCCGATTGAGCCTGTTTCATTTTTAGCAAAAAGATCCCAACCATCATCTGCATTATGATAAGCGATACAACCGTCAAATACATTTCCTTCTCCTATTGTCAGTTTGGCCGCAAATCCATCGGCATCTTCAAATCCCGGGTCGGCATTTTCAAAAGATGTACAGTTCTTGACTAAGTTATGCGCTGGCCATGCTTCGAAAGGATCATTTGAGCTACCACTGATTTGGATTCCTGTATTTCCATTCCGATAAGCATGGATCTCTTCAATCAAATTATGGTTTCCAGAAATCTGCAATCCTTTTTGCATAGCAGCACTATTTGTAACGTCAAACCCACGTAAAACCCAGTAGTGACTGAACAGTGTCATCCCATTTCCAGTTCCTTTAAAATCAAGTACAGGTCGCTCGTTTTCTGGATTTTTCTCTGCAATCAATTGAATCGGGTTTTCTCTTGTCCCGTTAACTCCTTTTGGAATCGTCAATCCTCTTTCAAAGGAATAAGTTCCAGGAGCCAGGACGATTGTCTGCCCAGCATATGCGTATCTCAATGCTTGCGTCAGAGATAACGGATTTTGTCTGCTTCCGTTTCCTGTATCTGACCCTTCCGGTGTTACATAAACTGTCGAATAGTTAGGTTTACGGTAGTCAACTGTATGCAGGATCTCTTTTGTTTCATAACTAGCCATCTCTACGTATTCTTCTGGCGGATAGTTTTTATCTGGCGTAAAACTGAAAGTAAATTCATTCGTTCCTTCCATCAGTTTTGTCTGATAATCAAATTCCCGATTTGCAGTGATCGCCAAGTCTTTTGCGTTCTCAAGTACCTCTCCTGTTGCTTGATTTTTGATTGTTAATAATCCGTCAGCATTTGCTCTAAAGGACATAGTATGATCTTGGTTTCCTGAATGATTACTAGAGGTCACGGTGTAAATCGGATCAATCAAGCGAGTGGGCCTTTCTTGTCCAGGAGGATCTGTCGCAGGATCTGAGTAAGCCACTTCGATTCCTTCTACCTTGATCGTCATATTCCTTGCTGCAGCAAATCCTGCATAGATAACCGATTCATCGGAAGCATATAGCTTTTCCCAGTCATACATGATATCAGAAGCTAGTTCTTCTCCTGTTTCAGGATCGTAATAATATGCCTCTAAACCAGTATTCGTTTTTTTCATCTCTACATCCAGTTTAGTAATCGAGTCCGTAGCCGGAAACAGATTCCCATGACCGTTTCCGAATATATTATAAGAACCTGCTTCTTTTTCTAAGAGCCCTGCTGAAGTCTCTAAAGGTGTTGTTTCCACTGAGACACTCCCAGGAGCAGGTGCGGCTTGAGGATCTTCAGATGATATTCCTGTGATTGCCCGTGTCCCCAATCCAAGTCGCATCGTATATTTGCTGCCGTTCGTGTTGACCACTTCTTGTCTATCCGAGTCCCAGACATATTCGATCCGACTGCCCAGTATGGCAAATGAATTCGAATAAAAGGCTTGCCCAAACAAATGATCTTTTGGTACTGTGTCTCTCACCATCAAAGCAAATCCTTCTTGAGCATTCGTATAGGTCCAAGATTCTATTTCAATCGTCGCCCGCATCCTAAAATTGGTATCTTTCGGAATGGCTTGATAATAATAGGTCATTCCATCTGATCCGCTTGACTGGAATTTCCCACCGTTATTCGTGGAAGAGAGCCGCACGCCGTCTTCTAATGGTTCAATCGCATATCTGCTGGCACTTGTGCTTTCTCCGAAAACTACCCCTTTCCACTCTTCAGGAACTTCATCAGATTGCTTTTCTGTCTTTTCATTTTCTGATTCTTTTATCATAGGATCATTTCCTTCTTCCACATTCTTCTCTTCACTAGCCGTTGATTCTTCCTCCAATATTGACATTTCTTCGCTGTTCACGTGTGCATTTTCTTCGTTCACAGTCTGTTCGTTAGCAGCAACTTCAACGACAGAAGTCAAAATCGGGGTACTAAGCATGAGGAGATTCATCATTAGCGCACTGTATTTTATTCGTTTTTTTATCAAGTCCATCCCTCCTGAAACAAATTAGAAAGCGTTTACCTAAAGTATTACCTAATTTATTTTTGCTGTCAATAAAAAACAAAATTATAATAAGTGATATTTTATAAAAAGAAAAATATAACTTTAGTTGTTAATAATAAAGGGATTTATTACAGTGAAAATGATATGTTTGATAAAAAATAACAAATAAAAGAAGAGCAAAAAACAATGTGATTCGTTTTACGCTCTTCTTTTATTATTTTTTGATTTTTATTTTAAAAAAAGTTTTGTTTTTTTATAGAATCTCTGCACCCAACGCGGATTCAAAATGTCTCAATGCCCATTCGTGTCCGACAGGATCAAAACTTGCCACGGCATCTTTGAAAATATGGAGTTTGTATCCTAGATTATACGCATCGACTGCTGTATGCAACACACAAATATCTGTACACACGCCGGACAAATAAACATCTGTGATTTGACGTTCTCGCAAACGAATGTCTAGATCTGTTCCACTAAAAGCGGAATAATGCCGTTTGTCTATCCAATAAACATTTTCCTGCTGCTCATGCTCTTGGTACAGATT
Source organism: Enterococcus sp. 3G1_DIV0629 (assembly GCF_002141285.1). Lineage (NCBI taxonomy): Bacteria > Bacillati > Bacillota > Bacilli > Lactobacillales > Enterococcaceae > Enterococcus > Enterococcus sp. 3G1_DIV0629. Next base: position 75,028 of record NZ_NGLI01000001.1, on the reverse strand, counting down.
TTTTAAAGAGCCGTACAATTCCCGTCCACTCGTTCCTATCACATTATGCGGAGGAAATAAGCGGTTCTCTGGATGGAAGGAATCTTTTGGATCATGTGCATCAATGGCAAAAACGACAAAATCCTTTTGCTCCATAAACTTTTTTGTGTGGGCAGTCAGCTTTTTTTCAATTGCTTGTCCTGCTGCACCAGTCGTCAGCTTTCCATCCTCTGCAACAAAATCATAGGTATAGTCAATCGAAATCAATGCGTTCATCTTAGTCCTCCTTATACGAGATGTTTGACAAATTCGATCACCATTTCTGCTGATCGCTTGCCTGCGTCTTCGATAAATTCGTCAAAGCTTTGTGTCGCCGAGTGATCCGCTGTGTCACTCATTGCACGTACGATCAAAAATGGGATATTGAACTGACGGGCCGTTTGTCCAACAGCGGCTCCTTCCATTTCACAAGCTAAAGCTTCTGGAAAATTCGTTAAGATTTCTTTGATTTTATCTGGAGAATCGACAAATGTATCGCCTGTAACGATCAATCCTTCTTTTGCATTCAAATCCGTTGCTTTTGCTGCTTTAGCCATTTCACTGCGCAAATATGAGCTTGCTTCATAATATAGAGGCATTCCTGGTAATTGGCCTGGCTTGTAGCCAAATCCTGTTGCATCTGCATCAAAATAAGCTACTTTGTCTGATATAACAATGTCGCCTACTTGTAAGCCTTCACCGATCCCGCCAGCTGAACCTGTATTGATCACCATGTTCACGCCGTATTGTTGGATCAACAGACTTGTGGTAATAGATGCTAAGACTTTTCCTATACCGGAACGTACGACGATCACTTCGTGGTTACCTAATGAACCTGAAATAAATAAAGCGCCTGCGCGTTCCCATGATAATGGTTCGCTTAGGTTCTCTCTCAAAATTTTTACTTCTTCTTCCATTGCGCCGATAATACCGATTTTCATCTTTTTAATTCCTTCTTTCTATATAAATGCGATTGCTAAAAAAACCACACATAACATTAGGATAACAATAATAAGAGATTTCATCAAAAAAGAGTTCCATTTGGTGGTCTTTTCTCGTTCACTGATCCTTGTTTTCGTGATTGGTTTATTCTTTTTGCTTTCTTTACGATAAAAGCTGGCAATCTTTTTTTCTTCTTGCTGATAAGCTGTTTCTGCTTTTCGCTGTTTTTTTAATGACTCGCTTGCTTGTGCTTGTTGTCGCTTGCGAAGTTCGCTTCGCGTAATAAGCGGTCCTTTGGCCATAAGCCGATCCCTCTACTTTCCTTTGGTCAATAATTCCCAGTATTGAATCGCATAAATCGTCTTTGCATCACAAATCAACTGATCTTTCATCGCTTGTTGTGCCTCTTCAAGAGTTAGATGATACAGCTCCAGTACTTCGTCTTCATCTTGAGCTAAAGGATTCTCGACCTTCTCTACTCCTTGTGCATGATAAATATGAAGGACTTCATTTGCAAAACCTGGTGAAAGATACATCGAAGTAAGATGGCTCAGCGACTTCGCACGATAGCCGGTTTCTTCTTCTAATTCTCTGGCTGCAGTCATTTCAGGATTTTTTCCTTCTCCTGGATCGATTTTTCCAGCTGGGATCTCCAAGATCACTTTTTCTAAAGGCTTTCGAAACTGTTTGACAAGGAGCAGGCGGTCAAGTTCATCAAAAGCAATGATCCCAACACCGCCAGGATGAAATACCAGTTCCCTCTTCGAAGTTCCTCCGTCTGGTAAACGAACTTCATCTACAGCAACATCGATAATTTTTCCGCTATAGATTTCTTTGCGACTGATTGTTTTTTCTTCAAATTGCTCATTGTTCAGCATATCTTCTCCTGCTTTCTTTGTAATCATAACTGCTTTTTTTTCATTTTTCAATTTTTCTCGAAAACTCCCTATTAGTTTACCATAGATAAACCTTAGATTTTCTCTAAATATAGAAAATCCTTCTTTAGTCCGATACTCTTTCTAGTAGTCAGTATGCTAAAATAAGAATGTAATCGAATAACGGAAAGAATTCAATACTCAATGATAAATGACTTGGAGGGCTTATTATGATAAAACGAAATTGGCCGTGGCTTCTAGCACTGGTCTTGCTGTTTCTCTTTGTCCGAAACAATGGTTTTTCTTTTGTTCTAGGACTTTTATTGATAGGCGTAGTTCTAGTTTTGTGGGGGCTCTTCGGTTCGCTCAGGAAAAAAGGAAAACAAGAAGAAATCCCTGCACTGACTGACGAACTTGAGACTCACTATGAAAAAAGCGGTATGACAGCGAATGAAATCTCATTTTTCCGACAAACGATGAATCAAACAAAAAATGAAATCAATCAGTTGCAAGCGAATATGCAGCAGACAGCCAAACTTAAAGCAATCGATCTCCGTCATGACCCAGTCAAAGCGGCAAAAGCTTTATTCAAAGAATTAGTGAAGGAACCAAATCGACTACATGAAGCAAGTCAATTTCTTTATACGCATCTGCCGAATCTAGTTGATTTGACAAATAAGTATAATGAGATCAATGACCATGAGATCAAAAACAAGCAAACCTATGAAAAACTAGAAGAAAGCGCGCAGATCATCGATCAGCTATCCGCTTTGATCGCACAAGATTATCAAAAATTCGTCGCTGATGACCTAGACGACATCGACGTAGAGATATCTGTTGCGAAACAAAGCTTAAAGCGTGATAATAAACATGAACCAGAACAAAAAGAGTAACTCTTTTGTTCATAAAAAAGACTCGGAACATTCAGATGATGTCTGGCTGTTTCGAGTACTTTTTCTAAAGTAGAGACATTCATGTAGGAATCGAGAACAGATTCGACAAGGAGGAATTTTTTATGGATCATAAACCGACTGAAACAAAAGATGTCACACCAGTTAACGATACACTTGAAGACTTATTGAACAACCCGTTTTCAACCCCAACAGATACGCTGACCACTTCACAACAAGCGGAGATTGATCAGCTCCAAGAACAACAGACAGCTGCTCGCTTAATTGACAAACTACCGGCGGAACGCCAAGAACAAGCAAAACAGCTGGCAGCAAAAATCGATGCCAATGATGCACAGTCTGTCATCAGCTATGGCTCAGCTGCTCAAGCGAAATTAAGTGAGTTCTCACAATCAATGCTGAATCACGTACAAGCTCAAGATATTGGCCCAGTCGGAGATTCGTTGACTGAACTGATGTATCGTCTCCAAGAAGCCAACCCTGATGAACTGCGTGCCGGAGAAGGAAATATCTTCCAACGTGTCTTCGGTAAGGTCAAACAATCGATTTATGAAGTGACAGCAAAATATCAAAAAATTGGTGCACAAATCGACAAAATCTCAGTGAAATTAGATAAAGAAAAAGACGGTCTGTTAAAAGATAATCTGATGTTAGAACAGCTTTACCAAAAAAACAAAGACTACTTTGATGCATTGAATATTTATATTGCTGCTGGAGAATTGAAAATGGAAGAACTTCAAACAACGATCATTCCAGAAGCAATGAAAAAAGCAGAAGAAACTGGTGACCAGATGGATGTCCAGATTGCCAACGATTATACACAATTCCTAGATCGTCTGGATAAACGTACACATGACCTTCGCTTAGCTAGACAGATTACGATTCAGCAAGCCCCACAAATCCGCTTGATTCAAAACACGAATCAGGCCTTAGCTGAAAAGATCCAAGCATCTATCGCTACAGCCATTCCGCTGTGGAAAAACCAAGTCGTGATCGCATTGACCTTGCTTCGTCAAAAAGACGCAGTGACCGCTCAACGACAAGTCTCTGAAACAACAAACGACTTATTGAAGAAAAATTCAGAAATGCTGAAAATCTCAGCCATCGAAACAGCGAAAGAAAACGAACGCGGAATCGTGGATATTGAGACCCTGCAAACTACACAAAACGATTTGATCGAAACGATCCAAGAAACTTTGCGTATCCAAAAAGAAGGAAAAGAAAAACGTCGTCATGCAGAAGTAGAACTTGGACACATGGAAGAAGATCTGAAACAAAAACTTTTGGATTTAACCCAATAGATCATCTTTCGCTTGTTACTAAAACAAACGCCCATCAACAGTGTAATAAACTGTTGATGGGCGTTTTTCTTATCTTTCTTCTAACTTCTCCATTGGAGTCTATTTCTCGTTCATCTTGCTGTGTCCATAGCCATAGCCAAAATAAATGATCAGTCCAATAACCATTACGATACCGAACACGATCCAAGTCACCGTTTGCAGACGAAGCATCAATACGATACAAGTCAAGATCGAGACGATTGGCAAGATCGGAACGAATGGAACTTTGAATTCTCCTGCTTTTGGTTTGCCAAACATTTTTCTTAACTTCAGTAAGCCTAGACTAACTAGCATCAAATAGGCGAGCGCCATGATATTCGTCAGTTCCGCTAATACATTCAATGGGAAAAATCCGGCAAAGAATACAGCTGCCACACCAGCGGCATAAGTCGCTTTTTTCGGTGTACGATGCTTTTGATCGATTTCTGTCATAAATTTAGGCAACAAACCATCCTTGCTGACAGCAAATAGTAAACGAGCGAGTGAATACATCATCGAGATCGTCACCGTCAACAATGTCAAGATTGCCCCTACAGCGATCACTGCGCCAACTGTCCCATGTCCTACATACCTCATGGCAAAGGCCACTGGATCATTAACGCCTAGTTCAGTATAAGGAACGATTCCTGTCAAAATCAACGTCACGATAATATAAAGGACCGTAGCGATCAGTATCGAACCAATGATCCCTCTTGGTACGTCTTTTTGTGGATTTTTGACTTCCTCAGCTGCCATTGCAACAGCATCAAATCCCAAGAAAGCAAAAAACACAAGAGCTGCACCATCTAGCACACCGGAAAAACCAAAAGGCATGAATGGCTGCCAATTATCAGGCTTAACGAAAAATATCCCAACAATGATAAACAACGCGATGATACCAAATTTGACATATACCATAACATTATTCAAACGTAATGCTTTCTTGGCTTCAAGCGACACGATGTAAGTGACGAATATCACTACGAGTACCGCAATCAAGTCAATGTATGTACCATTTTCCGGATTGTACCCGCCAGTTAATGCTTGTGGAAGTTCGGCCCCTAAGCTTTTCAAGAAACCTTGCATATAGCCAGACCAGCCGGAAGCCACAGAAGAAACCGCTAGCAAAAATTCCCCGATCAACAACCACCCTGTCAACCAAGCAGCAAATTCACCAAAGACAACATACAGATAGGCATATGGCCCACCGATCACTGGCACTCGCGAAGCAAACTCTGCGAAACTCAGTCCAGACAAAATGACAACGATTGCAGCTAAGACAAATGAAAGTGACAGTGCTGGACCAGCATTTTGATTGGCCGCAACCCCTGTCACCACAAATATTCCCGTACCGATGATCGCGCCAATTCCAAGCATGATCAAATCAGACGTTTTTAGTTCTTTTTTCATCTCACTCGTATGATTGAGATTGATCTCTTTCTTACGAAACAAATCCATTGAAGTTCCTCCCCATTTTAGGTTGGAAAACAGTGATTAAACTGTTTTCATGTACCCTAAAAGGATACCACCTAAAATGACTAAAAGGCAACCAACAATAACATAAATGAGCTCTTTTTTCGTTTTTCTTTCGCCAAGGATGAAAATCCCACCTAAAGTAGAGATAATGATCCCCATTTGTGAAAGTGAGAATCCAACAGCTAAACCAAGGGATTTGACTGTTAGAAGCATACAGATATTACCTAAGCCCCATAATAATCCACAGATCATGTTTTTCCATACAAATTGATCTACTTTAACTTTACGGAAAGCAAAGAAGCTTGCGCCTAAGATCATTCCGATACTTTGAGGTAAGATAATTGACATCGCATCCAAATTCGCCCAGTTGACAATGATCGTATATACGCCATAACCAATCGTAGAGAAGATCAATGCTCTAAAGCCCTTACCAAAATCAAGCATTTTATTATCTGTATCTATTTTTCCTTCGTCATCTTGTCGTGCCGTCAAATACGCACCGCTTACAAGAAGAGCTAAAGCAATAATACCGTATACATAATCTTTCGTTTGTGTCCATTCTTGGAAGAAAACGGCTCCCGCAATCGTATTCAAAATTAATTGAAAACCAGTAGACAATGGTAACCCTACAGAAACACCCATGTACTTCATTCCATGGAATTGTCCATTTTGTCCAACACTCCAAGCTAAGCCAGATAAAAATCCGATCAAGAAAATCCAAGGGGTGATTACAGGACTAACAACGAAAAAGACAACTAAAGAAAACAGAAATGCACCGATCGTCATTCCTAGTGTTTGTTGATTGGCATCGCCACCAATTTTACCACTTACTAAACCAATACTACCCCATGCCAACATAGGGACTAATGCTATTAAAATTTCCATAACCAATCTCCTTTTATTTCACATGATAAGAAACTTATCAGCGAAAACGTTAACAACACAAGCATTTTTTTTCGTTTCTAACGATTTTCTAACGTTTTTCATTATAAAAATTTAAGATTGGGAAAAATAAAGTCATTGTCGTCCCTTTTCCTTCAGTTGATTCAGCCGTCAATCGGATACCTAATTTTTCTGCCAGATTTTTTGCCAAGTACAGGCCTAACCCTGTTGAATGCGTTTTACTAAGTCGTCCATTTCTTCCAGTAAATCCCTTATCAAAGATTCGTTTCAAATCTTCCTCCGGGATACCGATTCCTGAATCTTTAACAGAAAGGCTGACTCCTTGCGCTTCCTTTTTTATGCTCACCATGATATTTCCGTGGTCTGGCGTATATTTGATGGCATTGCTAAGCAGCTGGTTGAAGATAAAAGCGACCCATTTAGCATCAGTCAAAACAGTATGATCCTCACCAATGATTTCATAGCGAAGATTTTTTTGGATAAAATAATTGGCCTGACTGCGTATCACAGGCTGGATGATTCCTTTCAATCCATACTCTTGGATGAGATAGTCCCGCGAGAAACTGTCGAGTCTTGCATAATACAAGACTTGCTCTACGTATTCGTCGATTTTTGATAATTCATTTTCGAGTAAGGTATACTTTTGATCGTCAATATCGAACTCGATCGAACGAACCAGTAACTTGGAAGCGGAAAGTGGTACTTTGATCTCATGGACCCATGAGTCAATATAATCTTTTTGGTCTTGTTGATTGCTGATTGCTGATTGCATCACTTCTTGATGTTCGCGGATCAGCTGATTGATATATTCTTCTACCAGTTTTTCTTCTTCTGTCCGCCCGCCACTCAAATAATTTTGCAAAGGAGATGTTTTTTGTATGTCAGCTAACTTCCCCCACCATCTTCTTTTGCTCAAGTAGCCACCTAGCAGATAAAAAATCAGAAAGACGCCCTCGATCAAAGCTAAATAAGCAATCGTGCTCAAATCCACTTTGATATTTGGGGCTAGCCACATCACAAAGATCGTTAAAGCAATAAAAAACAGCCATCCCAAGATCAATGTCCACTGATCTTTCAAATATTTAAAGAAATTCATCTTAACCGCTCATCCTTTCAGGGAACGATATATCCCTGTCCTACTTTTGTTTCGATATATCCTTGGATACCTGCCTGTTCGATTTTCCGGCGTAACCGATTGATGTTCACTGTCAATGTATTGTCATCTACAAACCGCTCGTCATCCCAAAGTGCTCGCAGCAATTTTTCACGACTTAAGATCTTTCCATTGTGTTTCATCAAAATAAATAGCAGGCGGTATTCATTTTTGCTCAAATCAATGATCTCTCCATTAATCTCCATACTTCCGTTGTCGACATTCAACGTAATACCATTATGGCTCATCATCTCACTGGATAATTCTGTGTAATTATAAGAACGGCGAAGCAACGCATTGATTTTGGCAATCAGTACATCGATTTGGAAAGGCTTTGTCACAAAATCATCTGCTCCCATGTTCATGGCCATGATCATATCCATATTCGTATTCCTGCTGGAGATAAAAATAATTGGTACTTTCGATACTTCACGTATTTTTTGACACCAATAATACCCATCCAAAACAGGAAGATTGATGTCTAGCAATACAAGCTGTGGTTCTTCTCTTTCAAAGTCTGAAAATACTTGGTTGAAATCGGTCGTTCCAAAGGTTTCGAATTGCCATTTCTCAAGTTCTTCCATAATCAATTGTCGAATGATTTCTTCATCCTCGACTACCATGATTTTTGCCATAAAAAATCCCTCCATCTTTCTTCTTGCTTCTACAATATCAAAGAAGCCTTTGTGAAACAAGTTGGCTTACCTGTAAAATGTCATTTTAGAAAACGTTAAAAAAAACTGGAAATAGGCGATTTAATCGCGTTTGTCTCTTCCAAGCAGCTTAAATTTATTATGTTATTCTTAATAATTGGTCTATTATCTGTTATTTTTCTTTCGTTGTTTTTGTCTTTTAAATTTTCGATAACCCCAATAACCGAAAAGAGTTAGTATTAGCAATACCCCTAGTAAGAGCGCAAGTAATCGATAAAGATGGTATCTTTTTGTCTGTTCCATCTTTGAAGAAGCTTCTTCTGTAAAGGGGACTCGCTTTCCTGTCACTAGTAACCTGTGGGTGTTCACAGCATAAGGTGTACAAGTGATAAGTGTGACCAGATCCTGTTTTTCTCTGATTGCTAATGTATCTGTTTTTGTTGGAAGGACAATGATTTTCTCAACGACTTCATAAGCGAGCATCTGACCATATACTTCAAGATAGAAACGGTCTTTTTTCTCCATTTTTTCAAGATCTGTAAACAATTTTTTCTCAGCAACACCGCTATGGGCGGTAATTACGGAATGTGTATTTTCTCCTCCAATTGGAAAAGAGGTACCTTGTAGAACTGTCGCTCCTCTATCTAATAAAAGATCATTTGTTTCATCGAATAAAGGCAAGCTAACATTGATTTTCGGAATATAGATTGCTCCGATCATATGTTGTTCGTAGTATTCTTTTCCTGGGTTTCGGACATCTCTAACCGCTTGTTCAAAAGGATCTTTGACTTGACCCATTCCTGGGATGGCTGCCGTACGAGCAAGCGCCTGATTTTTCTTTTCTTGTACCGCTAATCGTTGCTCTTGTTTTTCTTCTTTCTCTCGTGCAAGCTGTTTTTGATAATTCTCGATCCTTCTTTGGTCCAAATAATTGCTGAGAGCATCAGCTAAAAATGGATATGTAAAAACTGCAGCTCCTGTAAGAAACATCACTGCCATGAATAATTGTAATAACATACTGATTTTTGTTTGAGGTCTTTTCTCTGTTTTCTTTTTCATTTTCTTCACCTTCTTATTTAAAAAAACTGCAGCAACCTTTATAAAAACCGATTGCTGCAGCTTATTTTTGTTGCTTATACTTCAGACTTCATTTTAGATTTACGGTACCAGCTGTAGGCCCCAATCATCAAACTTAGACCGATCAGCAAGAATGCTAAGATCCCGTTTCCTCCAGTAGAAGGAAGAAATCCTTGTCTTACGTTTGGTACGCGTGCTGCTCCTGGATACTCATAGTCCACAATCACAAGTTCATCATCATAGCTACCAAGTTCTACATTGAACTCTGTGAAAGCTGCTTCACCTGTTGGTAAAACATATCCTTCTGGTGCTACTGTTTCTTTCATAAAGTATGTTCCGTAATCTAATCCAACAACTTCGAAGTATCCTTGGTCGCGTGAGACAAATTCTGTTGCCTCTACACTATTATCACTTACCCAATCGATTGTGATTTCTTCTGCATCAGCACCTGACTCATAAACAGGTAAACGTACGCCATCTTTATAGAAAACAGCATAAGCAGTTTTCTCTTCGTTCCACAATTCAAATCTTGCACCGTCTAGTAAAGCATTGCTTGAAGCATCAAACTTTTCAAATCTTCTCCCGCCAGTCGTTACTTCTTCTGGTGGCACGCGACGTTCGTTGTAGTCATACTCGTCACCTCTACCGATTTCGATCAACGCTGTATTGTTATGGAATTCGTCTGCATTGATGACTGCGTTGACTTGCAAGTCATAGGTAACAGTCAATTCCCCGCCACGATGATTCCCTAATTTTTCCAGTGTTGCTGTGTTCGGTATACCTCCTGTTTCAAGAATGATCTCCACGACAAAACCGTTTCCTACTTTCGTTACTGTATAATCAGTACCTTCTACCAGTGTTGTATCTCCTGCCTGCACAAGGAGTTCCTGATCAAAATAACTCAAACCTTCTGTTGGCGTATCTGTGATCGTGAAATGCGTGATGACTGTTGTATTGTCCTCATTAAGTTCATCAATAAAGTAAGGAATCGGTGAAGTTATTGTATAAGAAACTGTTTTTCCTTTTTCCAAGTCAACATATCGGATCGTTTCTTCTTCACCATTTTCATTGCGAATAGTCACTGTTCTAACGTCCGCTTCATCTACATTCATTTCTTTGGAAGAATCTTGGATTTCATTTTTAGGATACAAGTGTACATCGGTGTTGTACGTATCTTTCCAAGAGGTTCCATCCCATACACCGCCAATAATATCTGGCATCATAACTGGCATCATGACAACCATTGGAGACGCGATTCTTGAAATATGAGCTGGTGAATATGTTTCTAAGAAGAGATAGACTTTATCTCTTAATTCTCCCGTTGTTTCAGTTACTTGTACCTTTTCAAAAACAGCTTCACCATTTTCGCCAGTCGTCTGCTTATCTATACTTTCGATACCATAAGATACAAACCATGCTGCTGTGTGATCTGATTGGATCAAAGCAATCGCAGCGGCAGGTTCTAACCCATCATCATCTATGTCAGTTGTTCTAGGGTCATCTTTCAGCAAATTATAATAGACATCTGTAACATCAAACATTTCAAAATCGACACCTGGAAGATTCTCATTGCCAAAATCATCTGATACCAACCCGCTGTTCGGTCGTTCTTCAGGCACAGTCGTGAATGCTTTTTTGTGTAATGTGATCGTCACTTCACTTGGTTTTTCCGTGACTTCTTCAGCGTGAACTAATTTTCCATTTCCAAAACTTCCTAATCCTACAGCTGCGAGCAACAGTGCACTCATCCCCATGGTCATCATTTTTTTATTCATTTTTTTCTCCCCGTTCTTTTTTTATTAATAAAACAGCACCTAACAACAAAAGGATTCCTAATAAAGAAATCAGTGTTCTTGCTTCATTGGTTTGTGGAAATACGGACCCTTTCACAGGTTGATTTGGATTGCTTGGTCCACTTGGTTCTTTCGGTTTGTCCGTTGTTTCTTTTATGGTCTCGTTATACACGCGTGGTGTTGCTGATTCATAGGCAGCGGCTGGAACTTTTCCGGATTCCAATTCAGCCATCTTCTGCCCATTGACCATTACATATTGCGGCTGTCCTTCTGCATCCACCCAAGATTCAGGGACAATGACCTCGATTCGCTTACTTGCTTCGTCCATTTCGTACCCTTCTACACTTTTCAATTCCTCAAAATAATAGGTACCAGAGGGCAAGAATCGTTGACCTGTCGTGACTAGACCGTCTTTATCTGAAATGAATTTGCTTACATTTTTATCATTCAAAGGATCGTTGTTTGCTGGTTTGATCCATTGATTTTTCAAGTCATTCGCAGGAGCCATGTCTAAATAATATTTTTCTCCTTCTATCATCTGATACAGAGCAAAAACAGCACCTTCTAATGGGTGTCCTTTTTCAGTTGTTCCTCTTTGTCGTCCATACTTGAAAAAGTATGGATCTCTTAAATAACCGACATTTTTAGGATAGATATGGATCTCTTGCAGTTCCTCGGTTGGTTCTGTTGGATGATAGATTGGCAAAACAGCAGCAATCGGGATCGCTGTTTGATCGATATCCACATTCAACCCGATTTCCGGATCAATTGATTCTTCAAAAATCAAATAAACTGCATCTCGATCTTGGTTTTTCTTAGGTACTTGGATGCGTGCAATCCCATCTCCTAATCCACCAACCGTATCTTTTCCAGTCGTTACCGACTCCCCAACCTGAGCAAGTCTTTCTTCTGTGATCAACTGACGGATATTGTTTCTGCTCGTTTCAGCGATTTGCTGGACAAATTCTCTAGAGGTCATGTTCTCAGCAGCTTTTTTGTCATGATAATAATCGGTCATATCGTAAACGGCGAATGTCGCTCCATTTAGTGGGACCGTCTGCGAAATGATATCTGCTGTTTTTCCCGCTTCCTCAGAGATAGCCAGACCGTCATTTTCATGGAATTCAAATTGGTCGTTATAATCGATATCTCGAATCATCCGTTTATGCAATACGAATTCCACAACGTCTTCCCCTAATTCTTCTGCCGACATCGTTTGAGGAAGAAGGACTGCTACAAATGGCAGTAAAACAAGTAATTGAAGCATCAAACACAACAGCTTTTTCATTACCTTGCCCCCTCCTTTTTAGATTGTCTGACATACAAACCATAGGCTGCACCGGCAAGTGCCACGAAGAATGCAGCAAGCAGGATATAGAATAATCGTCCGGATCCCCCTGTAGCAGGCAATGGATTTTCAGGATCATTCCCGACACTAAGCTGTAGCCTGATTCGGTTCGTATCCAAAAGTTCATATTCTAACTCTTGCTGCAGATCAGGAGTCTCTGCTTCTTCGTTTGGATAATAAGAGACCTCAACTTTTAGTGTCCCGGCTTCTTTTCCTGGAACGACCCGATCATTTTCCACTTCTGGTTCTTCTCGATAACTAATTTCTAAAATAAAGTAGCCTGGAAGTTTCCTGTAGCCGTCCGGCGACTTCACTTCCTTGATCCGATAGAATCCTTCCGTCAAATCCAAAGCATTGAATAGGGAAGAATCGTTTGGATCTGGTGCCAAGCCTCCGTCGATGAGTTCATAGTCTCCTGCATTATTTTGTTTCTCAATTGAAAATTCTGCGCCTTCAAGACGTCGACTACTCATACTGTCAACTTTCAAAAGTTCCAGATCGATTGGTGCTAGTTCATCTTCTAAGGTTACTTGTAATACACCATCGATGATGTCATAACCCTCCGGTAATGGAGCAGTTTCGTCTTCGATGACTGTCTCTCCAATAACAAATTTCCCTTCTTCGTTCAGGGCAAACTGGAATACTTGATCAGACAATTGATACCCATTTGGTGCAACAGATTCTGAGACCTCATATTCACCGATAGACAAGCGTAAAGGTTGACTGTATTCTAAATCGACATATTTCTCTACACCGACTGTATAAAGATAGAAGTAACCGATTCCAGATAAACGTTTCGATTCTTCGGGTTCTAACAGGTTGCCTGTGTATGCTCGGTACAGCGGGAAGGAAGAATCCCCTATTTTCCTGATATCAAAACCTGCACCATCTAAAGGATTGCCTTCATGATCTAATTTTCTAACTCGGATCTCCCGGTAATCAAACGTATTGTAAGCAGTGAATACCACCCATAATCGTCCCTCTTCGTCTGTTGAATAAGTGAGATATTGCCAGTTTGCTTCACCTGTTTGTCTAAGCTGGATGGTACCTGTCTCATTATCGTACAGTCGCAAGATCCATGTGTCGTTTTCGTCAGGTTCTTTGAAACCTTCTGGGCTTTTGTTTTCAACGATTTTGTATTCTGCATAGTTGGCATTTTCTTCATTGTCTATATGAATAAATGAATCTGGTTCTCCAATAGGATGAATGACTTTCTCACCCTCCACGAGCAAATATTCTCCATTTTCATTTACTGAATAGAACGTGAGCATTCCTTTCTCTTCGTCTGCTTCATTCGCACCAGAGATTCCTTTAGCTACCGGCGTTCCAATTTCAAGTCCGCTTCCATCGGTTTGATAAAGTTCAAACTCTGCCCCATTGATTGGCGTAGTGCTTCCTTCAATTAATTTATTGATGTTCATGTGGACTGGCTTGAATTCATTCCGCATTTCCAATTTGACATACAGCTCATCATAATCTGTTCCGTCTATGTTGGGCACTTGTACAACAGAAAGCTTGTGATACTCTCCTTCATAATAGGAATCTTGGTCTGTTCCTTCTGGTCCGCCAAACCTCGTTCCAGTTGTATTTTCGTCCACAAGCTCATAGTGCCCTAGCATCTCATCTTCGGAGGCTGCATATTTTTTGATCTGGAATTGATATGTCTCATCTACCAACTGATAACGTGGCGGTCCAGCGATCTCTCTGATCCAGAAAATATCACTGACAGCACCTGTTTCATCCCCCAGCACAGGGATCTTCGTTTCGAAGATTGCCATTCCATCCGCTGTAGTTCTACTTGTTTCGATTGGTTCGACCTCTCCAGCATCCGGATTTTGATCGTATAATGCAAATTCGACTCCTGCTAAAGGTTCCCCATTTTGCCCTGTTTTGCTAACTTGGAAATTACGGTCTTTGTGTTCATAACGAATAGAGGACGTTGGGAAATACATTCGACCAGAGGTGATATCGTTATCATAATCTTCCAGATTTTGGATATATGCCTGATTATTTACAGCATAGAAATTCCCGTCTTGTGCTCCTGCATCCAATTTTACTTGATAATTGATTCTGACCATTTCTCCTTCACCTAACGAGATTGGAGAAAATTTATAGGCTTGGTTTTCTCGCCCAACGTACGTTGTTGGTGTCGCTACTACTTCTGGTGGTGCTTGTCCATGACGCGCTTCATCCCATATTTCTGGCTCTTGGTACTTCATGCCGTTTTCTCCTGGATCTAGATGGTAAAACTGGATATCCGCCGATCTGCCAGCTCCAAACGGTGAAACATTAAATCCAGTTTCATCATAAAGTGTGGCTTGCTGGATCGTTTTCTTGAAGGTAGAGGAGATATCCTCTAAGGCTGTAATGATGTCATTCTTGTTGTTCGCATCGTAATAACGCGGTGTTGTGCCATCATCATTTAAATCAGCAATGTTTTTTAATACATTTCGTCCGATTGCATCGAGTCTCTGTCTGCCGGCAATACTTCCGTCGATTCCTAACCCAATGGAGAAAATACTAGGTGGGTTCTCTTGGTACTTGTTTTTCAGCCAATGATGATATGCAACAGTATTGATGGCTGACGACTTTTCTTGTGAAGTTGGACTACCGTTAGTATCATTGCTTGCGCTTCCTGTACCAACCCAGTGAATCGCTTTATTATCACCTTCTTTTACTTCTCCGTAACGGTATTCCACATTTGTCCCATTAACAGGACGGTCAAAGTCAGATGCGTAGGTAAGTGGATAAGCAAATCCAGCATTAGATGTATTCCCAGAAAAGGTTTCAAAGTTTTTGAACAAATCACCACGATCTACGGCAATCTTATCCCCCATGACACTCCAACTGCTCCAAGCTCCCCAAATACTTGTACGAGATCTTGTTTGGATCGGTGCATAACTGAAGGTGGGTGTTCCGTCTCCTACGACGATCAGGATCTTTTCTGGATTTCTATTTTCTCCGCCGTTATCCGCATACAATGTTTCATAACCATTTTTAAGTCCTAGTGTAAGCGGCGTTCCTCCGATTGGTGTACGATTCAGTGCTGTATTCTCACTACCTGTTAGACGATTGATGTCATTTGTCAACGGAAAGATGTCCGAACTGATTTGTTCCTGGTTATTGATGACTGTACTATTATGATAAAAATTCACCATACCGATCCGAATATCCATATTTGGGTCGGATAGCAGATTTTCACTAATTTCATTTACAGCTTCTATCAGTGCCGCATTTTTACTTTGTCCTCCGCCTTCCAGTGTCCCTTCATTCATACTAGCTGATTTATCTAGAACAAAAACGATATCGATTGGACTGATTTCTTGTTTCTCACTTCCAATCACATCTAGATAAACGTTATAAAGTGTCGTTGCATCTTCAGGATGTAAGTCAGCCGTTGGATTGTTAGAGGGAACTGGTTCTACCCATTTTTTGATATATGCCCCGTTATAATCCAAGTAACTGTTTTCAAAATTCCGTTCATCTCCCCAAAGCTGAACAGTTTGCGCTGGAACATTTACATCTTCTTCGCTTGCAGTTGATCCATTATCAGCCGCATAGTCGTAATTTCGCCAGTTCGCTCCCCCGATTGTGTAATCACTATCATCGATTAAGTTCTCTCCATCATATGGTGAGCCTTTTTCTCCCTGATAGCGTTCATTGCTTTGTGACCAATTTCCTAATACTTTCGTATAGTCATTCGTTGTAAATCGTGGATAGCGGTGCTGATCGTTTTCATCTATTCCGCTAGGATAGATATATTCATACGGATCTTGCGTAGCTGTTGGTCCAAGACGCTCTAAAATACCGTTGAATAACCGGCGTTGAATGCGTTGGAGTGCTTGACCGCTGGGCACGATTGGTGCGTCCAGCTCTTCCGTTTCATTTTCTTCGCTACGTTGATTTTCAGCGGAATCCTCTGTATCTGTTTCATTTTCTTGTAATTCTTGATTAGCTATTCTTTCATCGACCACCACTTGAAGAGGTAGTTCCCCTTCATTTACATCTGGAATCTTTTCTGTTTCAAAAACCAATGTGCCGGTCTCAGCTTCTTTTGAATAAAATTTTCCGACATACCATTCTTGACCATCGATTGTCTCGACTTTTAAGTCTTCTCCATCTTCATCGTAAGAGGAGAGACCTGTTCCCCGAGCGTTTTTTACAGTACCAATTCCGGCAGCAGCTGTATCGATTGCTAAACGTATTCTACCTTCGTTCGCACTCTCTTTCTTTTCAAAAGCCAGATGCCATTCAAACGTTTCTTCTTTTTCGATATACCTCCCTTCGATTTTTGCATAGTCCTCATCTAGAAATACCTCATCCTCCTTCACTTCTGTTGACTCAGCAGCTACATCCAATGCTGTCATATGATAGACAGACTGGAAATACGGTCCAAATAGCAGGCTGACAGCTGCTAACTGCAAAAGCTTCAATTTTACCCCTTTCACATTCTTATACTCCTTTCTAAACCATGTGCCTTCGTTCACAACAAACACCAAAAACAGCATCTATCTAATTATAATCTAATTTAATTTTAACTTTAAATCAAACGATATCCATTTTAGTTAAAAAACACCAATTATACAACACTTATTATCAAAATTAGATTATAAAGTTTTATAACGTTCTCATTTAACAGAACTTAAGTTATTAAGACAGGGAAATAATCCCCGACTGTTTACTTGAAAAACAAAAAAATAAAGCACGAATGCGTATTTACGCACTCATGCTTTATTCATGCAATTGATTCAGATAACGGCAGCACACAAGATACCGATAACACTACCTAAAATAGCTCCTCCTAAAACATCAGTAGGATAATGTAAAAGTAAAAAAATTCTTGAATAAGCGATCAAACAAGCAAATAGAAAAGCTAGTATTCCTGCAATACGACTTAACTCGAACAACGCTGCTACAGATAAAAAAGCAAGTGCCGTATGCCCTGAAGGAAAAGAAGAAGTCTTCGGTTTACTTGTGTAAAGGACAAGCCGACGATTTTTTTCATAGGGTCGTTTCCGCCTTGTCGTTTTTTTAATGAGAAGTAGTCCAACAAAAAAATAGATTAGACTGCCTATAAGAATAGCTAGACCATATTCTCTTGTATCAGGTACCAAAACTAAAACTGCAGCAAGGAGTAGCCAAATAAAACCGCCATTAGAGATATTACTGATAAACTTCAAAAAATTGATTTTCCGATTGTCCGTTTCTCGTTGTTTAGCAAACTTATTGATAATACTATCATCGATTTTAGCAATCAAACGCAGCATGTTATTCCTCCTTTTTAAGACCCTTTTCTTGCGTACGATGGATAAAAAGCAGGACTTGAAAATAAAACAAGAAGCTGAAACCTAATAAAGCAAGGTAGATTGGTCCTGCAAACCATAATGCAACCAGAAGTATCGACGTACCTGCTAAATAGAAAAGTGCACTTTTAAAATCATTAAAAAACAAGAAAAATGCTGCAATCCAAGAGACTTCTTTTTGATTTTCCAGTTGAAGCAAGATTTTGTAACTAAAAAGAACAGCACTTAATAGAAGCAAAAACAACGTAGTATACATCAATGTATAGCCAATTCCCCCACCCAAATAATGGAAAATCCGATAATCGATGAATAAAAGAAGAAAATAACTACTTGCTAAACTATCTTGCTTTCCATAAAGAGAAATATTCTCACGAAACTTCTTCCAGTATAATGAACTGAGCTTTTTCTCTTCATTTTTTTTGTAATAATAAATCATATACAGAACTGTTCGACCTGCTGTTCCTAATGTGAAAACAGGCAAGACGCACAGGAACCACAGTAGCTGTAACTGGATAAGACGTGGAATCCATTCAATGATTTCTAAGAAATAATCATTGGCTCTTTTACCAATCGACCGATTCATCATCCTTTTGATCCTCCTGTCAAATCCATTCCTTCAATGAAATAACGCTGTGCAAAAAAGAACAGCAAGATCGTCGGGATCAAGACAAGTGTTGCTCCTGCCATCAGATAATTCCATTGTGTCGTCGCTTGGTTCTGAAAAACTTGCAAGCCAATCTGCAACGTGTATTTTTCTTGATCTTGGATATATAACAGAGGACCTAAGAAATCATTCCAAGCCGCGTTGAAGGAATTGATTGCAATCGTGATCAAAGCAGGTTTCGTCAATGGAAGCATCAAATGACTCCAAATGTACAAATGATTCGCTCCGTCGATTTCAGCAGCTTCGATCAATTCATTATTGATCGATAAGTAAAATTGACGCATCAGAAATATATTGAACGCATTGCCGAAGAACGATGGAACGATCAGAGGCAAATAAGTACCTACCCAGCCGATCTTGGAGAATAATACATATTGAGGAATCATCGTTACAAACCCCGGGATCATCATCGTAGAAAGAACCAAAGCAAACATCAGCTTTTTCCCAGGAAAATCAAGCTTCGCAAATCCATAAGCAATAAAAGAATTCGAAAGGACATTACCGATCACTACCAACACAGTGATGAATAATGTATTTCTTGCATATCGCCAAAAAGGAAATGCGGCAATCGTATCCAGATAGTTTTCCCATACGATTTTTTCTGGGAAAAAGGTCGGAGGATAACGAACGATTTCTTCCATTGGTTTCAATGAAGTAAATACCATCCAAAGCAATGGAATGAGCAAAATAATTCCTATTATCGTCATAAGCACATAGCTTAGCATCTTTTTTGATTGCCGATTCACACTGGTCTTTTTAAAATAATCCATCATTTGCCGTCACCTCCAGAATAATAGACCCATTTAGGTGCAAGCTTCAAATTGACGAAGGTCAGAACCAAAACGATCAGAAATAGGATCATCGACATAGCCATCGCATATCCCATATCAAAAGCGACGAACGCCTTGTTCCACATATGCAGATTATAAAAAAGCAAGGAATTTGCAGGTCCACCTGTTCCATTCTTCGTCATGACATAAGCTTCTTGAAAAATTTGGAAAGAACCGATCGTAGAGGTGATCACATCGTAAAAAATAATAGGAGTGATTAATGGCAAAGTAATACTTTTGAACTTTCCCCAAACGCCTGCTCCATCGATTTCTGCTGATTCATATAAAGATCTAGGAACATTTTGTAATGTAGCTAAGTAAAGTAGCATTGCTCCTCCAGAGCTCCATATTTTCATCAAAATCAACGCAGGTTTCGTCCATTGTGGATCAAACAACCAAGCTGGTCCAGCGATATGGAACCAGCCCAGAAATGTGTTGATCAATCCTGCAGATGGAGAAAGCAGCTGCATCCATAAGATGTAGACTGCTACTCCTGATAAGACTGCCGGTAAATAGAAAACTGTACGGAATACACTGATTCCTTTGATTTTTTGATTGAGTACTGTGGCAAAAAACACACTGAAAATCGTCGTCAGCGGTACATTGAAGATGACGAAATAAACGGTGTTGTATAACGATTTCCAAAATAAATCATCATGAACGAACATTCTTTTGAAATTTGCTAGACCAATAAAATTCATCTTGGATGTCAAATTATAATCGGTGAAACTACCAATAACTGAAAAAAGCATAGGCCCTAGCATAAAGATTAAAAAACCGATAATAAAAGGCGAGATAAATAAATAGGCCCATCTTGCTTCTTTTTTCTTTCGGATAGATAAACGCTTCAAATTTTCTTGCCTCCTCTGTACCTAGACAGTCAAAAACGGATTATTGATTTTGCTTGACTAAGTTCTCTACTGCTTTTTGTGCATCTGCCAATCCTTCTTTTGCTGATTTTGTTCCTAAAAGAATCTGGTCGATCTGTTCATTCACTAATGTCGTATAATCCGGTGCATCTAAAGGAACTGGTGTGATCACCGTATTTTCAAAATTTTCGTCCGCCATTTGATAGATCATTTTCCCTTTGTCCGTTAGGTTGTCATTATTCACTAATTTCTCATTAGCTGTCTTGCTTGCCATGATATCAAAACTTTTTTCGCCGAATTTTTCTTGTACTTCTGGAGAAGAAAGATATTTGATGAATTCATAAGAGGCTTCAGGATCTTTTGCTCCGTATGGTACTTCTAAGACGAATCCGCCACCCCATGACCAATGACCTGAACCTTTCTCTTTTTCTGGAAGCTGCATCACGCCAAAATCAAAATCATCCGGTGCGTTTTCCATCAAGCTAGAGTAATAATTGATGTTTTGGGCGCGCATGGCTACTAATCCAGAAATAAATGGATCAGACACACCAGAACCAAATTCTGCTTCTAATTTGTTGATTGTATTTTTTCCATAATAATCTTGCCAGTCTTGGATCCATTCCAAGGCTTCCACTTTGTTTTTAGTATCAATCTTGACCTTTTCGTCCTTATCAAACCAACTAGTCCCGTTGTCTGCGTTTAATGCCCATACATCAGCACCTAAATTCCATAATGGATAAAAACCGATACGCGTAAACTCTTTTCCTTCTTTTTTATCTAGTTTACGTGCTGTTTCTTCTAATTCATCCCAAGTTGTCGGTAGATTTTGTTCGCTGATCCCAGCTTCTTTAAATAACTTTTTATTATAAAAAATGACTTGTGTATCTGTATTGAATGGGATGGCGTAAGGATCACCTTTATATTCTACTGTGTCCCAAAGCTGGGGATAAAAATCCTTAGAAGTGTCTTTATCTACATACTCGGAGAGATTAGTTGCTTGC
Organism: Enterococcus sp. 3G1_DIV0629; assembly: GCF_002141285.1. Lineage (NCBI taxonomy): Bacteria > Bacillati > Bacillota > Bacilli > Lactobacillales > Enterococcaceae > Enterococcus > Enterococcus sp. 3G1_DIV0629. The sequence continues at coordinate 53,893 of NZ_NGLI01000001.1, read as the reverse complement.
TGTGCTTCTGCTCTTTGGGCAACGGAATTTATATCCTGTACAATAACATCAGGTGCATTTCCAGCCGTTATTGCAGATAAAGATTTGGTCCAAATATCCCCCCATGGCTGATACTTATAATTTACATGGATCTCGTCTTGTGATTGGTTGAAATCCTCAATGATTTCTTCGATGGCTTCTTTTCGTGCGCCCGACCCCCAAAAGGACCAGAAATCAATATTTTTTCTTCCATCACTTGTTTTTTCAGAAGAATTTGCTGCACTTGAGCTAGCATCGCTTGTATTACTTGATCCGCATCCTCCTAATAAAAACAATGCTGAACTTGCCAGCAATCCTGTAAACAATAATTTTTTCATATTTTACCTCCAAATTTTAATGTAACCGATGTCGGTTTTAATATAACGATATCATTTTGTTCTGAAAATAACAATTTATAAGGTATGATTCTCGAAAAATTATTAATGATACCAACACTTCATATAATTCGCGAGCGTTTTCTTTGAATTTTTTAATCTTTCGTAGCAGAATGAGAATGTATTAAAAATAGATTAGGAGGAATTTTGATGTTTAGACACCAGAAAGAATTGCAGTTTGAAGCAAAACCAGATCGTCCGAATCCATTAATCGCGAAATATCTGCAGGAGCTGATCGGCGGCCAATATGGCGAGATGAGTGTAGCTATGCAGTACCTGTTCCAAGGTTGGAGCTGCCGAGGAGAAGAAAAATATAAAGATATGCTGATGGACATTGCAACAGAAGAAATCGGCCACGTGGAAATGTTGGCGACAATGGTTGCTCGTTTATTAGAGGGTGCGCCTGTTGAAGATCAAGAAGCAGCGATGCAAAAAGATCCAACAATCGGTGCCATTATCTCTGGAATGAATCCACAGCACGCGATCGTAGCTGGCTTAGGACCTCGTCCTGCTGACAGCGTGGGCAATCCATGGAGCGGTGCCTATATCATTGCGAGTGGCAACTTGTTAGCAGACTTTAGAGCTAATTTAAATGCCGAATCACAAGGAAGACTTCAAGTAGCACGTATTTACGAAATGATCGATGATCGTGGCGTAAAAGATATGCTGTCTGTTCTCCTTGCAAGAGATAGTTATCATCAAAACCTATGGGAATGTGCAGTGAAAGAATTAGAAGAAAAAGAAGGTTCGATCTTAGTCCCAAGTACTTTCCCGCGTGACAAAGAACGAAAAGACATTGCTTATGACTTCTATAACTTCTCAGAGGGAGACCAAAGTAGTGAAGGTTCTTGGGCTAGTGGCAAAGCACTGGATGGCGAAGGCGAATATCAATGGTTGAAAGAGCCTAAGATCGAAGGCGCTGCACCAAAATTAGAACCAGTAACACCAAAAATGTATGGGACACCTCCATTCAAGAAATAAGAAAAAAAGGTTGTGACAAGATTTTTGTCACAACCTTTTTATTGTATTAGAAACGACTTTCCTATTGGCTCGATTCAAATTTCTTGAAAAATAAATTCCCTTCAGCAGTTAAGCGAACACCTCTGTTTTCTGGATTCAATGTGATATATTCTTTCTCTTTACACCATCGGAAAAACGCGTTCCCGAGATTTCCTCCTAAATGAAATGTTCGTTCTGTCCAATCTAAGCAAGGCTTCACAAGTGCGCCAGATTGTTTTTTCAGTGCGTCAATATCTATTCCTAAGTCTTTGAAATAACAAACGCCTTCTTCTGTAAGTTCCACATGATGGTTTTCCATCACAAGATAGTTGTTTCGAAGGAGAAAGTTGAAAAAAACTACACCTATCACACCGGCTAAATGCCGATAACAAGATCTTCCTGCTTTTAATTCACTATATTCTTTGTTTTCATTAAATGATTTGATCGGTTTAACCGGACTAACTACCATAAGATTTTCTAACAAATCAGCGATTTCCAGAGATGATAATCGATAATAGACATTTCTTCCCTGTTTATAAGACATCACCCAATCAAGAGAAAGAAGTTTTTTTATATGATAAGATGCCGTGTGATCTTTTATTTTTGCTTTCTTTGCTAGTTCATGCACGGTATGGAACCTTCCATCCATCAATAAAGTAAGGATCTCAAGTCGCGAATGATCTGCTAAGAGTTTAGTCGTTTGCTGAAGATCAGGAAATCCAGCCATTTTTTTCTCTCCTTTCACACATCGATGAGCATCGAGGAATAAGCTTAGTATACTATATTCAGAGGTGAGGATTATGTTTAAAAAAATGGAAAAAGAAAGTTTCTATTACGGATTTCCCGTCGTGCTGATGACGACTAAGGATGAAATGACTGGTAATGACAACCTTACGCCAATCAGCTCCACTTGGACACTTGGCAAAACGATTGTCATTGGGATCAGTATGCACAGTAAAGGGTATACAAATTTAAAAGTGGGACATGCCGCTACCTTCAATCTTGCAGATAAAACGCTTTGGGAAAAAATCGAGAAAATCGCAAAGACGACAGGCCATCCTATCATGCCCGATTATAAACAAAAAGCTGGCTATTCCTTTTGCTCTAACAAATTTCGATTGGGAAAGTTCACAAAACTAGCAGGTGAAGAAGTTGCAACTGTTCGGATCAAAGAATGCCCGATTCAAATAGAAACGTTGGTTCAACGAATTTCAACTAGAGAAGACTTTGCTATTGTAGAATGTGAGATCGTAGCTATTTTTGTAGAAGAAGGGATTTTACATGATCCAACTCATATCAATGTGGATAAATGGCAACCTCTTATCTATAAATTCAGAGAATATACAACTGCCAACCAGTCGTTAAGTTTGAATTTTAGATTCCAAGAATTCAAAGAGTCATAATGATAAACATCGTTAGGTATAAACAAAAAAAGACTCGCAGCACGAGTAAAAAACAAATAGAAGCTATACACCTTAGAAAGGTCGATTTTGACTCTATAGATGCAGTATATGCAGCTTATGAGCATTTCTTCTGTTCTCTTTGTTTTTGGGATCTGTGCTGAAGTCTTTTTTGTTTTTTGCCGCTCTTTCTTTGAAAAATCGATTATGTTATACCTTCTCCATTACTAATTCAGGTATCTGCTGAGTAATGATTTTTCGCGCAAAAGAAATATCTGTTATCCAAGGTTCGATTTGTTCTTCAGTCAAGACAAGCGGCATTCGGTCATGGATTGGTGCAACTGTGCGATTAGGTTCAGTAGTCATTATGATCGATTCTGCCGTTTTTTCATCGTGATGGCTACGATAAAAGCCGCCAATATACACTATTTTTTCCTTATTTGAAAACATAAATTTGTCTTTTTCTTCATTCCACTCATAAAAGCCGCTCATTGGGAAAACACAACGATTTTGCAAAAATGGTTGATGAAAGGTCTTTTTTTCTTCTACTGTCTCTGCTCGGGCATTGATCATCAATTGTCCTTTTTTAAATCCGGTAAATCCCCACTTCATGATTTCCGGAGTGAGATTGTTTTCTTCCTCTTTTCTTAATGTCACAACAAGATTTGACGGAAAAATTTCTCCAGCTGCTAATTTTGCTGCCTGTTCCGGTTGTTTCTTCTGGGCTTCTCGATAATAGTTCTGAAGGAGCTCCGACTCTAGATCAAAAAAATAACGACCACACATCCTAATACCTCCCCCCTCTTTTTTTCTATCATACACTGCAACAAGAAGTTCACACCAACAAAACGCTTTCAATGAATGGAGAATTAAAAAAGTTGTGACAAACTCTCCAGTAAACGTTTTTCTCCTGCCAACTCCTCGGTCACAAGTCACAATATCCATCAAACATGAGAAGCTGTTTTTTTGAAATTGCTCCTTGTGACTCAGAGTGAAACGGCAGGTTCACGACCTCTGGGTAAACGGTGTTCAAAAGCCAGTTTCTCGGTATTAAGCCAAATTTATGCAAAAATGTAGAAAGCCATTTTCACAAAATTTTTCTTAATACTCGAAACTAAGCGACTTTTTTACAATCTCTTCCTTAAACGGTGTTCAATCAGCTAACCTTCGGTAATAAGCCCAACCAAACGAAAAATATGAGGAGCTATTTTTATTTGGCTGTTCTTATTACTTGATGCAGGGCAGCTTTTTCACAACCTCTCCACTAAACGGTGTTCAATCAGCTAACCTTCGGTATTAGCTCAAAAAACGGCAAAATATGAGGAACTATTTTGCCGTTTGTTTCTCTAATACTCAGGTCAAAGCGCTGATTTCACAGCCTCTTATACACGGTGTTCCAGAAGTAGCTTCTTCGAAAAATAAGCCGAAATTTCACAAAAATTTGAGAAGCAATTTTCGTAAATTCCTTCTTATTTCTTGAAGCTGACCACTTCTATCACAACCTCTAATTATTAAAGAACCTTTTGCGAAGTTAACAATCTTTCTTTGATCAATTGGAAATTCTGTCTAAGTAGTGATAGATCTTGTGTGACTTTCAACAATAAGATACTGCCCTGGATTTCAGCAATCAACGCTTTGGCTTGACGGTCTGCCTCTGCATCGGACAGTTTTTCTTCAGAAAGTGCCAAGATATTTTGTTTCGTATACTTGACCCATTGATTGACTAATTCTAGTAGCAATAGACGGAATTCTTCATCCACTGTACTCAACTCAATAATCAAATTCCCCACAGGACAGCCATGATAAGTGATTTGTGCCTCATGATCAGCGAAAATCCAATCCAACATTTCTTCTAATGCTTCTTCTGGCTGTTTTCCAGCATTTAAGATGTCTTCAAACAATTCTGTCTGCCACACGTCCATATGCGCATGGATCACCGCTAGACAAACTTCTTTTTTTGAAGAAAAGTAATAATAAAATTGCCCTTTCCCCGTATCAGAAGCTGCTAGAATATCCCGGATCGACGTTTCATGATAGCCTTTTTTATAAATAAGATCTTTGGTCGCTTCCAAGATCTTTTCCTTTGTTTTCAATGATATTCTCCTTTTTCATCTCTCATAGTCCTATATTATACAATAAATTCATCATTTTATCTTCCTAATCGTTTAAAAAAGACTGTGCCAAATTATCTGACACAGCCCTCACTATAAAACTGTTCTCTTGTAGCTAGATGTTCATTGATTCAAGAACTGCGAGGACAAAAGCAGTTCCTATCTTATGATAGTTGCTCTAATACTTCCTCTGTTGTCATCACTTGGTCTGCAATAAAACCAAAGTTCGTCAACGCTGCGTCCATTGCTTCTTGGCCAGGAGCACCAATTGCATCTGTCGCTACAACAACATTGAATCCACTCTCTACTAATTCACGCATATGGGAATCGCTACACAAGTTTCCGTTCATTCCACCGAGAATTACTGTGTCGATTCCATTTTTTCTCAATTGGAGCGCCAAATCATTGCTTTCTGGTCCAAAGATTTTATGAGGAGAGCTGATGATCGTATTTTCATCCAAATAAGGTTTCAATTCTTCGATAAAATCGGCTCCTGAACCTTCTTCCACTGATTCATATTGACTTTTTCTAGCAAACATCTGCTGCTCAAGCATCATATGTTCTCCTGCACCGCCAAATTGCCATTTATGGTCATGTGGATAAAAATAATGAGGAGAAATAAAGAGTTTGTATCCTTTTTCTTTTGCTTGTTTTACCATTTCAATCATATTTTCGATCGTATTGTATTTTTCTAAGATATCTTTTGTCAAACCAAAGCCACCGCCTGCTGGTTTCAAGAACTCGACTTGCGGGTCAGTTAGAACTACTGCTGTATTTTTGTTGTTGAACATGATAAATTCTCCATTCGTTATTTATTTTAATACATCATTTAGAGCTTCACTCATTGTTGGATGAGAATAGATTTGATCTCTCAATAACGTATAAGGAAGTTTTCCATTCATAGCTAGCGAAATCAAGTTGATGACTTCATGAGAATCTTCCGCATAGATACTTGCACCTAGAATCAAGTCAGTTTCAGGATCAACTAAAACTTTGAATACCCCTTTAGGATCTTCTAATACTTGTGCTTTAGGAACACCGCTTGTCATATACTTGAATAATTTGTAATTGACGCCTTGAGCTTTGGCTTGTTTTTCTGTTAATCCTACATTGGATAAAGTTGGAGTGATAAATACACTGTAAGGCACAGCTTTCCGGTTATTCGTTGTTCGTGTATTCTCGCCTTTCAACTGATCCATGATAATTCGATAATCATCTAGAGAAATATAAGTGAACTGCAGTCCGCCTTTTACATCTCCAATCGCCCAAATGTTTTCCGCATCTGTACGAAGGTATTCATCTACAGCGATTGCTCCGCGATCGGTCAGTTTAACATCTGTATTTTCTAATCCAAGAGAAGCTGTATTAGCTTTTCGACCAGTTGCAGCCAAAACTTTTGACGCTTGGATTGTTATTTCTTGTCCATCTTCTGTAAAGGTAACGGCAGCTGTTGATTCTTGGTCTGCTACTTCATCGACAGTCACACCTAAGTGGAACTCGATCCCTGCATTCGTCAAATCTTCTAAAATCATTTGTGCGATGTCTTCATCTTCACGAGGAAGAAATTCAGGATGGGCATCAAGAACGACAACTTTAGATCCGTATTCATTGAACATTGATGCAAATTCCAGACCAATATATCCAGCCCCAATGATCACTAATTTTTCCGGTAATTGTTCCTGATCCATTGCTTGCGTAGAATCAATCAAGTAGCGACTTGTATTCAATCCCTTGATTGGTAAAATGATTGGTTCAGAACCAGTATTGATGAAAATCCGTTCGCCTTCAACAATTACTTTTTCACCATTATTCGTCACTTCGATTTGATGGTTAGAAAGAAAACGTGCTGTACCGTCCATCACTGTCCCAGTCGCCTCATCGCTGATCATATGATAATTTTTGGCACGAAGCATGCCCGTCAATTTTTCTTTCCGAGCAACAGCCTCTGTAAAGTCGATTCCTCTTTCTCCATTGAAAATCAATGATTTAGAAGGAATACAGCCGATGTTGATACATGTTCCGCCATACATACGTGTTGACTTTTCAACGACTAAAACCGATTCGCCTTTTGAGGCTAACGCCTTCGCTAAAGTCTTACCGCCCTTTCCAAAACCGATCACAATATTTTGATATTTTTCCATCCTTTTTCCCTCGCTTCTTTTTTACCTACCGATTGGTACAAAAATATGATAACCGATAATCGTCTATTTTCCAAATCATCTGCTTTGTTTGTCAAAAAAACCAGACAAAAAGCGGTCCTTTCACGTTTTTAGTCTGGTTCGATTTCCTTTATTCTTCTAAACAATCGTTACTTCTACATCGATATTTCCTCTAGTTGCTTTGGAGTAAGGGCAGAATTCATGCGCATCTTCTGCAATTTTTTGGGCTTCTTCTTCGCTGATGCCATCGATATGCACTTCTAATACTACACCGATCTGATAGCCGCCATCATCTAAATTATAAAGAGAGACACGTGCTTTTACTGTGGACTCTGCTGTCATTCCTGCTTCTTTGATCATATGTTGTACCGCCCCATTGAAACAAGAAGCATACCCTGCTGCAAATAATTGTTCTGGATTTGTTCCTTCTGCATGGATTCCCGGAGGAGTGATTTTCATATGCATCGAGCCATTGGGTGCCTCGACCTCTCCATTGCGCCCGCCATGGTTGATCATTGCTGTTTCGTATGCTTTTTTCATTGTACTGCTCCTTTCGATTGACCATTTGCTACTTGCTATAATTATAGTGTATGACAAGTAAGGCGCTTTCTACAAAAATTCTGCTTATTCAAATACCAGAATACCGTCTTCTACTATTTTTCCAAAAAACAAAAAGATGCCACTCGTGAATAACAGAGTCATATTCGTTCCAAAATAAATAGCAATCTTTTCTAAATAATCTTTTATATGATTGATTTTAAGATACATATATACCAGAAAGTTGACCCCATAGACCAATACTGTTAAAAAAATAACCATATTCGTTACCATTTTTTTCCTCCTTTTGCTGGACACCCTACCAGCACTCGGTTTAACCTTACCACTTTTTTTGTTGTCCAAGCAACTACCTTTCAAGAAGTTTGGTTTATTCTGCTGATAATGATTCAAGATCAGAAAAATGCCCGAATAACTTTGCTAGTTTTTCTACCACTAGCTGGTTCTTTCCGCTCTCGTCATTTTCTACCTGCAATACTAACAACGGCTCATGTAAGCTTAAACGAATCAAAAACCAACCGCTTCCATAAGGTTCTTGCAGATTATACCGAATACCTTCTTCATTTGCCGGGTCGAAGTTCATCCCTTTTTCTTCTTCTAGCAGTCGCTTCATGTCTTCTAATATCTTGTTTCCTTGTTCGCGTGGTTCATCGCTGAACAATTTTAGTCGGATTTCTTGTACTTCTACAGGCTGTTTCAACTCTTTGATTTGTTCATCCAATGTGATACCTTTTCTTTTTAATTCTGGCAAAAGCATCAGGATCTTTGCGATGACGTATGCTCCATCATCCAGAAAATAATTTTCCTTGAATGCAGCGTGGCCGCTTGTTTCGATGGCTAGCTGTGTATCTTTCCCAAGACGATTAAGTTCTAATGCTTTATTGATCACATTTCGATAGCCGGAAATATAACGAATTTGGGTGCCTCCTTTTTCTTCAATGAATTTTTGTAGATGAGAAGAAGTAGGAGAATTCGTTACGATCCTTGTTTCTGGATGCTCTTTTAATACGATCGTACTTAATACTGCGATCAAATTATTTCGATTGATGACTGTTCCAGAAGCACTGACCACAGCTGAACGATCCACATCTGTATCAAAAATGATCCCAAGATCTGCTTCATTTGCTAAAACAGCCTGCTTGATACTTTCCATCGCTTCTTTGTTATCAGGATTGGGGATGTGATTAGGAAATCGACCATCTGGTTCCAAAAATTGAGATCCTGTTGTATCAGCGCCTAAGCTATTCAATACTTTTTCAGCAAAGAATCCTCCAGCACCATTTCCAGCATCCACGATGATTTTCCAACCTTTTAGTGGTTTGTCATCTTGTGTTCCCATCCCTTTTTTGATTTTTGTGACTAGGTCTTGCGCATAAGGTGTCAAAAGGTCTGCTTTTTCCACACTTCCCGCTTGTTCACTTTTTACTTTTTGCTGTTGTGACAGGATATAAGCAATATCTTCTTTTTCTGCCCCTCCTTCTGAGGTGAAAAATTTTATTCCGTTGTAATAATAGGGAAGATGGCTAGCAGTCAGCATGACCGCAGCGTCGCATGAGAATTGTTCAAATTGAGTGGACATAAACATAGCTGGCGTAGTAGCTAATTCGAAATCAATAACATGTATCCCTTGTTCTTTCAGACTTTGGATCAACGCCTCTTTTAGTGCTGGTCCGCTGATCCTGCTGTCATGACCAATCCCAATCGTCCATTTTCTAGTTGGGTTAGTTGACTTCTTCTTTTTCTTTAGCCAGTTTGCTAGTCCCCAGCCGATCTTTTCTACCCTGTCTGTCGTCAAATTGACTTCATGACCTTCAACTGGTAATGCAATCCCTCGAATATCCGATCCGTTTTGTAGCGCTTTCATATTTTCCATATAAAAGTCCTCCTCAGTTATTCCCTCATTTTTTCTAATTTTTCCGCAAATCGCTGTGCTTCTTCTTCTGAGCGGCAAATAATAATGAATGTATCTACACCTGCCATCGTTCCAACAACTTCGGGATAAGCAACTTCGTCTAACCAATTCGTTACCACATCAGCGCCATTTCGTTCAGTCAATACGATAACCATGAATTGAACATACTGTATACGTAAAACCTCACGCCGAATTGCCGTACGCAAACGTTCTTCATTTAAAGAAACAGATGGTTGGTTAAATAATGTATAGCGTACTATTTTATTTTCATTTTGGCTTTTTACTAACTTCATTTCTCTGATGTCTCGAGAAATCGTAGCTTGAGTCACATCGGCACCTGCTTCATGCAACCGTGTAAGCAGCTCTTCCTGTGTCCCAATCGGTTGTTCTGTAATCATTTGGCGGATCAATGCTTGTCGCTGTTTCTTTTTCATATTAGACACCTCTCAATATTGATTATAGCAAAAGACAAGTAATATTTCTTCTTATTTTGGTATTTTTTACTTTTATTTTTCGATTTTATTCAGGTTGCTATCTTTTTTCTATTTTGACACGCAAAATCGTCTTCATTTTTTCAGGTGCAGATTTTCGTGGATCACTGATATAGATTTCTTTGTGTTCTTTAGAAGTTTTTTGATAGCCTTCTTCTGCAATGAATGCTTCTAATTTCTTAAAGGATTCTGGTTCTTCATCATAGGAACCGATGTGTAAGATTTGGGCACAAAGACCTTCTTCCATCTTTCCGAATGCTACTTGTTCTCTCAAGTCTTCCGGAAGTTTGCTCAAAGAACGCTGAATGGCTTCTTGTGCTATCGCTTCTGTAACAAAGTCAGGCTGTCGGATCATCAATTGATAAGAAAAATGTTCTTTTTTCATCACTGGTTCATGCAAATACTTTTCTTGTAGTCCCCATTGTCCTTCCAACGGATAGACAGTATACATCTGATAATCAGGAATCAGCCAATTTTTTTTAGGCGACATGCGTATTGCATAGCTGACTGCATATAGACAGGCTACTCTTCGTTTAAAGTCTTCCTGATTCGGGTCGCCGATCCCTCTGATGCTAAAGAATGGTTTTTTAGGAACCTCTAGTATTTGCGGGCTTTTTTTCATACTATAGTTCTTGTCTTTACGCCATTCGATTTTTTCCATTTTTCTTCCTCCGCGAAATTCCATTTAGTTATTTATTATCATACCTCTTTTTGAGTGACTTGGCTAATCGTGTTGACACTATTTTTCAGTTTGTGCTAGAATAAGTTAAGTAAATAAATCGTACAGATAACACGTTTCGGCGTGTCGAGAGAGAGGCGGTTTCTATTTTTATAATAGAAATCACTCTCTTTTTTTACGAAATTTTTTAGAGGTGATGTAAATGACAAAACAAAAACAGCTGCTTTTAGTACCTGCAGTAATTGCAACAGGGATGATGTCTTTTGCGGGCGTATTGATCGAGACGGCCATGAATGTAACTTTCCCCACGCTTATCAGACAGTTTGATTTAACGACCGCACAAGTCCAATGGGTAACAACGATTTATCTTTTGATGATTTCGATCATTGTTCCGCTGTCTACTTATTTGAATCGCAATTTTAGTCTCAAAAAACTCTTTTTAGCTTCAAATCTGCTTTTCTTGGCAGGTATAATGATCGATTTCTTCTCTCCTACCTTCATGGTCCTATTGTTTGGTCGATTGCTCCAAGGGGCAGCGACAGGTATCGCTCTTCCGTTGATGTTCCATATTATCTTGACATTTGCCCCCCTCAATCGACGAGGCGCGATGATGGGTGTCGGTACTTTGACAACGGCCATTGCTCCAGCGATTGGACCCACTTACGGAGGCATTATGACTTCACATTTTACATGGAATCATATTTTCCTGTTTCTTGTGCCCATTTTGATCCTTTCTTTGATTATCGGCTGGTTTGCTATTCCCGAGATGGCAGTACAAAAAAATAGTTATTTGGATTGGTGGAGCGTTTTAGGAATCTGTCTTTTGTTTAGTGGAAGTCTGACATTTTTGAGTACGTTGGGAACACTTTCTAGTTGGATTGCTTTGATCATCGGCGGGATCGGCTGGTTCCTATTTTACTATCGAAGTAAAAAAGTGGAACATCCGCTGATTCGGCTGTCCATTCTTTCAAATAAAACATTCCGTTTGTTTTTAATTGGCTTCTTGGTTTATCAGTTTTTATTACTTGGTGTGTCTTTTGTCTTACCGAATTTCCTTCAGATCGTTCAAGGAAGCAGTCCTTTTGTCGCTGGATTAGCCATGCTTCCCGGTGCAGCGGTTGGTGCGTTGCTTTCTCCTTTTTCTGGTAAAATGCTGGATCAATATGGTCCGAAGAAGCCAATTTTTGCTGGATTGATCCTTTCTTTGATTGGTTGGCTAGCATTATTCCTATTTATCGGACACGCTTCATTGGGTGTATTGATTGCCTGTCATGTTTTTTATATGGTCGGTATCGGTTTGTCTTACAGCAATATGATGACGACTGGAATGAATGCGCTGAATGAAGAACTGCAAGGAGACGGGAATGCAATGTTCAATACCTTGCAACAGTTTTCTGGTGCTGTGGCTACTTCATTAGTAGCGGTTATTATCAATTATGTTCAGCATCATACTTCCCATAATTACGAAGTGTCTACTACATTAGGATCAAAAGCGGCATTGGGCGTCTTATTGCTGTTACTTCTTATCAGCTTTGCTCGATTCGTCTATTCTCTGTTTTTTGCTAAAAAAGCGTAGTTTCCATATACGGCAGGTGTTGCATCTGCCGTTTTTTTGTGTGAAAATGGTTGTTTGTAAAAGGAGGCTTTTTTATGGAAAAAATTGCCATTATCGGTGGTGGAATCATTGGTATGACCCTAGCCAATTACTTGGATACATCAACATTCGATGTTGCTTTGTTTGATGAAGGGACAGGACAGGCAACTAAAGCAAGCGCTGGGATCATCTCCCCCTGGTTGTCAAAACGCAGAAACAAACAATGGTATCGTCTGGCTAAAGACGGCGCTGCTTTTTTCCCTAAACTTATAAAAGATTTCCAACTTGATCAAACGATTTATGCACAATCAGGGACACTTTTGCTTCGGCCTGAACAAGATTTAGCTGAATTAGCTGTTCTTGCGGAGAAACGAAAAGAAGAAGCGCCAGAAATTGGAAACATCGAATGGCTTTCACCTGAACAGACATCCCAAGCTCTTCCGTTATTGAAGCCAGCAGTTTCACTGCGTATCAGTGGTGGTGGTCGTCTGGATGGAAAAGCATATTTAGAATATCTTGGTCAGCGTTTAGTACAAAAACAAATCGAGCAGATCCAGGCAAAAGTCACCTTGCACAAGAATAACGATTCTTGGCTCATCAAGGGATCATTTGGAGAATACACAGCTGACCGCGTAATCTTGACACCTGGTCCTGCACTTAAGCCTCTATTGAAAAAATTAGGCTATTCTGCAGATATACGTCCGCAAAAAGGGCAGCTCTTAGCATTTCAGACATCTTATAAGATGAGTCAAGACTGGCCTGTTGCTATGCTTGACGGAGAAGCTGATTTCATTCCTTTCATGGATGGAAAGATCCTTTTAGGTGCTACCCATGAGAACGATCAAGGCTGGGATTTGGCTCCTACTAGCGAAGCTTATAAGGGATTGACTAAGAGTACAGAACAGTTCTTGGCCGATCCAAATCAGATAAAAAACTGGCCATACGAGTTCCGTGTAGGTACCCGTGCTTATACGTCAGATTTTTCCCCATTTTTCGGCGTATTGCCAGATGACCCAAGTCTACTGGCTGCTAGCGGTCTAGGCTCTTCTGGTTTGACGACAGGCCCTTATATCGGCTATCTATTAGCCAACTTCTTAAATACTGGTCATTGGCCTACGGAAGATTATCAAAAGGACATCTCCACCTATATTACGAAAAATCCATTATAGAAAAACAGCTTTTTCAAGTAAGGATTCCGAGCGATATAGCGCATGGATTACTTCTTGAAAAAGCTGTTATTTTAGTTCAATTTCTGAATCAAATTCTCCAAACTTTCTTTTGCTTCATCTGGCAAGAGATCTTTTCCTATCTGAGCTTCAATGAATCGTAAACGACTATCAAGTCGTTGTTTCACCAGATTTTTATAAGACGTATCCTCAAAAGAAACAGGAAAATCTGGTATAGGTAAATAGTGGATGTCTTCAAACGGACCAAACGACTTGAATTCTGCCGTTTGTTGCACGATTCTTTCAACGATTGACAATGTCGTTTCAGGTTTGATTTTTTTATCATCGAAATATCCAGTATTCAGGACATAGCAGGCTGTTTGCTGTTTCAAAAACAACTCTCGAAAAGCTTGATAGTCTTCCCTAAGAGGATAGACACGGAAAGGATTAGCAAATGGTTCAATGACTAGCTCATCTAGCTGTCTTTTTGTAGTGATATTTTCCGCGTCTGATCGTTTTGTTGCTAATGTTGCACCAAAAGACGCTGCTAAAACCGGGTCATTGATCTTGATAATTGGCGGAAGTGAATCATCTTTCATGATCCAAAAAACAGCATCGATCTTTTCGCTAAGATGATCGACTCGGTCTGGTGTCGCATAACGTGATTTGACTGTCCGCCCATTTCCGTTTCGTATATCTCCTGTCACTAGGACTTTTTCTCCTTTACTTGTACATGTCACGCCCACATTCTGACAAGTAAGGAAAGAAGAAATGGCCGGATCATCAGACGGATAGTCTTGTGTTTTATCAAAGTAAGAAGGTTCCAAGGCAGTAGCAAAACCATTTTTTCTAGAAATAACAAAAGCATCGTCATGTAGGATCGTAACAGAGTGCCCTTCCGAATGTTTTGCTAAGGTGATCGTTGATTTTCCAGAACCGGACAACCCAAATACAGCCATCGTATAAGTCTGATCATTACTAGTATATTGTTTCATCCCGCCATGGCAGGCAATAAAACCATTGCGATTCCCCAATGCCCAAGCAAGCGTCAAAGTCGCTTTTTTTAATTCCCCAAAGTAACGTAATCCTAGCACAGCAGCTGTATTATGGAGAGAATCAAATAAAACGAGTCCATTGGGAAAGGCTTCATGCGTCCATTCGGGATCACAAAAGATATAAAGATCTCCCTCGTCAAAGGACGCAGATTTTTGATAAGTAGCCAAGGTCTTCGCATTCGCTAGCTGAAAATTCAGTATATAAGAATACAAATTGTTCTCAAACCCTTCTGGAATCAACAAATGACTTTGTACAGAAAATTCTTCAGATAGACCAACGATTACTTTTGTATGATAAAATTGTCGCTTTCGACTTTGATACACGGCTTCTCTTAAAATCTTCTCGTATTTACTTTGCTCCTTGTCCAAGTCCTCAAAGATACGCCGAGCACTTGCTGTTCTTCCTACAATACTTCCATCATTGAATACTAGTGTCCTAGCATCAGCTGGTAAATCTAGTTCTTCAGCATGTGAGACCGTTATATCTGTGATGATCGTTCCTGGACTCCCTTTTGCTAGTTGATAAGCTGTCTTCCTGTCAAAAACTTCTTGAACATTATTACCGTAGAATGCCGTTTCAACAATGGATCGAATACTGGATAACAGTGGATTTTCACTTGTGATTTCCTCTAATTCGAGACTCTCTTTTGTACTCATGGCTCCTCCTCATCCCCTAAACAAAAAAAGCGTTTTCTTTATTATACATTATCCGAGTTTTTATTTGTACTGCTGTGCTGAGGGAAACAAATCATTTATTTCTCATAAAAAAAACCGAGAACTTGAATAAACAAGACTCTCGGTTTCATCATTTTTCTTTTATCGGCTTAGTACCAACCGTTTGCTAACCAGAATGTTTTAGCAGCATCCCATGAACCATAACGAGATGTTACGTATTGTTCTGCTACACGTTCTTGATTGGCAGCTGAATAGTCGCCGTTTAAGTATGAAGCATCTAATTGGTAACGGCCAATGTAACGTCCGTTAGTAGCTGTGTATGAACCGCCTGATTCTTTTTGTGCGATCCATTCTTTTGCAGAGCTTGAAGTTGGCGCCGTTGCAGCAGCTGGGGCAGCAGGAGCTACTTCAACTGTTTCAACAGGTGCAACGTATGTATGTTCTTGCGTTGCTGTTTCAGTTGTAGATGCTGTATTTTCTGTTGTGTTGCTTTCTGTTGTTGCTGAAGAATCATTTGAAGTTGGGATTGTTAATTGTTCACCAACATAAATGCGGTTGATGTCTGCAATTGAATTCTTTTCAGCAATTGCATCGATCATTGAGTTGTCTCCTGCAAATTTTTGTGAAATCTTAGATAATGAATCACCTGATTTTACTGTGTAAACTTCATCAGCGTGAGCATTTGTAGTTCCTACAAACATTGCAGTAGCACCAGCAGCAAAAGTTGTACCTAAAACAATTTTCTTAAATGAATTCATATTAAACTCCTTTTTTTCTCCGTTTTTTATTCTTTCGACGCTATTAACTTTATCATTTAGAAATATTTCATAGGTAAAAGAATCATGACATTTAATGACAAAATGACGGATTATTTAATATTTGTAACATTTGGAGCAAATAAAAAATCAGACTAAAGTCGTAGAACCTAATGAAATCAACAAAGGAAACGATTTTTCATGTTTTTTTATATTCCATGAAAAACACATGTTTTTGTAACATTTCTCCTCATTTCTTGTAAAAAAACTAGAATTTTTTTATTTGTATCTCTCATAATTTATTAAAAAAGTGTAAAAAATAAAAAAAATCCAGTAATTGTTACAACAATTACTGGACAAAAACAATGAATAATGCTTGCTATTTTTTTATTTTAACTTTCTCCGCAACAATTTTTGTGCATGTTCTAGTTCATTTATGACGACTTCTTCCGATTCTTTAGCTAATGTTTCATCTAATACATCAAGCCATTTTTCTGGCTCTTTTGTTCCGAGACGTCCAATAGCCCAAGCTGCTGTTCCTCTGATGACAGGGCGGACATCCGTTAAACATTCTGAAATCTCAGGCAATGCCGTTCGATCTCCTAGATTAGCTAAAGCGATCAATGCGTTTCTCTGCAAAGGTTTTTTTCCACGCCACGAACCGGCTAAATGCCCAAATTGCTGCTTGAAGTCTTTATTCGACATCGACAGCATCGGCTTTAATTTTGGATATACTTCATCTACTTTTGGTTCCATCTCTTCATGAAAATGAAAATCTTTTCCTTGATTGTAAGGGCAGACTAACTGGCAGATATCGCATCCATAAATGACATTTCGCATTTTTTTCCGATATTCTTCGGGCATCATCCCTTTTGTCTGCGTTTGATAAGATAAACATCGCTGTGCATTCATTCTGCCATCACCAAGCAATGCTTTCGTCGGACAAGCAGTCACACAGCGCATACAGTCACCGCAACCAAACTCTCCTGGTTTATCCGGCTCAAATACGATATTAGTGACAATCTCACCAAGATAGACAAATGAACCGAACTCTTCGGTGATCAACAATCCATTTCGGCCGATAAATCCTAATCCAGCTCGCTGTGCTACAGCGACATCGATCAGTTCCCCAGTGTCTACTTGCGGAGCTAGACGCCATTCCTCTTCTTTTTGCCATTTTTCTGCTCTTGTTTGGATGAATTCGATCAATCGATTCAATCGGTCTCTCAGTATATCATGATAGTCGATTCCCCATGAGGCACGAGCAAATTGCCCACGTTTTTCATCCCTAGGTACTTCTTCATGGATCCTAGTAGGATACGCAAGAGCAATGGAAATGATTGATTTTGGCTGATCAAATGTCATTTCTGGATAAAGACGCTCATCGATATTTGGGTGTTCGAAACCAGAAGTGTGGCCGGCTGCTTTTTGCTCTTCCAACGATTCTTTTAATGAATCAAAAGGCTCCGCCGTCGTAAACCCGATCTTGTCAATTCCTAATCGTTTGCTTTCTAGTATGATTTCTTCTTTTAATGTCATGGTCTTCCTCGCTTGTTGTTAACGGCTGTATAATCCATAATATAGTTTTTCTTTTTTCAGTTGGACAAACTGGATCTGCTGATCAGCAATCTTCTTTTCTTCCATCCATTTTTTTCTTGCAGCAAATACTTCCCAATAATTTGTCGAAATCAATTTTCTTTTGTTATCCAATGCGTTGAAAAAATTCAAAGAAACTGGTTTTGTACTTAACAATTCATGGAGCCTTACCTCTTCCCATGGTGAAAACTCAGACAGATCGCGGGAATACAGTACTTCTTCAT
This sequence comes from Enterococcus sp. 3G1_DIV0629, assembly GCF_002141285.1. Classification (NCBI taxonomy): domain Bacteria; kingdom Bacillati; phylum Bacillota; class Bacilli; order Lactobacillales; family Enterococcaceae; genus Enterococcus; species Enterococcus sp. 3G1_DIV0629. The sequence continues at coordinate 36,109 of NZ_NGLI01000001.1, read as the reverse complement.
AGAGATTTTTTTGCTGCGTATACGTGAATGTTTGCGGGATCTTTCCGGGTCTGGCAATTTCTACTAGACGGTTATAAAACATATTCATTAATTTGCTGTTGGCAATAAATTGACTTTTATAATAGGCCGACTGGATCTTTTTGATTACTCCTTCTGCTTTGATTACTGAAAACAAAGCAGGCCATGCTTTGACGGTTATTTCGTCGTTTTGTTTAACTAATACGCCAGGTGTGAAGCCGACTGGAGAAAGGAACACAAAATAACCGATACCGGTATTTTCATCTAAAGGCTGAAATTCATCAAACAACCATTTGCCTATGTACAGCTGCTCTTCATCTGGTTCTGTTGTCTCGTTTTGATTTGCTATGAATAATTTAGCTAATTCTGCTTCAAGAAATTGAAGGGCTTGATCCTTGTCGGTATTTTCTTGCTGACTGATCAATCGAAATACTTCTTCTTTAATCGTATATTTATCTTTACGTGTAAAATTCATAGCCACACCTTCCTTCCTTACTCTAACTATAACGGAATTTTCTCAAAAAGGGTATCTGTACGCCGAAAAACATCATAATTTTTTCCGGTTTCTTGTAAAAAAACGCAAGGTCCGCTCCTTAAGCCAGACCTTGCGTTTTTCAGCTCTCTTTTGTTTGGGATAAACCTTCATGGATTGTTTCGATGTTCCATTTCATCATCTGATAGTAAGAATCTCCTTGTTCCCCTTCTTTGGCTATAGAATCAGTGAACAATTTATCATAAATTTCCAAACCCGTTTCTTTTGCTACTCGCTCCATACTTCTTGGATCTACACTGGTTTCCACGAATAAAACTGGCACTTCTTTTGCTCTTACCTGATCAATAATTGCTTTCATTTGGTCAGGCGTGCCTTGGCTTTCTGTATTGATTTCCCATATATATGCTGCTGGCAAATCATAAGCCCTTGAAAAATATTTGAATGCTCCTTCACTTGTTACTAATAATTTTTTGTTCTCTTCGATAGAAGCAAAACTTTCCTTCGCTTGTGTATCTAATTCTTTTAGTTTTTCCACATATGTTTCTGCATTTTTCTTATAATGTGTCGCATTTTCTGCATCTTTTTCAGAGAATATACGTGCGATTTCCTGCACATATTTTATTCCGTTAGACAGGTCTAGCCAAGCATGAGGATCCGCTTTTGTATTTTCTTCACCGCTAGTTAAATAAAGAGGTTCTACATTTTTGCTAACTGCAAAATAATCTTTTCCTTCTTCTTTCTTAGCTGTTTCCATCAAGTTATCGAACCAGCTGTTACCTGTTTCAAGATTCAATCCGTTGTATAAAATGACATCTGCGTCGCTTGCCTTTTTGATGTCTTCTGGTAGTACTTCATATTCATGCGGATCTGTTCCGACTGGTACGATACTGTGGATATCTATTTTATCTGTTCCAACCTCTTTTGCCATATCCGCCAAAATCGAATTGGTTGCTACGACTGACAGCTTTTCTTTACTTACTTCGTCTGCTTGATCTGAAGTTTGCTTTCCGCAACCAACTAACGTTAATAAACTAATTGCCAGGATCAAAAAAAGTGATTTCTTTGTTTTCATCTATCTGCTTCCTTTCTGAAATAAAATTCCTTTTGTTGGTGAGAATAAAAAAGCAAGAATAAAAAATGCGGTACATGCTAAAACAATCGTAGCTCCTGATGGCCAATTGTAACTATAACTGAAAAATACGCCGACAACGGCACTGAACATACCGATCCCTGCAGCCGTGATAATCATTTTTAATAAATGGTTCGTCAACAAGTAAGCTGTGGCAGCTGGTGTGATCAACATGGCAATCACCAAGATCGTTCCTACCGTCTGCAAACTAACTACAGCGACTAATGTCAAAAAGAACATCAAAAGATAATGGATCAGTGACGTATTCAGCCCATAAGCTTTTGCCATTGTTGGATCGAATGATGTGATCTTCAATTCTTTATAAAAGAAAAAAACAAATATCAAGACGATTCCGCTGACTAGTGCTGTCAGCAGCAGATCGCTCTCCCTAACAGCTAAGACATTCCCAAATAAAATATGATACAGGTCTGTCGCACTTTGAGCATATGAAATCAAGATGATCCCTAATGCAAAAAACGAACTAAAGACAATCCCGATCGCTGTATCATTTTTCAATCGGCTCCGCTGTGTCACGAAACCAATCACCGCTGCTGTCAACATCCCAAAAGCAGTGGCTCCAAAAATGTAACTAAAACCAAACATATAAGAAATGGCTACACCTGGAAGAACTGCGTGAGAGATAGCATCTCCCATCAAAGACATCCCACGTAAAATAATAAAGGAACCGATGACTCCAGAAGCAAGTCCTACAAGCATGGAAGTAACCAAGGCATATTGTAGAAATTGATAATTCATCAGTCCATCAATAAAAGATTGGATCATTTTTTCTCTCCTCCTTTTACTAAATGTCCGATGATCTCACCATAGGCCAGTTGAAGATTCTTTGATGTAAAGACTTCTTGTACTGGACCAGAAGCAATTAGCTGTTTATTTAAAAGAACAACTTCATCGAAATATTCTTCTACTTTATGAAGATCATGATGGACGATCAGAATCGTTTTTCCTGAATTCTTCAATTCTTGCAAGATGTCAAAGATTTTTCGTTCACTCAATGCATCGATTCCTACGAATGGTTCATCTAAAAAGATCCACTCTGCGCCTTGAGCTAGAGCTCGTGCAATAAAAACTCTCTGAAGCTGACCACCCGATAGTTCGCTGATCTGTCTTTTGGCATAGTCTTCCATCCCTACTTTTTTTAATGCTTGTCTTGCTCGTTCTTTTTCTTTTTTCCCGGGCCGCTGTCCGATTCGTAAAGAAGGATACGTCCCTAAAAGTACAACGCCTAACACATCGATTGGAAAGGAAAGATCCAATTCGCTTCGCTGCTCCACATAGGCTATTTTTTTACGGACTGATTTTACTGGCTGTCCGGAAAAAGCGACTTTACCAGTAGAAGCTGGTATCAACTCTAGCAATGCTTTCATGAATGTTGATTTTCCTGCGCCATTTGGTCCGATGATACCAGTGATTTTTTGTGGCTTTATTGTTAAATTGATGGTTTTCAAAACAGTTTTCCCTTGATAAGCGGCTGAAAGGTCTTGAATTTCAATGGCCGTTCGTTCCAAATCCTACACTCCTTTTTAGGTTTCCCTAACTTTTTATTTAAATATAGTTTAACTAAAAAGGAAAGCATTTACAAGTAGAAAGATGAAAAAGTTTTTTTCGAATTTTCCTCGCATTTTATGAAAATTTTCTGTAGAATCACATCAAGAGTTCAATAAGGCTAACCTAAAAATAATACAACTATCTATTGAAACGTTTAATTATTTTTCCTGTTGACTCAACAACGAAAGGAGTTTTTGTATGGAAGAAGAAAAGTTAACTCGAAGTCTTAGTGCCCGTCATATCCAAATGATCGCACTAGGTGGAACGATCGGTGTCGGTCTGTTTATGGGTGCCTCCTCAACCATACGCTGGACAGGGCCCTCAGTGATGGGAGCTTATGCGATTGCAGGATTCTTTTTGTATTTGATTATGCGTGCTTTAGGCGAAATGCTTTACGTCGATCCTTCGACTGGTTCTTTTGCAAATTACGCGAGCGAGTACATCCATCCTGTGGCTGGCTACTTGACCGCTTGGAGTAATATTTTTCAATATATTGTCGTAGGGATAAGTGAAGTAATCGCTGTAGGATCTTATATGAATTATTGGTGGCCCAATCTGCCAGCAATTATTCCAGGCATCATTGTCGTCTTATTTCTTATGTTGGCAAATCTTATTTCTGTCAAGGCGTTTGGCGAATTAGAATTTTGGTTTTCGATCATCAAAGTCATAACAATCATTTTGATGATCATTGCAGGTCTTGGGGTGATTTTATTTGGATTTGGTAATCATGGCCAGGCGGTAGGAATTTCAAATCTTTGGAAAAACGGTGGATTCTTCACTGGCGGTGTCAAAGGCTTTTTCTTTGCATTATCGATCGTCGTTGCTTCCTATCAAGGGATCGAACTGATCGGAATGACTGCTGGCGAAGCAGAAAATCCAAAAAAGACGATCATTGAAGCTGTTCAATCCACTATCGGTCGAATCTTGATTTTTTATATTGGTGCCATTTTTATCATCGTGAGTATTTATCCGTGGAATCAATTGAGTGAGATTGGCTCGCCTTTTGTCCAAACTTTTTCTAAAATCGGCATTACATTTGCTGCAGGGTTGATCAATTTTGTCGTGATTACAGCGGCATTATCAGGTTGCAATTCAGGTATTTTCAGTGCAAGCCGTATGGTCTATACACTTGCGATGAATGGAAAGATGTCTAAAAAGTTTCTGAAATTATCTCGTCATGGTGCGCCTTTTTACCCTGTCGTAGCCATCTCAGGCGGAATCTTGATTGGTTTGATCTTAAATTATCTTCTGCCAATGTTCATCAACCAGTCAGAAAATATCTTTGTCTTCGTATACAGCTCAAGTATTTTACCTGGTATGGTTCCTTGGGTGGTGATTTTGATCAGTGAGATTCGCTTCAAAAAGACTCACGCAGATAAAATGCATGATCATCCTTTTAAAATGCCGCTGTCTCCCTACACGAATTATGCAACACTTGCTTTTTTAGCTATCGTGTTGATTTTCATGTTTATCAATCCTGAAACAAGGATTTCTTTGATCATTGGTCTCGTTTTCTTGCTTTACATGACGATCCATTACTTTATACGTGAAAAAAGAACCGCCAAATAAAAAGAACGAAGCTTCCGTCAAGGGAGTCTTCGTTCTTTTTATTGCTTTTATCAATTCAATTTTAGTGTCTCACCGGGAGTCAGGAAATAATCGTCCATACTCATCCCATTCAGTGACAAAATCGTTTCTACTGGTACGCCAGTTCGCTCAGCTATTTGATTTGGACCTTCTCCTTCCAAAACAACAGTTGTCGCAGCCTGTGACGTCGTACTGCTAGTAGTCGTTTCAGTGTTTTCTGTTGTGTCTTGCGTTGTTCGAGCTTGCATTCCAGAAGCTTCTGTTGATTCTATCGTCTCAGACTCAGAAGATGCTGTTTCTTGTGTGCTTGTTGACTCTGCTTGAACAGAAGCGCTCGTCTGCAAATATATGTCGGAAATCTTAGCGACATGATTCGTATAGTTAGCCGATAGCTGATTGATCAAGGTATCTAAGGCTACACCGTCTTTATTATCTGCTGACTGATACGCTGCACGTAATTTTCCGATTCCTTCGTCGGAGATTGCTTGGAGCTCACGTGCTTTTTGGTTAGCAACTGCGGATAAACCAGCTATGCCCTCTTGATTTCCCTGGATTTCTGTTTGGTATTCTTCAATCAACACAGGTGTCTTTTCTTCCATCTTTTTCGAATAATCATTGACGATTGCTTGGAGTTGCTCTGGCAAATCATCTGCTGTTTTTTCTTCAGAAGTTTGTGTTTCTTTTGTTTCAGTCGATGCCTCACTTGTTTGTTTCGCATCTGTTTTCTTTGTCGTTGTTTCCGTTACGGTCATGCTTTTTGCATCTGACGAATTTTTCCCGTGAAAATACAGCCCTGCTACTCCTCCTGCTATGATCAAAAAAACGGCAACTGCTGCCCCAATCATGATCATCCGCTTACGTGCTGCCTGTTTTTGCTGTCTTCTTCGGGTCATCCGAACATTTTCTCCCCACTCATTTTCATCATACATTTTTTTCACCACCAATTTTTATGTATAACAGCGTTATCAAACGCTTCATATTCTTATTGTAGCAAATAATTGTCATTGTGCACATTTTTATCCTTGTTATTTATAAGAAAATTTCACCAGTTGAGATGATTCCAAGATCGTCCGTCGATTTCTCCTTGCAACTGTGTTGTTCGTTCATCTATCTCAGCCATCAGTTTCTTTATCTCATATAAGAGTGCACGGTCTTGATATTCTGATTTTTCACTTAATTCATCTAATTGTTGGATCAACCATTCATTTGTCATAATGAAGTTCCTTTCATTTCTTGCAGTGTAAAGGACAAGTCTTCGATCTGCTCTTTTGCGTCAGTCAGTGCTTCTATGATATATGTTTGTTTTTCCGAATCTTCTTCCTGCATTTTCTGATTTTCCTGTACTCTTTGAATAAACCAGTCAATCCGTTGAGTAAGCGATGGCTTCCCTTCCAATGAGAGATACTGCTGATAAGCAATTAGCTTCTCCCAACGTTTTTCTTGGGATAAATACATAAATTGTGCTAAAACGAATGGCGGAAGATAGGTCATATGGAATTTGTTTGCGATTCGCTGATATGGTCTCAAAAATTCGGAGATCGTATATTCTTCTTTCCCTCCAGCTTGATATTCCTTTTCCGCCACACCTGTTGTCAATACGATCCCTAATTCTTTTCCTTCTAATACATGTGCTGCTTGTTCCAAAACATTATCTTGCCAAATTTTTAAATGAGCAGGGGAACTATACCAGTAAAATGGAAACTGGAAAATGATTCGATCATGCTGTGCCAGGAGCTGTAGCTCAGCCTTTACATCTATCTTTCCATCTGGATAACTTGATTCTAAATGATGCCAAGTAACGGATAAACCGGAAGAAGCTTCTTTGAAAAATTGCTGATTCAGAGATTCCTCCATCGTTGGATGGCTGATGATGATAAGTGTACGCATCCCTTCTCCTCCTTTTTTAGTCTTCGTTTTACAGTGTAGCATAACCGCCACAAGTTTCTTTTGCCGACGCTTGTCCTTTTGTCCAAGCAAATTAGGTCGTCCAAGAGACTGCAGTTTGTTTTTCCAACTGTTTTTTCAAAGTATCCAAAGCAATATTCTTGAAATTTTCGTTTTTCATCCGTTTACGATAGTTCGTAGCCGTTTCTCCGGTACTCTTTTTGAACATTCGGCTAAATACGACTAGACTATTGAACCCTACTTGATAGGCAATGCTTTCCACGGATTCATCCGTCAGGGAAAGAAGAAATGCCCCTCGATTAATCCGTACCCCGATCAAATATTCCTTGATACTAGTACCCATATGATTTTTGAATACTCGTGACAAGTGACTCCGGTTGACAGCTAAATGCTGGGCGATTTCCTCAACAGATAAATTTTCCGCATAATGTGCCTCGATATATTTGACTGTCTCAACAGCTAAGGAGGAATGAACTTTTTGTACGCCACCGCTGATCTTTCCGCCGTCTTTTAAAAGGACTGATAAAAAACGGTAGGTTAGTGCTGTTAACTGTAATTCATTTTCCAAGGTTTCTTCCGTATCTTTCATGCATTCTAAAATAATGTCGATATATTTTTGTATATCGGAAGAGACCATCGTGTACTGGTCTTCTCTGAAAAGCGACTGCCGGATGATTTCTTCTGCCGCATGTCCACCGAAAGAAAGCCAACAATACATCCATGGATCTTCTCCATCTGATAAGTAAAATGTCGAGTCTCCTGGACGAATCAAGAATAGATCTCCTTTTTTCAATTGAAACTGTTGATTTTTCACATGATAAGATCCTTTGCCTTCCATCACGACGTGTAAGATGTAATCATTGCGAATAGCAGGACCAAAAGAATGAAACGGCATCGTTTTAGAGAAGCCGCAAAAATCAAAATACAATTCTTTTTCTACTTGTTGATGTTCCTTTTTTAAAAAAATCGATTGCTCCATTTCTTCCCCTCCTTACTTCTTTAGTATAATGCAACAAAAAGTTAAATAAAAGTCACAGAAATATATTAAAAAGGAAGCGATTTCTTGTTAAGTTTAAGTCATTAAAAGATCTTTGTTATTCGTTGTAACCGGTTTACTTAGTATTATATATTGAACAGGAGAGGAATACAGATTATGAAAAGCAAAATGATCCAACGTGTGTCCTACGCTTTAGGCGCTTTTGGACACGACACATTCTATGTTACATTAAGCACTTATTTTATGGTATTCGTGACAAGCCAGATGTTTGCAGGAACAGATAAGGCAACGAATGCAAAAATGATTGCTACAGTTACAAGCTTAGTTGTAGGTATCCGCTTAGTTGAAATTATTTTTGATCCTTTGATTGGTGGCGTTATTGATAATACCCGTACAAAATATGGTAAATTCAAACCATGGTTAGTTATCGGTGGTATTGTTAGTTCTGTACTCTTGGTAGCAATATTTACCAATTTCTTTGGCTTAGCTACTCATAATACAACTTTATTTATCATATTATTTGCAATCGTTTTCATCTTGCTGGATAGTTTTTATTCATTCAAGGATATCGCTTTTTGGTCAATGATTCCTGCTTTGAGCACGGAAACAAAGGAACGTGAAAAATTTGCTACGTTTGCTCGTTTCGGCTCTTCTCTAGGTGCAAATGGTACTACACTAGTCGTTGTCCCTATCGTTACTTTCTTTACCTATCTTGTTACTCATAAACATATTGAAGGCGCTTCAGGTTGGTTCTGGTTCGGTGTGATTGCTGCTGTTATTTCAGGCGGTACTGCGATTATCACTGCCTTGGGAACAAAAGAAGTCGATACTGCGATCCGTCAACAAAATGAAAAAGCCGGAATCAAAGATGTGTTCAAAGCAGTTGCTCAAAATGATCAATTGATGTGGCTTGCCCTTGCTTATATCGCTTATGCGATTGCTAATGTAGCAACGACTGCTGTATTGTTCTACTTCTTCAAATATGTACTTGGCCAACCAACTGAATTTTGGATCGTTGGTCTAGTTGCTGCCTTACTTGGTTTAGTAGCTGTTCCACTATTCCCAATGCTTACACGCGTCATCTCTCGTCGCTACGTTTACCTTGGCGGAATCACAATGATGATTTCTTCCTACTTTTTCTTTACGATCGCAGGTTCAAGTTTGCCAATCGTTATCATCGGGTTAGTATTGTTCTACTTCCCTCAACAATTGATTTTCTTATCCGCTTTGATGACAATCACAGACTCTGTTGAATATGGTCAATGGAAAAATGGTATCCGTAATGAAGCTGTTACTCTCTCTATTCGTCCTTTACTAGATAAAATCGCTGGTGCTTTGTCTAACGGAATCGTAGGTTTTGTCGCTATCGCTTCTGGGATGACTGGTAATGCTACTGCTGCTGATATCACTGCTCATGGCGTAACGACCTTCAAAGCTTATGCATTCTATGCTCCTGCTGCTTTAATGATTTTCTCCGCTATTATTTTTGCTTGGAAGATTACATTGACAGAGAAAAAACATGCACAAATCGTTGAGGAATTAGAAAACAAGTTGGCTCCAGCTGATACAATGGAAGATGAACTTCACGATGCAGTAGTTCCTTCACATTAAGAAAGGATCTTGAAAATGAAGATTACAGAAAAAGATTTCGGCCAAGGTTATCATTTGATAACCTTGGAGAATAAAAACAAGCTAGTACTTTCTGTCTCTGATTTAGGTGCTAGGATCGTTTGTTTAAAAACAAATGATCAAGAATTAGTTTTGGGATTTGACACCGCTGAAGAATATATCGAAAAAGACCCGTATATCGGCGCGTCTATCGGTCGCACCGCAGGGAGGATCGAAAATGGCCGCTTTTCTCTCAATGGAAAAACTTACCAATTAGCTACAGATCCAAAAACTGGGCATAATCTGCATGGTGGTTCTCCTGGATTTGAATTAAAAAAATGGTCTTATGTCATTTTGAATGGCGAAAATGAAGCTTCTGTCATTTTTACTACTACAAGTCCCGACGGAGAACATGGTTTTCCAGGTACATTGGATGTGGAAGTCCGTTATACTTTGACACAAGATAATATCTGGCGGGTGACCACTCGCGGCATCAGCGATCAAGATACTTTATTCAATCCGACAAATCATGTCTACTTCAACTTGACGGGAGATGCTTCTCAAACGATCGATCAACATGAGCTTTGGCTCAATAGTGAAGCTTACGCTCCTTTACGAGCAGACAGTATTCCTATAGGAGTAAAAGAAAATACTGCAAGGAATGCTTTCGATTTTCAAACGCCTAAAAAACTAGCGTCCGTTTTTGCTAGTGATTTGGATCAAAAAGAACTCGTTGACGGAATCGACCATCCATTTTTCTTAAAAGAATCTGGCTTGGATAAAGAAGCTGCTCGCTTAACTAGTCCGGATAAAAAAATCCAAGTAGATATCGCTACAGATGCTTCTAGTATGGTTATTTTCACTGCAAATTTCGGTCCAGAAACACCAGAAATGCGTGGTCGAAAACTGGCACATCACGGCGGCATCACATTTGAGACTCAAACAGCTCCAGGGGCAGAGCGCTTCTCAGCATTTGGTTCGATTCATTTAAAAGCCGGAACAGCATTTGAAACAGTGACAGAATTCAAAATCAAAACAAGAGAGGAATAACTCATCATGGAGATCAAAAGAAGCTTAAACACAAAATTTGCCGAAACATTCGGCCCTAAAAAAACTACACAATACTTCTCGCCAGGTCGCATCAATTTGATTGGTGAACACACAGATTACAATGGCGGTCATGTCTTCCCTGCTTCTATCACTTATGGAACGCAAGGTGTCGCCGCACCTAGAGACGATAATAAAATATTAGTTTATTCCACAAACTTTGATGATATCGGTGTCATCAGTTTTACTTTAGACGAGCTAGAATATGATAAAAAAGCAAATTGGGCAAACTACGTAAAAGGAATGGTCCTTAAATTAAAAGAAGCTGGACACCCAATTGATCATGGATTTGAGTTGTTGGTGGAAGGAACAATTCCTAACGGTGCAGGACTTTCCAGTAGTGCTTCATTAGAATTATTGGTAGGTGTTGTATTAGAAGATCTGTTTGATTTAAAAACGGATCGTTTGGAACTAGTCCAAACGGGTAAAAAAGTAGAAAATGAATTCATCGGTGTCAATTCAGGTATCATGGATCAGTTTGCCATCGGCTTCGGTGAGCTAGATCATGCGATTTTGTTAGATACAAATACGCTGAAATATGAAATGGTCCCAGTGAAACTAGATGGTTATGCAATCGTCATCATGAATACGAATAAACGTCGGGAATTGGCAGATTCAAAATACAATGAACGCCGCAGCGAATGCGAAGAAGCCTTGGCACGTCTGCAAAAAACTTTGCCTATCTCTTCTTTAGGAGACTTAGATGAAGAAGAATTTGAATCAACTATTGACCAAATCGGTGATGATACATTGATACGCAGAGCTCGTCATGCTGTTTATGAAAATCAACGTACTTTGAAAGCAAAAGCTGAATTAGAAGCTGGAAACTTGGAAGCATTTGGACAACTGCTAAATGATTCTCACCACTCTCTTCGCTATGATTATGAAGTGACTGGGATCGAGTTAGATACACTAGTGGACGCTGCTCAAAAACAAGAAGGTGTCTTAGGTGCACGAATGACAGGAGCTGGATTTGGTGGCTGTGCGATTGCTCTTGTCAAAGAAGAAAATATACCTGCCTTCAAAAACAATGTCTATGATGAATATATGAAAGTTGTCGGCTATGCTCCAGAATTTTATGTTGCACACATTGGAAATGGGACAACAAAGATCGATCCAGAAGCCGTTCATGTTTGATAGAAAAACCAATGAACACAGCTAAATAAATAGGTACAAATAACCTCTCAGCAATTTTCAAACATGAGCAAAAGGCTCACATTTGAAAATTGCTGTTTTTTATTGACACAAAAAGGGAACATGTGTTCTAATTGTGTAAAAGAGGTGATTGTTATGTGGGCGAATCAAAATCCAGTATTTGTTTATGAAAAAGAACCTTCACGAGATATTTTATGTATTGACTGCAAATCTTTTTACGCCTCCGTAGAGTGCGTGGAAATGGATCTTGATCCCATTACAACTAAATTAGTAGTAATGTCCTATCCGTCTGATTCGACAGAAACACGGGGTAGCGGATTAATCTTGGCTTCCAGTCCTGCAGCAAAAAAAGCATACGGCATCACCAATATCAGCCGCGCCAGAGATTTACCCTTTCCCTATCCAAGTGATTTATATATTGTTGCTCCAAGGATGGCCTATTATATGGAAAAAAACAGAGAAATCAATACTATCTATAAAAAATATGCAGATGAAGCGAACCATCATGTCTATTCCGTTGATGAAAGCTTCCTTGATGTAACAAATAGCATGGCACTCTTTGGTAAAACGAATGCGTACGACATGGCTAAGCTGATCCATAAAGATGTATTTGAACAGACCGGAATCTACACGACTATAGGAATCGGCGATAACCCACTACTTGCTAAACTAGCCTTAGATAATGGCTCAAAAGACGGAAAACAAATGATTGCTGAATGGCGTTATGAAGATGTCCCAGAAAAGTTATGGACAATCTCAGATATCACTGACTTTTGGGGAATCGGCAAACGAACAGCAAAACGACTGAAACAAATGGGTATACATTCGGTTTATGATTTAGCTCACGCGGATTATTATCACTTGAAAAGCACGTTAGGGATCATCGGTACTCAGCTTTATGCCCATGCTTGGGGAATCGATCGAAGTTTTTTAGGGCAAGAATATATACCGAAATCAAAAAGTATCGGAAATAGTCAAATTCTAGATAGAGATTATACGAGGCAAGAAGAAATCGAGATTGTTATCAAAGAAATGGCCGATCAAGTCGGCACCCGCTTGAGACGATCTGCAGCAAAAGCACAAGTAGTCAGCTTATGGGTAGGATACTCCTTAGGTTATCTTGATCCAAATGGTAAGACCGGTTTTCACCAGCAAATAAAAATCGAAGCGACAAATGCTAGCAGAGATCTAGCAGATGCTTTATTGACCATTTTCCACCAGCATTACCGCTGTCAGGATATTCGACGTATAGGCGTGAACTGTTCCAACCTCGTATACGCGACAGGTTTACAGCTTAACCTTTTTGAAGATCCTGAGAAGCAGATAAATGAAGCAAAAGTTGATTTTGTAGTCGATACGATCAGAAAAAAATACGGCTTTAAATCAATCATCCATGCGCATAGTCTCTTGCAAGGAGGACGCGCCATTGCACGTAGCTCTCTCGTTGGTGGGCATGCAGGTGGTATGAGTGGATTAGAAGGTGGAAAAGATGAGACGGACAGCAAAAAAATTCATTGACTATAACGAGTATCGAGATCGTCCATTTGGATTAAAATGGGGAACCGCTTTTGCGATGGAAGAACTAGTCAACGGTATCAAAAAAAATGAAGAAGAAGCACGCAAACAACCTATCCCTAAACAACAAATGACATTACAAGAAATCGATAGTATACTGACAGAAGCTTTTTTATCTCGTAAAGCAGTAATCATCCAGCTCAATTTAACAGATGAATTTGGAAGACTCTTAGATGAGGTTGAAGGTCATTTCATTGGTGAAGCCTATGAAGATTATTTTATGATCGACCATCAGCCGATAGTTTGGGAAGACGTACGGCATATTGAGTTAAAAGAAACAAAAAAATGGTTTGTGACATGAGAGGCTGTTCAATCAGCGTTTTGATCTTATTATTAGCTGATTGAACATCGTTTAGTGGAGGTTGCGAAAAAGTCGCTTAGTTTTGAGTATCAAGTCAAAGAGCTGATTTCACAACCTCTCTCTATCCATCTATCCGGTAAGATTCATGCATCACGTCTTCTTTGTTTAGTACGTAGAACCCTTTTTCTTCTGACCATTCGACATAAATCAGCTGTTTTACGTCTGCATAGCCTTCTTTCTTCAAATTCTCCAGAAGCCACGATTCATCTAGTTGATTGGATTGAAGTACTTTATGCTGGATTTGTCCTTCGTCCACTAGCAGGATCGACAAAGCTTTGTCATCATCTGATTTTTTCAATACACTCATTTGACCGGCATTCTCTAGGATAACATGTTTGGCATTTTCAAGAGAAAAGCATTCCTGCTGTCTTAAGATTGCTCGCAATTGCTCCATCTCGATATGGTTATTTGCCAACTCTGTCATGTTGATGACGCCGTCTTTGATTAAAACAGAGGGCTCGCCTTTAACCCAGCGATTGACTTTTTCATTTTTTTGGACGATACGTTCGATACCATAAATCATTACTGCCCAAAGCGCAATGGCAAATAGGACATGACCTACATGGACATTGTCATCATAGGTTGATTCTTCTAAGATCCCCCCTAAAACAAGCGTATAGACTAAATCAAATGGTGTGATTTCCGACATGGATTTCTTCCCAAGCAAACGCACCACTAATAACAAGCCGATCAACCCGAATACCAGTTTCATTGTGATTGAAAAAACCATTCTTTCTCCCCCTAACTATCTGTTAATTAAATTATATATGCTTTCTCTCAAACACGCATGGAATATACAAGGAAGAAATGTATCCTTTCACTAAAAAAAGGACTGTGACACGAGTCGTGTCACAGTTCCTTATTCCGAACAAAGGGTGTTCAATCAGCTGACCCTCGATATTCGCTCAAAAAACGGCAAAATATGAGGAACTATTTTGCCGTTTGTTTCTCTAATACTCAGTTCAAAACACTGATTTTACAACCTCTTGGTAAACGGTGTTCAAAAGCTTGCATCTGCGGTAATAAGTCCAACCAAGTTAAAAACATAAGAAGCTGTTTTTACTTGACTGTTCTTATTACTTGATGCAGGGCAGCTTTTTCACAACCTCTGATACACGGTGTTCCAGAAGTAGCTTCTACGGAAATAAGCCGAAATTTCACAAAAATTTGAGAAACAATTTTCGTCAATTCCTTCTTATTTCTTGAAGCTGACCACTTCTGTCACAACCTCTTTTCAAATATTTCGTTTCCTTATTCTACAAATGGTTCTTCTCCTAGTGCTTGTTGAGCGGCTAGATTCAACATGCTCCATTGTCGGTCAAAACCTGGTTGGAAGAAGAAGTCGGCTTCTGCCAGTTCTTCTAAAGTCAGTTTATTTTGTATCGCTAATGCCAACACATTTCCTTGACCTGTAACATCATAGGTAGATAATACTGCTCCTCCTAGCAATTGATGGGTCATTGGATCTGAGAATAATTGGATGGACACTTTTGGATTTCCTTGTTCTTCTGGTACATATTTTGGTCGTAACGTATCTTCATAATAAGACACTCGTACATCTACTCCTGCTTTTGCTGCAGTGAAGCTATTCAATCCGCTTGCTGCAAAATGGTAGTCGAAGACACTTAATGCGGAGGAACCTACGACTCCGCCGAACGGTTTATTTGGTACTTCTTCAAAAAGATGTTTTACTACATAACGTGCTTCTCTACGTGCAACAGTCGCTAAAGCAATCGGCATTTTTTTGCGTGCTGGGATAGAATAAGCAAGTGTAGCATCTCCTACTGCATACACATCTGGAAGATTTGTTTGCAAGTATTCATTCGTTTGGATCCAGCCACGTTCATCTAAGTCGACGATCCCTTTTAACCATTCAGTATTTGCCTTCACACCAGCAGCTTGGATGACTAGATCTGCTGGGATTTCTTTTTCACTTGTTTTGATTGCTTCCACTTTTCCGTTTCCGGTAAAGGCTTCGATTTTGGCGTTTGTCAAAACTTCAATACCGTTTTCATTTAGGTGTTGTTCTAAAATGTCTGTCATCTCAGCATCTAAATAAGTGCCTAAGGGTCTGTCGATCACATCAAGCAAGACGACTTCTTTCCCAGCTTTTCGGCTTGCTTCTGCTGCTTCGATCCCAATGTAACCAGCACCTACGACAGCGATTTTTTTAATAGCCGGATCATTTAATTTTTCTTTGATTTTGGTTGCCCAATTGTATCCACGCATCAAGTAGACATTTTCTAAATCTGCCCCTGGTACTGGCAAATTGTTTGGTTTGACACCAGAACTCAAGATCAATTTATCATAAGGATATTCTTTTGTTTCGTTATCTGATGCGCTAGTAACCGTTACTGTTTTTTTATCTGCATCGATCGTTTTTACTTCGTGATTATTTAAAATATGAACATTGGATTGCGGAAAGTTTTCTGGTCTGAAATTACGTACATCATTTACATCTGTTACCTTGTCTTCTAGATACAGCTCCATACCGCATGACATGAAGGAAACATAGTCTCCTGCTTCAAATAGCGTGATATCTACATTTTCACCGTATCGTGTCAATAGTTCCAAGATCGATTGATGCCCTCCATGAGATGCACCTACAATGACAACTTTGATTTTTTCCATTGATGAAACCTCCTTGAATATTCTTTTAAAATCATTCTAAACAATTTAAACTTAACATTACATCAGTTATGAATCAAAAGAAACGCGTTCATTTGAACCAAATTTAAAAAACAATCGGCAGCTTGCAGAATATACCGCAAAGATGCCGATTGTTTTTTGAGAAAATTCATGAATCACTGTTCTGTTAAAAAGTCTTTGATTCTTTTGCAAGCTTCATGTAAGTTTTCCATACTGCTAGCATAAGAAATCCGTATATAGCCTTCTCCTTCTGGGCCAAATGCAATGCCCGGGATACACGCAACTTTTGCCTGCTCCGCTAAGTCTACACAAAACTGCCAAGAGTCGGTTTGAATGACAGCTGGGAGTTTGCAAAATAAGTAAAATGCACCGTTTGGCTGAGTCACTTCAAATCCTAAAGGCGCCAATTGCTGGACCAGATAGTCTCTTCGTGTTTGATATTGCTCTTTCATATTCTCGCTATCTTTTACTCCATTTATTAGCGCTTCAGCCGCAGCTTTTTGCGACATCGTTGTAGCCGCAGTCACCAGATATTGATGGACTTTAATTAGTTCGTCAATAAGGGCTTTTTGAGCAAAAATAAACCCCACTCGCCAACCAGTCATCGCATGTGACTTGGATAACCCGCTTATCACGATTGTTTGTTCCGGAAGATAAGAAGCTATGGACATATGCGTTCCAGTGTAAGTCAATTCAGCATATACTTCATCACTTATAACAAATACCGGATATTTTTTTAAAACTTCAGCAATTGCCTCCAACTGGCTTGCAGACAATGTCGTCCCAGTTGGATTGTTAGGATAATTTAAAATGACTGCTTTGATAGCTGATCCATATTGTTCAAATGCTCGTTCAAATTGTTCCGGCTGACAGACAAACCCTGTGTCAGAAGTATCTATCGGGATCAATTCAGCACCAGCTAGTTCCACTAATGGCTGATATCCTGAATAAGCAGGCGCTGGAATAAGAACCTTGTCTCCTTCTTCTAAAACAGATAACAATGCAGAGGCAATCGCTTCCGTTGCACCAACCGTCGTCAAAACTTCCGTTTGCGGATCATAAGTTAATCCATAACGCTGCTGCTGAAACATACAAGCAGCTTCCCGCAGTTCCTCCAGTCCTCTCATTCCGGTATAGTGAGAAAAGTCTTCTTCAATCGCTGCTATTCCGGCTTGTTTGACATGTTCGGGAGTCGGAAAATCCGGTTCTCCCAAGGTGAGCTTGATCACATCTGGTATCGACGATATTTGCTGATCGAATTGCCGTATTTTAGATACTTCTATTCTAGAAAGTCTGGGATTAAATCGATTGGATAAATTCATCATTATTTACTCGCTCCTCTTTTGAACTGCTGTCGATTTTTTCAAGAAGATTTTCTGTAAAAAGAATCGTTTTGTACCATTCTACACCATTTTCTAAAACATCCATATCAAAATCGAACGTCGGATCATGTAAAGCAGGGGTATCACCGACACCTAAAAAGAAAAATACACATGGATATTGTTGCGTATATATGCCAAAATCTTCGGCTTGAAGAACTGGATCCTCTAATTCATGTAGTTTGTTTGAATCCGACAATGCTGCATATAAGCCTCTATGATTGATCACAGCTGGATAGCCGTCATTATAGCGGAAAGAAATAGTAGCTGCAGAGTGAAACTGTTCTGCTAAATGAGCTAATCCCCTCTTCAAATAATTTTGCATATCTGAACTGTAAGAACGGATACTTCCGGATACAATAACTTCTCCAGCTAAAACATTCCGGATCGTTCCACCTTGGATTTGACCAAATTTCATTAGATGATTCCACTCTGCCGGTAATTGCCGATCAAAATCATAAACATTCTTCAAAAATCGTACAGCTGCCTCCAGACTATCGATTCCTTTTTCACTAGAAGCAATATGCGCGGACTGGCCCTTGATGATAATGTCTGTTTCACTGCTTTGTGCCATCAAAGGTCCTGGTCGAGAAAAAACTTCTCCTTTCGCTAGTCCAGGCCATAGATGAAAGCCAAATATTGCTTGTACTTCATATTTATCTAACAATCCTGACTGAATAACACTTTGTGCGCCGCCGGAAATTTCTTCTGATGGCTGATAGATCAGTACTACATTATAAATAAGCTCCTCGATGTGTTCAGTTATAAAGTCGGTCAACCCTAAAAGCATCGCCATATGTCCGTCATGACCACATGCATGCATATACCCTTCATGCTTAGAAGCAAAAGAGAGATTCGTTTCTTCTTTGACTGGCAGTGCATCGATATCTGTTCGAAAAGCAATTGTTTCTTCTTGTTGATTATCAAAATAAAGAAGCAGTCCTGTTTCGCCGATTTCATGGATAACGGCTCCACTATTTTTTACTTGTTCATATAAATATTTTTTTGTCTTGAATTCATGAAACCCGATTTCAGGAATTTGATGGAGTGCCATTCGATATTCTTTCAGCATCCGTATTCACCATCCCTTCATAGATACCCTTCACTACGGTTTCATACTGATCATTCGGTACACCGATGATTAGATTCAACTCCTGTGCTCCTTGTGATAAGATCGATGTGCGAATTTCTAATTTGTTCAATATCGATAACACTTTCCCAGATAAACCGATCAATTCTTTATGCGGTCCGCCAACGACAGAGATCAAAGCTAAGTCTTCAATCACGACGATTTCTTCCACGCCAAGTGTTTCTTTTAATTCTTTCGTGATGAGAAATAATTTATCGGCAATCGCTTCTGCTGAGACGATCACTCCGATATTGTCGATCCCTGAAGGAATATGTTCGATTGATATCTCATGTTTAGCAAAAATGCTCATTGCTTTCCAGATAAACCCGATTTCATCGGACATATGACGTTTGAATAAAGTGATCGAAAGAAAATCCTTGCGTCCAGCTATTCCTGTCAGTCCATTTTCCTTTTCCACTTCGTGATTCGATATTTTTGTTCCTTGAGCGAAAGGATCATTGGTATTTTTTATTTGGATGGGGATATCCGCCTCTTGAACTGGGAAAACAGCTGCTTCATGAAGAACATTAGCCCCCATATAAGCCATCTCTCTCAGCTCTCTAAAAGAGATTTCCTCGATGATTTTAGGATGATCGATGATTCGCGGATCAGCCATCATGATTCCTGAAACATCTGTCCAATTCTCATAACTCGCCGCTTGTAGCATCTTCGCCAGTATCGCGCCAGTAATGTCGCTTCCCCCACGTCCCAATAATTTTTCTTTGCCTGCAGGGTTTGCCCCGTAAAATCCTGGAACAACCATTTTCGGATATCTTTTAAATGCTTTTGTGATTTCCTGTGCTGTTTTTTCCTCATCGATTTTTCCATCATAGTCAAAGAACAGCAGGTCCTTTGCATCAATGAACTGGTAACCAAGATACTCAGCCATCAGTCGAGCAGTCAGATATTCACCTCTGCTTACTAAATAATCTTCAGTTATCTTTTCATCTTCCAGTTGTTTTTGTATGCGTGCCAGTTCCTCTTCCACAGGTAACTGCAGGTCAAGAAGGTCCCTTACTTGAATGAAACGTTCACAGATCCTTTCCCAAAGGGGGGTCCAATCAACATGATGCTGAAGGTAGGCATAAATCAAATAAAGTAAGTCTGTTACTTTGTCATCATCTGACGTACGTTTGCCTAAAGCAGAAACAACGATCACTTGACGATTGGGATCTGAAAGAACAATTGTACGGACTTTTTTGAATTGTTCTTCATGAGACATCGATGTTCCGCCGAATTTTGCTATTTTCAGCGTATTACTCATCTTGCCACCTCCGCTATTTTCTGCATTAAAGCTGCAGCAATCTGTACGGCATTCGCAGCGGCTCCTTTGCGTATGTTATCGGCAGTTGTATAGAACAACAGTCCGTTCTCTAAAGAGGTGTCTTTTCTGATCCTCCCAGCATAAACCGTATCTGTTCCTCTAGCAAGAATGCTCGTCGGATATTTATGTGCTGCTAGATCATCTTCTAATTGGATCCCTGGAAACTGACTGAGACACTCTCTAACTTCTTCAATCGTAAACTCTTTTTGCAACTGAACGGCCACCGAGACTCCGTGTCCATTCTCGATTGGCACACGTACACAGGTTGCTGATACTGGCAAATCAGGCTGATGCAGAATCTTACGGGTCTCATTTATCATTTTCTGTTCTTCTTTGGTATAGCCATTTTCCAAAGGCTGATCGATTTCTGGAATCACCGTTTGACTAATATTATAAGGATACAAAGCTGGTTCCTCGTCATTTTGCGTGCGGTAAAGATCTTGGATACCTTTCTGTCCAGAACCAGAAACTGCTTGATAGGTCGAATAGTTGACTCGTTGGATTCCAAAGGCTTCTTGTAAAGCTTTAAGCGGTAGTACCGCTTGAATGGTTGAACAATTTGGATTCGCAATCAGCCGATTCAATGTATAGTCTTCGAGATTGACCTCTGGAACGATCAATGGAATATCCGAATCTTCTCGCCATGCCGAGGAATTATCTATAACAAATAATCCTTGACTTCTTGCGATTGGCGCAAACTCTTTGGATACAGAAGCACCTGCAGAAAATAGCGCTAAATCATATCCTTCAAATGAAGTTTCTGTCAATTCCTGTACAGTGTGTTTCTTCCCCTTGAATACACAAACTTTGCCAGCTGAACGTTTTGACGCTAATAATTTCAATCGTCCTACTGGAAAATCATATTCTTCTAACACTTTGAGCATCGTTTGTCCGACTAATCCGGTTGCCCCCACAATACAGGTATCTATTTCGCGCATTTTTCTCCATCTCCTCTATAATTCGCGTAACGCAGCAATCAATGCTGTATTTTCTTTTGTCTGATCATCACTTATTTTCAAGACACGTGCAGGTATTCCACCGACAACAGTGCCTGCTGCCACATCTTCTAAAACCACTGCTCCTGCTGCCACGACTGCATCTTTTCCGATATGGACACCTTCAACAATCACTGCATTCGCACCTACCAGCACGCCGTCTTCTACGATAACCGGTTTAGCCGATGCGGGTTCGATTACACCTGCTAAGACAGCTCCTGCACCAATATGGCAGTTTTTGCCCACTGTCGCTCGTCCACCTAAGACAGCACCCATATCAATCATCGTGTTTTCACCGATTACTGCACCGATATTGATAATCGCTCCCATCATGATCACGGCATTGTTGCCGATGGACACTTGATCTCTGATAATAGCACCTGGTTCGATACGGGCATTGATTTTTTTGATATCCAGCAAAGGAACTGCACTGTATCTTGCAGCAGTTTCGATTTCGATTTCAATGATTTTTTCCGCTTCAGCTTCTAAAACCGGAGCAATCGACTCATAGTCACCAAAAACAACGAAGCTGTTTCCTTCACCAAAAACTTTGCTGTCTTTAAATTCGATTGGCTCGGTTACATTCAGATAGACTTTCACAGGCGTCTTTTTAGATGCCGTTTGAATGTAGCGGATGATTTCTTGAGCTTCCACGTTTCTTACACCCCTTTATCCATTAATAAATCTTCTAATTTGTAATAACCTGGTGGCTGATTTTTCAACCAGTCCGCTGCTTCTACTGCACCTGCAGCAAAGATTCGATTAGAAAAAGATTCATGTTTGACCGTAAATACTTCATCGGGAGCTGCAAACATTACCTCATGTTCACCAGGTAAAGAACCTGCACGAATACTGTGTACACCAATTTGATTTTCTTCTCTTTTTTGTCCTTGCCAGTTGTATACAGGCTGAAGCTTTTGTACTTCTTGGATTGTTTGAAGCAGCATATTCGCGGTACCAGATGGTGCATCTTTTTTACGACTATGATGTTTTTCAATCAGTTCGATCTGCCAGCCTTGCAACATTGCAGCTGCTTGCTTGATCAGTTGGTTCATCACCATGATGCCTAACGAAAAATTAGCACTATACATCACAGGTACCTGCTTGGCATGTTCTTCCATTTCTTGGAACTGTGATTGTGTATAACCTGTCGTGCCAATGACTAACGGAAGTTGATAAGACAAGCTATACGAAAGGATCATCTCTAAATTATCTGGATGAGAAAAATCAATAAGCAGTTCTGGCAGTTCCGTAAAAGCAAACGTAGTTGCTTCTTTAGGTGCCGTCCGTAAAAGAAGGACCGTATCTCCTCTTTCTTGTGCAACTTCTTCGACTCTATTTCCCATCTGTCCACTGCCAATCAGTCCGATTTTCATTTTTCAACCGTCCTTTCCCTTAGCAAAAGCTGAGCTAATTGTTTCTTTTTCTCTTCCGAAAGGGACACTAAAGGCAGGCGTAGAGGTCCTGAAGGTAAATTTAATAATGACATAGCTGCTTTGACAGGAATAGGATTGGTCTCACTGAACAAGGCATGGATCAGTTCAAGTGCATTTAATTGTTTTTCTTTTGCTTGCTGCCATCTTCCGTCCATCGTATCTTTTACTAACTCATGGACTATTTTAGGCTGGATATTTGCCCATACACTGATTACACCGCTCCCTCCTACACTCATTACTGGCAGGATCAAATCATCATTTCCGCTGTAAAGGCTGAATTTTTCGCTAATCAATCGAGCGGCATCCATCACATAAGCCATATCTCCTGAGGCTTCTTTCAAACCAATGATATTAGGATGTTCTGCTAAATTTACTAGTACATGGATTGGAATCGACATGACTGTTCTAGAAGGGACATTATATAAAATAAGCGGGATTGGTGAAGCTTCTGCAATTGCTGTGAAATGAGCAGCTAATCCTGCATCACTTGTTTTGTTGTAGTAAGGAGTGATGACCAAAAGTGCATCTGCGCCCAAAGAAGCAAAATGCTTCGCTTTTTCAATCGTTTCTTTCGTATTATTCGTTCCAGCTCCTGCAATCACCGGCACACGGCCAGCCACTTTCTTTACTGTCAGTTGAAGGATCTTCTCCTCCTCAGATTGTGTGAGTGTAGAAGATTCTCCTGTTGTACCCAAAACTAATAATCCGTCTGTTTGTTCATCTAAATGGAATTGGATCAATTTTTCCAAACCAGCGTAATCTACCGATTCCTCTTCATTCATCGGCGTGATCAGCGCCACGATCGAACCTTTTATCATCTTCATTCCTCCAATATTCTTGTCCATTCATGAACTGCTGGACCAGCCATTTGTATCGTATCCTCACCAGAGATCATCAAGTCTCCTTGTTCCAAGTGAACGACTACCTGATCTGCTGAAATCTTCCCAGTTTCCTTCGCAGCCGCATAAGAGGCACAGCAACCTGTACCGCAAGCAAGTGTCCAACCTACTCCTCTTTCATAGGTACGGACAGTCAATTCTTGTTCATTGACTACTTCTACAAAGTTGACATTGGTTTTTTCTTTGAATAAAGGATGATGACAGATCAGTTCGCCTCTTTTTTTCCAGACTTCCTCACGCGCATTTTCAACAAAAACAACGGTATGGATCGTCCCTAAAAATAAACTAGTGATCGTTACTTTTTCGCCACCAATCTCTATTTCCTGGTTTTTTATTGGATAAGATTGTGCAGCTTTGATTTTTTCTGGAGAATTATCTGGCACTCCCATATCTACGCTGCAATAAAAAGGTGAGGGATCCAACACCGTAATTTTTCTTGTGCCTGCTAACGTCTCTACATTGAATTCCTGTTCATCCACCCTATTTTGATCATTCACATATCGAGCAAAACAGCGAATACCATTTCCGCACATAGGGGCACGGCTACCATCTTTGTTGTAATAGATCATTTCCAACGGATCGGTTTTTACGGCGATCAATCCGTCTGTGTCATATTTTTCTTTTGCGCATAAAGAAGCGGCTAATTGACTATAATCCGTATCCTCTGTGTAATCTAATAAGATAAAATCATTTCCACAGCCATTATATTTATGAAGGATCATAAGAAACTTCCCCCCTTAGTAGATCAGAAAATGCTTGTCTGCGAACAACCAGTCTTGATTGACCATTATTGACAAAAACAACTGCTGGTCGTGTCGCTCGATTGTAGTTGCTACTCATCGAATATCCGTAAGCCCCCGTGGAATAAACAGCTAAAAGATCACCCGATTTTGCTTTCGGTAAATAAGTTTCTTTGATTACCACATCACCTGATTCACACATTTTTCCTGCAATCGTCACTTTTTCTGTTTTTTCTTCCGACAGTTTTTCTGCTAAATCACAATCGTATGCTGCCTGATACAGAGCTGGGCGGATATTATCTGTCATCCCGCCATCTACAAAGTAATATTTTTTATGTGGTGTCTTTTTGATGAAGCCAATCGTGTATAGTGTTGTACCAGCTTCCCCAACAATACTTCTTCCTGGTTCGATCAGTAGTTGACGAATCGTCAGTTTTCGTTTGTCCAAAGCTTCTTCCGTATATTCAATCAGCTTTTTTAGTGCCTCTTCGATTGGGATTGGCTGATCATTTTGTGTATAACGAATCCCGAATCCTCCCCCGAGATTCAAGGAAAGTGGTTGGTCAAAATCGGTTAAGTAACTCGTCAATTTGTCGATTTCAGCTAGCCAAGCAGTAACATCAAAAATTTGTGACCCAATATGGGCATGAAAACCTTCTAACTCTAGATAACTGCTTTCTTTTATCAATTGGAGAGCTTGCTGACACTCTTTACTTTCATAGCTCATGCCGAATTTTGAATCAATATGTGCAGTGACGATATATTCATGAGTATGGGCTTCTACACCGACATTCAACCGAAGCATGACATCGACTTTTTTAGAATAGCGTTGGCTTAATTCTTCTAATAACTCGACTTCCATCAAGTTATCGGCAACAACATGCAACAACTCATTTTCAAGTGCATAGATCAGTTCTTCTGGGGTCTTGTTATTACCATGGAAATAAATAGCATCTCTAGGAAAACCAGCTTGCAAAGCGGTATAGATTTCCCCACCGCTGACAACATCCAGCCCAAATCCATATTCATGGACTAAACGCAGCATCTCAATCGTTTGGAATGCTTTAGAGGCGTAAAGCACTTTTGTATCAAAATGCTTCGATACAAAGCCTCGCTTGAATGACAGCATCGTTTGTCTCATCTTTTCTTCGTCATACACATACAGAGGTGTCTTATACTTTTCTGCTAATGTGCTTGCTGTGACTCCGCCAATTATCAATTCTGTCATTTTTTCATTCCTCTTTTCACATTTTTTCCGTTTTTATTGGAATTTCATTTGATAAAGATTTGAATTTTATTGGAATAATATTATACAAAATTTTCTGAATTGTCTAGTATATTTCGAAACATTTTTTTAAAACAAAAATAAAAATGGGTACAAAAAATAAAATATCCGAACCATCAGAAGAATATTCCTGCATACCAGCAGAGGTTTATCGCTGTTTAGCGTTGATAAACCCTTCTTACTTCCATATCGTTCGGATATTTTAAATTTATGAGTTATTTCAACTATTTTCACGGTTCCATGATATTGAAATAGTTGTTTGTATCTGCTTTAAAAAGCATGGACCAGTTTCGTGGTTCACCTGAGGAATCAAGCATTTGCTGGAGGAATGCTAATCTTTTTCCTTCATAAATAAGCGTGACCTCCTCTTTGTCTGAAGAAATAGGATAATAAGTCAAAATTCCTTGCCAATAATCAATGAAATAAGTCGTTGGCAATGAATGGATTTGACCATTTGAAAGTTGCCAGTCATCTGTGAACTTTACCATGCCCGTCTGTTGTTTTTTGGTCGAAATAGTATGGATGCTTAAATAATCCAGCAACATTTCTCCATTCATCTGTGCCGATAGCTCTGACGAATCAGCCGATTCAATTGAAACCAAATCCACATCTTCCTTTAATTCCAGTGCCCCAGTCAAGTACTCATTTCGCCAAGCCCCAGATTCCGTTTGATACCCTAGTTGTGTCAACGATCGCCGGCAAAGCGCTCTTGCTTCTTTATTTTCAGGATCTGCGTAAATGACCAAATTCGTAACTTTTGCCGCCCATTGATAATTTCCTTTTTCATAATCTTCATGCGCTTTTTCTAAGATAGCCTCTGCTCCACCCATGTACTTTACCATTTGTTTCGCTTCACGTTCAGGAGGAAGCGGATTTAAATTCACCGGATTTGAATCATACCAACCGATATACTTTTGATAAACCGCCTTGCTATTATGAGCAATCGTTCCGTAATATGGTCTTAGATACCACTGGTTTATCAGTTCTTCTGGCAAAGCGACTTGTTCTGCTAATTCGTTTATGGTATACCCGGCATTGACAGCTTTAAGTGATTCATCATGAATTCCTTTATATAACCGTGCTTGGTCTAGTAAATACCTGTTAATAGCATCTGGTTCCTCCTCAGTGGCGTACCGCGGCCAAGTATGCGCATGGAACAATACTTTTGTTTTTGGTCCATAGCGCCGTTGTGCTTCACTAAGGTATCTCGACCAGCTTTTTCCATCTCGTATCTGTGCCCCTCGCAGAGTATAAAGATTATGCATCGTACAAGTGCAGTTTTCTGCCATCCAAAGCGCTTGATATGCTGGAATATACGTATTCATTTCGGCAGGGGCTTCTGTGCCAGGGGTCAATTGGGACTCCAGATCTAATCCATCGATAGCGATTATTTTATTTTCAGTGATCTCACAAGTAGGAAGCTCAAAACTGATCGTGCCTGTAGATTGTCCTTGTCCAATCCCAACAGATAAGGAACCAAATGGACTTTTTTCTAAGGAAGAGCCATATTGAAAGACTGCTCTTCTTCCCATGGCCTTCCCTACCATAAGGTTCTCAGAAATAGCAGCTTCCGTAAATCCTTCAGGTACATAAATCGGAACAGAAGGATCTACTTCGAAGTCTTTAAACAAACCGCGTATGCCACCAAAATGATCGACATGGGAATGACTGATAATGATTCCTGCAAGATTCCCCTCCACTTCTGGATACCCGTTTTCATTAAACCAGCGATCCGCAAACTCAATCGCTGCTCTTGAACATTCGATACTCATCAATGTATCAAAGACAATCCATTTATTGTTTGGAGTAAGAACCAGTGTGAGGTTGGCCATATCAAATCCCCGCAACTGAAAGATTTGCTCAGTGACACGAAAGAGACCCGTTTGATGGTTACATCGCGCATTTTCCCAAAGACTTGGATTCGCACAGTTTGGACATTCCTCTTCTAAAAATGCATAAGCTTTCTGGCTCCATATAACTTTTCCGTCTTGAATAATCTCTAAATGGTTAAAGGGAGCGACACAATTCTGGCTAGCTAACATAAATTCATGATTATCCGCAAAGTTCAATTGTTTTTTTACGTTGTTATTTTCTTTCTGTGTCTCTTTCGTCGTATGCTTCTCCATTATTCAGCCTCCGTTTTCTCTTTTTAAACTAATTTAATTATAATATTATTTTAATATAAAGAGAAAGAAAACGCTGTCTTGGTTATACAAGCAGTAGGAAAATAAAAGGAAACATGGCAATTTGAAACTATTTCAAATATTTATAGGCTTCGATAATCTCTTCGTACTTTTCTTTCGCATTTTCTTCTACGGATTTATCTGGATGATACTTCATGACTTTTTGTCGATAGGCATGTTTGATCTCTTCTTTTGTTGCCTGTTCATCTACACCTAAGATCAGCCTAAAATAAGCTTCCAGTTCAAAAGGCTCGTTGATTACTAAAGAAGTTTTTTCGTTGTTCCTATTTTGATTAGATGATTGTTGCGTATGCTCAGAAGTATCTTTCTTTTCATTTTTTTCTTTGAGTAAAAAAGTGAATAAATACGTACACTTATGAAAATACTTATTCAAAGAATGATAAACAACTAAACGGATACCAATCGCTACGAGAGAGATCGGAACTGTCAGCAAAATATTCCAAATCAAAGCTAATTGAAAAATAACATTTAATAAATAAAAAACAGTAATTATCGTCATACATGATCCTATGATCTGCAATGGATAAATACCAAAAAATTGCAATAGACTAGACAACAGCAGGTAACTCAGTGGAATGCTTAAAAGAATAAATAATTTTACAGATAGATGCGCTTCTGTAAATCGTTGAAAATAATGGATGATAGGCTGAAAAAGTTCCAATAATTCAATATATCGCCCACCTATTTCATTCGGAAGGAACATCGAAAACAAACCAACAATTATGTACAAAGCCACTTCTGGAAATGCAAGCGTTACAATTATTGCCCATAACAAAAAAATCAAAAGATAAAAAAACAGTAATAGGATGAATCCCATAAAGATTCCTCTCTTTCAAAATATTCGACAGATCACATCTTTCAATTAAATTGTATTTCAAAGTGTAAATAAAACAAATACTTTTTTATTTTTCAATCGGCTGATTCTACAAAAAACCTCTTGAAAGGCAGATCGGATGATCCACTTTTCAAGAGGTCAAGCTATGTTTTTCAACTTCTTATCAATTCGTCAGCTCATTATTTTGATGCACGTTTTACATAAGAACCTTCTGCTGTATTAATTTCCAATAATTCATCTGTTTCGATGAAGTCAGGAACATTGACCACTAAGCCAGTTTCCATTGTCGCTGGTTTACCTGAACCAGTAACTGTTGCACCTTTGATTGAAGGTTGTGTTTCCACGACACGCAACACGACAGTTGTTGGTAATTGAACACCGATAACTTCGCTACCGAAGAATTGGATTTTTACTTCCATGTTTTCTAGGATATATTTCATTTCTTCTTCTACTGTTTCTACAGGAATTTCATATTGTTCATATGTTTCCAAATCCATGAAGAAAGCTGTATCGTCCATCGTGTACAAATATTGCACAGGTTTTGTGTCGATATGTGCTTTTTCAAATTTTTCTTCTGGTCTGAACGTTGTGTCGTATGTTGCGCCTGAACGGACATCTTTCAGTTTCATACGCATAACTGTATTTCCTTTACCAGGTTTATGGTGGCTTGCATCCAGAACTTTAATCAATTTACCGTCTTGAACGAACGTCATACCGGCTCTTAAATCACTTGCTGAGATCATTATTTTTGCTCCTTCTTTTCTTTATCATAATCAACTTTATTGTATCAGACAACCGGTCAGAAAACTAGAGTATTCTCTATCTTTTAAGGTTTCATGACTATTTGACAAAAAAAAGTAAATACGGGTAAACGATACTATCGAAAAATTTTTCCTTTCAAGCCTTTGACTTTTATTTTTTTTCATGCTATCGTTAATAAAAATTTTACTTGGAGGGATACACATGACAGTCAGCAACCAAAAACAATGGAATCGTTGCTGTTGTATGGTGCGTAAAAGCAGCATACTATTTGTCATGTCTATTAATTGCCCTTCATAGAATGAGTACTAGGTAACTTACCTTTTTGTCTACTCAATTTTTCTCTATGTCTTTCAAGGAGCTGATTTAATAGTCAGCTCCTTTTTTTATTATCTTTTTTAGGAGGTCCATATGATTATCTCGACAATTACAGAAGCTATTGGTTCTACACCGCTTTATCGCTTTGACAATCAGCACTATTCTATGCCTAAAGGTTCTTCTATTTATGCAAAACTGGAATATTTAAATCCAGGAGGAAGTATCAAAGATCGATTGGGCAGTTATTTGATCAAAGAAGGACTTGCCCAAGGAAAAATCAATGAAAAAACGACGATCATCGAACCGACTGCCGGAAACACAGGGATTGGGATTGCTCTGGCCGCACTCACACATCGGTTAAGAACGATTTTTGTTGTTCCAGAGAAGTTCAGCTTAGAAAAACAACAATTGATGAAAGCATTGGGAGCAAAGATCATCCATTCTCCTAGTGAGAAAGGAATCGTCGGTGCCATCAGCAAAAGTAAAAAACTTGCAGAAGAGATATCGAACAGCTATCTGCCTCTTCAATTTGAAAATAAAGATAATCCCGCTGCTTACTATCATACGTTAGGACCAGAAATCTTTCATGAAATCAAAGAAGATATCCATAGTTTTGTGGCAGGGATCGGTAGCGGTGGAACCTTTGCTGGAACTTCTACCTTTTTGAAAGAAAAATAT
Source organism: Enterococcus sp. 3G1_DIV0629 (assembly GCF_002141285.1). Classification (NCBI taxonomy): domain Bacteria; kingdom Bacillati; phylum Bacillota; class Bacilli; order Lactobacillales; family Enterococcaceae; genus Enterococcus; species Enterococcus sp. 3G1_DIV0629. The sequence continues at coordinate 5,978 of NZ_NGLI01000001.1, read as the reverse complement.
CCCGACATTCGAATAATCGGTGTAGAACCAGAGGGCTCTGTGTTAAATGGCGGAGATCCAGCCCCTCATGAAATTGAGGGTATCGGTGTAGAATTCATTCCGCCGTTTCTTTCTCCCCTTTCAATCGATCAGATCGAAACAATCTCTGATGGAGAAGGGTTTAACTATACTAGGCAATTAGCACGAGAACAAGGACTATTAGTCGGGAGTTCGAGTGGTGCGGCTTTTGCAGCAGCATTAAGAGAAATTCGTCGTTTACCACCTGGTCATCGTGTCGTTACGATTTTTCCAGACGCAGCAGACCGCTATTTATCAAAAAACATTTACTTATAGGAGGAAAGAAACATGCACATTCAAACAAAATTGATCCACGGAGGCATCAGTGAAGATCCCACAACAGGAGCTGTCAGTGTACCTATTTATCAAACATCCACTTATCGGCAAGATGGAGTCGGTCATCCTAAACAATATGAATATTCAAGATCTGGTAATCCTACTCGTTTTGCATTGGAAGAACTGATTGCTGATTTGGAAGGGGGTGTTCGAGGATTCGCTTTTTCTTCTGGTCTTTCTGGGATTCATGCCGTTTTTTCTCTTTTTGAAGCTGGCGATCATATCTTATTAGGAGATGATGTCTATGGAGGAACATTCCGTCTATTTGACAAGGTTCTTACTAAAAATGGTCTCGAGTACACGATCATAGATACGAGCAATCTTGATAAAATAGAACAATCCATCCAACCCAATACAAAAGCACTTTATCTTGAAACACCCAGCAATCCGCTTCTAAAGATTACTGATTTAGAAAAAAGTGCCACTCTGGCTCATCGACATGGATTGATAGTTATTGCTGACAATACATTTGCTACTCCTTATTTTCAAAGACCATTAGATCTTGGTTCTGATATCGTTGTCCACAGCGGCACCAAATATCTAGGCGGACACAGCGATGTAGTAGCTGGTTTAGTGACTACTAGA